>NZ_CP044344.1:0-666424 GCF_008761635.1 Nocardioides cynanchi
CGTCGCTTCCGGCACCGGTGACGGTGATCTACATGGGAGTCAACCTCGAGGCGAGCACGCTGCTGCTACCCACGACACGGCTGCTCCTGGCCGCGAAGCGGGCGCGGGGCGGCCGGCCGGACCTGGTGGCCAGCAGCCTGCGTGACGTCGGCGACGCGCCGTCTGCGCCTCCGGGGCGTGGGGCTGCGTTGCGGAACACGGCGCGGCTGAGCGTCTGGATGACCGAGGAGTGGCTGCGTCAGCTGGTGGCGCTCGCCGCCGGCCTCAGGGGACGGATCGTGGTCTTCGACCGGCACTTCTACCTCGACTACTACCACGCCGACGTCGATGCCGGACGGCGCCGCGGAGTAGCCGAGCGGTTGCACGGCTGGATGCTCGCGCGGGTCTACCCCAAGCCAGAGCTGGTGATCATGCTGGACGCACCCGCCGAGGTGCTCCATGCGCGCAAGCCCGAGGCCACGGTGGCGTGGCTCGAAAGACGCCGTCAGCAGTATCTGGAGCTGGCCCCGCTCGTTCCTCAGTTCGTGGTCGTGGATGTCGACCGGCCGCTGGATGCCGCCGTGTCCGAGGTCGCGGCCGCAATCGAATCATCATGGAAGGCGAAGAACTCGTGAAGATCCTGTTGGCCAGCCCGATCGACCCCGGGACCGTGGAGGTCCTCTCGGAGTCGCATGACGTGGTCAAGCCGGCCTCGACGACACGCGAGGCGCTCAAGGAGGCGATCGCCGACCGGGACGTCGTGGTCCTCCGCAGCGGGGTGATGCTCTCGGCGGACGTGCTCGCCGCTGCGCCCGGTCTCGAGCTGCTGGTCCGCGCTGGGGCGGGTCTCGACAACATCGACCTCGACCAGGCGCGCGCCCAGGGGCTGCGGGTGGTCAAGATCCCCGGCATGTCGGCGCCTCCGGTCGCCGAGTTCACCTTCGCGCTCCTCCTCTCGCTGGCTCGCAAGGTGACGGTGGCCGACCGTGCGCTGCGCGACGGCCACTGGCCGAAGCCGTCCTTGGGGGGTCCGCTGCTGCACGGCAAGACGCTCGGCATCGTCGGAGCCGGCAACATCGGCGCGCTGGTCGGCCAGATGGGTGCGTCGTGGGGGATGCGCGCCATCGGCTGCGTGGCCAACCCCAACGACACCATCGCGCAGCAGCTGCTGGGGCGCGGTGTGCGGCTCACCGACTTCGACGAGGTGCTCACCACGGCAGACTTCCTCTGCTTGCACACCCCGCTCGACGAGTCGACCCGGCATCTGATCGGCTCCGAAGCGCTGAGCCGGATGAAGCCCGGATCGCTCCTGATCAACGTCGCGCGCGGCGGGGTGGTCGACGAGGCAGCACTCTTCGAGGCGCTGAACCGCGCCGACACCGTCGCGGGGGCAGCCCTCGACGTGCACGAGATCGAAGGCGAGGGGACCCGGTCCCGCTTCGCCGACATGGACAACGTCGTCCTCACACCGCACATCGGGGCCATGGCGGTGGATTCTCAGCGCCTGATCGGTGAACGCATCGTCGAACTGGTGCGGGCCCATGACAACGCAAAACTTGACGAGGAGATCCGAGATGGCGAACACGTACTCTGACCGACCCAGCCTGAGCCGCGCTGACGCCAAGCGTCTGCGACTTCGCAACGGCCTGGCCGATGACAAGCCGGTAGTGGCGGTCGGCGCCCACGACGCGATGAGCGCCCGGCTGATCGGGAACTACGACTTCGACGCCGTGTGGGTGAGCGGGTTCGGCGTCTCGGCCATGGCCTACGGCCTTCCGGACCTCAACCTGGTGACCATGAGCGAGACCCTTGCGGTGACCCGTGCGATCGAGGGTGTCACCGAGCTGCCGGTGGTCGTCGACTGCGACAACGGCTTCGGCGGGTTCAGCAACGTCGTGCGCACCGCCGTCGAGTTCGACCGCGCCGGTGTGGCGGCCGTCTGCATCGAGGACAACCTCTTCCCCAAGCGCAACAGCCTCTACCAGGGCAAGTCCAAGCGAGAGCTGATCCCGGTCAAGGAGCAGTCTCGTCGGCTCAAGGCCGCGGTGGAGGGCAGGGACTCCGAGCTGTTCGTGGTCATCGCGCGCGTCGAGGCCCTGATCGCAGGACACGGTGTCGACGCCGCCATGGAGCGCGCCACCGCGTACGCAGAGGCCGGCGCGGACGCGATCCTGATCCACAGTAAGGACAAGACGCTCACCGAGATCACCGACTTCCTCGACGCCTGGCATGCCACCGGCATCGACAAGCCGCTGGTCGCCGTGCCGACCTTGTTCCCCGACTACACCGCCGACGAGCTGCACGCGAAGGGCTTCTCGATGGTGATCCTGGCCAACCAGCCGATGCGGGCCGCGGTCAAGGCGATGGAGGACACCCTGGAGATCCTCGACAAGGAGCGCAAGCCGGCTGCAGCCGACCCGACCATCGCGTCCGTCAACCACGTCTTCGACCTCGTGCTCACCACGGAGACGATCCAGGCGGAGGAGGCGGATGAAGAAGCCTGACTCCCGGCGCCGACCGTGGGGGGACGGCCCCGCAGCGGTGGTCGTCGGGCTCGACAACATCACCGGCCTCCAGACCGCGCGGATCCTCGCAGACCGGGGCGTTCGCGTGTACGGAGTGGCCTCGGACCGCCGTCACTTCGGTGCGCGTACCAACGCCTGCGTCGAGGTGGTCGAGTCGCGGCTGTCCGGACCAGCGCTGGTCGACACCCTGCGCCGGCTGGCGCGGCGGCTCGGGCCGGATCGTGCGGTGCTCGTGCCGTGCACCGACGGCGCGGTCTGGGCGCTCTCCTTGCACCGCGACGAGCTGCTCGACCTGTTCCGCCTGCCGCTCGGCGACCACGATGGCATCGACCTGCTCATGGACAAGGTGCGCTTCGCCGACCATGCCCACCTCCACGGCCTCGCGGCGCCGCGAACCGAGGTGCTGCGCAGCCGGGCCGACGCCGAGAAGGCCGCCGAGGTGCTCACCTGGCCGAGCCTGCTGAAGCCACCGGTCAAGGCGGAGGAATGGCTGGCCCACACCAGCGCCAAGGGAATCCCGGTGCGTAGCCCCGAGGAGCTGCTCGATGTCTACGACCGGGTCGCAGGATGGGCCCCGGTGCTGCTGGCCCAGGAGTGGGTCGAGGGGCCCGAGGACGCCCTCTTCTCCTGCAATGCCTACTTCGACGCCACCGGCGCTCCGCTGGTCACCTTCGTGGCGCGCAAGCTGCGCCAGTGGCCGCCGCACGTCGGCACCAGCGCCTCGGGCGAGGAGTGCCGCAACGACGAGGTGCTCAAGGAGACGCTGAGGGTCTTCGGCTCCGTGCCGTACCAGGGTCTGGCCTACCTCGAGATGAAGCGCGACTCACGCACCGGCACCATGATGATCATCGAGCCCAACGTCGGTCGGCCGACGGGGCGTTCCGCGATCGCCGAGGGCGGTGGCGTCGAGCTGGTCTACACCGCCTACTGCGACGCCGCGGGCCTGCCGCTGCCCACCCGGCGTACCCAGCAGTACCTCGACACCACCTGGCTGGACGTGCGTCGCGACGTCCAGGCCGCCGTGGTCGGAATCCGGCGCGGCGAGCTCACGGCGCGCGACTGGTTGTCGTCGTTGCGCGGACCTCGCACGCATGCCATCTGGTCGGCCCGCGACCCCCAACCCTTCGCCACCGACCTGGCCAACGTCGCCGGCACCGCACTCCGGAGGCGGAGATGACCCGTCGGTTCGTGCGCACCGCCGCCGCCGTGGCTCTCCTGGTGCCGACCCTGGTCGCGTGCTCCGATGGGCAGGATGTGGTGCACGCCGGAGCGCCGCGGACGGTCACCCCGCCTCCTCCACCACCCGTGCCGACCAAGCCGTCTCTGGTGCGTTACGTGAGCCCCACGGGCGACAACCACGCCACTGGCAGCATCGACCGACCGTGGCGCACCCTGACCCATGCCCTGCGCCGGATCTACGCGGGCCAGGTGCTCTTCGTGCGCGGGGGTACCTACCACGAGCAGATCGACCACGTCCGGCTGCACGACGGAACCTCGACCGCCCCGATCACCGTTCTCTCCTACCCGGGCGAGAACCCCGTCCTGGACGGCTCGGTGTCCTTGCGCCGTCCCGAGTACTGGCTGATCGACAACCTCGACGTCGCAGGCGACCAGCACGCCCGGTCCCAGCCGTCCTTCATGGTCAAGGTGATCGGAGGTCAGCACTGGACGTGGGAGAACAGCGAGTTCAGCGGCACCACGGGCAGGGCCAACGTGTTGATCACGGGCTTCGGCGTCGGCGAGCCGTTCGGGTTCAGGTTCGTCGGCAACTGCCTGCACGGGCTCCCCTCGCCTCCCGCCGGATCCACCAACCTCTTTCTCGGGTCGATGGTGTCGGGCGCCTCCGGGACGGTTGCGCGCAACGTCGTGTTCAACTCCGAGGACCAGCCCAACGTGCGGATCGGCTCGGGTGCCGGGGCGCCGGTCCGGGTGCAGGTCCGGCTGAACACGATCTACGGGGGCGCCTTGGGAATCGACGTACGCGGTCGGCCCCACCACGTCAAGATCAGCAAGAACATCGTCGGTGGCGGCAGCGCGCCGGCCATGATCCGGTTCCCGCGCGGGCGCACGCGTGGGGTCCGGTTGATCAGCAACATCGCAGTGAACACCGAACAGCTTCTCCGTCCGGAAGTGAGGAAGATGGTGCAGAAGCAGCAACGCGGATACGGCAACCTCGCGGTGTCCCAGGATCCGGGGTTCGTCGACACCTCCCGGTGCGACGGGTTCCGTCCGGGCCTCGACGCCGTGCTTCCCTACGGAGCGTTGGCGCCGTGACGGTCAAGGAGCTCGCGGTCGGCCCGCCCGATGACCGCTGGCCGTCTACTGTTGGCGCCGTGACAGGAGGTCGGGCGGAGCGCGGGTCCGACGTATGGGCCACCCTGATGTGGGGACTACGGCGCTATGCGGTGCTCGTGCTCGCGATGGTGCTGCTCCTCGGGGTGCTGGTTCCCTTCCTGCTCTCGCGCCGTACCGCTGAGTACACCGCGACCGCACAGGTGGGCCCGAGCAAGCCGTTGCTGCTGCCCAACACCACCCCACTGCCGCGCTTCGCCGAGTCGGTGTTCAACAACGGCGCGGTCGAGGAGACCGTGCGCGGGCTGCTGAACCAGGCCAACGGCAACGTGATCCCGTCGAAGGTGCAGCTGATCGCGGCCCAGGACAACGTGGTGCTGGACGTCGTGGCACACGCCCGGACAGCCAAGCAGGCGATCGACATCGCCAACGCGGCCGCGGCCACGCTGATGTTCGAGCTGAACAAGTACTCCGACTCCGTCACGACCTTCACGACGCAACACAACGCCATCCTGGCCAAGAAGGTGCCCAAGGTCGCCGGCGGCTCGATGTCGGTGGCGTTGGGGCTGCTGGCCGGGCTGCTCGGAGGGGTTGCGCTGGTCGGGCTGTTGTTGGTCTTCCGACGGCCGGTGGTCGACGCGTCGACCGTTCAGGAGGTCACCGGCTCGCCCGTCATCGGGCGGGTCAGCCTGCCACGACACGGACCTCCCGATGCGTCCACCGATCGCGGTGTCGGGCTGCTCTGCCGACGACTCCTGGGCACTCCGGCCACCGCCGTCAACGTGGCAGCGCCGCACAGCACCCAGGCCCAGATGCTCGCCACGTCGATGACCGAGGTCTTCGGGAAGATCCGCACCGGAAGGCGGCCACAGAAGCGGCCCAACGGAACCACGGCGTCGCCCGTTCCGAAGGTGCAGGCACTCGACGACGCGGAGCTCTGGGTCAGCGCTCCCGAGGAACAGTCCTACACGCTGCTGATGGCTCCGGAGGGGATCAGCACCCGCAAGCTGCGCCTGCTGGCCGAGGGCTACGACACCGGCGCCCCCACGGGCGTCGTCATGGTGACCCGGACCCGGACGCGCGGGCGCCTGAAGCCACTCGTCCTCAAGGGCTGAGATGTCAGGCACCGGCTCGGGCGAGGCCGAGCAGTCGCTCGGCCTCGCCGCGGACCAGGTGGTCGGCCAGCGCCGCCGACCGCCTGGTCAGCCTTCCCGACACGCCTTGGCGTGGGCCGTCGATCATCGCGGTCCACTTGTCCATCAGGATGAGCAGCTGGTAGGCGCGCAGCCCGGCCCGGTCGGCCTCCGGCGGGAGGTACGACGCGATGGCGGCCTCCTCGAGCGGGTCCAGGGTCGTGGAGGAGAACGCCAACCCGTGGGTGTGGACCTGCTCACCGATCAGGCGGAGCCCGACCAGGAAGCGGCACAGGTCGTCGTACACCGGGACCCGCCACCGCGGCAGGGGATCGATGACGGTCAGTCGATCGTCCCCCATCAGCATGTTGCGCGGTGCGAAGTCGCCGTGACCCGCGGCCAGTCGCAGCTCGCGGGGGAGGACCTCGGTGGCGAGCTTCACGCCCTCCGTGACGAGCACGTCCCACTTCGGCGAGTCGAGGTAGGCCCCGTAGGCACGCAGCCGCTCGACCACGTCGTCACGGGTGCCCTGCTGGATCGGGCGGTCCGAGACCGGGGCTCGCTCCTGGAAGTGGCGCAGCCAGGTCCCCGCGAGCCCGCAACCGGTGACCGCGACGCCCGGCCCGCTCCGGCCGGGTCGCAGCCGGCTGAGCTCGAGCACCGAGCTGCGCAACGTCGGAGCGTTCACGAACGACATGACCAGGGTCGCGGCCTCAGGCATCAGGAGCAGGGGACGGACGACGCCCACCCCGGCGACGTCGCCGCAGGTTTCCTGGATCGTCGTCAGCCCGGCCCATTCGAGGAGGGTGAGCTCCTCCGCGGTCGCCTTCTCACGCCGCAGCCGCGGGCGACTTCCGGCACCGGGACCTCCGGGGGAGTCGCGACGGGCCTTGGCCAGCGCCACCGGCCCCTCGGCCCCGTCGAGATGGACGGTGAGCAGGACACAGGAGGGTCGATCCGCGAAGACGCGGACCTCGAGCCCGGAGTGTGGCTGCTCGGGGAACCAGGTGTCGATGTGCGGGGCGATGCGCTGCTCGAGAGTCTGTACGAGACGCTCGTTCTCCAACCGTGCCCCCGCCGCCTGCTCGGTCCGGGGGCATCCGCCGCCCGGGGAAGGAGCGTCAGGCTAGCACGCGTCCTGGGCGCCGACGCCGTGCTGACAGCGGCGGTTCCACGGCGTCGGGAGGTGGCTGCATGTCCCTCCTGATGCTCGTCATCCTGGCTCCGATCGCGTTCCTCGTCGTCCTGACGTGCCTGCGAAAGCCGCTGTCCGTGGCGTTGCCCGCCTTCGCCGCATCCATCCCGTTCGGGAGCCTGCTCGCGGTCGGCCACTCGCGGTTCGGCTCGCTCTCCTCGATCCTCGGGCTCCTGGTGCTGATCGGGCTCGTGCTCCGCCTCGCGGTCAGTCAGCGGCAGCCCGCGCCCCTGTCGGGAACGGTGTTCCTCTGGCTGGGCTTCCTCGCGGTCGCCTCGAGCACGACCCTGTGGAGCCTCGATCCCGGCCTGACCGCGAACGGGATCCTGGAGATCGGCAGCCTGATCGCCATCTACGTCCTGGTCTCGATGAGCCCGATCGACCGTGACATCCTGCGCCGGGTCGAGCAGGGACTGATCGTCGGTGGCCTCGCCGCGGTGGCCTACGGCATGGTGCAGTTCACCCTCCTCGGAGGCTTCCCCAACGACACGCCGGGGCTCCCCCCGAGCCCCACGAGCCGCTTCGGCAACGACCTGCTCGGCCCCAACAACAACGCCGTCGCCTTCCTGCTGCCGCTGTGCATCTGTCTGCAGCGGTCGGTCACCGCGCCGCGGGCCAGCACGCGGCGCCTGCACGCCGGATTCGCCTTCCTGATGTTCCTCGGCATCGTGATGACCGGCTCGCGCGGAGGCATGTTGTCCGCGGTGCTCTGCCTGCTGGTGCTGATCGCGGTCGCGCCGTGGGGACGCCGGACCCTGGCCACCTACCTGGTCACCGCCATCGCTGCCGGGTTGATCGCGTTCTTCCTGCACCCCTTCGGTCTGGCCGAGCGGAACGTGTCGACCACGTCGACCTCCGGCCGGACCAGCATCTGGAAGGTCGGTCTCGCTGCCTGCCCCGAGTACTGCACGGTCGGGTCGGGCTGGGACACGTTCCCGATCGTCTACGCACTCACGCAGCCGACGGTGCCCGGAGCGGACGTGCTCGCCGGGAGCGGCGGCTCCTACCAGCCGCACAACGTGATCCTGCTGGTGGCCATCGAGCTCGGCGTCCCCGGCCTGCTGCTGTTCTTCGCCGTCCTCGGGCTGACGATCTTCGAGGCGGGTCGGTTGCCCCGTTCGGTCCGGGGGCCGCCGCTGGCAGCGCTGCTCGGCACGTATCAGGCGTCGCTCTTCCTGTCGAACCTCGGCTACAAGTTCTACTGGATGGCCTTCATCATGGTGGCACTCCACCGCAGTGCGAGCTACATGGAGAGGTCCCGCGAGCGGGCGGCCGAGCTGGAACCGGTCAGCTGACCTCGGCGGGGTCATACCCCCACGTCTGCGACACGGGCCGGCCGAGCAGGTGGTCGAGTCGCGCCACCTCGTCGGCGAAGCCCGCGCGCAGCTCGTCGCGGACCGACGGATCCAGGCGCGGCTTGTCGTCGCGGTACTGCTTGTAGAGCGCCGAACGGACCACCGTCGACCGCTTGATCCTCGAGCGCCACCGACGCAGGCCGAGGGAGGCGGCGCCCTTGGAGGCGCGCTTGGCCAGGCCCACGACGGCTGCGTTGCGGGGGCGTCCGGCGGGCATCCGCGCCTTGAGGTCACCCTCCGAGAGCATGAGCCGGTCCAGCCCGAGGAAGTCGTAGACCTCGTCGGCGTAGGCCTGCGCGCCGGTCTTGAGGTCGTCGAACAGACCGACGTGGATCTGGCTCATGGGGAAGTGCTCGAGGTAGCGCGAGAGGTGCGTGGCGTACCGGCCGCGGTCCAGCAGGCGCGGGTGCTGCACGACGGCGTCGGTGAAGGATCCGGTGTAGCCGTTGTTCTTGACCAGGTCGAGGTAGTCGGAGAAGGCCCGGTCGACCGGCTCGCGCAGGCACACCAGCAGACGCATCGAGGGGGAGTACGCCGCGATCCTCGGCGGGGCCTCGGGCGAGGAGAGGTAGGAGTGGGAGAACTCGCCGACGGCGCGCCCCTCGGCGTCCTGGAACTGCTGGCGGTACCAGTCCACGCCCCGCTCGTAGTGCGCGTCGAAGAAGTAGAGCCCCTTGTTGGACGCCAGCCACACGTCAGGGCAGACCGCCAGGGCGTTGAAGAGCCACGTCGAACCGGCCTTGCTGGTGCCGATGTAGAGGAAGTCGGGGACCGTGTCAGTGCGCACTCGGGTCGTACCCTTCCGGCAGGACGTCCCAGAACTGGGACGTGAACGGCAGCATGCACAGGTCGTCGGCGGTGACGGTCCAGAGCTGGCCCTGGCCCTCGGCTCGGGTGTCCTCGAGCTTGAGGGCGGTGGTTCCGCCGGAGTCCCCGAGGTAGACGCCGTACTTCTGGAGCGCCTCGGCGATCACCAGTGCCTGCGGGTGCAGGCCGAGCTGGTGGAGGTCAAGGGAGGGGTTGAGGCGAAGTCTGAGTCCCTCGGGCGGGGCTCCGACGCTCGGGTCGGTGACCGTGCCGTCGGACCCGGTCATCGGGAAGACGGCTCGGTTCGCCAGCGCCGGGCCGGAGGCGATCTTGAGGACGTTGCGCACGTCACCGGCCTTGACCATGTCGTAGCGGACGTACGACGTGGCGCCGTTGTTCCCGCGGTGGGTTCCGGCGTTGCGCGGGTTGTCGGACTTGCCCGTGGTGTCGATGAGTCCGTTGGAGTCCAGGTAGGTCACGGTGGCGCCCGAGGCGGACCAGGTGTCGGTGGCGGCGTCGTAGTGGGCGTCCGTCATCAGCACGACGTAGCCACGGGCCATGTCGTAGACCGACATGGTCCCGTCGGAGTTGTCGGCGCTTCGCGCACCCTCGGGGATCCGGAGGTGCTTGAGCTCGGGCGGGGAGCCGGCCGGCAGGCCCTGGACGGAGTACTGGGGGTCGCCTCGGTGGGCCCAGTAGGCGGGTTGGCCCCACTTGTTGCGCTGGGCGCCGGCGAGGCGCAGGCAGCCCTGCCCGCTCTCCGGAGCCGTGCGGAGGTAGTCGAGGATCTGCGCGCCCGCCGGGTTGCTGGGTGCGTTGACCGGCACCGGTGTGTTCCACCAGGACCGGTCATGGAACGGTCGGTAGGGGCGACCCCGGGAGTCCAGAGGTGCCCCGCGGGAGGTCGAGGGTGGCGAGACGGAGCCGGTCGGATGCCGGTCTCCACCACCGCCGAAGGGGCGAACCCAGACCAGCACCACGGCGATGACGAGCGCGAGTGCCGACAGCACCCAGACCAGAGTCCGGCGCCGACCCACGTGCGGAGCAGCGTGCCCGGCAGGCTCGCTGACGGCACGCGGCTGTATCGTCCCCCGGCCATCGCCCACACCGTCATGATAGGTGTCAGCTGGGCGACCGGCGAGGGCGTCAGCTGACCGGAACGGCCGGGCGCGCAGAGTTTCGAGGGGGCAGCGTGGCGACATCGGGAGATCAGGTCACCGTCTTGTCGGTCGTGGGAGCCGGCCGCAGCGGCACGACCGTGCTCGCGAGCATCCTGGGCGAGGTCCCGGGATGCGCAGGAGCGGGAGAGATCCGTTGGCTGTGGCAGCGGGGGGTGATCGACGAGAGGCCGTGCGGATGCGGCCAGAAGCCGACGGAGTGCGCGGTGTGGTCGCGTGTGATCGAACGGTGTCTCACGACCCCTGGTCCGGACGGCGTACCGCCGACCGTGGCAGACATCGTGGCGGCCCAGCAGGAGCTCGGCGAGACACGAAACCGGCTGCGCGTGCTGCGCAGCGCTGCCGGGGGTGAGGAGACGTGGGACGCGCTTCGCCTGGTCCGGCACGTGACCGGGGTCGCGGTGCTCACCTTCGCCGAGCTGACCGGCGCCGGCGTCGTCATCGACACCTCGAAGCGACCGGTGGATGCGGCGGTGATGGCCGGGATCCCCGGGGTCGACCACTTCGTGCTGCATGTCGTGCGGGATCCTCGTGCCGTGGCGCACTCCTGGCGTCGCGCCAAGAGCTTCTCGGTGGGCGACGAGACGCGCACCATGGGGACGCGACGACTGCCCTCGACCGTCCGTCGCTGGCTGGCCAGCGCTCTGGGGACCGAGGCCCTGCACCGCCGCCTTCCCTCGCAGCACTGGCTGCGGTTGCGGTACGAGGACTTCTGCGCGCATCCGGTCGAGTCGATGGACCGGTTGCTGACGATGATGGGCGTTGCCGGCCGACCGCCGTTCGAGGACACCAGCACCGTGCTCCTGGGGCCCAACCACATCGTGGCCGGGAACCCGAGCAGGTTCACGTTGGGGTCGGTGCGGATCCGGGTCGACGAGGAGTGGAAGACGGCCATGAGCCGGCGCGACCGCCTGCTCGTCGCGACGAGCACCTGGCCGCTGCTGCGCCGCTACGGCTACTCCTGGAGGACCTGAGCCGGACTTGGTCGGATGCGCCGCGCTCCCGCCCGGCGGTCGCCTATCGTGAACCCCGGCACAGGCGACGGGGGCAGAATGTCGGACAGCAAGGCAGAGAGCGGCGACAGCGACGCCGAACGGCTGAACAGGCGGAACGTCCGCGGCTCGTCGCTGTTGCTGGTGGGGCGTCTGCTCTCCTTGTTCTTCACCGTCCTCACCCAGGTCGTCATCGTCCGGGCGCTGAGCAAGTCCGACTTCGGCGCCTTCGCGTACGCGTTCACGCTCACGGCGGCTCTCCGGATCCTGCTCAGCCTCGGCCAGGGTCGGCTGCTGAGCCGGTTCCTGGCGAAGTACGAGGAGGAGAAGGACTACGCCCGGATGTGGGGCGCCATCCTGATGGCCTTCGGCGCGATCGCGGTCACCTCGGTGGTCCTCCTCGGAGCGATGGCCGCCGGCCTGGCACCGCTGATCGGTGGGAACTTCGACAACCCCGATCTCACCGGCGTCCTGCTCATCCTGATGTTCCTGGCTCCCCTCAACGCACTCGACCAGGTCTTCATCTCCGTCTTCGCGGTGTTCTCCAGGCCGACCGCGATCTTCATCCGCAAGTACGTGCTGACTCCGGCGCTGCAGCTCAGCGTCGTGATCTTCATCGCGATGACCAACGGATCGGTCGAGGAGCTGGCGCTCGGGTACGTGCTGAGCAGTGCCTTCGGGATCGGCATCTACGTCTGGTTGTTCTTCGGCGTGATGCGCGACCGCGGCGCTCCGCTGCCCCGCAAGGCGGACGGGATCGTCTTCCCGTTCCGAGAGGTGTTCTCGTTCTCGGTGCCGACCATGACCCAGGAGCTGGCCTACCTGGTCACCAACACCGGCAGCGTGATCATCCTCGGTCACTACCGCGGCGGCGTGGCCGTGGCGAACTTCCGCTCGGTGCTGCCCGCGGCCAGGCTCAACCAGATCGTCTACCAGACCTTCGTGACGATGTTCCTGCCGATGACCGCGCGGCTGCACACCCGCGGCGACCACGACGGCGTCCGTGAGACCTACTGGCACAGCTCGCACTTCCAGGCGGTCACGACGTTCCCGATCATGGTGATGACCACGGTGTTCGCCCATGTCACGACCGTCACGCTGTTCGGTCAGCGCTATGCCGATGCCTCCACCGTGCTGTTGGCGCTGTCCATCGGCTACTACGTGAGCATCGCGCTGGGCTTCAACATCTACGTGCTGCAGGTCTACGGGAAGCTGAAGTTCCTGGTGTACTCCAACATCGGCGTCAGCGCTCTCAGCATCGGTCTGGCGTTCGCCCTGAGCCCGAAGTACGGCGCGGCCGGCGCCGCGGTCGGCGCCGGCGCCACCATGGCGATCCAGAACGTCGTCAACGAGATCGTCCTGATCCGGGTGATCGGCTGGGGCGACCAGGCCAGGCGCTGGATCCGCCCCTATCTCGTGGTCGCGGCGGGCCTGGCCGTGCTGGTCGTCGTCAAGGTCGTGCTGGACCCGGGCTTCGTGGTCGCCCTGCTGGTGTCGGCCGTGGTGTCCCTGGGCGTGCTACGACAGACGCGGCGCGAGCTCCACCTGCTCTCACTCTTCCCGGAGCTGAAGCGGTTCAGCGCCCTCGGACCCCTCCTGGCCTGAGCCGGGCGGTCAGATCCCGGGATAGGCGGCGAGATAGGGCTTGTGGTTGTTCCTGGTGTTCTGCAGCTCTCCGGTGAAGTCGCCCCCGGCCCACAGCAGACCCGGGGTCGCCGCGAAGGTCCAGCATCCCGGGTAGGTCTTGAAGATCTTGGGTGTGAACGTCGGGTCGGGCTGCCCGGTGGACACGTTGACGGCCGCGACGACCGTGACCGCCACCTGGTTGCGGGAGTTCGCGACGTTGTAGATGGACGTCCCGAAGTGGCCGCCGAGGTACGCGTTCCCGTCGCCGGCCAGGAAGACCGACTGGACATCCCCGTCCGCGTGGACGTAGGGCCAGCGCTGCTGCCCGGTCGCCAGGTTGAAGGCTGCGAAGTTGCCGCCGAACCCGGAGGCGCCGACGTAGGCCCAGGTGCCGTCGGTCTGCACGTCCCAGTAGGTGTCGCAACCGTTGCAGAACCGGCGCGGAGCCCACGACGTGAGCGAGTTGTCCGCGAGGTTGATCGAGGCGAGCGAGGAGCGGGGCTGGCCGTCGATGTGCAGGAACGTGCCGACCAGCAGCAACGAGGTCGGTGTCAGGGCGAGCCCCTCGACGTCTCCGTCCGCGACATGGTTGAACGTCGCGTCCCGGACGCCGGTGGTCGCGTTCACCGCGCCGATGCCCTTGTTGGCGACACCGTTCAGCTTGGCGAAGGCACCACCCACGAAGAGCGTGTCGCCGTTCACCACCAGGTCGCGCACCATCCCCGAAGCCGTGCCCTTCCAGGGCGAGACGATGGTGTGGTCGACGGTCGAGATCACCACGAGGTGCTTGTGGCTGGCGCCGTCGACGGTGCTGAAACCGCCACCCGCGTACAGCTTGCTCCCGTCCGCCGACAGTGTGAGCGCCCGGACGTCGCCGTTCGCTGGGAGCTGCCAGAGCAGGTTGCCGGTGGCGGCGTCCAGTGCGGCGATGCCGCCGATTCCGTCGAGCTTCCCGCCGACGTACACCACGCCGCCCTGGCTGGCACTGCTGTGAACCGGCCCGGCCGGGTTCCACCCCAGCGACATCGGTTCGTTGGTGTAGCTCGCTTGGGCGGGCGCGGCGAAGCCGAGCGCGCCGATAACGGCCAATGATGATGTGGCTGCCACATAGGCAAGCCGACGATTCACGCGCATGGTGAGTCCCCCCAGAATCGACCAACGTCTTGCCGGAGCATAAGGCGAACGAGCGCGGATCCGGCGGGCTCGCGCTGCGTTTACCCAATAGTGCGTATGGGGGTCAGACGACCGGATAAGCAGCCAGGAACGGCTTCTTGTTGTTCACGCCGTTGACCTGCTCGCCTCCGAAGTCCCCTCCGACCCACAGCTTCCCGTCGGTGGAGGTGAACGTCCAGCAGCCCGGGTAGGTCTTGTAGATCTTCGGGGTCCAGGCGGTGTCGATCTGACCGTTGGCGATGAACACCGACGCCACCACGCTGGCGGTGATGACGTTCACCTTCGCGGCACCGCTCCAGATCTCCTGCCCGAAGTGCCCGCCGTAGTAGACCTTCCCGTCACCGGGGAGCCAGACCGACTGGAAGTCCCCGTCACCGCGGATGATGCGCCAGGGCTGCTGGCCGGTGGTCAGGTTGAAGGCACCGCCGGCGTTGCCTGAGGTCGCGACGTAGGCATTGGTCCCGTCGGTCTGGACGTCCCAGTACTGGGTGCAGTCCGAGCACAACCGGGAAGGCGCCCATCCGGTCAGCGTGTCGGTCGACAGGTCGATGGAGGCCAGCGAGGCGCGCGGCGTGCCGTTGACCTGGGTGAACGACCCGCTGATCACCAGTCGGCTGCCGGTCAGCGCCAGCGCCAGCACGTCGTTGTCCGCGGAGAAGGCGAAGCTGGCATCGCGCAGGCCGGTGGTCGCGTCCACGGCTCCCATCCCCCGCTGGGCCACCCCGTCGACCGTGGTGATCTTGCCGGCCAGGTACAGGGTGTTGCCGCTGACGACCAGGTCGCGGACCATGCCGGCAGCCCGTCCCTTCCAGCCGGCGACCACGGTGTGGCCGGGGAGGTCGAGTGCGGCCACGTGCGTGCTGGCCTGCCCGTCGACGGTGGTGAAGCTCCCGCCGGCGTACAGCCGGGTGCCGTCGTCGGAGAGCGCGAGCGCGCGGACGTCGCTGTTGGCGGGGACCTGCCAGAGCAGGTTGCCCGTGGCGGCATCCAGCGCGGCGATGCCGCCGATCCCGTCGAGCTTCCCTCCGAGGTACACCACCCCGTCGCGGGAGACACTGCTGTGCACCGGACCGGCCGGGTGCCAGGGCAGGGTGAGGGGAGTGGTCTGGTAAGCGGCGTGAGCGGGTGCTGCGAAGCCGAACACGATCGCGACCGAGGCCGCAGCGGTGGACAGGAATGCGAGCCGACGAGTCCGAGCCATGGGGTCCCCCGAAGATTGACTGATTCCGGGCAGGATAAGAGCCCTGAAACATCGAGACGTCGATTGCGGCGGGCTTTCCCCAATGTTGTGTACCGACGCCGTCGACCGGTGTCGATCAGACGCCGGCCGGCCGGTCAGCGACCCCGGCGCAGCAGGCGCGAGTGACGTACGTCGAGGTAGCGCCGGTGGGCCTTCACAGCCAGGGTGCGGGTGCTGTTGCCCCGGTAGAGGCCGACCCGCGGGATCGCGTAGGCGTCGACCTTCTCGGGGCCCTCCGGCAGCGCGAAGCCGTGGCTGTAGCCGGCCCGGAGGGCGGCGCGGCGCACCTGCGCGTCGTGCAGCCCGCGCGGGTAGGCGAGGTAGGGCACCGGGGCGTGGAGAAGGTCCTCGAGGAACTCCCGGCTCTCGCGCAGGTCGCGCTCGCAGGCGGTCTCGTCGAGGTCCGGCAGGTCGTGGTGTGCCCAGCTGTGCGACTGCAGGTCGACACCGAGGTCGCGCAGGTGGAGCACCTCGTCGACGCTCAGCGTCGTGAGCGGCCACGGCGGGGGCGTACGCACCCACCCGGCGTCGAGGCCGTCCTCGGTCAGGGTCTGCGCGACGAGGAACACCGTCGCCGGGAGGCCGTGGCGGCGCAGCTCGGGGAGGGCGTGCTCGAGGACCCCGCTGAAGCCGTCGTCGAAGGTCAGGGCCGCGACGCCGCGGGGCAGGCGCCCGCGACGGTCCAGCCGTGACACGGCCTCGCTCAGTGGCACGACGGCGCGGTGTCGTGCCAACCAGGCGGCGTGGTCAGCGAACTCGCCGGGCCTCATCGCCAAGGGCGACTCCCACGCCGGATCGACGGAGTGGTAGCACAAGATGGTCACGCCGGCTCCGTGGGTCAGGGACGGGTTCGGCTCGCCACCGTAACGTCACGAACGCGTCGATGTGGCCGGATTCGGTGGGCTGGGGCGGGGAGCGATCTCAGCTGGCCTTCTTGGCGGCCTTCTTGGCGGGCGCCTTCTTCGCTGTCTTCTTCGCGGCGGCCTTCTTGGCGGGCTTCTTCTCGTCCTTGTCGTCGGCGGTCGACTCGCCGCGCGCCGTCTTGGCGGCGTCGACCGAACGCTGGAGCGCGGCCAGCAGGTCGACCACCTCGCCGGAGGACTTGGTCGACGTCGGGGTCCGCTTGACCTCGCCGCCCTCGATCTTGGCCTTGACCATCGCCTCGACGGCCCCTGCGTAGTCGTCCTCGAACTCGCTGGCGTCGAAGTCGCCGGCCAGGGTCTCGACCAGCATGTTGGCCATCTTCACCTCGGCCGGCTTCACCTCGCCGGTCTCGACGCTGAAGTCGGGAACGCGGACCTCGTCGGGCCACATCATCGTCTGCATCACGATCACGTCGTCCTTGACCCGCAGCACTCCCACCGAGGTGCGCTGGCGCAGCGCCACCGTCACCACGGCCATCCGGTCGGCGTCGAGCAGGGCCTGCCGGAGCAGGGCGTAGGGCTTGGCGCCGGTCTTCTCCGGCTCGAGGTAGTAGGACTTCTCGAACAGCATCGGGTCGATCTGGTCGCTGGGCACGAACTTCTCCACCGCGATCTCGCGCGACGACTCCGAGGGCAGCGAGGCCATGTCGTCGTCGGTGAGGATCACCACCTCGCCGTCCTCGGTCTCGTACCCCTTGGCGATGTCGGCGTAGTCGACCTCCTCGCCGTCGATCGCGCAGACGCGCTGGTACTTGATCCGGCCACCGTCGGTGGCATGCACCTGCCGGAACGACACGTCGTGCGACTCGGTCGCGGCGTACAGCTTCACCGGCACGCTGACCAGCCCGAACGACACCGCGCCCTTCCAGATCGCACGCATCTCATACCTCCGTGAACTCGACGACTGCCGTCCAGTATCGACCAGGAGGGCGCCGAACGCACGCGCCGCAAGGGTGACCACCCGGCGCAGCACTCAGCGCAAGCGCTCGGCCAGCTTCTGCATCGTCGCGAGCCCGCGTGAGGTGACGCCGATGCCGAGCAGCGCCTCCAGCGTGGGCGTGGCGTACGACGTACGCGGCTCGTCGTTGGTCGACACCGCATGCAGGCGGTCGGCCTGGACCACGGTCACCCGACCGCCCTCGGGCCGCCAGGGGAGTGGCTCGGGAAAGTCGCGATGGTCGTCGTAGAACGAGATCTCGGCGTTGTCCGCGACCTCGCCCACGTGGTCGACCAGGTCGCGCACCCAGCTCGCGCGGCGTACCGGCGCGATGTCCGACCAGCCCGCGCTCACGCCGAGCGACGCCCGCGCCAAGTCGACCACGCGGGTCGGCTCCGCGGCCCGGAAGATCACCGTCCCGTTGCTCTGGAACGGCGTCACCTCGGTGGCGTGCGCGGCGGCGAACGCCTCCAGGAGCTGGTCGCGGGTCGGGCTGCCGCGCTGACCGTGGTTGAGGTTGCGGAAGAACGCGACGTGGCGTCGTGCCATGTCTCCTCCCTCCTGACGCTCGGACCCTAGCGAACGTGACGTCCGACTCTGGCCCCCCGACCTCCGTCGGACGAGGCTGGAGCTGTCGGAAAGGAAGGACATCATGAGCACTCATGCGTACCCCGTTCGCGTGGACGCCGCCCTCGACGGGCACCTGAGCAGGTGGCTGTGGCTGGTCAAGTGGATCCTGGCGATCCCGCACTTCGTCGTCCTGGTCTTCCTCTGGCTGGGCTTCGTCCTGATGAGCTTCTTCGCGTTCGTCGCGATCCTGTTCACCGGCAGCTACCCGCGCAGCATCTTCGACTTCAACGTCGGGGTCCTGCGCTGGACCTGGCGGGTGACCTACTACGCCTGCGGCGCACTGGGCACCGACCAGTACCCGCCGTTCAGCCTCGAGGACAAGCCCGACTACCCGGCCCACCTCGAGGTCGCCTACCCCGAGCACCTCTCCCGTGGACTGGTCCTGGTCAAGTGGTGGCTGCTCGCGATTCCGCACTACCTGGTGCTCGGCCTGTTCCTTGGCGGCGGCTGGGCGGCTGCCGACACCACGGGTGCCAGCTCCGCCGGAGGCGGCGGCCTGATCGGCGTGCTGGTGCTGATCGCCGCGATCGGCCTGCTCTTCACCGGGCGCTACCCGCGTGGCGTCTTCGACCTCGTGCTCGGCCTCAACCGCTGGGTGCTGCGGGTCTGGGCGTACGCCGGGCTGATGACCGACGAGTACCCGCCGTTCCGCCTCGACATGGGAGGCACGGACCCGGGCACGGCGGCACTGAGCGCCACCGTCGAGTCGTGAGCGACTGACCATCCCGGGCCGGGGCGTCAGTACCTCTCGGTGAGGTGCTCGCGCCCCGGGGGCGGTTCGTAGGGCTCGGGCCAGATGTCCTCGACGCGCGAGATCAGGCCGTCGTCGTCGAAGGAGAAGAAGCTGATGCCGACCATCTGCTCCTCGCCGACGGTGAAGTCGAGCATCGAGGCGGCCCCGGCGTCGTCCGCGACGACCCGTCTCAGGGTGAGGTGCCAGTCGCCGGGGTAGGCGTCGAAGAAGCTCAGGAACGCCTCGCGCCCCCGGATCCGCTCGCGGGTCTGCGCCATCTCGTAGACCATCCCCGGAGCCAGCACCTCGGCGAGGCCCACCCAGTCGCGAGCCTCCGTGGTCTCCCAGAACCGCTTGATCGTGGTCGCGTGGTCGCTCATGGGACCAGTCCAGCACCCGCCACCGACACCGCGACCCTCCGACGGTCGAGCGGAGCCGGGACCACCTCGCTGCGAAGATGGCTCCATGCGTCCGATGCTGGCCACCCGGGGCACCCACGTGCCGACCGGCGCCGACTGGCAGCACGAGGTGAAGTGGGACGGCATGCGGGTCCTGGTCGACGTACGACGTGGCGCGGCCCGGCTGGCCAGCCGCAACGAGAACGACGCGACCGTGGCCTTCCCGGAGCTCGCGGCGCTGCCGGCCGACGACGCCCTGCTCGACGGGGAGGTGGTGGCGTTCGCCGACGGCGCCCCCAGCTTCGCGGCCCTCGCGGAGCGGATGCACGTGAGCCGGGCCGACCGCGCTCAGCGCCTCGCCGAGCGGATCCCGGTCACGCTGCTGGTCTTCGACCTCCTCCGCCTCGACGGCCGCGACCTGATGGACGAGCCGCTCGCGGTCCGTCGCGAGGCGCTGGCGGGGCTGGACCTCAACGACGACCGTTGGCAGACCCCGCCGGCGTACGACGACGGGCCGATGCTGTTCGACGCCACCCTCCAGCAGGGTCTCGAGGGCATCGTCAGCAAGCGGGTCACCAGCCGCTACCGGCCCGGTCAGCGCAGCAAGGACTGGCTGAAGTTCGCCCATCGCCGGCGCGACTCCTACGTCGTGGGCGGCTGGCGTCGTGAGACCGACTCGCTCGACCGTCTCGGCGCGGTGCTGGTGGGGGAGCCCACGTCGGCCGGGCTGCTCTACCGCGGCCGGGTCGGGAGCGGCATCGCCGGCAGGAAGGCCGCGCTGCTCCGCGAGGTGCTGGGCGGGCTGGGCCGTGAGACGAAGCCGTTCGTCGACGACGTGCCCCGACCCGACTCGCTGGGTACGACGTGGGTGGAGCCGGTGCTCGTCGTCGAGATCGAGTCGCTCGGGCCGTCCGCGCAGGGTCGGCTCCGCCAGCCGTCGTACGTCGGCACCCGCCCCGACCTGACCCCGGAGGACCTGTCGTGAGGAAGACCGTCGTCACCGCGGCGCTGGTCGCTGCCGCCGTGACCGCGCCCGCCGCGCCGTCCGCCGCGGCCGACCGGGTGAGCCTGGGCGGTGTCCGGGTCGTGCTGGGGACGCACACGCGCCAAGTGGTCACGGTCGACCGCACCCGCGGCTACCACGCCCGGGTGGGCTACTGGGTCCTGCGCCACGACGCCTGGACCCGGGTGTACGACGTCCGCGACGGCCGGATCGGGTACGGCGGCCTGGTCGGTGCCACCACGCGGGTGCAGGGCACCGGCACCACCCCGCTCGGGACGGTCCGGCTGATCTCGGCGTTCGGCCGCCATCCGCGCCCTGCGGGCTGGGACCTGCCCTACCGCCGGATCCAGCGCGGCGACTACTGGGTCGAGGACAACCGGTCGCCGTTCTACAACCGCTACCGCACCAGGGCGCAGGGCGGCTTCCGCTGGTGGATCCCGGCCGGCGACACCAACTCCTCCGAACGGCTCACCGACTTCCCCCAGCAGTACGAGTACTCCGTGGTGACGTCGTACAACCACGACCAGGTCCGCCACCGCGGCGCCGGGATCTTCCTGCACGTCAACGGACCGGGCGCGACGGCCGGCTGCGTGAGCGCTCCGCGGAGGTTCCTGCGCCGCCTGATGTGGCGCCTCGACCCGGCCGAGCACCCCGTGATGGCGGTCGGACGATGACGCCGCAGGGGGAGGAGCTCCGGGTCGAGGTCGACGGCCGCACCCTGAAGATCTCCAACCTCGACAAGGTGCTCTACCCGCGCACCGGCACCACCAAGGGCGAGGTGCTCAACTACTACGCACAGATCGCTCCGGTGCTGCTGCCGCTGCTGAAGGACCGCCCGGTGACCCGGGTGCGCTGGCCGCACGGGGTCGAGCAGGCCCGCTTCTTCGAGAAGAACGCGCCGGCCGGCACCCCCGCCTGGGTGCGCACCGCGGACGTGCCGACCACCGGGTCCCGTGGCGACAGCCGGCACGGCGACCGGCTGGTCTTCCCGATCATCGACGACCTCGCGACCCTGACCTGGGCGGCCAACCTGGCCGCGCTGGAGCTCCACGTGCACCAGTGGACGGTGACCAAGCAGGGCAAGCCGCGCGGCGCGGACCGGCTGGTGATCGACCTCGACCCGGGGGAGGGCGCCGGGCTGCACGAGTGCTGCCGGGTCGCCCTGCTGGTCCGCGAGAGGCTGGCCGAGCGCAAGCTCGACGCGCGGCCGGTCACCAGCGGCAGCAAGGGGATGCACCTCTACGCCCACCTGCCGCGGCGCCGGGACTCCGACGACGTCAGCGCGATGGCCAAGGAGCTGGCCGAGGAGCTCCAGGCGGCCCATCCGAAGCTGGTCACCGCGACCATGACCAAGGCCAAGCGGACCGGCAAGATCTTCCTCGACTGGTCGCAGAACGCCGGCTCCAAGACCACCCTCTCGCCGTACTCCCTGCGCGGGCTCGAGCGCCCCACCGTGGCCACGCCGGTGAGCTGGGACGAGGTCGAGGTGGGCGCCGAGGACCCGCTCGGCCTCGAGCAGTTCCGGTACGACGAGGTGCTGGCCCGGGTGAGCGAGCTCGGCGACCTCTTCACGGCCTGACCGGATCGCTGCTCGACCCGACCCATCCGATGTGACGAGGGCGTCGAACTCCCACCGGTGTCGGCAATCGGGCTGCACCGGAAGGGAGCTCCACACATGAGGTTCATCGGTTCAGGCCGTACCCGGATCGTCGCGCTCTTCGCGGCCATCCTCCTGGCCACCGGGATCGGCGTCGCCGTTGCGGCGAACACGTCGTCCAAGACCGCCAGCAACGCCATGAGCGCGGGGCGTGGCATCGACGAGTTCGGTCTGACGAAGGCCTTCTTCAAGGGCCACAAGACCGAGTTCACGTACACCAAGGGCTTCTTCTGCGACCGCCACATCGCCTCGGCGGCGAGCAGCAAGTGCGAGGCCGGCACGAAGTGGAAGCACGCACCGTCCAAGCAGCACGACCCGCTGTACATCACCGTTCCGCTGGGCTTCACCGTGCCGGCCATGAACATGGAGTGCCCCAGCGGCCTCGTCTGCGTCGACCACCCCGGCACGATCGACCTGTCCCGGCTCGAGCCGGCCCTCAAGCCGCTCTACCCGACGTTGACCGACGCGCAGCTCACCGCCGCGCTGAAGAACTTCGCCACCCCGGGACACCAGCACTACATCACCGACCGCAACCACGGTAAGCCGGAGTGGTGGGACGTCCGGGTCGTCGGCGTGACCGACAAGTCGGTCTACCGCCAGCTCAACCAGCACAAGTCGGCCGCCTACCTGCTCAAGCAGGTCAAGGCCGGGAAGACGACGGGCGTCATTCCGACCAACCTGTTCCTCTTCTTCGGCGTCAAGTGACGTTCGAGCTGCACTGAACCACCCGTCACGGGACCCCGCCTCGCTCGACGAGGCGGGGTCTCGTGCGTCAGGTGGGACGCCTGAGGCCCGGGCGACCACCCGTGTGGGTGGACCCGGGGTCGCCGTACACCTTCGTTACCATCCCGTGCCCTGTCGGTGGCGCGGTCGTTGCCTTCGGCTACGTACGGTGGCCGTGCCCGATGCCCGGCGAGCTCCAACTTGCGTGGCGTCGGTGGCTGTCGACCTGACTGGGGGGTGGGGTCGGCCAAGCCTGTGGACCGCCCGCAGTCCCCGCTGCGGGCGGACCACGCCCCCACGACGAGGGAGGCCTCCTGCTCCGTTCCGACCATGCGACTCTGGCCGAACGGTCGACAGGTTCGGGCCGCCTGACGCTTATGCTCCGCCCATGACGCACCGTGTGCTCGTCGTGGAGGACGAGCAGGAGATCGCCTCTCCGCTGGTGCACACTCTCGAGCGGGAGGGCTACCTCGTCGACCAGGTGACCACCGGTCAGGAGGCGCTGGCGGCGGCCGGCGACCACGACATCGTGATCCTCGACCTCGGGCTCCCCGACATGGACGGTCTCGACGTGTGCCGCGCGCTGCGCGACAACGGGTACGACGGTGCCGTCCTGATCGTGACCGGCCGCTCGCTCGAGCTGGACCGCGTGGTCGGTCTCGACTCCGGCGCCGACGACTACCTGGCCAAGCCGTTCGGGCTCGCCGAGCTCCTGGCGCGGCTGCGCGCCATCCTGCGCCGGACCACCGTGCGCGCCGTTCCAGCGGCCGCTGCCGAACCGCCCGGGCACAGCCTGCGGGTCGACGTGGAGGCCCATCGGGTCTACGTCGGTGCGGCCGAGGTGCCGCTGACCGGCAAGGAGTTCGACGTGCTCAGCGTGCTCGTCGCCCACCGCGACAAGGTGGTCTCGCGGGCCCAGCTGATGGCCGACGTGTGGGCGGAGAACTGGTACGGCTCCACCAAGACCCTCGACGTCACCATCGGCCGACTGCGCCACAAGCTCGAGGACGCCGGCATGAGTGAGCGGGTCGTCACCGTGCGCGGCGTCGGCTTCCGGCTCGAGACCGCTCCCTAGCCTCGCCCAGCGGGTCGCGTCTCGGTGGTCGGGCGGGCCAGGTCTCGGTGGTCGAGCGGGCCAGGTCTCGGTGGTCGGGCGGGCCAGGTCTCGGTGGTCGAGCGGAGTCGAGACCACTCACCAGTCGCCGAGCACCTCGGCTCCGACCTCGGCGGCGCTGCGCCCCGTCGTGTCGTACGACGCGTCCCACGGCGCAGTGCCGGTGTCGCGCTGCTCGGCCCAGCCCCGCCGCGCCACGGCGGCCAGCTGCTCTTCGGAGGCGCCGACCAGGGTGTCGCCGGCCAGCTCGGGAGCCTCGCCGCGACCGCGCGCCGCCACCCGCTCGCCGTACGACGCCTCGGATGTGGTCAGGCCCACGACTCGCAGCGGGGTCGGGGCGAGCATCCGCTCGAGCTGCACGCGCTCGGCTGCGGAGCGGAGCGGCCCGGTCACGACCAGTCGCTGCGCCCCGCCCGCCCGGAAGCAGCGCCAGGCGGTCGCGGCGTTGGCGATCCGCACGTCGGCGTCGATGCCGCGGCTGAAGCCGAGCTGCTCGAGGTCGAGGTAGGCCGCGGTGGTCTCGTCGCGGAGGGCCAGGAAGATCCCGAAGCCGACGGTGGACTTGCCGACCGCAGTGGGGCCGGTGACCCACAGTGCCCGCGTCACTTGGTCGGGGAGGGTCGGCGGGTCGTCGGGCTCGCCGGTCCCGTCGGCAGGGGCGGCCTCGGAGAGCGCCGACCGGACGGCGGCCGCCACCTCGGGCACGGCCGCAGAGCCGGTGTCGACGACCCGGTCCAGCAGCCCTGCGGCAGCGAGGTCGTGCGCCTCCTCGAGCGCGTCGGCCACCCACTCGGCGTCGACCCCACGTGCCTCCAGCCGCCGGGTCAGCTCGGCGTCGTCGACCGTCAGCCGGCACATCACGAGGTCGTACGGCGCCATCCGGTCGGCGTACCAGCCGATCAGGTCGGGGTCGAGGACGCCCGAGACGACGAGGCGCTCGCAGCCGGCGGCGGCGTAGCTGCCGGCGATCCCGGCCAGGACTCGCCCCTTGAGGCGGTCGCGCCACGGGTCGTCGTCGAGCGCGGGGTAGCACATGCCCAGTTGGTCGATGTCGACGTAGGCGCAGGCCGCGCCGTCGTCGCCGAGGCCCTGGAACAGCCGCCACGAGGTGACCGACTTCCCGACCCCGGATGCTCCGTAGACCCACCACACCTGCACCCGGCGGATGCTGTCACGCGGGGTGAGCTCGCCGCACCGGCTTCAGGGCGTGCCGACGAGGGCGTCGACCGCCGTACGCGCGTACGAGCGCATCGCCGCGTCGACGGCTCGACGGTCGCCGGTGAGCAGCAGGTCGTGCAGCAGGCCGCGGGCGACGGCGAGGTCGAGCCGCGCCTGGAGCCGGGCTGCGCGCTTCGGTACGCCGCGCACGCCCCACATCTCGACCAGCGCGTCGAGCCAGGTCGTGACCAGGCGCTCGCGCAGGTCCACGGCATGGGGGAGGCCGAGCATGGCGTGGCTGGACAGCTCGAAGAAGAGCGGCCCGTAGACCAGCGCCTCGTCGGTGACCAGGTGCCAGAAGCGCATGCCGGCCTCGAACGGGTCGGGGTCGTCCCGCGCCTCCTCGACCATCCTGGCCAGGGTGTCGCGCGCCCCCTGCTCCACGACGTCGACGACGGCCGCGAGCAGTCCCTCCCGTGAGCCGAAGTGGTAGATCAGCATCCGGTGGCTGGTGCCGATCGCCTCGGCCAACGCCCGCAGGCTGGTGTCGCCGACCCCGTGCTCGGCGAAGTGCCCGATCGCGCGCCCCAGCAGGGCGTCGCGTCCTGTCGACCGAGGTCCCGAGAGTGAGTCGGTCACGCGTTGACGGACTCGGCCGCTGCCTTGAGGGCCGCGCTCTCCAGGTCGACGTACCGGCGGATCAGCCGGCCGTAGAGCAGCGTGATCAGCCACGCCATCGGCCCCGTGTGCTCAAAGGTCAGCGTGAGCCGCGCCCGTCCGTCGGGCTCCGCGGTCGCGGAGTGCCGCCCGACCAGGTGTACGCCGGGCTGCCGCGAGATCCAGACGAAGCTCTCGCCCGGCACCAGCTCGGTCACCTCCCAGACGCCGGCGGCCAGGTTGTCCTGCTTGACCTTCGCCCGACTCCCGACCGTCAGCGGGCCCTCGTCCAGGCGTTCGACGGACTGGTAGACCGCGATCCGCTCGGGCCAGCCCTCGACGTCGCTGAGCACCTCCCAGACCCGCTCCGGTGCGGCCTCGACGACGGTCGTCTTCGTGTACTCCATGTTCCCTCCTCGCATGTGTACCGAATGGTACAACAACCGAGGCAGCGCGATCAACGGCCGTGACGAGTCGGGTCGGGACGTGCGCGAGCGGTGCTACTGGTCAGAGCGTGTAGGTCAGGGTGATGTGGGTGACCTTGCTGCTGCCGCTCTTCTGAGTGGTGTGGATCGTCCCCGTGACGCCGGAGTACTTGCCGGTGCCACCGGTGATCGTGCCGTCGAGGGTGGTGCTGTTGCCGTGGCCGGTCAGGTGGGCGGTGATCATGCCGCCCTTGAGGGCCACCGCGGCGTCGATCTTGACCACGCCGGTCGAGACGTTGAAGCGTCCCCTGATCGCGTCGTAGCCGACGATCGCGCCGGTGGTGGGGTTGCGGTCGACGTCGGTGCCGGCGAAAGTCGTCTTGCCGAGGCTGTGGGTGCCGCTCTGGTGGGCGGTGAGCTTCAGCGTGTGCGTCGTGGCCCGGGCGTTGGCAGCCGCGCCGAGCTGCGGGGCGACGGCGATGCCGGTGAGCGCGAGGCCGGCGGCGGTCAGGGCGACGGTGCTGCGAGAGACGGTGATCATGGGCTCTTCCCCTGTCCTGATGGGTCTGGATGCGACCACCTGAACACGAGGAACGGCGCCCGCGAATCATCCTCGGTGATGAATAACGGCTCGCCCCATGAGTGCTCCCGCGCCACACCCGTCGCTGCTCCTCCACAGTTTGGTGACAGGCCCTTCCGATCGGGGCCAGGGCCGTCGTACGTTGCGGAGGCACGGATCTCTTACTCGGGAGAGGGATCGCGATGTCCGTCCACGCCGTCGACGCCCACGCAGAGCTGGTCGAGTCGCTCGACCTGCGCCTGCGTGAGGCCGTGCGCCACGAGGGTGTCGATCCCCAGCGCGAGGCCGTCGTCGTACGCCGGCTGGCCGAGCAGGTCGTGCGTGCGCACGACGACCGCAGCCTGACCGGTGCCGTCGCGCCGGTCTCCGACGTCGACTCGGTGGTCGGAGAGCTGGTCGCCCGGGTCTCGGGCTTCGGCCCTCTCCAGCCGTTCCTCGACGACCCCACCGTCGAGGAGATCTGGATCAACGACCCGAATTCTGCATCAGTGCAGGTCAGGGCCTCAGTTCACCTCCTCGGTCCGCGGGGAGTCCGCAACGTGTAGCCCGAGAGCGGCGGCAGCGAGCCGACCGGAGGCCACTCGGGTCCGATCCTCGGCCGTAGGCCACAGATGCGAGTAGGTGTTGAGGGTGACTGAGGGGGACTTGTGGCCCAGCGCCCGCTGAACGGTGACGACGTCGCATCCGTCGGCGATCAGACCGGAAGCGAAGTGGTGTCTCAGTGAATGGATCGTGACGCCCTGGACGCCTGCCGAGGCGGCCGTGCGGCGCCACCAGTGGTCCACGGTGCTCGGAGATAGTGGCCTACCTGTGACGCCCGGGAATAGCCATCCCTCGGCCGAGCTCCACCCAGCCTCGATGTGCTGAGCCAGCATCGACAGCAACTCGTCAGGCACGTAGACGGTCCGGCTCGATTCGTACTTCGGAGGCTTGACCTCGGGAGGTCCGCCGCGCCGCTTTTGGATCTGCCGCTCGACCTCCATGCGACGTCTCAGGAAGTCGACGTCCACCACCTGGATGGCCGAGGCCTCGCCGAGGCGAAGGCCAGCGAAGGCGCACAGGCCGATGTAGGCCCGCATCTCGGGGGTCGTGGCGGCGAGGAGCCTTCCGACCTGCTCCGTGGTGGCGACCTCCATCGCCTTGGCACGGTTGGCGCGGCGGGGGAGTACGACACCCAGCGATGGGTCAGAGACGAGCCGGCGGTCACGGACGGCGGCCTTGAGTGCCGCCTTGACCGTCATCACCCTCGTGTTGATTGTGTTCGGCGCAAGGCCTCGAGCCTGCATCTGCTTGACCCAGAGCTGCAGGTGGGACTCACGGAGCTGCGCCAGGGGCACGTCTCCGAAGGTCAGCGACCGGCGCACCAGGTCCGCCTGCACCTCGGTCATCGCAGCCCAGACCTGGCGGGAGGACCACTCGCGGAACCATGCATCGAACGTCGCGCGGCCGGCCTTGGGGTCGGCGTAGGCGCCGGTGACGATCTGCGCCGTGACCTCATCGAGCCATCTCTGGGCGTCTACCTTCCGCTCGAAGTGGCGGGCGTGTTCCTTGCTTGCATCGTCGCGGTAGCGCGCGCGCCACTTGCCGTTGTCGCGCCTCTGAATGCTTGCCATCAGGAGACGTCCTCCCCAGAGTCGCTGCGCCGCAGATATTCCTCGACATCTTGTTTGGCAACACGGAAGGCGCGGCCGACGCGCACGGAAGGTAACTCCCCACTGTGGATGAGGTGATAGACGTCCATCTTGGAGCCGCGCATCATGGCGGCCACGTCGGCCACACTCAGTCCCTCGCCCCTGTTGCTCGAAAGCTCATGGGCACCATCGGGTGCGGAATATGCCGCAACTACCCCCTCAACAACCGCACGATCCGCTTCGGCGGTGTAGGCCGCGGCGAGCACGTTCAGGCGCTCACCGATCTCGCGATCCAGCGACCGGAGGTGGTCTTCTGCGTGTTGGAGCTCTCGGCGAAGCTCATCGATCGCAGGCCCTGCGGCGTCCGCGATTTCCAGGTGCAAGTCGGTCGTCCGATCGAGGAATCGTGATGCGGCAGCGAGCACCTCGGTGTAAGCCGTCGCGCACTTTCGCAGGGTCCGGTCGATCGCAACGGTCGCCAACTGTGCGGTCAGTCGTTGCATGGGCACGCCGAACACCTCAGCGAGGTCCTCGGCTTCGGCCAGCCTCAGTGGGCGCTCCCCCTTCTCGACACTCCACACCGTCGCTTGGGACCACTTCCAGCCGCGCTCTCGCATGGCGTCCGCCACGGCCTGCTGAGTGGTGCTTCCTCTCAGGACGAGGACATTGCGGCCGATCTGCTCATCACGTTCAGTCACATTCACGACGGTACCAAGATTCCTAGTTGGAGTCACTTGCGTTCATGTTCTATCATGGTTCCTAGTACGTGTCACTAGGAATGAGGAATCCATGACAGACCACCTTCTGCGGATCGGTGAGGTCGCCGAGCAGACCGGCATCCCCGAGAACACCCTGCGTTACTGGCGCCATGTGGGCACGGGGCCCAAGTCAGCCAAGCTCGGACGGCGGATCGTCTATCGCGAGGTGGACGTCGTCGCATGGATCGACGCGCAGTTCAACAAGTCCCACGTCGGCTAGCGGTTGCGGGCATGGAACAGCACCGGCGATGGACGCTCTCGCCCTTCGAAGAGCTCATGGCGCTCCGACCAGGCGAGCGGCCCGTAGCGGACCGTTGTCGGCCTCAGATCCTCTGGCCCGGCGGTCGATGGCGAGACGTCAGCGATGACTTCCCGGTCCTCGTCGCCCTCGCGGCGTGGAACGAATCGTGAGGTGGCACGGCCGGGACTGCATCCCAACGTGCCGTGAGATCGCTACCCCGCCCCCCTACGATCGCGCACGACCTCCCGCGACTCCGTGCGCTCACTGTGGCGTAGAGGCCGGCGTGGCATGCCGTCTCGTCGGCCCGGGCAAGCGTCGGCCACTCACGGTCTACGGCCGCTTCCACCCTTCACGGCTCGAGGCGGCATGACGTACATCAGGCTTGAGCAAGCCCACACGGACGACGCCCGATGGCTCGAGGCCGGCTCGGACGCCTTCGCTGTCCATGTCGCTGCACTGGTCTACTGCGACCGCCAGCTCCTCGACGGGCGGATCTCCCGGGCGATGGCAGCCCGCGTGTCCCTGGCGGTGCCCCCTGACCGAAGTGCCGCCGCGGTGGCCGCACTCCTCGAGCACGGCTTCTGGACCGAGGTCGCGACCGGCTACCTGATCAACAATTACGACCAGCACGCCTTCCCGGCCGAGCAGATCACACGGACCAGGAAGCGCTGGACGCAGGACAAGGAGCGGCGCCGACAGCACGACGTCGGGGATCACTCGCTCTGCAAGGACCCGAGGTACTGCGCTGCGATCCGTTCCACCGTGGAATCCACGACGGAATCCACCGGTGGACGCTCACGCCTAAACCAAACCAAACCAGACCAAACCCAACCCGAAGGGTTGGGGATGGGGATGGGCGCCGCGACGGACTCCGCCGGAGCTCCGCCCGCGCGACTGGCGCACGAGTTCAACCCCCTCGCTGATTGCTGCCCACTACCCCCCGAACACCCGTGCCACCTCGGGGCCGGATGAGCACCGGAAGGACAAACCCATGACCCCACGCCTCGGCACCCGCCCGGACCTCGAGGCCAGGGCGCTCCCGATGCCCACGCTCCTCACAGGCAATCCGGGCCAGGCGTTGGCCGCAGCGCTCGGACTTCCCTACCTGCGAATCGTCAATGGCCGACCCACCATCCTGCGCCCACCCGAGGAGAGCTGATGCCGCGCAGGAACTACGACAAGCGCAACGGCCGCCCTCGCCCGCAACCACCAGGGAACACCTGGGACTGGCTGGTCGACCTCCTCGCCGCGGACCGCAGATACCGCGCAGCACCCCACAGACTCCCGGCGACCAGCGCCGGCGAACAAAGGACAGCGCATGACCGCCACTGATGACTTCACCGCCTGGCTCACCGGCTCACCCGCCGAAGCCGAGCCACCCGAACAGCCCGGACCCCGCGCACCCCGCCCCGACCCCTCCCAAGGCGCCGGAAGCCCACGCCAAGACTCCGGTCTCGACGTCACCCGTTGGATCTATCAGACGCCAGCCGATGGCCAAGGCAACTGGACCACCCTCAGATGAATGCCACACACCCCACTCAGGAGACCCGCATGACCAACGACCTAGACCTCATCCGCTTCAAGGGCTGGGCACGAACCGTCGAGCTCACCGCCGCCCGCTACGGCCAGCCCCTCGGCACCGAGTACGACCGGATGGTGCAGGTGGCGCGAGAGGCTAACCAGATCGTCCGCGAGACCAGCGGCCGCCTGCCCGTGGCGCTCCCCACCGACCCGAGCAAAGTCGCGGCACATATCAAGCGCGCGGCAGCCCAGGAAGCCGGCCGCGGCCAAACCCACGCCATCGCCACCGAGATCGCCGAACGAGCCGAGACCCAGGCGACACGCACGGCCATCGACGAGGCGCCTCGCCTCGCGGCTCTCATCAAGGACAGGTTCGACGAAGCCGTCGCCGAGCTGCTCGAGATCGCTCACACCGCCCCAACCCAGCTCAGCGCGCACAGCACCGCCGATGACTTCGCCGCCCACACGCGCCTCCTCGCACTCGTCGACACCCTCAACCTCGGGCTCGCCTCGCGATCCGCCCTAGCACCGGTCTTCGGAGAAGACCTCCGCGGCAGCGGCGTCCTCTGGCTAGTCCTCGACCCGGCCAAGTCCACGAGCTGCGCCGCCGTGCAGCAGGCCCTAGCGGACTACGCCGAGCAACTCCCCGAAACCGTCGACGACTGGCTCCGCGTCACCACTCTCGGCGCCTCCCTCGCGCAACCCGAACAGGCCGCCGACAGAGCTGCCCAGTTCGGGCAGGCGCTCTACTCAGCCGGCCTCGCCTCACCCGACGGTGGACTCACGGACCGCACCTACGGCGAAGCACTCAACTACGTCGGCAGTCCCGCCAACCGCGCCATGGCTCCCAGGCGTGCCCTGTGAGCCGGGTGGGGCAGTTGGCCGACGGGGGTGGGCACCGCTTCCGAGGCGTCCTAACGAGCCGCATCCAGCGAGCGTCTGCGGCCCGTCTTATGAAATTGGGGGTGGCGGGCGCATGACCGTCTTGCATTGCCAGGAAGGCGCCCACGAGTGGGTGCGCAACGGCCGTGGTCGTCCACCGAAGAACTGCCCAGAGCATCAGACGCCGGCTCAGCGCCAGTACGCAGAGCGTCACCGGGTCTTCTACGTGCCCCATCCTCGGGAGCGCCTGGCCGACGACGGCCCATTGATTCCTGCGCGGGGGGATACCGGCGCTAAGACTATGTGGGCACCTGAAACACCCCTGCGGGGCTCCTCCCCCCTGACGAACATCGTTGCTTGACTCTTTGACGTTCCGCGCACGAGAGACGTCGTTGAATGTGACGATGCACGGGTGAGCATGATTCCCGACGCGCCAACTCCGCCTGAGCGACGCAGACGCCCCGCGGAGCCTGGTTGGTACCCGAATGGCGATGTGATGCGCTGGTGGGATGGCTCCGAGTGGACCGCCCACACGCATAACCTCGTTCAGCAGCAACCCCAGCAGCCGGCGGGATTCCCTCACGTCGCTGTGACTGTCGCGCCGAAGCGCACGAACCATACGTTCCACCTGTTGATGACGCTGTTCACGTGCGGGCTCTGGGGATTCGTCTGGCTTGCCATGATCGTCATTAACAGTCTCTCGAAAGACAAAAGCGTGACCCACTACCGGTAGCGTAATGCGTCGACCGACGATCCCCGCCGGAGTCTCGGTTCGTCAGCCCGCGGGTCTGGTCCGATTTAAGGCCAGGGGTCCTAGCCTGCCCGTGTGACTCGTGTTGAGCGATGGGAGCGTCGCGTCGAGGTTCCGCTACTGCTGCTCGCGTTGGCCTTCCTCGTGGCCTACGCCTGGCCAGTACTCGACCCGCGCCTGGACAGCACACTGCGATCCGGCCTCAGCGGCATCTCTTGGGCCGTATGGGTGGTGTTCGTTGTCGACTACGTGATTCGTGTAGGCCTCGCAGCAGGTGATCGACGCTCCTACATCAAGCGGCACTGGTACGACCTTCCCCTCATTGCCCTGCCGATGCTCCGGCCCTTGCGGGTGTTGCGGGTTTTGGCCTTCGCGCGAATGGTCAACCGATCAGCTACCGGTGGTCTGGTGGAGCGCGCCTCCGTGTACGGGGCAGGAGCCGCCGTGATGTCGGTTGGCTTGGGGTCGGTGGCCATGCTGGACGCCGAGCAGAACGCGCCGGGAGCGAACATCACAAGCTTCGGCGACGCGCTGTGGTGGGCGTGCAGCACCGTCACGACGGTTGGATACGGGGATCGTTACCCGGTGACGACAGAGGGTCGAATAATTGCCGTGGCTCTGATGATCGTGGGCATCAGCCTTCTTGGCGCAATCACAGCGTCGGTTGCGACGTGGATGGTCTCGCAGGTCCAGCGAGACAGGGATAACGCCGGCTGATGCTGCTCCCCTCACCGAGCATTCGGTGGTGATTGACGTCCAAACTCCGGATCCTGGCCTACGGTAGGTAGTCCATCTACCTCGGGAGACACCCTTGAAGAAGATCATCGCCGCCGCTGCTGCAACCATCGCCCTCGCACCTCTGGCCATGGTCGCCAGCCCTGCTGAGGCGTCGGGCCGCTACTTCGCCAACTGCACGGCCCTTCGCCACGCATGGCACCACGGGGTTGCCAAGGGGCCCGTTGCGGCCGCCTACCAAGTTCGCCAGGGCAACCCGCGGCCGGCGTATGGGCCGAGCGCACGCGCTGTCTACGCGACCAACTACACGCGGCTGGACCGTGACCGGGACGGTACGGCCTGCGAAGGATGAGCCGAACCCGGCTCGCAATCGGCTCTTTGCTGACCGCGGCTGCAGTGGCGGCTGCGATCTCGCAACCACTCCCCGCCGTGGCTTCGACACACGTCATACATGTGCGAGAGCGTGCCGCAATCAGGAATCTCCCGGTCGCAGCGCACTCGCACGCCGGCAGCTACGACCGAACGGCGGACTTCGGCGACTGGATCGAGCAGGGCGGCGGCTGCGACACCCGAGCTGTGGTCCTCAAGACCGAATCACTCAAGCCGACCACTCAGAACAGCAACTGCACGATTGAGACCGGCAAGTGGTTCTCGTACTACGACGCCACCACGTACACGTCGGGCAGCGCTGTCCAGATCGACCACACGGTGCCGGTCGAGAACGTCTGGATCTCAGGTGCGTGGCGGTGGACCCAAGCCACACGCGTTCGCTACTACAACGACCTGGGCGACTCTCGCACCTTGGTCGCTGTGGACTCACACGACAACGAGTCCAAGGGCGATCAGGATCCCACCACCTGGATCCCAGCCCACGGCAAGTGTCGGTACGTGCGGTCCTGGGTAGCGGTCAAGACCCGGTGGCACCTTCGGGTGACGGCGCAGGAGAAGTCGCGCCTGTCTCAGCTTGCAGCTTCCTGTCCCAATCCCACATTGACGATCACTCGGGCAGTGGTTCTGTACCACTAAGCAAGCGTGACGATGCCCGCCGAGTCGTGGGTCCTCAGCGGGCAGATGCATCGCCCGGACAGCGGCAGATGTGTGCGATTGAAAATCGTCTCACTCGTCGAAGACGAGCACCTCGCGCCGAGCAAGCCATGCCGCCATCCGATGGATGAAGTCGGCTACAGCGGCGGCGGCGTCTTCGTGGACACGCTGATGAACGGGAGTGCCCCCGACGAGAATCCACGCTGTGTTGACACCGTCGACTGCCGCGCTGGGGGTCCAGCGCTGGTCGCCGCTCCACATATTCCATTTGTCCACCAGCGAGGGAGTTGCACGCAGGGAAGCAGAGAGCGCGCCCTCGAAGGCCTCGTCCTCGAACTCGGCGTCCGCTTCCCGCAAGAGGTCGACGAGCGCAGTCTCATCCCGACGCTCCACGATCCGAGCCGCGCCGCCTGGGGTCATGGCGGGAGGCTATCGGGCATCACAGCTCATCGGCTGTGAGTGACACGGACAGCGGCATGAGCGTGCGGTTCCAAGGCTCGGTCCTGGGTCGACGGCGGCTCCCTGGACCACATGTCCGGACGGCTCTACCGTCTGCGGTGTGGGCACGTTGGATGGCCGAGTTGCCGTGGTGACCGGAACCTCGTCTGGGCTGGGAACCCAATTCGCCAAGGCATTGGATGGCGCCGGGGCTCGCGTCGTCCTCGCCTCGAGGCGATACGAGGAGGACCTGGAGCTGGCCGCGACCCTAGATGACGCCTTGGCCGTGCGTTGCGACGTAAGGAGTGCCGAGGACCGCGCCGCACTCGTGGACGCCGCTCTGTCACGCCACGGGCACATCGACATCTTGGTCAACAACGCCGGCGTGGCGTTCTCCGGCCCGGCAGAGAAGGAGGACCTGGAGCGTGTCCGCAGCCTGATCGACACGAACCTCACCGCGGTGTTCGGCTTATCCCAGCTCATTGCACCGCGCATGTTCGACCAGGGCGGGGGTGTCATCGTGAACATCGCTTCGCCCTCCGCGACGACCAGCCTCGACCGCTACGGCCTCGCCGCCTACGCCGCCAGCAAGGGAGGTGTCGTCGCCCTTACTCGGGAACTCGCGGCGCAGTGGGGACGGCGTGGCGTTCGCGTCAATGCGATCGCGCCGCACTTCTTCCCAACTGCGACCAGCGGTTATCTGCAGGACCCGGACCTCGTCGCCTGGCTCGAGGCTCGGTCACCGCTTGGCCGCACCGCGCGGATCGACGAGATCGACGGACCGCTGCTGTTCCTCTGCAGTGACGCGTCCTCATTTGTCACCGGCCATACCCTCGTGGTGGACGGCGGTTGGACGGTGTACTGAGCAGCCACGCTGCGCCATGGCCCGCTCATCGGCATGAGCGGGCGATTTCTCGTGACCAGGACGTCGGACTTGGGACTAACGTTGGAGCGTGGTCGGTGAGGAGACGTTTGAGCAGGACGGACCGTGGATTCGCTCCTCGAATGGGTTCCAGGTTCGTGCCGTGGGGCGCAGCGGCATGGAGTACGTCAGCGGGTCTCTGACGCTGCATCTCGACACGGAGGCCTTGGTGTCCGACGCCTTCGTGCTGAACGCACGGGCGCTGCCGAACGAGGTCCGTGACCGTGTGGTCGACGACGTGACCCGCGCATGGCGGTGGTCAGGCTTTGAGATTCAGGTCGTTGAGCCGTTCGACTGGGACAGCGTCGCGATGCGTCTGCCCGCCGAGCGGCGGCGAAAGCGTGAGCGCTACCGGGCAGAGCATGAAGCGTAGCTACCGCTCATCGGCACGTCAGGACGTTGCAGGAGGGCATGACGACGCCCGCCGGCTTCGGGTCACCGGCGGGCATCGGTGGCGCTGGGACTCTGGGAGAAAGCACTGCGCCTGTGGGAACCGTATGCCTCTGGTTCCCGTGGCTGCGTCACCCAAACTGAGCAAGGCGCCCTCGTCGATGCCGGCGTGGTCGCGCCCCGCACGGCTGGCACCAGGCGGGGCGCTGGGACGCCCGGTTAGTCCCCCCGACACATCCCCGGGTTCTTAGCCCGGCACCCTAATACTGGTGTGGCCGTCATTCATGACACAGACCGGCCACGGGGCATGACGATGCCCGCCGAGTCTCGGGGACCTCGGCGGGCATCGACGCAACCCTGCAAACACGGGGTGCCCTGCAGGGTTGCGCGGGCGACAGTCCTTGGGGGAAACGCTCGCCCTGCAGGCAACGCTAGAAGTCGAGGCGGCACGCCGCGTCACCGATTCCGGTCATTCACCCCAAAGGGTGGACGCGGCGATGCCCGCCGGGCACGGGGAGTCCCAGCGGGCATCGGGTCGAGTGTAGGGCGGTTATGGGGTGTCCAGGGGCCCGACGGCCTCATCCCAGTACGGCCATTCGTGGCCGAAGTGGAACATCTCGAAGCCCTCCTCCTCGATGCGGCGCTCCGCCTCGGCCCGCCACACGAAGGGAAGCAGGCTTCACGCGCTCCCCTGACGTTGCGGGACCCTTCGCGCAGGTCGGCGCCAATGGAGCGGACGACTCCGGGCAGGTCGTGGAGGTATTGGCGCGCCCCGTAGGGCGTGGCGGGGTTCACGACGCCGCCTGGCCCATCCGCGAGCCGATGAGCCTCGCCAGGTCCCTGACCTCGCGCAACGGACGCCGGCCGTGCTCGATCTCCGCGATGTACCAGCGGCCCTCTCCGACGAGCGCGCCGAGCTCTCGCTGACTCATTCCCATGGCGTGGCGCACAGTCCGGATGACGTCGCCGCCGGTGCTCATGCTGTGGTTCCGTAGGCGAGTGCCTCCGTGACAGCCGAGTCGCTGCCACCCACGACGGAGGTCTCCCCGGTCGGCCGCTCGATGATGAGCCAGGCCCCCTCGGGCAGGTCCTCTGTCACGGTGACCTTCGGTGTTGTGTTCATGGTGGTTCCTTTCGGGGTGGGTTCAGTCCGCGGACAGTCCGCAAGACATTCGCAAGCGTTCAACGGTGTTCAACGTGTATGTGCAGGTCAGACGGGGTAACCAAACGCCACCGTCTACTACCAACGCGCCGTGGCTAGTTCTGGATCAACGATCCGAGCCGGGTCTTCGTGGCCCGCCGTGGCCGGCACGAGCTGACCAACCTGATGCTCAGCGGGGCGCAGGTGGGCGAGCTGGTCGAGCGGATGCTGAAGTCCAGCGGCCGGCGGATCGACATCAGCCGCCCGTTCGTCGACGCGATGCTGCCGCAGGGCCATCGCCTCCACGTCGTGCTCGAGGGCATCAGCCGCGGCTGGTCGGCGGTCAACATCCGCAAGTTCGTGCTCACCGCCACCCGGCTGCACGAGCTGGTCGAGCTCGGCACCCTGACCCCACCGGCCGCCGCGTTCCTCGACGCCTCGGTCCGGGCCGGGCTCAACATCCTGGTCGCCGGAGCGACCCAGGCGGGCAAGACCACCCTGCTCAACTGCCTGGCCGCGGCGATCCCGGGCGGCGATCGGGTGATCAGCGCGGAGGAGGTCTTCGAGCTCCGCTTCCCGCACCCGGACTGGGTGGCCATGCAGACCCGGCAGAGCGGGCTGGAGGGCACCGGTGAGATCCGGCTCCGCGACCTGGTCAAGGAGAGCCTGCGGATGCGGCCGAGCCGGATCATCGTCGGCGAGGTGCGCGCCGAGGAGTGCCTCGACCTGCTGCTGGCCCTCAACGCGGGCATCCCCGGGATGTGCACGCTGCACGCCAACTCCGCCCGGGAGGCGCTGGTCAAGATGTGCACGCTGCCCCTGCTGGCAGGCGAGAACATCTCGGCACGGTTCGTGGTGCCGACGGTCGCCGCGAGCGTCGACCTGGTGGTGCACCTGGGCATCGACCAGCACGGCGTACGACGGGTGAGCGAGATCGTGGGCGTGCCCGGCCGGGTCGAGAACGACGTGATCGAGACCGAGTCGCTCTTCGAGCGCGGTCACGGTGGCGAGCTGCGGCGGTCCGGGGGGATGCCGCCGCGGCTCGGTCACTACCAGCGGGTCGGCGTCGACATCCACGCAGTCCTCAACGGAGCCCTCTGATGGGGGTGCTCGTGGGGCTGGGCGTCGGCATCGGGCTGATGCTGGTGTGGTCGGCCTTCTTCGTGCCGCGACCTCGGGCTGCCCGACGGCCGGGCGCGGGGCGGGCGGCGACCCTCCTGGCCCGAGCCGGGCTGGGCCACGTCTCTGCGTCGGCGTTCACCAGCCTGTGCGCCGGTTGCGGGGTGGCTGCTGCGTTGGTGATGGAGGTGGTCTCGCAGACCCCACCGGTCGCGGTGCTGTTCGGCGCCGTGGGCGGCTTCCTCCCGTTGGCTGTCGTCTCCGCTCGGGCCCGCCGCCGACAGCGCGACTTCGCGGAGGTGTGGCCAGAGGCGGTCGACAACCTCGCCTCGGCGGTCCGTGCGGGTCTGTCCCTGCCCGATGCCCTCGCCCAGCTCGCCGTACGCGGTCCCGAGCCGTTGCGGCCGTCGTTCGACGCGTTCGCCCTCGACTACCAGGTCACCGGCCGCTTCGGCGAGTCCCTCGACCGGCTCAAGGACCGTCTCGCCGACCCGGTCGGCGACCGCGTCGTCGAGGGGCTGCGGATCGCTCGCGAGGTCGGTGGCGGCGAGCTCGGGCGGCTGCTGCGCAACCTGTCGGGCTATCTCCGCGACGAGGCCCGGACCCGGTCGGAGATGGAGGCGCGTCAGGCCTGGACGGTCAACGGCGCCCGGCTCGCGGTGGCCGCTCCCTGGCTGGTGCTGCTGATGATGAGCTTCCAGGGCAGTGTGATCCGCCGCTACGCGTCGCCGGGCGGCACGCTCGTCCTCGGCTTCGCGGCAGCCGCGTGTGTGGTGGCCTACCGGCTGATGATGCGCATCGGTCGGCTCCCCGCCGAGCGTCGGATCCTGTCGTGACGCCGGTGGAGGCCGGTGTCCTGCTCGGGGCGACCACCGGCACCGGGCTCGTGCTGGTCGTGGCCAGGCTCCGGGTGATCCACCGGCCGACCCTCGCAGTGCGGGTGCTGCCCTACCTGCGCGACGTCCCTCCGCTGGGGCGTGCCCGCCCGCGCGACGAGCCGTCGACTTCCCCGGTCGCCGCGGCAGCGGGGATCTTCGGCCCGCCGCTGCGGTCCACTGCCGACGTGGTCGAGCGGGTCCTCGGGGGTGCTGCGTCGGTTCGCCGTCGTCTCGAGCGCGCTGCTCTCGACACGACCGTCCACGACTTCCGGATCGAGCAGGTGCTCTGGGGGCTGGTCGGCTTCGCGCTGGTCGCGGCGTACTGCCTGCTCGACGCGCTCAGCGGTGGCGGCGGCACGATCTCCTCGCTGCTGCTGTGCCTGGTCGGCTTCGCCGTGGGGGTCCTGGCCCGCGACACCTGGCTGACCTCGCAGGTCACGGCCCGCGAGCGCAAGGTGATGGCGGAGTTCCCGGTGATCGCGGAGCTGCTGGCCCTCGCGGTCGCTGCGGGTGAGAGCCCGGTCGCGGCGCTGGACCGTGTCGTACGACGCAGCGGGGGCGAGCTGTCCCGCGACCTCGCCGTCGTGCTCGCCGCCGTGCGGACCGGGGAACCGGTCGCCTCGGCCTTCGACGGACTGGCCCGCTCGAGCGGGCTGCCGCTGGTGGCGAGGTTCGCCCAGGGTGTCGCTGTCGCAGTCGAGCGCGGCACTCCGCTGGCCGACGTGCTGCACGCGCAGGCCGCCGACGTCCGCGAGGCCGGGCGGCGCGAGCTGATCGAGGTCGCGGCCCGCAAGGAGATCTTCATGATGGTCCCGGTCGTCTTCCTGGTGCTGCCCGTGACCGTGCTCGTCGCCTTCTGGCCCGGCGTGATCGGCCTCCACCTGACCACTCCCTGACCCGTCCCAGGCCTCGGAAGAGAAGAGATGAAGATGAACGCAGCCTCACTCCTGATCACCCGCATCGTGCTCGCGATCAGCGCGCCGCGACCACGCGACGAACGAGGGGACGTGCCCGGCTGGGTGCTGGTGACCGTGATGACCGCCGGCCTGGTCGGCGCACTGTGGAAGCTGGCCGGTCCGCAGCTCAACTCGATGCTGACCGCGGCCCTCGACAGCGTGCACAACTAGCCCGTGTCGCGACGGTCGCACGAGCAAGGAGCCGCGGTCGTCGACTTCGTGCTGGTGCTCGTCGTCCTGGTCCCGGTCTTCCTGGGGATCCTCCAGGTGTCACTCGTGCTCTTCGTCCGCAACACCCTGACCGCGGCCGCGTCCGAGGGAGCCCGGTACGCCGCGACCCTCGACCGCGGGCCGGCGGAGGGCGCCGCCCGGACCCGGTCGCAGATCGACGGCGCCCTCGCCGGTCGCTACGCGCAGGGGGTGAGCGCCCGGGAGACCACCATCGACGGTGCGCCGGCCGTGGTCGTCACGGTGCACGTGGTCGTCCCGGCCCTCGGTCTGGGCGGACCCGCGATCACGCTCGACGTGTCGGGCCACGCGGTCGAGGAGCGACCATGACTCGTCCGGGAACGCGCGACGAGCGGGGGAGCGCCCTGGTCGAGCTGTCCTGGCTGGGGATCCTGCTGATCCTGCCGATGCTGTGGATAGTGATGTCGGTCTTCGCGGTGCAGCGCGGCGCCTTCGGGGTCTCAGGCGCGGCCCGGGCCGCTGCCCGCGCCTACGCCCTGGCCCCCGACGACGCGACCGGGCTGGCGCGTGCCCGCGAGGCGGCTCGGGTCGCGCTCGACGACCAGGGTCTGCACGACGTGACGCCCGCGGTAGCCGTCACGTGCACGCCGTACCCCGGCGACTGCCATCAGGGCACCTCCGTGATCACGGTCTCGGTGCACTCGCAGGTGGTGCTCCCGCTGATGCCGACCGCGCTGGGCGGCGGCCGGCCGAGCTTCGCCCTCGAGGCCACCCAGACGGTGCCGATCGGGCAGTTCCAGGAGGTCTCCGGTGGCTAGGCCGTCGGTGTGGCGACGTCGACCCCACGACGAGCGCGGCACCGCCACCCTGCTGATCGTCGGCTTTGCGCTGGTGCTGGCGATGATGGCCGGCGTGGTGACCGACGCGTCAGCGGCCTACCTCCAGCGCCAGGGCCTCGACAACCTCGCCGACGGCGCCGCCCTCACCGCCGCCGACGCCGCGGCCTCTGGCGCCGAGACGTACGGCGCCGGGCTGGGCGCCGACCTCCACCTCGACGTCGCCACCGCCCGCGCCGCGGCCGTCGAGTACCTGCACCGGGTCGGTGCCTACGAGGAGTACCCCGGCCTCACCGCCGACGTCTCCGTCGACCCGACCACCGACCGGGTCGTGGTCGCCGTCCACGCCCCGGTCGCCCTGCCGCTCCACGTCCCCGGCTCACCCACCCGCGCCGCCGTCGGCGCGATCAGCAGCGCGTCCGTGGGCGTGAACGACTGAAGCCGACCCGTGCCTGGAGCTGACCTGCTCCAGGCGTAGGGAGCTACCTCCGGTTCAATACTGGGAGAATTTCTCAGAAATCACGCAGGGCCAAACTTGAATATCGCGCGACTTTTGACTTCTGCGCGGATCGGCACGGCTACTTCGGCTTCCGGGTTTTTTTCCTGATTTGATTGATAACGTGACCTACTCGACGCGCGGGTCGTTGAACCCATTACGTCATCACCAGTCTCGGAGGAATCATGCACAAGATCTTCAGGGCCGCCGTTGCGGCTACCGCCGTCCTTGCCTTGGGCGCGTGCAACATGAGTACCAGCAGCGACACGGCGGGTGGCAAGTCGCACCACAAGGCGAACCACAGCGGCAAGAGCTCGTCGTCGTCGCCGCAGTTCACGGTCGCCCAGAAGAACGCCATCCAATCGGCGCAGAACTATCTGGCCATCGGAACGGGGTTCAGTCGGGCTGGGCTCATCGGACAATTGACTTCCAAGGCCGGTTCCGGGTTCAAGCTGGCGGATTCGGTGTTCGCGGTCAACCACATCAAGGTCGACTGGAACAAGCAGGCGGTGATTGCGGCCAAGAATTACCTGAACATCGGTACGGGTTTTTCGCGGACCGGCCTGATCCAGCAGCTGACCTCGAGGGCGGGCTCACAGTTCACGCTCGCACAGGCGACCTACGCCGCCAACCACGTTGGCTTGTGAGCTCAAGACTCCACTGGTCCAACAGGCGGACGAACGAGTTCTCTGCGTCGTGATCGGCCAGCAGCGCGTCCGTCGGCGTCGACGAGTGAGCGGCCGCTCCGTGCAACCTGCACGTCCTAGCCGGAGTTGATACTGGTGTGGGACGGAGAGGCCGATGATCACCGAGCGGCGCGAGCAGCGCGCCTTCGAAGCATTCGTCGCGGACGCCTCCGGCCGCCTGATGCGGACGGCGTACCTGCTCTGCGGTGACCGGGGCCATGCCGAGGATCTCGTGCAGACGGCGCTGTTCCGCACCGCGCGGCGGTGGCACCGGGCCCGGCAGCAGCCGGAGGCCTACGCCCGCAGGGTCGTGGTGAACCTCGCCAAGGACCGGTGGCGCTCGTTGGGTCGGCGCCCGGGCGAGGTCGGGGTCGACCTCGAGACCCTGGAGGCCCTGGACACGCGGGCCACCCACGACGAGGGCCTGCTCGAGCGAGTACGCCTGCTCGACGCGATCCGTCGACTGCCATCCGGGCAGCAGGCCGTGCTCACCCTGCGCTTCCTGGCGGACCTGTCCGTCGCCGAGACCGCGGCGACCCTCGACTGCTCGGAAGGAAACGTCAAGTCACAGACCGCACGCGCCCTGGACCGGATCCGGGACGTGCTCGACCACGAGAAGGAGAACGCCGATGCTGACCGATGAGGAGCTGACCACGCGGCTGGCCGCCGCCTTCCGGGAGACCGTTCCGGAGCTGACCTACACCGGCCGGGTTCCGCGGGTACGCCGTACCGGCACGCTGGCGACCACCTCCGTGCTGGCTGCGTCGACCGCGCTGGCGCTTGCGCCGCACGCCCTCCAGCACAATGCCGAGCTCACGCCGCGGGCCACCCCGAGCGCCCGCCCCGGCGACCACGCGACGCGGCCGACCGGACACACCGTCACCCGGACTCTCGAGGTCGCCGGGCTGCGTCTCACCTATGCGTCGGTGGACGGACGACCCGGGCCGCTCTACTTCGTCCTCGGCCCGACCACCGGGGTGCCGGCAGACGCGGAGCAGCTCCACCTGGGGCTCGCGGTGGACGTCTGGTTCGTCCCCGACGCCGGGCCCGGCGACCCGCAGGTGCTGCTCCAGCCGCACGACTCCGCAACGCTCTACGGCCTGCTGGCGCCCGGCTGGACCCGCCAGCAGCTGGTGGACATGCTCGAGCACGGCTCCCGGAGGTAGGGACCCCGCCTCAGACCTCGACGACGGTCTGGTCGACGGTGATGCCGTGGTCGTCCATGATCGTGGTGGTGGCCAGCATCTGCCGGTCGCCGCACAGGACGAACTCGGTGCTGACCACGGCGCCCTGCCCGACGAGGTCCCAGATGCGCTCGTAGGTCTCGTCCCCGTGGACGGGGACTCCCCTGCGGTGCTTGCCCATCGACTGCTCTCCCTTGGTGTACGGCGTACTAGGACCGAACTCAACAGGGGGGAGGACTCGATTCTAGAGGACTGCGGACGGTGTCGTGGGTAAAGATTTCGCCGAAGCGCAGTGAACCGACTCACCTCGTGCTGCATCGGACCTGGTGAAGGCCATCAGACACAGGGAGACATCATGCGCACCATCGCCATCGCCACCGCAGTACTCGCCGTCGCGACCGCCGGGCTCGCCGCCGTACCGGCTCCGGCCCAGGCCGGGGCCGCCTGGCGGGTCACCGCGACCACCACCAGCAGCCAGGTCAAGGTCGGGGACAAGGTGGTCTTCACCGGCAAGGTGAGTCCGGTCCGCGCCGCGGCCGGCCACAAGGTGACGCTCGAGGAGAAGTTCAAGCCCGGCAAGCCGTGGGTCGTCCAGCGCAAGGCCACGGTGCGCGACAACGGCACCTACCGGATCGCCGACCGGCCGGCCGCCAACACCGTCCACTCCTACCGCGTCGTGATGCCCGCGAGCGGGCAGCACGCCAAGGGCGTCAGCGGCAACATGCTGGTGAAGGTCTACCAGTGGACCCTGCTCGACACCCACACCTTCGTGAACCAGGACGGCATGCTCCAGACCAGCACCCTCCATCTGAACGGCACTGTCTACCCCCGCTCACTGGTCGCCGAGTTCACCGGCCTGAGCACCGTCGAGGTCAACGTGGACCACCGCTGCATCGCCTTCCGCGGCACCTTCGGTGTCGCCGACAGCTCGATGACCGGCGCCCAGTCCACGCTCACCGCAGAGGCCGACGGGGTCCAGATCTACGCGAGCACCCTGGCGTTGGGACAGGCGGACGTCCAGAGGATCGCGCTCGACTCGCCGTTGAAGCTCCGGTTCAGCGCGCAGTCCGTCGTGCCGGGGATCGACGGCTTCGGGGGCATCGGCAGCCCCGGAGTGCTCTGCGTGCAGTGAGCCGGGCCGCCGCCCTCCTCCTTCAGCATCGCGACCTAGGCTGACCGGGTCGACGAAGGAGGGGGCGGTCACGGTGCTTTCGACGCGAGCCGGCGTGGCCCTGGCCACCCTCGCGATCACGGTCGCGGGCTGCTCGTCGATGTCGTCGTCGACGGGCACCGCGGCGTCTCCGACCGGATCGGCCACCTCGCCGAGCCACAGCGTCACCTCACCGCACCCGTCGCAACGACCCCCGCGCACCCGGCACACCCGGGCGACCACCGCGACCGCACCGGCAATCTCACCGGCGCCCACCAAGGTGCTGGTCTTCATGGTGGAGAACCACTCGCTCGCCGAGATGCAGAGCCAGATGCCGTGGACCGCCGCGCTGGCGGCCCGCTACGGCTACGCCACGTCGTACCACGCGATGACGCATCCCTCGCTGCCCAACTACCTCGCCATCGCCGGCGGCTCGACCTTCGGCGTGCTGGACGATGGCAACCCGTCCAGCCACCCCCTGACCGGTCCCTCGGTGTTCGGGGAGGCGCTCGCGCACGGGCAGACGGCACGGGTCTACGCCGAGGACATGCCCGGCAACTGCGTGACCTCGCCGGCGGGGGAGTACGGCGTCAAGCACAACCCGTGGGCCTACTTCGTCGACGAGCGCGCCGCCTGCGACCGGTACGACGTACCCCTCACCGCCCTGGCCGCCGACGTGAGTGCCGGCACGCTGCCGAACGCCGGCCTGGTGATCGCGAACATGTGCAACATCGGTCACGACTGCCCGCTCGGCACCGCCGACACCTGGCTGCGCGACCACGTCGGACCGGTGCTCGCCGGCCCCGACTTCACCAGCGGCCGGCTGGTCGTGGTGATCACCGCCGACGAGGACGACAGCTCGGCAGGCAACACGGTGCTCACGGTGGTGGCCTCGCACGACCTGCCCGCGCACCAGGTGGTCACCACCCCGCTGACCCACCTGTCGCTGAGCCGGCTCTATGCCGAGGTGCTGGGCTTCGCGCCGCTGCGGGGCGCCGCGACCGCGCCGTCCCTCGCGCAGGCCTTCCACGTCCCGGTCGGCGGCTGACCGTTCGGCGCGGGATCGACCTCCACGGTTCTGCTGGATGTGACCCGGTGCCGTAACGTTGGCTCTTGTGGCCGCAACCGATTTCGACGTGGAGATCAAGCAGCTCCGGGCGACGATGAAGACCATCGGCCAGGTGCTCGACCTCGACGGCATGCGTGCCGAGATCGCCGACCTGGGCGAGCAGGTCGCCGCGCCCGACCTCTGGGACGACCAGGACAACGCGACCCGGGTCACCGGCCGGCTCTCCGCGCTCCAGGGGCAGCTCGACCGCTTCACCGAGCTCGACGGCCGCCTCGACGACGTCGAGATCATGGTGGAGCTCTCCCAGGAGGAGGGCGACGCGGCCGCGCTGGCCGACGCCGACGCCGAGCTGGCCAAGATCACCAAGGCCGTGGAGAACCTCGAGGTCCGCACTCTGCTCTCCGGTGAGTACGACGCCCGCGAGGCGATCATCAGCGTCCGCTCCGGCGCCGGTGGTGTCGACGCCGCGGACTTCGCCGAGATGCTGATGCGGATGTACACCCGCTGGGCCGAGCGCAACAACTACCCCGTCGAGGTCTTCGACACCTCCTACGCCGAGGAGGCCGGCCTCAAGTCGGCCACCTTCGCCATCCACGCGCCGTACGCCTACGGGACGCTCAGCGTCGAGGGCGGCACCCACCGGCTGGTCCGGATCAGCCCCTTCGACAACCAGGGCCGCCGGCAGACGTCGTTCGCCGCGGTCGAGGTGGTGCCGGTGCTCGAGCAGACCGACGAGATCGAGATCCCCGAAGAGGAGATCCGGGTCGACGTCTACCGCTCCAGCGGTCCGGGCGGCCAGAGCGTGAACACGACCGACTCCGCGGTCCGGCTGACCCACATCCCGACCGGGACCGTGGTCAGCTGCCAGAACGAGAAGTCGCAGCTGCAGAACAAGGCCAGCGCGATGGTGATCCTCAAGGCCAAGCTGCTCGCGCTGAAGAAGGCCGAGGAGCGCGCCGAGATCGACGCCCTGCGCGGTGACGCCAACGCCAGCTGGGGCGACCAGATGCGCAACTACGTGCTGAACCCCTACCAGATGGTCAAGGACCTGCGGACGAACTACGAGGTCGGCAACCCGCAGGCGGTCTTCGACGGCGACATCGACGGCTTCCTCGAGGCCGGCATCCGCTGGCGGATGGGCGCCGAGAAAGCCGCCGCCAACTAGCTGGTCGGCGCAGCCGCGCTGGACGAGCTCGACGAGGTCGAGCTGCCCTGCTGCTGCACCGGCGTCGACGACTCCACCGGGGGCGGCCCGCCGTTGTCGGCCACGAGTGCCTTCGACAGGAGGTCGCCCACCGCCTGCGAGACGCTGTCGGGCGGCGTGCTGCTCCCCGGGATCGTGATGTAGGCGACCGAGGAGCCGCGCTCCACGATCCAGGTCACCGAGGCGCCGCTGCCACTCCCGACCGCGACCGTGACCGGGATGGTCCCGGTGCCGGCCACCGTGGTGATGGTCGCCGGCGACGCCGCGCAGGCATGGAGGTCGCCGGTGAGCGCCTGGACCGACGAGTGGGCGTTCTCGGCGCTGTCGAAGCTGTAGGCCTCCTGGTCGCCGTTCGTGCCCAGGCTCGATCCCGAGCCGCTGCTCGAGCCGACCGTCCAGTCGCCCGCGCAGGGGAGGGGGTTGTCGGTGTACTTCGTACCCCTCTGCTCCCAGCCGTTCGGCCAGCTGCCGAGTGCCTGCGCGAAGTCGCTCTCCGAGACCGACCCGAAGCCCACCGACGAGGCGCTGGCCGAGCTGCTGGAGATGGCCCCGCCGGGCGTCCGGGTGAACGTGCTGTCGACCTGGAGCGCACCCAGCAGCAGGTCGCCGACCCGCCCGGCCACCTCGGGGGAGGGCGCGTCGGGAGTGCCGCCGACGACGGCCAGGCCGAGCGTGTCCTTCAGCTGGCCGGTCCAGAGCTCGATGTCACCGGCCCCGCCGGACCCGGGGAGCACGTAGAAGGTGACCGTGCTGCCGTCGGCGTAGGTCGTGGTGGTGGTGGAGCTGGGATGGCAGTTGGCGACGGAGGCCGCGATCTCCGCGGTCGCCGCGTCGATCTTGCCGACCGGGAAGTCCAGCCCGAGCACGTAGGCGACCTCGCTGGTGCCGGCACCGTAGATGACGCCGCCGGTCCGGCTCGCCTTGTCGAGCGCCTGGGTGTCGCCGCCGCTGTCGAGGCAGGTGATCGAGTCGAGGGTCTTGGCCTGGCTGGAGCTCGGCGAGCTCCAGTCGCCGACCCAGCCCGCGGTCGCCGTGGAGAACGCCGCCGCGCTGAGGGGCGTCGGGGGCGGGAGCGGCTGGTCGGAAGGACCGACCGCACCGCCGCTGCCGCCGAGGCCGTGGCCGAGCGCGACGCCACCCACGGCCAGCACGGCCACGGCGGCGATCGAGCCGTACGTCGTACGACGGCGGCGGCGGGCGGTGCCGACCGCCTGGCTCGCGCCGCGGGGGCTGGAGATGGTGGCGATGTCGCGCTCCAGCGAGGAGAACGCGTCGTCGAGGTCGAAGAGGTCGTGCTCAGGCATGGCTGGGTTCTCCGTTCGGTGCGCCACCCATGAGGGGGGCGAGGGCGACCCGGCCGCGGGAGAGGCGGGCCTTGACGGTGCCTTCGGGACAGTGCTCGGTGGCGGCGATCTCGGCGATCGAGAAGCCGGCGAGATGGTGGAGGACGAGAGCGCGGCGCTGGGCCTCGGGGAGCCGCTTCAGCGCGGTCACGAGGGCCACGGTGTTCTCGTCGGGCGCGGGAGCGGACTCCGGCGGTCGGGACCGGGCCAGGTGGTTGCGGGCCGTGCGCAGCCGGCGCCAGCGGCTGATCGCCTGCCGGGTCGCGACCTGGCGCACCCAGGCGCCGGGGTCGTCGTACGTCGACAGCTTCGACCAGCGCGGCCAGGCGCGGGTGTAGGCCTCTTGGGCGGCTTCCTCGGCAGCGCCGAGCTCGCCGGTGACGGCGTATGCGCAGGCGACCGTGCGTGCCCACGTGGCGTCGTAGAACGCCGTGTAGTCCTGCTCCGCGGTGCTCATGGCCTCCCCGTCCGGACCGGGCCGAACCCCTGTCGGTCGACCCATTGCAGCAGACACGTCCGGGCCGCGCGGGCGGTTGCATGGGTTTCTCACAGGTTCCCGACGCCGCCGCGGGGATACGACACCGTTGGGGGAAGCGACTACTCTCCCTTCAGTGATTCGCTTCGAAAAGGTCACCAAGGCCTACCCCGGCGGGAGCCACCCGGCTCTCGACAACGTCTCGATCGACATCGAGAAGGGCGAGTTCGTCTTCCTGGTGGGTGCGTCCGGGTCGGGCAAGTCGACCGCTCTGCGCCTGGTGCTGCGGGAGACCCGCTCGACGAAGGGCCGGATCTACGTCGCGGGCAAGGAGATCAACCGGCTCGCCGCCTGGAAGGTGCCGCGGCTGCGCCGCCAGATCGGCACCGTCTTTCAGGACTTCCGGCTGCTTCCCAACAAGACCGTCTCCGAGAACGTCGCCTTCGCGCTCCAGGTGATCGGCCGGTCCCGTGGCGACATCCGCAAGGTGGTCCCCGAGACCCTCGAGCTGGTCGGGCTCGACGGCAAGGGCGACCGGATGCCCGACGAGCTCTCCGGTGGTGAGCAGCAGCGGGTGGCGATCGCCCGCGCGTTCGTCAACCGGCCGATGATCCTGATCGCCGACGAGCCGACCGGAAACCTCGACCCGGCGACCTCGGTCGGGATCATGAAGCTGCTCGACCGGATCAACCGGACCGGCACGACCGTGGTGATGGCCACCCACGACGCCGGTGTCGTCGACCAAATGCGCAAGCGTGTCATCGAGCTGTCCGACGGGGCCGTGATCCGGGACCAGGCGCAGGGCGTCTACGGCTTCCAGCACTGATCGACTCCCCGCTCCAGAACTGAGAGAGCCTCCACAGATGCAGCTGCGTTACGTCTTCACCGAGCTCGGCCACGGCCTGCGCCGCAACCTCTCGATGCACATCGCGGTGATCCTCACCCTGTTCGTCTCGCTGACCCTGGTCGGCATGGGCGTGCTCCTCAACCAGGAGGCGCACCGCACCGCCGACCGTTGGGGCAGCCAGCTCCAGGTCACGGTCTACCTCTGCGCGCGCCAGGACTCCAACCCGGCCTGCACCACTCCGGTCACCGGCGCGCAGAAGGCGGCGATCGAGAAGGTCGTCTCCGCCAACACCCAGGTCGCGACGTACCACAGCGAGACCCAGCAGGACGCCTTCAACAAGCTGAAGGAGCAGTTCCCGGGCAAGTACGACGGCCCGAACTCGCCGATCACCGCCGCCGACATGCCGCAGTCGATCTGGATCACGCTCAAGGACCCGCACCAGTACACCAACATCGAGAGCGCCGTCGTCGGCCTGGACGGCGTCTCGAAGGTGCAGGACGTCCACAAGCTGCTGGCGCCGATCTTCGCGACCATCTCCACGCTGAAGTGGGGTGCCGTCGGCACCGCGGCGTTCCTGGTGCTCGCCGCCCTGCTGCTGGTCGCCAACACGATCCGCCTCGCGGCCTTCGCCCGACGGCGCGAGATCGGCATCATGCGCCTGGTCGGGGCGTCCACGCTCTACATCGCGCTGCCGTTCCTGCTGGAGGCGGTGGTGACCGCCGCGCTCGGGGTGGCGCTGGCCGGCGCGGCGCTCGCGGCCTTCATGAAGTACGGCGTGCACGACCACATGCGCACCGATCTCAACTTCATCCCGTGGGTCGGTCTGCACGAGTACGTCCAGTCGCTGATCGTGATCGCGGTGCTCGGCCCGCTCCTGACCGTGATTCCGACACTCGTGCTGACCCGCAAATACCTCAAAGTGTGAGTCCGGTCGGTTAGCGTCGCGGTGTTCACTTCCCCGAACACCCGAAGGCCAACCGGTGCGACTCTTCCCCGCAACCGCCCGTCGACGCCTGGCCGCACTCTGTGCGGCCGGAGCCATCGGTGTGAGCGCGATGTCAGTCCCACTGTCGACCCCGTGGGCTCCCTGGGCCTCGGCCGACGTCAAGCACCTGCGTCACCAGCAGTCGCAGGCGCAGCACTCGGTCAAGCACGCGCAGGCCAGCCTCGAGGAGTCGAGCCGTCGTACCCGCGTGGCCTACGACGCCCTGGCGCGCTCGCGGGCCGACCTGCGCACCGCGCGTGCCGACCTCCAGGCCGCCCGCACCCACGTGCGGGCTGCCCGGGCCCGGCTCCACCAGGTGCAGCGCCAGCTCGACCGGGCCCGGGCCCGGCTCCAGGACGCCCGGACGCATCTGGCCGAGGGGAAGCAGGCGATGACCGACCAGCACGCCCAGCTGGTCAGCACCGTCACCTCGCTCTACGAGCAGGGTGACCCCCAGCTGGTCGGCTTCCTGTCGTTGATGAACGCGACCTCGCCGGCCGACCTGAGCGCCAAGTCGGCCAACAACAGTCTCGTGCTCGGCTCCCAGGACCACGCGCTCGACAGCCTGACCGCGACCAAGGTGCTGCTCCAGGTGCGCGAGACCGAGATGACCAAGGCCACCGCACTGGTAGCGAAGAAGAAGGGCCAGGCGCACGACAACCTGGTGCTCGAGCGCGGCTACAAGCAGCAGGCGCTCGCGGCCCGGATCCGGGTCCAGCGGTCGGTCCGGCACCGTGCCCACGCCCTGGCCGAGGCTCGGCGTGCCCATGCCCACGACCGGGCGGTGCTGGCTCGCTCCCGGGCTCGGGAGGCGCGCGTGCACCGCGCCCTGATGGCCGAGATCGCCCGTGAGCGGGCCCGGGGCGGTGGCTACCGCGGCCCGACCGGCGGCATCCTGCTGCGCCCCGTGAACGGCCCGATCACCTCGCCGTACGGCTACCGGATCAACCCGGTGATGGGCTACTACGGCCTGCACGACGGTGTCGACTTCGGGGCTGCCTGCGGGACCCCGATCTGGGCGGCCGGCGATGCCACCGTGCTGTCGGAGTACTACTCGTCGGTCTGGGGCAACCGGCTGTTCCTCAACCTCGGCCTGGTCAACGGCAAGAACGTCACCGTCATCTACAACCACCTGTCGGCCTACCGCAGCACCGTCGGCGAGCACGTCGGGCGCGGGCAGGTGGTCGGGCTGATCGGTACGACGGGCTGGTCGACCGGCTGCCACACCCACATGACCGTGATGGTCAACGGCGTCGCGGTGAACCCGGCCCCCTGGCTCGGCTGACGCGAGGCTCGTCGAAACCCGCCCGCTGGTCGAGCCTGTCGAGACCGATTGATTAGGGCGCTGCACACTGCCCTGAAACAATGGCCGGATGCCGAAGGAGCAGGGCCGCACGATGATCGCGCAGAACCGCAAGGCGCGACACGACTACCACGTCGAGGACACGTGGGAGGCCGGCCTCGTGCTCCAGGGCACCGAGGTCAAGTCGCTGCGGCAGGGCCGGGCCACGCTGGTCGACGGCTTCGCCGAGGTCGACGGTCACGAGGTCTGGCTGCACGGCGTCCACATCCCGGAGTACACGCAGGGCACCTGGACCAACCACGCCGCCCGCCGCCGCCGCAAGCTGCTGCTCAACAAGTCGGAGATCGCCAAGATCGAGCGCAAGATCACCGACAAGGGCTACACGCTGGTGCCGCTATCGCTCTACTTCAAGGACGGCCGCGCCAAGGTCGAGATCGCGCTGGCACGCGGCAAGAAGTCCTACGACAAGCGCCACGCCCTGGCCGACCGTCAGGCGGAGCGCGAGAAGCAGCAGGCGATCGGGCGTCGGGCCAAGGGCCTGCCGGACTGATGTCGGTCTCGGTCGTACGCCGTACCGACCCGGAGGCGGTCGGCGCGATCCTGGCGTCCCTGCCGGAGTGGTTCGGGATCCCGGAGGCCAACGCGTCGTACGTCGCCGACGCCGGCCGTCTCCCGTCGTACCTCGCCGTGGACGCCGACGACCCTGACGACGTGGTCGGGGTGGCGCTTCTCGCCGAGCACTTCCCCGGGTCCCGCGAGCTGCACCTGCTCGCCGTACGACGGGATCGGCACCGGGAGGGGATCGGGCGCGCGCTCGTCGGGGCGGTGGCCTCCGACCTGCGCGAGGCGGGGGTGCGGCTGCTCGAGGTGCACACCGTCGGCCCCTCCCACGAGTCCGCCGGCTACGCCGCGACCCGTGCGTTCTACCTCGCCCAGGACTTCGTGGCGTTGACCGAGCTCCAGCGCATCGACTGGGACGGCCCGACGCTGATCCTGGTCCGACCACTGTGAGCTCCACCCACGGTGCCGACCCGGTCGCCTTCGCGACGGGCCTGGGGCTGCCGGGGCTGTTCGACGTGCACACGCACTTCCTGCCGCCCCGGGTGATGGCCAAGGTGCGCGAGCAGTTCGACACCGCGGGGCCGCTGATCGGGCGGCCGTGGCCCCTGGAGTACCGCGGCGACGACGACGAGCTGGTCGCGACGCTGCGCGGCTTCGGGGTCCGGCGCTTCTCGGCCCTCGCCTACGCGCACCGGCCCGGGATGGCGGAGTTCCTCAACGACTGGTCGGCCGGCTTCGCCGCCCGCGTGCCGGACTGCCTGAGCAGCGCGACGTTCTACCCCGAGCCGGGAGCCGCGGCGTACGTCGCCCGGCGGATCGGCGCCGGCGCTCAGGTCTTCAAGCTTCACGTCCAGGTCGGCGCGTTCGACGTCCGCGACCCGCTGCTCGCCGAGACGTGGGGCGTGCTCGAGGACGCCGGCACCCCCGTCGTCATCCACGCCGGCTCAGGACCGGTGGGTACGCCGTACACCGGGCCGGGACCGGTCGCCGAGCTGCTCGCGAGGTTCCCGCGGCTGGCGCTGGTGATCGCCCACCTCGGTGCCCCCGAGTACGCAGACTTCCTGGCGCTCGCGGAGACCTACGAGCGGGTCTGCCTGGACACCACGATGGTGTTCACGCCGTTCTTCGACGAGCTCGGAGCGGCGTACCCGCCCGACCTGCTGCCGCGGCTGCGTGACCTGCAGTCCAAGGTGCTGCTGGGCTCGGACTTCCCGAACATCCCCTACCCCTACGCCGAGCAGCTGGCCGGCCTCCAGCGACTCGAGCTCGGCGACGCGTGGCTGCGCGCCGTCTGCTGGGACAACGGCGTCCGCCTCTTCGGCGGCCCCTAGCGCGGTGGTCGTGCGGCGGATCTCGGCGTTCGAGGGGGCGGATCTCGTCGGTCGAGGGGCGGATCTCGTCGGTCGACGGGGCGGATCTCGTCGGTCGAGCGGAGTCGAGACCACCAACTGGTTCGCGACGGTCGGCGCCGGCCCGTAGACTGGGAATGTTCGCAGGTCACACGCGTTGAGACCTGTGGACGGTTTCACAACTCAAGAGGGGCTGATCGGTTTCGACTTGGGACGTACGTTCCAGGGGAAGCGGGTCGAGGAGCCAGCGTCATCTCGTAAACGATCGCTGGAAACCTATAACTGCCAACAACACGCGCAGTAACTTCGCTCTCGCTGCCTGAGCAGTGACCGAAGGGTCTGACCGGGCATCTGCCTTCGTCCCGGATCCAGGCCTCATCTAGAAGGCTTGCTGGTCACTCTCTGTCAGGAGGGGTGACCGGGACTTCATCCTGACTGAGCCTGTCGGCGACGTGTCTGTGCGAGCGCCGGGGCCGAGAAAACGACATCACCGACTGCACCCGGAGAAGACCTGGCTCGACGCTCGAGGACGCGGGTTCGATTCCCGCCAGCTCCACGCATCGCGACGCCCCGGACGCCTCACGGCCTCCGGGGCGTCGCGCGCCCCGGCTACTTGCCCATGCCGGTCTCGACCGCGGCCTGCTTGAGGCTGGAGTCGAACTTCACCGTCACCTGGCTTCCGTCGCTCTGGGTGACGTGCACCTCGTACGCCGCGTCGCCGCTGTCGGTCTCGACGCGGTCGACGGTGCCGCCCGGGACCGCCTTCAGTGCAGCCGCCTCGAGCGTGGCCGCCTTGGCGCCCGTCACCAGGGTCTCCTCGGGTCCGTGACCGTTCGGCGTCGCGCCACGAGGAGCGCTTCCGGTGCCGCCCGTCATTCCCTGCGACGGAGCGGTTCCCGATGACGGGACGGACGACGATGACGACGAAGCGGTGGCGGCGCTGGCGTCCATCGAGCCGGCCACGATGCCGCCGGCGACGGCACCGCCCGCCAGCAGGGCCACCGACGCGATCCAGGTCTTCCTCATGAGTTTCCTTTCGCTGTGCGGCACCGACCGGCCGCGGGACGGTCAGGGTTGCCGCCACGTCTGGGCGGAAGGTGTCGGCGCACTGGCAGTCGCCTGTGGGCTGCGGGGCTACCCGTTGAGCACGTCGGTCAGCGACTCGACCAGCCACTCGGTGTAGTGCCGTCCCGACCAGCCCAGGGCCTCGAACTCGTAGAAGACGCTGGTGCTCGAGAGCACGAAGACCAGGTCGACGACCCGGGTCCGGCGGTTCCCGGTGATGCCGCAGGCGCGCACCAGGGCGACGCACACCTCGCGCCGACGGGCCCCGATGCTGAGGCGCCACGCAGCGAGCTCCGGGTCGGTCTGGGCTGCCTGAGCGAGTACGGCGAACAGTCGCCCGGCGCGCTCATGGACGGCCTGGCTCGATGCGGCGTACGCACGGACCCGGTCGTCGACCGAGAGATCCGGCGCCAGCATGCCCCGGAACACCTCGGCCTCGAGCTCCGGATCGTCGGCACCACCGGCGCCGACCGCCGCGACGAGCGCGGCCTGGAGGAGAGCCGGCTTGGGTCCGATCGACAGGTGCACGGCCTGTGGGCTGACCCCGGCACGGGCGGCGATCTGCGCGAGCGTCGTACCCGACCAGCCGGTCTCGGCGAAGCAGGCTGCTGCAGCAGCCGCCACCCGGGCCCGGGTGGCGGCAGCCTGCTCCGCACGCACGGTCGAGACGTAGCCGCGCGTCCGCGATTTTGCCTCGCCCATGGATTGAGTGTAGAACTTCTCAAATCACTTGATAGAGTATCAAGTGAAGTAGAAGGAGTGATCATGGGTGTGTTCGACAAGGACTTGGGTCAGGCGCAGGTGGGCGCGCTCGAGGTGATGCGGCGGATGTTCGACGAGGGCTTCGCCACCGGCCGAGGTGACGTGGTGGACGAGCTCTGCTCGCCCGACCTCGTGGACCACCAGTTCGGGCTGGCCGGGGTGGGCGAGCAGGCGCGGCAGCACGTCCGTGACGCGATGCGTGACGTGCACGGCGCCGTCCCCGACATCCGGTTCGAGATCGAGGACGCGGCGTTCGAGGACGACCTGATCTGGGTGCGGGTGCGAGCGCGGGGCACCGCGTCCGGGCCGTTCTTCGGGCCGCCCAGCGGACGGCCGGTGGACTTCACGGTGATCGACGTCGCCCGCGTCAGGGACGGGCAGATCGTCGAGCACTGGGGAGTGCCGGACCGGTTCGCGATGCTCGCCCAGACCGGCGTCCTGGACCGTCTGGCCGGCTCGGCGCCGGCCGGGACCGCGGCCCGATGAGCCGGGACACCGACCGGCTGGCGCAGACCGGCGCCCGGCTGGTCGAGCTGATCACCGGCGGCGACGCCGATGAGTTCGCCCAGGTGGTCCACCCGGACGGCGTGAACCTCGAGGCCGGCCACGAGCCTGCCGACGCACGCCGTCCCGGCCCGCAGGGCTTCCTGGCGACCTCCCGGTGGCTGCTCACGGCGTTCCCGGACCTGAGCGTCGAGATCCACCACGCGCTGGCGGTCGACGACCTCGTGGTCGTGCACAACACGATGCGGGGGACCCAGGCCGGCACCATGGTTTACTACCGCGAGGACCTCACGGTGGGAGAGGTGTTCCCGCCCAACGGCGGCTCGTTCGAGACCACCCAGTCCCACTGGATGCGGATGCGTGACGGGCTGGTGCTCGAGCACTGGGCCAACCGCGACGACCTGGGCATGGCTCGGCAGCTGCACTGGGTGCCGCCGACGCCGGCCTACCTGCTGCGCAGACGTGCCGCCCGTCGGGCGGTGGTCCGGCGGGCCGGCTGACCCGGCAGGCACGGGGGAGTGCCGGGCCGTGTCGCCCGGGCGCAGGCCGGCGCCCGGGCGACACGCGGTACCGCCTGCGTGACGCCGGAGCGGAGCTGCGACGCCCGTACTCTCGGTCCCATGCAGACCGAGATCATGTACGGGCCGGCGTACGCCGCGGCCAAGGTGACCCTGACCGCCGGCGAGAGCGTACGAGCCGAGTCGGGGGCGATGCTCGCGATGTCGCAGGGGCTCCAGATCGAGACCTCCACCCAGGGCGGGGTCCTGAAGGGACTGCGTCGCTCACTGCTCGGTGGCGAGTCGTTCTTCATGAACACCTTCACCGCGGCCAGCGACGGCGCCGAGCTGTGGCTGGCGCCCACGCTGCCGGGCGACGTCGTCTCGTGGCCCGTCCAGGGCACGCTGTTCGTGGCCTCGGGCTCGTTCCTCGCCTCGTCCGCCGGCGTCGACGTCGACTCCAACTGGGGCGGCTCGAAGACCTTCTTCTCGCGTGAGGGCCTGTTCATGCTCCGGGTCAGCGGCCAGGGCGACGTGGTGCTCTCCAGCTACGGCGCCATCCACTACATCGACCTCCAGCAGGGACAGACCTACACGGTCGACACCGGCCACATGGTCGCCTGGACCGAGAGCATCACCTACGCCGTCCGCAAGGTCGGCGGGTGGAAGTCGACGCTGCTCTCCGGGGAGGGCCTCGTCTGTGACCTGACCGGCCCGGGCCGGATCTACCTCCAGACGCGCAGCCAGGACGACTTCCTCGGCTGGCTGATCCCGCAGCTTCCGACGAACAACAGCAACTGACGCCCGAGGGTCCGTTCGGCGGCGATCACGCGCCCCAGCGCCGAACCACATAGTTTGCTGTGAAGGTCCTGAGGAGCGGGGTACGACGAGGCGCAGCACGGGTACGGTCCCGTCCGTGGAGTCCCGAGCGGTCGACAGCCGAGCCGGGGCACCCGCGAGCGATCTGCGGCCCACGGCGCCGTGGTGGCGTCGTCCCGGTGCTCGGTCCCTCGCACTCCTCGGAGCCTTCGCCGTGCTCACCGCGACGGTCGAGCTCTCGTGGTGGCGCGTACTCGACCACACCCTCAACGACTGGGCCGCCGCGCACCGGGTGATGACGTTGTGGCGCGCGGGCAAGGTGATCTTCGACGTGGCCACCCCGGAGGTCGCGCTGCCGATCACTCTCGTGCTCGGCGCGCTGGTGGCGTGGCGGCGGCGACGGTGGCAGATCCTGGGAGACGCGGCGGTCCGGGTCGGTCTCGTCGTGGCGGCGGTCCTGGTGCTCAAGCCCCTGATCGCCGCGCCCGGTCCCACGCGGAACTCCATGGGCCCCCACGGCGGAGCCTTCCCGTCCGGTCACACCACCTCGACCGTGGTCTGCGTGGCGCTGGTCCTCGCCTGGGCCGGCCGTCCGCGCAGCGTGACCGGCCGGGTTGCGGTCGACGCCGCCGTCGTCGCGGTCGTGGGCGTGACCGTGATCTACCTGAGCTACCACTACCTGAGCGACGTCGTGGGCGGCGTCGTGCTCGGCACGCTGATCGCAACCGCGCCCCTCCCGTTCCTCCGGCGCCGCGACGACGTCTAGCCCGACCCTCGGGAGCCGGCGCCCGACCCGAGCGGCGCACGGGCCCTGAGGTCCCGGACGTCCTAGCGTGGGGCCATGGACTGCGTCTTCTGCTCGATCATCACCGGTGAGATCCCGGGTGCGATCGTCCTCGACGAGCCCGACTTCGTGGCGTTCCTCGACGTCCGTCCCCTGTTCAAGGGGCACACGCTGCTCGTCCCGCGGACCCATGTCGAGACGCTGCTCGACCTCCCGACCGAGCTGCGGGACGGCCTCCTCGAAGCCACGCAGCGGCTCGCGCGTGCCGTGGTCGACGGGCTGGGCGCCCAAGGCAGCTTCGTGGCGATGAACAACGTGGTCAGCCAGTCGGTCCCGCACCTGCACCAGCACGTCGTACCCCGTACGAAGGGTGACGGCCTGCGTGGCTTCTTCTGGCCGCGCACGCGGTACGACGACGGGGAGGCGGAGGAGTACGCCGCTCGGCTACGGGTGGCGCTGGGCGCGGGTGAGGCGTCAACCTGAGTTGACAACCTCAAGTGTGTCAGGTTTACTTGACGGAGTGAACGTCGCCGACCGACCCGCAGCCGCCGAGCTCGACGAGCTCTCCCGGACCGCGGCCCATCGAGACCCCGCACAGGGACTCGCCGCAGTCCGTGCCCTCCGCGCCCTTGCTGACCGCCTCGAGGCGGTGCAGGTGCGCAACGCGCGAGAGCAGGGCTGGAGCTGGCAGGCGATCGCGGACGTGCTGCAGATCAGCCGTCAGGCCGTTCACCAGAAGCACTCCCGCGACTCCGACCGTTGAGCCGCGGGACCACTCCCTTCCCAGCCTCAAGGAGCACCACGTGTACAGCCGATTCGACACCGAAGCCAGGATCGCCGTCGCCCAGGCGACCGATCTCGCCCGCGAGCTCGGGCACAGCCAGGTCGGTCCCGACCACCTGCTGCTGGGCCTGCTCGCCAACATGAGGGGCACGGCGTACGCCGCCCTCACCGACCACGGTCTGCGGCTCGACGCCGCGCATTACCTCGTGGTCACCCAGCACGCCGCCACCACGCCCACGGCGGCCACCGCGGCCGACCGTCCGGAGGGCGGGTCCGACGAGACCGACCGGCTCGCCGAGGACCGCGAGGCCCTGCGCGCCATCGGCATCGACCTCGACCGCGTCACCGAGGCCGTCCGGGCCAACCTCGGCGCCGACCTCGTCGAGGGCTGGGGCTCCCGGTCCGGGCGTGGTCGCCCCGAGCGCCGCGGACGCGGACGACGCCACCACGACCACCACGACCACCACGACCACCAGGGTGACCAGGAGGGTCGCGAGCGGGACCAGGCCGAGGACCTCGAGCGGGAGCGTCCGCGCGGACGCGGCCGTCGGGGACCGCGCAGCCGCCGCGACGACGGCCCGCGCTTCTCGCCGGCCCTGCGCGACCTCCTGCACGACGTCCGTCGGGCCCCGGCGCGCGAGGCGATGACCGGCCGGCGGCTGGCGCTGGCCCTGCTCGACTCCGAGGACGCCGGCGTGCGCGGCGTGCTCGCCACCGCCACCGACCTCGACGGGCTCCGGGCCCGGCTCGAGGCGGCCGACGTGGTCGCGCCGACCGCCTGACCCGTCGACGGTGGGGGCGCCGGCTCCCACCGTCGGTCGCCTCCCACGAGGGCTCTACAGTGGCCGATGGTCGCGCCGCGCGCGGCCGGCCAGTGCACGGTACAACCCAGGAGGAGTCACGATGGGTCGCTTCGACGGGCGGGTCGCCGTCGTCACCGGAGCCGCACGCGGCATCGGGTTCGGGATCGCCAGCCGCTTCGCCGCCGAGGGGGCCTCGGTGGCCGTCCTCGACCTCGACGAGGCCTCCGCCGCCGAGTCGGCCGGCCGCCTCGAAGCCGGCGGCGGCACCCAGCAGCACCTCGGGATCGCCTGCGACGTCAGCGACTCGGCGTCGGTGCAGGCCGCGGTCGACCGGGTGGTCGCCGAGCTCGGCGCACTGCACATCCTGGTCAACAACGCCGGCGTCACCCGCGACAACCTGCTCTTCAAGATGACCGACGACGACTGGGACCTCGTGATGGGCGTGCACCTGCGCGGTGCCTTCCTGATGACCCGGGCCGCGCAGAAGCACTTCGTCGAGCAGAAGTACGGCAAGGTGATCTGCCTCTCGAGTGTCTCCGCCCTGGGCAACCGCGGCCAGGCCAACTACGCGGCCGCGAAGATGGGGATCCAGGGCTTCGTGCGCACACTCGGCATCGAGCTCGGCCCGTTCGGGGTCACCGCGAACGCGATCGCGCCCGGCTTCATCGCCACCGACATGACCGACGCCACGGCGGCCCGGGTGGGCATGCCGGTCGAGGAGTTCCGCAAGGCGGCGGCCGATCGCAACCCGGTGCGGCGCGTCGGCTTCCCCGAGGACATCGCAGCCGCCGCGGCATTCCTGTGCAGCGACGAGGCGTCGTACATCACCGGCCAGACGCTGTACGTCGACGGGGGCGCCAAGCTTGTCTGAGCCGGTCGCCCGGCCCCGTGGCCGGCCCTACGGCTTCAAGCCGTTCCACCTGGTGGTCGGCGCGGTCGTCGCGTGCTTCTGGGTCGGGCTGGCCGCCTTCGTGCTCACCCACGGCCGCGGGGACCCGTCGGCGGTGGACGTCTACTCCGAGCTGCCCGCCGACTTCACCGCACACCTCCAGGCCCAGGGGGTGCAGTACCAAGGGCTCTCGTCTGTCGACGCCGCCACGACGCAGCGCGTGCTCTCCCAGCCGCTCGGCGGTGGCGTGACGTCCACAGGGTCGAGCGCGATCGTGCTGCGCACGGCGCTGACCGACAAGGGCGGCAGCCAGGGCTCCACGGCGTACACCGACCAGGCGGCCCTGATGGTCGTCGTCCCCGACGTGCAGTCCGGCGGGGGCTCGGGATCCTCGGTCTACGTGGCGTTCCTGGACCCGGTCACCTTCAAGATCCTGACCTCGCTCACGTACGACGCCGCGGCGCCGAGCTCGAGCGGGTGAGGTTGGTCATAGCCACGGCGTGGCCTTCGCGATCTGCTTGGCCGGGTCGTCCACACTGGACCGAACCGTAGAGCCCGTCCCGTCCCCGTCCCACCCCCCGATGGAGAGTTCCTCGTGCGACGCATCGCCCTGTCCCTGTCCGCCCTCACCGCGACCAGCCTGCTGCTGACCGCCTGTGGCGGCTCGTCCAGCTCGAGCCCGGACGCCAGCAACCCCGACTCCCTGGCCGGCGGTCAGACGCTCACGCAGTACTGGCCGCTGACCGGCCTGAAGGTGCCGTCCAACCAGTCAGCCACCCTCGACCACCCGGTCCTGGTGACCAAGATGGACAACACCCTGTCCAGCTCGCCGCAGGTCGGGCTGAGCAAGGCGGACATGGTCGTCGAGGAGCTCGTCGAGGGTGGTCTGACGCGGCTCGCGGCGTTCTTCTACTCCGACATCCCCACCAACGTGGGCCCGGTGCGCTCGATGCGGGCCAGCGACATCGACATCGTCTCGCCGGTGCACCCCTCGATCGTCACCAGCGGTGCTGCGGCCAAGACCATCGCCCTGATCCACGGGGCCTCGATCCCGTTCTTCGGTGAGAGCGCCAAGGGCATGTACCGCTCGTCGACGCGGACGGCGCCGTACAACCTGTTCGTGCATCTCAACGAGGTCGCCACGGCGGCCAAGCTCAAGAAGGCGGCGACGCCGCCCGACTACTTCAGCTGGGGCACGGAGAAGGACTTCCCGAAGGGGCCGAAGGCCGCCTCGATCACTGCTCAGTTCTCCGGTGGGCACAGCACGCAGTGGACCTACACCAACGGCAGCTACCACAACGACAACAGCAACGCCCCGGCCGGCGACCAGTTCCCGGCCACCACGGTGCTGGTGCTGCGGGTCAAGGAGGGCCTCGCCGGCTACCTCGACCCGGCGGGCAACCCCGTGCCGCAGACGCTGCTGACCGGCAAGGGCAAGGCGATGGTCTTCCACGACGGCCGGATGGTCGCCGCGACCTGGCACAAGGGCAAGGCCGCGTCGCCGATCACGTTCACGACCCGCAAGGGCCAGCTGAAGGTGCCGGCCGGTCACACCTGGGTCGAGCTGGTGCCGATCAACGGCGGCAACGTCACCTTCACGAAGAAGTAGCCTCCAGCGAGCCGGAGCCGAGCTCCACGCCCTGCTCGGCGAGGGCGCGCAGGCCCGAGAGGATGAAGGTGATCGCGACCTCCACCCGCTCGGCCTCGGCGTCGGCGTCCTCCGACGTCGAGACGCTCGTGCCCGACGACGACATCGCCCCGAAGAAGATCCGGGCGAAGGTGTGCTGCAGCTGAGGGTCGAGATCCCACTCGCCCGCCCGCAGCACCGCGCCGACGATGTCGAGCACGTAGGCGAACGTCGACCGTTCCTCCTGCTCCCGGAACCGCTCGTAGCCCAGCACGGACGGGCCGTCCTGGATCACGATCCGGCTGTACGACGGCTGCCGGACCACCTCGAGGAAGGCGTGCAGACCGGACAGCGCCTTCTGCCAGGGGTCCTGGTGACCCGTCAGCGCCTGCTGGATGGAGGCCGCGCCGGCCGACTCGACGCGTTCGAAGACCGCCTCGAACAGCGCCTGCTTGCCGGAGTAGTGGTGGTACAGCGCACCCTTGGTCACCCTGGCCTCGGCGACGATCGCGTCCAGCGACGTGGCGGCGTAGCCGTGCTCGGTGAACAGTCCCTGCGCGGCGTCGACCAGGGCCCGCCTCGTCGAGGCGGAGTACTGCGCCCGGCGGCTCGTCCCGGGCAGTGACGGGACCTTGGGCGCCAGCCGGCGCGCGCTCTTGGTCATCGGCGCAGTCTAGAGGCCGGGGGAGTGGGCTGGGTCACACGCCCCGCCTTTGCATACCGCTGGTTCTTTGCATACTCTGAGTACGTACCAATGGTATGTGAGTCGAGAGCGGGATCGATCGATCCCCTCGACCACCGACGAGAGGGGCAGGCCATGACCTGGACCACCTTCCACCACCGCGGAGACGTGCTCCGCGCCGTGACAGCGACCGCCGACGAGCGACGCGACGGCCTCCTGCCGATGGACGTCGACGGCGTCCTCGAGACCTTCGGCGACGAGCTCAGCCTGCTCGGCGCCCTCCAGCTGCGCTGGCACACCCGCCTGTCGGGGCAGATCGAGCGCGAGCTCCTGCAGCGGCCGCTCGACCTCGAGGCGGCGGTGATCGCTGCCTGGCACGCGGCGGCGGACGAGCTGCCCGGGACCCGCGCCATCCTGGACCACTACCGGGAAGAGCCGCGCGACGAGCAGATGGCCTTCGTGATGGCCACCTCGGAGGCCAAGGAGCGGGTGCTGCTCGCCGCGATGGCCGGGCGGGCCGGCGTGGACACCGCGGCGACGGCGACCGCCGGCCAGGCGCTCGAGGAGCGGGCCCGGCAGAGCTGGGCGCCGACCACGACTCCGGCCGAGGTCACCGGGCACCGCGGTCCCGGGCTGCTCGGCCGGATCCGGGCGTACGTCGCGGCCTGACCGCCAGGCGGGCAGAATGGACGGATGGGCGAGACCAGGGCCGAGATCCGAGCGGGGATGCTGCTGCTGGCATCGCCCGAGCTGGTCGACCCGAACTTCGCCGACACCGTCGTGCTCCTGCTCGACGCCGACGAGGACGGCGCGATGGGCGTCGTCCTCAACCGGCCGTCCCCGGTCCCGGTGATCTCGGTCCTGGCCGACTGGGGCGACCTCGTCGCGGAGCCCGAGGTCCTCTTCCGTGGCGGCCCGGTCTCGCCGGAGGGGGCGCTCGCGGTCGCCCTGGTCCACGACCCGGCGGTGGTGCCGCCGGGGCTGAGACCGGTGACCGACCGGCTCGCGATCGTCGACCTCGACGCTTCTGCCGACGACCTCGACGCGGCCGTCGAGGGCATGCGGATCTTCGCCGGGTACGCCGGCTGGGGGGCCGGCCAGCTGGAGGGTGAGGTCGACGGCGGCGACTGGTACGTCGTACCCGCGCTGGCACCGGACGCCTTCCGTGCCGACCAGTCGACCCTCTGGCGCGAGGTGATGCGACGCCAGCCCGGAGAGCTGGCGTGGCACATGAACCGGCCGGTCGATCCCGAGCTCAACTGACGTAGGCTGGCCGGGTGCCTCAGATCGGATTCTCGACCGGAACCGCCGTCGACGAGCGGATCGAGGAGCGCACGGTCCCGACCGACGACGGTGACCACGAGCGCTTCAGCCACTACGTCGACAAGCACAAGCTGACCGAGGCGATGGTGATGGGCACCCCGGTGGTGGCCCTGTGCGGCAAGGTCTGGGTGCCGAGCCGGGCGCCGGAGAAGTTCCCGGTGTGTCCGGAGTGCCAGGAGATCTGGGGCGAGATGAAGCCCGGCGGCGGGGACTCCGGGGACTCGACCGAGTGAGCGGGCGGCACCTGCCCGGTCCCGCCGTCCCGCCTTCACCCGCACTCACTCCGGCCTGGCCGGAGCGCGCGGCCTGGGGCACGGCTCCGCTGCTGCGGGCCTGGCAGACGGCGGCGCTGACCGACTACGTCGCGCGGGCACCCCGCGACTTCCTCGCCGTCGCCACACCCGGGGCCGGCAAGACCACCTTCGCGCTGTCCGCGGCCGCCGAGCTGCTGGGGCGCCGGATCGTGGACCGGGTCGTCGTGGTCGCTCCGACCGAGCACCTCAAGCTGCAGTGGGCCGAGGCCGGTGCCCGGGCCGGCGTACCGCTCGACCCGACCTACTCCGCGGGCTCCGGCAAGACGTCGGCCGACTACGTCGGCGTCGCGGTGACCTACGCCGGGGTGTCGGTCAACCCCCTGGCGATGCGGATCCGCACCGAGCGCTTCAAGACCCTGGTGATCCTCGACGAGGTGCACCACGCCGGCGACGCGCTCTCGTGGGGCGAGGCCGTGCGCGAGGCGTTCGAGCCCGCGACCCGTCGGCTGGCCCTGACCGGCACGCCGTTCCGCTCCGACGTCAACCCGATCCCGTTCGTCACCTACGCGCCGGGCAGCGACGGGATCCCGCGGTCGGTGGCCGACTTCACCTACGGCTACGGGCACGCCCTGGCCGACCACGTCGTCCGCCCGGTGCTGTTCCTGGCCTACTCCGGCGAGCTCAGCTGGCGGACCCGTGCCGGCGACGAGATCGCCGCCCGGCTGGGCGAGCCGCTGACCAAGGACCTGACCGCGCAGGCCCTGCGCACCGCGCTCGACCCCACGGGGGAGTGGATCCCGTCGGTGCTGGCCGCGGCCGACCGCCGGCTCACGGAGGTACGACGACACGTGCCCGACGCGGGTGGGCTGGTGATCGCCACCGACCAGGACTCGGCCCGCGCCTACGCCGCTCTGCTGAAGCGGGTCAGCGGCGAGTCGCCCACCGTGGTGCTGTCCGACGAGAAGACCGGCTCCAAGAAGATCGCCGCGTTCACCGACTCCGACGCACGCTGGATGGTCGCGGTCCGGATGGTCAGCGAGGGCGTCGACATCCCGCGGCTGGCAGTCGGTGTCTACGCCACGAGCACCGCGACCCCGCTGTTCTTCGCGCAGGCAGTCGGGCGCTTCGTCCGGGCCCGGGCCCGGGGCGAGACAGCCTCGATCTTCGTGCCCTCGATCCCCAACCTGCTCGGCTTCGCCGCCGAGATGGAGCTCGAGCGCGACCACGTGCTCGGCCGCCGGATCACCGACGAGGACGACCTCTACGCCGCCGAGCAGGAACTCCTCGCCCGCGCGAACGCCGACGTCGGGGCCTCCGACGAGCTGGAGGGGTCGTTCGAGGCGCTCGGCTCGGAGGCGCGCTTTGACCGGGTGGTCTACGACGGTGGCGAGTTCGGGCACGAGGGCGTCGTGCACGTCGGGTCGGAGGAGGAGATGGACTTCCTCGGCATCCCGGGGCTGCTCGACCACGAGCAGGTGCGCGAGCTGCTGCACCACCGCCAGCGTTCACGTCGTACGACGTCGGCCGAGGCGGCTCCCGAGCGCGAGCTGTCGACCCACGAGCAGCTGGCGATCCTGCGCCGCGAGCTCAACGGGCTGGTCGCGGCGTGGCACCACCGCACCGGGCAGGCCCACGGGATCACCCACTCCGCCCTGCGCAAGGAGCTCGGCGGACCCGCCGCCGCGATCGCCAACGCCGAGCAGCTCCACGCCCGGATCAACCGCCTCCGCGAGTGGGCCTCCCGCCCCACCGGCTGACGCTTCCTCTCCCGATAGTCCGTGACGAACGGCAGGTCGGTCGAGCGTTTTCGCCTGCGAATGGTCACGGACTATCCTTCCGTCGTCCCAGATCTCTGACTATGGTCAGAGAATGCAGACCGAGCTGGATCCGGCGATCGAGACGCTGCGGAGGTTCAACCGGGCGTGGAGCCAGCGGGTCGGCGCGCTGGAGGACTCCTTCCTCGGCACCGGCCGCTCGCTGGGCGCGTCACGGCTGCTGTTCGAGATGGGGGTCGAGGGGGCCGGCGTGCTCGATCTGCGTCGCCGGCTCGGGCTCGACTCCGGCTACCTCAGCCGGCTCCTGCGGGGGCTCGAGGAGGAGGGGCTGATCGCTGTCCGCCGCGACCCTGCCGACCGGCGCCGCCGCGTCGTCGTACCCACGGCGTCGGGGCGCCGGGCGATCGCCCGGCTCGAGGAGCGGTCGGAGCGTCGGGCGCTCGAGCTGGTCGGGCCGCTCGGGCCCTCCCAGCGCCGGCGCCTGACCGAGGCGCTGGGCACCGCCGGGCGCCTGGTCCGGGCCGCGACGATGACGTGCGAGGACGTGCCGGCGGGCTCGCCGGACGCTGTCGACGCCGTACGCCGCTACTTCGCCGAGCTGGACGAGCGCATTCCCGGGGGGTTCGACCCCGGTGACGCCGCGACCTCCGACGTGGCCGGCCTGGCGCCGCCGTACGGCGTGTTCGTGGTCGGCCGGATCGACGGCGAGGTGATGGCCTGCGGGGGAGTCCAGCGGCACTCGCGCACCATCGGCGAGATCAAGCGGATGTGGATCTCCCCGGAATGGCGTGGCTGCGGGCTCGGTGGCCGGATGCTCTCGGAGCTCGAGGGGCGGGCGCGCGGGCTGGGCTACCGCTCGGTCCACCTCGACACCAACGGAACGCTGGTGGAGGCGATCGCGATGTACGAGCGCGCCGGCTACCGCGCCATCGAGCGCTACAACGACAACCCGTACGCGCAGGCCTGGTTCACCAAGCCCCTGCCACGTCGTACCCCCACCCAGGGATAGTCCGGCACGCCAGGCACCTCAGGACGGTCCTGGAAGGTGCCAGGCGTGCCGGACTATCCCGAGTGGGCCAGGGGGAGCACCCGGTAGGGGATCTGGGTGGCCAGGGCGATCACCGTGGAGCTGCGGACGATCGCCGGGTCCTTGAGCACGAGGTCGATCACCCGCTGCAGGTCGGAGTTGGAGCGCGCCACCACGCGCGCCCAGAGGTCTCCGGCGCCGGTGATCGTATGCGCCTCGAGCACCTCGGGGATGGTCGCCAGGTGCCGGGCGACGGCGTCGTGGCCGCCGTGCTCCGCGCTGTCCTGCCGGATCTCGAGGGTCAGGAAGGCCGTGACCGGGAAGCCGAGGGCCTCGGGCGAGAGTTCCGGACCCCAGCCGGTGATCACCCCGGCGCCGCTGAGCTTGTCGAGGCGGGCCTGGACGGTGCCGCGGGCCACGCCGAGCCTCCGGCTCGCCTCGAGCACCCCGATCCGGGGATCGGTGACGAACAAGCCGAGCAAACTGCGGTCAAGATCATCCATCTGGGGCTCCTCGGCTGGACAGATTGCGCGACGATTCGCCGTACTGTTGCGCAGGTTGTCATCGCCGGGCAAGGTGTGGCGCATGACGACCACCCACAACACCCCGTCCACCGGTGGCGCCCTCACCGCCGACGAGCTCAAGGCCGACCTGACCCTGGAGCAGCTGCAGCAACTGGTCGGCCTGGTGGAGTACGACGCGTCCAGCGACCCGTTCCCGGTCACCGCGATGGACTACGTCGGCTTCGTCGTCGGCAACGCCACCCAGACCGCGCAGTTCTACCAGCTGGCGCTCGGCATGGACCTCGAGGCCTACTCCGGGCCGGAGACCGGCAGCCGCGACCGCAAGTCCTACGTGCTCCGCTCCGGCAGCGCGCGCTTCGTCTTCACCGGTGGCGTGACCCCCGACAGCCCGGTCCTCGACCACCACCGCGCGCACGGCGACGGTGTCGTCGACATCGCGATCGAGGTGCCCGACGTCGACCAGTGCATCGCCCACGCCCGCTCGACGGGCGCCACGATCCTCGACGAGCCGCACGACGTGACCGACGAGCACGGCACGGTCCGGATCGCCGCCATCGCGACGTACGGCGAGACCCGGCACACCCTGGTCGACCGTTCGTCGTACGACGGCCCCTTCCTGCCCGGGTACGTCGCGTCCACCACGAAGGTGACCCGGCGCGAGGGCCACCCCAAGCGGCTGTTCCAGGCGATCGACCACTGCGTGGGCAACGTCGAGCTCGGCCGGATGGACGAGTGGGTGGAGTTCTACAACAAGGTCATGGGCTTCACGAACATGGCGGAGTTCATCGGCGACGACATCGCCACCGACTACTCCGCGCTGATGTCGAAGGTGGTGGCGAGCGGCAACCACCGGGTCAAGTTCCCGCTCAACGAGCCGGCGATCGCGAAGAAGAAGTCGCAGATCGACGAGTACCTCGAGTTCTACGACGGCGCCGGCTGTCAGCACATCGCGCTGGCCACCGGAGACATCCTGCGCACCGTCGACATCCTGCGCGACAACGGGATCGAGTTCCTCGACACCCCCGACGCCTACTACGACGACCCCGAGCTCCGGGCCCGGATCGGCGAGGTGCGGGTGCCGATCGAGGAGCTGAAGAAGCGGGCCATCCTGGTCGACCGCGACGAGGACGGCTACCTGCTCCAGATCTTCACCAAGCCGATGGGCGACCGACCGACGGTCTTCTACGAGTTCATCGAGCGGCACGGCTCGCTGGGCTTCGGCAAGGGCAACTTCAAGGCGCTCTTCGAGTCGATCGAGCGCGAGCAGGAGCTCCGCGGCAACCTCTGACCGATTTCCGCTGAGCCGTCATGTGACGACTCGGCGGCCTGCGGCTGCTTGTTTGCGCCGACTCGGCGTACTGCAGCTGCTCGCTTGCGCCGACTCAGCGCCCTACGGACGCCTGTTTGCGCCGACTCAGCGGTCTGCGGGCGCCACTTCGCGCCGAGTCGGCGGGGTGTGGCTGTCTGTTTGCGCCGACTCGGGGAGGGGGGCGCCGTCGCAGCAGTTGGCCTTCATGTGGCAGTGCGGGCACAGCCATCTGGTGGAGATGGGGTCGAACTCGACGCCGCAGTAGTCGCAGGGCACGACGTCGACGGTACGACGCCGCACCGACGCCGGCGCCGTCCCACGCCGCGGTGTGCACGAGGCGCGCCCTCCGGCAGGAGGCGTCGGCCGCGCCGGTGAACACCGGGTGACGGTCCGGCGTACCCGCTTGACGGGGGCCGCCCGTCGTCCGGTAGACAGTGACCCCACTCTCGGAAGGGTTCTCGGATGTCTTCAGCTGCCCCCACGCGTCGCGGTGTGCTCACCGGCGCCGCCGCCCTCGCTGCCGCCGGCTATGCCGCGTCGCCTGCCTCCGCAGCCTCCGGTCACGGCGGCCACAGCACGCGGCTGACGATTCTCGGCACCACCGACCTGCACGGCAACGTCTTCGACTGGGACTACTACAAGAACACCGTGTACGACGACGCCGCGCACAACGACATCGGCATCGCCAAGGTGCAGACGCTGATCAAGGCGCAGCGCGCCCGCCTGGCCGGACAGCCGCTGCTGATGCTCGACGCCGGTGACACGATCCAGGGCACGCCGCTCGCGTACTACTACGCCAAGGTCGAGCCGATCACGTCCGGCGGCACCCACCCGATGGCCACAGCCATGAACCTGGTCGGGTACGACGCGGCGGCGCTGGGCAACCACGAGTTCAACTACGGCATCCCGCTGCTGCGCACGTACGCCTCGCAGCTCAACTTCCCGTTGCTCGGTGCGAACGCGGTCGACCCCGTGACCAAGCTGCCGGTGTTCACGCCGTACCTCGTCAAGACGGTCCGGATGCCCGAGGGCCCGGACCTCAAGGTCGGCATCCTGGGGCTGACCAACCCCGGCATCGCGATCTGGGACCGCGACAACGTCGCGGGCCGGATCGAGTTCCCGGGCCTGGTCGAGCAGGCGACGGTCTTCGTGCCGAAACTGAAGAAGCTGGGTTGCGACGTGGTCGTCGTCGCCGCGCACTCCGGCGCCGTCACGTCGTCGTCGTACGGCGATGCGTTGCCCTACCCGGAGAACGCCTCGTCGCTGGTCGCCGCGAAGGTGCCCGACATCGACGCGATCCTGGTCGGCCACGCCCACGTGGACATCCCGCAGAAGCTGGTCACCAACGAGCAGACCGGGCGTCCCGTGCTGCTGTGCGAGCCCGACTTCTGGGGGATGCGGCTGGCGGTGATGGAGCTCGACCTGGTCCGGCACGGCAACCGCTGGTCGGTGGCCTCGGCGAGCTCGCAGACGCTGAACTCCAACGAGGCGCTCGAGGACCCCGAGGTGGCCGCCTCGGTGCGCACCCAGCACGACAAGGTCGTCGCCTACGTCAACACCGTGATCGGCACCTCCACCCAGGCGATGTCGGCCGCACGCGCGCCGGTCGAGGACGTCCCGATCATCGACTTCGTCAACTACGTCCAGGCGGCCGCGGTCAAGCAGGGCCTGACCGGCTCGGACGCGTCGCTGCCCGTGCTCTCGATCGCAGCGCCGTTCAACCGCAGCGCGTCGTTCCCGGCCGGCGAGGTGAGCCGGCGCGACGTGGCCGGCCTCTACATCTACGACAACTTCCTGTTCGCCGTGAAGGTGACCGGGCAGCAGGTCAAGGACTACCTCGAGTACTCCATGCGCTACTTCCGGCAGGTCCCCGGGCCCGGCAGCTACTCGATGGACCAGGTGACCAACGCGCCGTCCCAGGGCGTGCCGATCCCCGACTACAACTTCGACACGATCGCCGGGCTCGACGCCCGACTGAGCTACGACGTCGACCTCGCCCAGCCGGTCGGCTCCCGCATCATCGGCCTGGCCTACGGCGGCAACCCGGTGACGCCCGCGCAGGAGTTCGCCCTCGCGGTCAACAACTACCGGCAGAGCGGCGGTGGCGGCTTCCCGGCGGTGAGCACCGCGCCGGTGCTCTACAGCAACTCCACCGACATCCGGCAGCTGCTGATCGACTGGGTCGGGGCGCACCACACGATCGACCCGACGCAGTTCGCCTCGGTGGACTGGCGGCTGGTGGCGAACGGGCAGCCGCTCACGATCACCTAGGGCTGCTCGGCCATCACGTCGCGGAGCACGGCCACCGCGGCCGCGACCTCGTCGGCGGTGTGACCGGTGCGCGCCAGGCGCTCCGCGACGACCGCACCGTTGTCACGTCGCGCGTCGACCAGGCGCTTCCGGCCCGCCACGGTCAGCCGCACCACCGAGCGACGTGCGTCGTCGGGGTCGGCCGCCTTGGCGACCAGGCCCTGCTCCTCCAGATGGCGTACGGCGCCGGAGACGGTCGGCTGCGAGGAACGCGGTCGACCTCGGCCAGGGCGGTGACCCCCTGCGGGCCCAGCTCGTCGAGGAGCGCGAGGATCCGGATGCCGGCCGGATGTCCGACCCGACGGCGGATCGCCCGCACCAGCCGCGCGGCGTACACGACGAGCTCGCCGCTCTGCTTCTCCAGGTCGCTGGGCACCGGGGAAGCCTACATAGGCGACCGATGGACCGGCCCCACCGCGAACGGCAGGATGGGCGCATGCCTACGTACATCGCGTTCCTCCGTGCGATCAACGTCGGGAAGCGGATGTTCGCCAAGGCCGCCATCGTGGAGGCCTGCGAGGCCGCCGGGTGCACCGACGTCGAGACCTACATCAACACCGGCAACGTCCGGGTCACGACGCCGTTGCGCAGCCGGGCCAAGGTGGAGGCCGCCCTGGAGAAGGCGTTCCGCAGTGCGGCGGGCTTCGAGGTGCCGACCATCGTCTTCACGCCCCGGGAGCTGAGCCGGGTCGCCGCCGACGCCGACGAGCTCGCCGAGGGTCACGACGGCCTGCGCTACGTCTCGCTGCTGAAGGACGCCCCCACCGCGGCTGCGGTCCGCAAGCTCGACGGAGCCGGCAAGGAGGGTGAGCGGGCCGAGGTGCGCGGTCGCGCGGCGCACCTGCTGCTCGGCGACGACTACCACTCCGCCAAGCTCGACAACGCGGTCGTGGAGAAGCATCTGGGCGTGGCGACCAACCGCAACGTGAAGGTGGTCCGCACCCTCGCCGAGAAGTGGGGCGGATGACCACGACGCTGGGAGTGACGCGCTCCGACGGCGTGCTCACCCTGACCCTGGACCGGCCGGACCAGCTCAACGCGCTGACCGACGAGCTCTCCGACGCCGTCGCCCACGAGCTCGAGCAGGCGGCGTCGTACGACGACCTGCGCGTCGTGCTGCTCCGTGGCGCGGGTCGAGCCTTCTGCGCCGGCGCCGACATCTCGGCGCCGGACGGCCCGATGCAGCTCGACGTGCGGGCTCTGGACCGGGCCAACCGGATCGTACGCGCGATCACCCGACTCGACCGGCCGGTGGTGGCCGGCGTCCACGGCGTCGCGGCCGGCGTGGGCTGCTCGATCGCGCTGGCCAGCGACCTGTGCGTGGCCTCGGAGTCGGCGTCGTTCCTGCTGGCCTTCACCCGGATCGGGCTGATGCCGGACGGCGGCTCGAGCGCCACCGTCGCCTCGTCGATCGGCCGGGCCCGGGCGATGCGGATGGCGTTGCTGGCCGAGCCGTTGACCGGTCGTGAGGCCTACGACGCCGGGCTGGTCAGCCACCTGGCCGAGGACGACGCCTTCGAGACGGTGCTGTCCGAGGTGGCGGGCCGGCTGGCAGCCGCGGCCCCGCTCGCGTTGGCCGCCACCAAGCGCGCGGTCAACGCGGCGTCGCTCCGAGGACTCGACGACGCGCTGGAGCGCGAGCGCACCGGGCAGACGATGCTGTTGCGGACCGCCGACGCGGCGGAGGGGATGCGGGCGTTCGCCGAGCGCCGCCGCCCGGAGTTCGAGGGGGAGTGATGGAGCAGCTGCGCAGGGCCCTGGAGACCAAGGACGCCGCCGCCGTCGAGGCGCTGCTCGCCGAGGACGTGGTGTTCCGCAGCCCGGCGCTGTTCAAGCCGTACGCCGGCCGGGCAGCCACGATGGTCTTCCTGCGGGCGGCGATGGAGACCTTCGAGGACTTCCGCTACGTGCGGACCTTCATCGAGGACTCCTCCTCCGGGAGCCGGGGGCACGTGCTGATGTTCACCGCGTCCGTGGGTGGCCGAGAGCTCGAGGGCGCGGACTTCGTGACCGTGGACGAAGTGGGCCTGGTCAGCGAGTTCCGGGTGATGATCCGGCCGATGAGCGGGCTGGTCGCCCTGGCCGAGGCGATGGCGCCGCGGGTCGCCGGGCCCCTCGCCGACCTCAGTCGAGGGTGACGCCGGCCCCGGCCAGCTCGACGAGCGCCGCCTCGGTCGTCTCGGCCGCGACACCGGCGCACAGGGCGGTCAGCACATGGGTCTCGAACCCCTCCGCCTGCGCGTCGAGGGCGGTGGCCCGGACGCAGTGGTCGGTGGCGATCCCGCACACGTCGACCTGCTCGACCCCGCGCCGGCGCAGCCACTCGGCGAGGCCGTCCCCACCCGTCGTACGGCCCTCGAAGCCGGAGTAGGCCGCTGCGTGCTCGCCCTTGAGGAAGATCGCGTCGAAGGGTTGCGGATCGAGGTTGGGGTGGAACGCCTCGCCGTCGGTCCCGACCTTGCAGTGCACCGGCCACGAGTCCACGAAGTCGGGCTCCCGCGCCCAGTGGGCGCCCGGGTCGACGTGGTGGTCCTTGGTGGCCACGACGTGGTCGTACGCCGGGGCGTCAGGCCCCTGCCGGGTCCAGAGGTGCAGGAGCTCGCCGATGTCGCTGGCCACCCGGGCGCCACCGGTCACCGGCAGCGAGCCGCCCTCGCAGAAGTCGTTCTGCACGTCCACGACGATCAGCGCGCGGGTCATGGGTCGAGATTATCGGGGCCGCTCGTGCGGCGGTGACGCGGAGTGGACGGGCTGCCCCGGGGTCCTCCGGGCCCGCTCAGACGTGGAGGGTCGGGATCACCGGCTCGCCGCGGGACATCTGCTGGGCCGCCGGGGGCAGCTCGGCGCGGGCCGCATGGTGGCGGTCCCGGGCGGCGTCGAGGGTTTCGCGACCGACGACCTCGCCACCCCGCACCAGCGGCACGAGCAGCGACCGGTCGTCTCCGTCGTCGATCGGCGCCTCGCCGATGCCGACCACCTCGGCCTCGGCCACCCCGGCGGCGCTGCGGCGACGCAGGGCGTACTTGCGGCCCCCGATCGAGATCTTGTCCGTGCTCCGCTTGGCCACCGAGACCATCGCGCCGTCGTCGCCCTCCCGGGAGACCAGCTTGTAGACGAAGCCGCAGGTCGGGTGGCCCGAGCCGGTCACCAGCTGCGTGCCGACGCCGTACGCGTCGACCGGCGCCGAGGCCAGCGCCGCGATCGCGAACTCGTCGAGGTCGCTGGTCACCACGATCCGGGTCGAGGTCGCCCCGAGGGAGTCCAGCTGCCGTCGCACCTGATGGGCCAGTTCGCCGAGGTCACCGGAGTCGAGGCGTACGGCGCCCAGTGAGGTGCCGGCGATCTCGACGCCGAGCCGCACCGCCTCGCGGATGTCGTAGGTGTCGACGAGCAGCGTGGTGCCCTCACCGAGGGAGGTGACCTGCGCCCGGAACGCGTCGGCCTCGGTGTCGTGGAGGAGGGTGAAGCTGTGTGCGCTGGTGCCGGCCGTGGGTACGCCGTACCGCTGACGGGCCGCGAGGTTGGAGCTGGTCGCGAAGCCGGCGACGTACGCGGCCCTGGCCGCGGCGACCGCAGCCTCCTCGTGCGTCCGGCGCGACCCCATCTCGATGCAGGGGCGGTCGCCGGCCACGCTGGTCATCCGCGATGCCGCCGAGGCGATCGCCGAGTCGTGGTTGTAGATCGAGAGCAGCAGCGTCTCCAGCAACACCGCCTCGGCGAACGTGCCCTCGACCACCAGCAGCGGCGAGTACGGCAGGTACACCTCACCCTCGGCGTAGCCCCAGACGTCGCCGGTGAACCGGTGCGACGCCAGCCATTCACGGGTGCGCTCGTCGACGACGTCGCGCAGCGCTTCGAGCACCTCGTCGTCGAAGCGGAAGCGCTCCAGCGCGTCGAGCGCCCGGCCGACGCCGGCCACGACGCCGTACCGACGGCCCTCCGGGAGGCGGCGGGGGAACAGCTCGAACACCGACCGGCGCTGCGCCGTCCCGGAGCCGAGGGCCGCCTGGAGCATGGTCAGCTCGTAGTGGTCGGTGAGCAACGCGGTCGAGGCGGGCACGCGCCCAGCGTAGGGCCGGGGCGACGTCCCGGCTGTGCCACCATGGCCCCATGGCGACCACGAGCCCGGTCGAGGTCGAGCCTGACCTCACCCCCGACGAGATCACCTTGGTCTCCAAGCCCTGGGTGACCATCGTCTGGAACGACCCGGTGAACCTGATGAGCTATGTGACCTACGTGTTCCGCACCTACTTCGGCTACGACAAGAAGAAGGCCGAGAAGCTGATGCTCGAGGTGCACCACGACGGCAGGTCGGTGGTCAGCAACGGCTCCCGCGAGGAGATGGAGCGCGACGTCCAGGCCATGCACGAGTACGGCCTGTGGGCCACCCTGGAACGCCAGTGAACACAGCACCAGATCGCTCGCTGCGCTCTCGCTCCGGCGGGGACCCCGGATGAGCGGCTTCACGCGGCACCGGCGGAGCGGTCACCTGATCGCCACGTTCTCCGGCTTCGAGGCCGACCTGCTGCGCTCCCTGGCCTCCCAGCTGGTCGAGCTCCTCCGCAACGAGGCCGCCGTACCCCACGAGCACGCCGATCCGCTGGAGGCCATGCTCAGCTTCGACGGGCCGACCACCGAGCCCGAGGACCCCGTGCTGGCCCGTCTCTTCCCGACGGCGTACGGCGAGGACGACGAGGCGGCCTCCGAGTTCCGCCGGTTCACCGAGGGCGCCCTGCGCGACGGCAAGGCGGCGGGCGCAGCCTTCGTCATCGACTCCCTGGAGGAGGCGGGGCTGCCCGCCGAGCTGGGAGAGGAGCGGCTGGTGATCGACGTCGAGCTCGACGAGCCGGGCGCCCTGACCTGGCTGAAGTCGTTCACCGACCTCCGGCTGGCCCTGGCCACGCGCCTGGAGGTCGTCGAGGGTGACGAGGCCTATTGGGACGCCCTGCCCGACGACGATCCGCGGGCTCAGGCGCACGACATCTACGAGTGGATCGGGGCGCTCCAGGAGACCCTGGTCGACGCCCTGGGGTAGTCCGACGGCGTACTTGTGGTCTGGCCCGACTCCGTGTTTGGGTGACCGCACCACACGCACCCACTCGGAGGAACTCTGTGAAGCTCACGCTCAAGCGCCCGGCGCGGACCACCACCATCGCGTTCGCGTCGCTCGCTGCCGGCATGGCACTGACCGTGCCCGGACTGGCGCTCGCCCACGACGGTCACAAGGCCGTCCCCGCTCCGCCGGCAGCACCGACCAGCGCCGACCAGATCCAGAACATCGACCAGGTCAAGACCGCGATCAAGGCCTACTACGGCGACACGCCGACCACCACCGTCGCCCCCGGGACCGCCACCAACCCGCCGACGTTCATCCACACCTTCAACCCGGACGGCGCCTACGCCCACGAGGTCGAGGGCATCGCCGCCCGCGCTGCCAAGGAGCTCAGCCACCACCACAAGCGGACCGCGAACAAGGCGATCCTGTTCGACATCGACGACACGACGCTGAACACCTACAGCTACGAGATCTTCAGCAACTTCGTGTACAACCCGGCGACGAACGCCAACTTCGTCAACGCCTCCGACCCGCAGGTCTTCCCGGCGGTTCCCGGCATGGTGGGTCTGGAGAAGTCGGCCGAGGCCCACGGTTACCAGGTCTACTTCCTGACCGGGCGTCCGATCACCCAGAAGGACGGCACCATCCTCAACCTGACGAGGGCCGGCTACGACGTCGACCCGACCCACGTCTACCTCAAGGACGCCAGTGGCGCGACCGAGCCGTGGCTGTCCAGCTGCGCCCCGGCCTGCACCACGGTCCAGTACAAGTCGCTGACCCGTCAGCACATCGAGAGCCTCGGTGTCGACATCGTCGCCAACTTCGGTGACCAGTTCAGCGACCTGAAGGGCGGCTTCGCGGACTCGACCTACAAGATCCCGAACCCGATGTACTACCTGCCCTGATCACCTCGGCGGTCGAGTGACCATCTCGGTGGTCGAGCGACCATCTCGGTGGTCGCGCACCATCTCGGTGGTCGAGCGACCATCTCGGTGGTCGAGCGAAGTCGAGACCACACGAACGACGCCCCGGGACCTCGGTCCCGGGGCGTCGTCGTACCCGGCGGTTCACTACCCTGAACGGCGTGCTCACCCTCGCGCGGACGACGTACGACGGCATCGTGGCGCACGCCAAGCGGGACCACCCCGACGAGGCGTGCGGCATCGTGGCCGGCCCGGAGGGCAGCGATCGCCCCGAACGGCTGGTGGAGATGGTGAACGCGGCCGGCAGCCCGACGTTCTACGAGTTCGACTCCACAGAGCTGCTCGCGCTCTACAAGGAACTGTGGGCGCGCGACGAGGAGCCGGTCGTCGTCTACCACTCGCACACGGCCACCGAGGCCTACCCGAGCCGCACCGACATCGGCCTCGCGAGCGAGCCTGGGGCCCACTACGTGCTGGTCAGCACGCGGGAGCACGGGAATAACGACGGCCCCGTGGAGTTCAGGTCGTATCGGATCGTCGACGGTCAGGTGACCGAGGAAGAGGTCATCGTGGTCGACGTCCTGCCCGAGACCCCCACCGACCCAGGAGACCAGCCCGATGCCCGTTGAGGTCCGGATCCCGACCATCCTGCGCACCTACACCGCCGGTCAGAAGGCCGTCGACGCGAGCGGCAGCAGCCTGAGCGCGCTGATCGACGACCTGGAGGCCAACCACCCGGGCCTCAAGGACCGCCTGATCGAGAACGGCGACCTGCGCCGCTTCGTCAACGTCTACGTCAACGACGAGGACGTCCGGTTCCTCGGCGGCCTGGAAGCCCCGGTCGCCGACGGCGACCAGGTGGTCGTCCTGCCGGCGGTCGCCGGCGGCGGTCTCGACCGGCTCGCGCACCGGGGATGAGCGACCCGCGTCGTACCTTCCTTCTCGTCGACGGCGAGAACATCGACGCGACGCTCGGCACGTCCCTGTTCAACCGGCGGCCCCAGCCCGAGGAGCGGCCCCGCTGGGAGCGGCTGACGTCCTTCGCCGAGGCGACGTGGGGCCAGCCGGCCATGGGGCTGTTCTTCCTCAACGCCAGCAACGGCAACATGCCCCTGCCGTTCGTGCAGGCCCTGCTGGCAATGGGCTACCGGCCGGTCCCGCTGGCCGGCAGCTCCGACGAGAAGGTCGTCGACGTCGGCATCCAGCGTACGCTCGAGGCGCTGAAGGGCCACGACGCCGACGTGATGCTGTGCAGCCACGACGGTGACTTCGCGCCGCAGCTGGGCGCACTGGACGACGGTCGGCGGCTCGGGCTCCTCGCGCTCCGCGAGTTCGTCAGCGGCCAGCTCACCGGGCTCGACATCCCCTTGTTCGACCTCGAGGACGACGTGGCCGCCTTCAACGCGCCCCTGCCGCGGGTCCGGATCATCCCGCTGTCCGACTTCGACCCCGAGCACTTCCTGCGCTGACCCACCGGAGGCACTCACCCCATGCGCTACGACAACCTGCTGGCCTCGGTCGGCGGCACCCCGCTGGTCGGGCTCCCGACGCTCTCGCCGAGTGCCGACGTCCGGCTGTGGGCCAAGCTCGAGGACCGCAACCCGACCGGCTCGATCAAGGACCGGGCCGCCCTGGCGATGATCGAGCACGCCGAGAAGGACGGGCTGCTCCGACCCGGCTGCACGATCCTCGAGCCGACCAGCGGCAACACCGGCATCTCCCTCGCGATGGTGGCCAAGCTGCGCGGCTACCGCCTGGTCTGCGTGATGCCGGAGAACACCTCGCAGGAGCGCCGTCAGCTGCTGGAGATGTGGGGTGCCGAGATCGTGTCGTCGCCCGCCGCCGGCGGGTCCAACGAGGCTGTCCGGGTCGCCAAGGGCATCGCCGCCGAGCACCCCGACTGGGTGATGCTCTACCAGTACGGCAACCCGGCGAACGCCCTGGCGCACTACGAGGGCACCGGCCCCGAGATCCTGGCCGACCTGCCCGAGGTCACCCACTTCGTCGGCGGCCTCGGCACCACCGGCACCCTGATGGGGGTCGGGCGGTTCTTCCGCGAGCACAAGCCGGGGGTCCGGATCGTCGCTGCCGAGCCGCGGTACGGCGAGCTGGTCTACGGCCTGCGCAACCTCGACGAGGGCTTCGTCCCGGAGCTCTACGACGACTCGCTGATCGACAGCCGCTTCTCGGTGGGCCCGCGGGACGCCGTACGCCGGGTGCGTGAGCTGCTCGAGGGAGAGGGCATCTTCGCCGGCATCTCGACCGGCGCCATCCTGCACGCGGCCCTCGCCCAGGCCGTCAGGTCGGTGAAGGCGGGGGAGCGGGCGGACATCGTGTTCATCGTCTGTGACGGGGGCTGGAAGTACCTCTCCACCGGTGCCTACGAAGGCACCATCGACGAGGCCGAGGACCGGCTCGAAGGGCAGCTCTGGGCCTGAGGGGCGGCTTCGCCGGATTCGGGTTACCCTGAGCCGACCGCCGAGCCCAGCCCACGTGGAGTGCCCGTGCCCGACCGCAACATCGTCGTCTTCAGCGGGTCCGCACACCGTCCCCTGGCCAAGGCCATCTGCCATGACCTCGAGGTCCCGCTCTCGTCGGTGGAGATGACGCGGTTCAGCAACGACTGCCTCCAGGCCCAGCTCCAGGCGAACTGCCGCCAGCGCGACGTCTTCATCGTCCAGCCGCTGGTGCCGCCCACGCAGGAGCACCTGATGGAGCTCCTGCTGATGATCGACGCCGCTCGCGGAGCCAGTGCCGGCTCGATCACCGCGGTGATCCCGTTCTACGCCTACGCGCGCTCGGACAAGAAGGATGCCTCGCGGATCTCGATCGGCGGCCGCCTCGTGGCCGACATGCTGGCCACCGCCGGTGTGCACCGCGTGATCACGATGACCCTGCACGCACCCCAGGTGCACGGGTTCTTCTCGGTGCCCGTCGACCAGCTCACCGCGCTCGGCATCCTCGCCGACCACTTCCTCGCCCAGGACCTCTCCGACGCGGTCGTGGTCTCGCCCGACTTCGGCAACGCCAAGACGGCCACCCAGTTCTCCCGGCTGCTCGGCCTCAACGTCGCGGCCGGCAACAAGCGCCGCCTGGCCGACGACCGGGTGGTGATCGACTCGATCGTGGGCGACGTGGTCGGCAAGCGAGCCATCGTGCTCGACGACGAGATCGCCACCGGTGGCTCGATCATCGAGCTCCTCGACCGGCTCGGTGACCAGGGCTGCACCGACGCCGCGATCGCCTGCACCCACGGGCTGTTCGTCGGCAAGGCCGTCGAGCGGCTGCGTGACCATCCGATGATCTCCGAGGTGGTCACCACCGACACGGTGCCGGCTCCCGCGAACTGGCCGGAGCTGAAGGTGCGCACCGTGGCCGGGCTCTTCGCCGAGGCGATCGCCCGGATCCATGCCGGCGAGTCGGTCAGCAGTCTGTTCGACGGCGTCGACCCCTCGCTCGGGCCGCCGCAGGCCAAGCTCTTCGAGTAAGCCCGGCTCGGGCTGCTCTCGACATCGCTCGACCACCGACCCGCCGGCTGGTCACCGATCCGCGTGACGTCGGTCGCGTCGGAGTGCGGGCCGGGGGTGGGACCACCTACCCTGTGCGTTTGTGTCCCCGTTGTCCCTCGATGCGCCGATCGGGATCTTCGACTCCGGCTTCGGCGGCCTGACGGTGGCCAGGTCGGTGATCGACCAGCTGCCCCACGAGTCCCTGGTCTACCTCGGTGACACCGCCCGGCAGCCCTACGGCCAGAAGCCGATCGGCGAGGTCCGCGAGTACGCCCTCGAATGCCTCGACCACCTGGTGGCCCAGGGCGTGAAGGCGCTGGTCATCGCCTGCAACTCCGCCAGCGCGGCGATGCTGCGTGATGCCCGCGAGCGCTACGACGTACCGGTGGTCGAGGTGATCCTGCCGGCGACGCGTCGGGCCGTGGCGGCGACCCGCAACGGCCGGATCGGCGTGATCTGCACCCGTGCCACCGCCGACTCGCTGGCCTACGACGACGCGTTCGCCGCTGCGCCCCAGATCGAGCTCACGACCCGCGCCTGCCCGCGTTTCGTGGAGTTCGTCGAGGCCGGGGTGACCGGTGGGCAGGAGCTGCTCGCCGCGGCGCACGACTACCTCGACCCGCTCGTCGCCGCCGAGGTCGACACGGTGATCCTCGGTTGCACCCACTACCCCCTGCTCACGGGTGTCATCTCCTACGTCGTGGGCGACGAGGTGACGCTGGTCAGCAGTGCCGAGGAGTGCGCCAAGGACGTCTACAAGATGCTGGTCGGCCGTGACCTGATGCGCGACGGCGGCGACCCGTCGTACCACTTCCTGACCACCGGCGCGCCCGAGGAGTTCGAGCACATCGGCCGCCGCTTCCTGGGGCCTGAGCTCGCGATGGCCGCCCAGTTCGCCGGGGGCCTGCGATGAGGCTGACCGTGATCGGCTGCTCGGGCTCCTTCGCCGGACCCGGCTCGGCAGCGAGCTGCTACCTGGTCGAGGCCGACGACGCCGACGGCCGCACCTGGCGGATCCTGCTCGACCTGGGCAGCGGCGCGCTGGGCGCCCTCCAGGAGTACGCCGACGCCGACGCGGTGGACGCCGTCTTCTTCAGCCACCTGCACCCGGACCACTGCCTGGACCTGTGCGGCTACTACGTGATGCGCAAGTACCACCCCGGTGGCGCCCTGCCTCCGATCCCGGTCTGGGGACCGGCCGGCGTGGCGGCGCGGATGACGCGCGCCTACGACCTGGCCAACGAGGACGACATGTCAGGCGAGTTCGACTTCCACGAGTACGCCGACGGGTCCGCGGAGATCACGCCGGTCGAGATCGGCCCCTTCCTGGTCGAGCCGGTGCGGGTCGCGCATCCGGTGCCGGCGTACGCCGTCCGGGTGACCGCGGAGGGTCGCACGCTCGCCTACACCGGCGACACCGGCCCCTGCGACGCGCTCGACCGGTTGGCCGGTGGAGCCGACCTGCTCCTGGCGGAGGCGTCGTTCCACCACGGGGAGGCCAACCCGCCCGACGTCCACCTGACCGGGCACCAGGCCGGCCAGGTCGCCGCGCGCAACGAGGTGCCTCGACTCGTGATCACCCACGTCCCGCCGTGGTACGACGTCGACGCGATGGTGGCCGAAGCGCGACTCACCTGCGACGGCGAGGTCGTGGCCGCGGTGCCGGGCGCGTCGTACTCCATTTCGTGACTCGGGGTCATCCCTGATCCCTCTGCCTCCCCCGATAGGGCAGGGTGGACCCCATGATCAAGGTGGAAAGGCTCACTCGGGCCTACGGGAGTTTCATCGCAGTCGACGACATCAGCTTCGAGTGCGAGCCGGGGACGGTCACCGGCTTCCTCGGGCCCAACGGCGCGGGCAAGACCACGACGATGCGGGTCATGGTCGGGCTCACCCCGGCCAGCCACGGGGAGGTCACGATCGGGGGTCTGCACTACCGCGACATCCCCAACCCGGGTCGCCATGTCGGGGTCCTCCTCGACGCGTCCGCTCAGCACGCGGGCCGCACCGGCCGGGAGACCCTCGAGCTCGGGGCCCGCACCATGGGGCTGCCCGGGTCGCGGGTCGACGAGATGCTGGCCCTGGTCTCGCTCGACGCCAAGGAGGCCAAGCGCCGGGTCCGCAACTACTCACTCGGGATGAGGCAGCGGCTCGGCATCGCCCACGCTCTCCTCGGCGACCCGACCGTGCTGATCCTCGACGAGCCGGCCAACGGCCTCGACCCCGCGGGCATCCGCTGGATGCGCGGCCTCCTCAAGGGGTACGCCGACAAGGGCGGCACCGTGCTGCTCTCCAGCCACCTCCTGCACGAGGTCGAGCAGATCGCCGACGAGATGATCCTGATCGGCAACGGCAAGATCGTTGCCCGGGGCACCCGTCAGGAGCTGCTCGCGACCGCCACCGGGGGCGCGTCCACCACCCTGGTCACGTCTCTCGACAACGCCGCCCTCGACGCGGCCCTCACCGCCAAGGGCCTGCACACGACCCCGGCCGGAGCCGGGATCCGGGTCACCGCCGAGCCGGTCGACGTCGGACGCGTCGCCGCCGAGAAGTCCATCGTGCTCACCGACCTGCGCGCCGGGAACGAAGGCGGCCTCGAGGACCTGTTCCTCGAGCTGACCGCCGACACCCAGCGCGAGCCACTCCAGAGCGAGGTATCCGCATGACCACCACCGCCCCCGTCGGCCTCGACATCTCCGGCACCACGTCGATCCCGTTCTCGCGACTGTTCCGGGTCGAGCTGCGCAAGACAGTCGACACCCGAGCCGGCCGCTGGTTGGTCGGCATCACCATCGGGGCCGCGCTGCTGGCCGAGGGGATCTTCCTCGCCGTGGTCGCGACGCACAGCGACGCGACCGCGCAGTACGGCGACTTCGTGGGCGCCGCAGCCTTCGTGTCCTCGATCCTGCTACCGGTCGTCGGCATCATGCTGGTGACCAGCGAGTGGAGCCAGCGCACGGCGATGACGACCTTCACCCTGGAGCCGCGACGGATGCGGATCGTGGTCGCCAAGCTGCTGGCGGGGGTCACCCTGACCGCGTTCGTGATCGCGTTCGCGTTGGTGGTAGGCCTGGTCTGCAACCTCCTGTACGGCGCCCTCCAGAGCCACCAGAGCATCGACTGGACGTTCGGTTGGTCGGGTTTCGCGGGCTTCGTGATCAACCAGACGTTCGCAATGCTGGGCGGCTTCGCCCTGGCCTGCCTGCTCCTGAACACCCCCGCCGCGATCGTGGTCTTCTTCATCTACAAGTGGGTGCTCCCGGGGCTGTTCGCGCTCGGCGCCGCCCTGATGTCGTGGTTCAACTCGCTCGTGGGCTGGATCGACTTCCAGGCCGCCCAGAACGAGCTCTACGACATGCCCCTGACCGGGACCCAGTGGGCCCATCTGGCGGTGAGTGGGTTCATCTGGCTCGTGATCCCGCTCGCGATCGGGATCTGGCGGATCCGGCGGGCCGAGGTCAAGTAGGGGTCACTAGGGTCGGGGCATGAACGCCCCCCGACCCGACAGCCCTGCCCGCAGTGACGGCCGCGCCGACGACGCTCTGCGCCACATCACGATCACCCGCCACTGGCTCGACCACGCCGCCGGCTCGGTGCTGGTCGAGTTCGGCCGGACCCGCGTGCTCTGCGCGGCCTCGGCCACCGAGGGCGTGCCCCGGTGGCGGAAGGGCTCCGGGCTCGGCTGGGTGACCGCGGAGTACGCCATGCTCCCGGCCGCCACCAACACCCGCTCGGACCGCGAGTCGGTCCGCGGCAGGATCGGTGGCCGGACCCACGAGATCTCCCGGCTGATCGGGCGCTCGCTGCGGGCGGTGGTCGACTACAAGGCGCTCGGCGAGAACACCATCGTCCTGGACTGCGACGTCCTCCAGGCCGACGGCGGCACCCGCACCGCCGCGATCACCGGGGCGTACGTCGCGCTGGCCGACGCGGTGACCCACCTGCGGGCCCGCGGGGCGCTGAAGGGCGAGCCGCTGACCGACTCGGTCGCGGCGGTCAGCGTCGGCATCATCGACGGATCGCCGCGCCTGGACCTGCACTACGACGACGACGTCCGCGCCGAGACCGACATGAACGTCGTGATGACCGGCTCCGGCTCGTTCGTCGAGGTCCAGGGCACCGCCGAGGGCGCGCCGTTCGACCGCGCCGAGCTCGACGCGCTGCTCGACCTCGCTGCCGGTGGCTGCGCCGAGCTGACCCGGCTCCAGCGGGTCGCGCTGGAGAGTTAGCCGGTGGGCGAGTCGGTGCGGGTGTTCCTGGCGTCGCGCAACCCCAAGAAGCTGCTCGAGATGCGCCGGATCCTGGAGGCCCACCTGCCCGGCGTCGAGGTGCTCGGCCTCGACGACGTCGCGCCGTACGACGAGCCGGTCGAGGACCAGCCGACGTTCGTCGGCAACGCCACCCTGAAGGCGCGGGCCGGGCTGGCCGCGACGGGGCTGCCGAGCGTCGCCGACGACAGCGGCCTGTGCGTCGACGCCCTGAACGGGATGCCCGGAGTGCTCTCGGCCCGCTGGTCGGGGCCGCCCAAGGACGACGGCCGCAACAACGCCCTGCTCCTCGACCAGCTCCACGACGTTCCCGACGACCGTCGTGGCGCCCACTTCGCGTGCGCCGTGGCCTTCTGCGCGCCGCCGAGCGCCGGTCGCCCGGAGGGTGCCGAGCTGGTCGTGGAGGGCCGGATGGACGGCCGGGTGATCCGCGAGACCCGGGGGGGCGGCGGGTTCGGGTACGACGTCCTGTTCGAGGCCGTCGAGTTCCCTGGACGGACCACCGCCGAGCTCGATGCCGCCGACAAGGACTCCGTCTCGCACCGCGGCCGGGCCCTGCGCGAGATCGCCCCGCAGATCGCCGACCTGCTGACCCCTTGAGCCGGGCCACCGGTCCTGGGCGGCGCCGCCCCGGCGGGCTGGGTCGTCGGAAGGCCCGGACTTCCCAGCCGAAATCGTCGCCTCTCGGCCGGAATTTCGGCTGGGAAGCGACGGTTTCACCGGTGAACCGGGGAAAGCTTCTCCCCGACCCGCCGATCGGCGTGGAGTCGCGGGGGAGTGGGCCGGTGTGCGCTCGGAGAGATTCGAACTCTCACTGGACGGCACCTAAAGCCGTTGCCTCTGCCATTGGGCTACGAGCGCGAGGGGGTCGTGCCGGGCAAGTCTAGAGAGGCGGCGGCCGACGCCCGGGCGGTGGCGCCGTCCAGGGTGGCGAGCATGAGCAGCCCGGCCACGACGTACCCGACGCCCTGGACGGCCAGGACCGGCATGATCCCGACCGACCCACCGAGCAGCCCGGCCCCGAGGGAGCCGAGCACCACGGTGACCGACGACGCCAGGGAGCCGAGCGCGAACACCCGGCCGCGCTCGGCGTCCACGGTGTGCCGCTGGAACAGGGTCTGGAGGCCGGCCACGGTCACCGCGCCGGGCAGGCCGACCACGATCATCCCGACGGCCGCCGGCCAGGGCGAGACCAGGAGCAGCGGATAGAGGAAGATCGCCAGGTCCACCAGCCCGAACGCCACGGCACCGGCGCCGAGCATCACCGCCGGCGACCAGCGGGACCCGAGGCTGGCCACCAGGAAGCCGCCGACGATCCCCCCGATCGCCTGCACGCCGCTGATCTGCCCGTAGACCTGGGCGCCGCCGTGCAGCACCTCGCGGACGTAGGGCGCGAACAGCGTGCCCATGATCCCCTCGCCGGTGCTCGTGATCAGCGTGAAGACCAGCAACATCCGGATCACCGGCGAGCGCCAGGTGGCGCGGAGCCCGGTCCGCCACTCCTCGGCCAGCCCGGCGAGCCGGCTACGGACGACGTCGGTGGGGTCGTCGGACGACGCGTCGAGGGGCCGGCCCGAGGTGCGGATCCGAGAGACCAGGAACGCCGCCAGCAGGAAGGTGACCGCGTCCGCGGCGGCGATCGCGGTGATGCCCCCGAGGGCAGCGGTCACGCCACCCAGCCCGGAGCCGAGGAGGCGGGCCAGGTTGCGGACCTGGCCGTTCAGCCCGTTCGCCGCGACGAGGTCCTCGTCGGCCACGACCCGGGGCAGCAGGGCCTGCTCGGCCGGGGCGAAGAAGACCTCCACGACCGACTCCGCGGCCAGCACGACGTACACGAGCCAGATCCGGTGCGCCCCCGAGACCAGCAGCAGGGGGAGCAGGCCGACCGCCAGCACGAGGTTGGCGACCACCATGGTCCGCTTGCGGTCCCACCTGTCCACGAAGACCCCGGCGATGCTGCCCACCACCACCTGCGGGACGAACGACGAGAGCAGGGTGGCGGCCGACGCCAGCGTGGAGCCGGTGAGGGCGTAGACCGAGTAGGCGAGACCGATGCCCAGCAGCCAGTCGCCGGTCATCGAGACCAGCCCGGCTCCGAGCAGGAACCTCAGGTCGGGCACGCTCCGGAGCAGGCGTCCCGGAGCGCGCAGGTCGATCCAAGGCTGTGACGGCATTGTGACACCGTACAGACGTCACTGTGGTGTCGCAATGGTGCGGGCGTGATGTCAGGCCAGCTTCAGGTCCCGACGCAGCTTGGCGACGTGGCCGGTGGCCTTGACGTTGTACTGCGCGAGCTCGATCCGGCCCTCCTCGTCGACCACGAAGGTGGAGCGGAGCACGCCCTCGACGGGCTTGCCGTACAGCTTCTTCTCGCCGAACGCGCCGTACTCCTTCATCACCGCGCGGTCGGCGTCCGAGAGCAGGGTGATCGTGAGCGAGTCGCGGGCCCGGAACTTCGCGAGCTTCGCGGGGGCGTCCGGCGAGATGCCCAGCACCTCGTAGCCGGCGCCCTTGAGCGAGGACAGCGAGTCGGTGAAGTCGCAGGCCTGCGTGGTGCAACCGGGGGTCATCGCCGCGGGGTAGAAGTACACGATCACCTTGTGTCCGCGCAGGCCGGACAGGCTGACGGTGGAGCCGTCGTCGGAGGGCAGCGTGAAGTCGGGAGCCGGGTCACCGGGAGAGAGTCGGGTCATGGCCCGCACTCTAGGAGGTCGGGGCGGTTGGTAGCCTTCGCGCGTGACCAAGGAGACGACCCCGCTCGAGCTCGAGATGGAAGCGACCCGCGAGCGCCTGGCCAGCACCATCGACCAGCTCGTCCACCGCGCCAGCCCGAAGACCATCGCCAAGCGCGAGCTCACCTCCATGAAGGGCTACTTCGTCGATCTCCAGACCGGTCAGCCCCGCACCGACAACATCCTCAAGGTCGCCGGCGGCGTCCTGGGTGTGGTCGTGCTGTTCGCCGTGGTCCGCAAGGTCGCCTCGGACTAGGTGCCGATGGCCACGAAGGTGCCCGACAAGCTGCCGATCAAGATGCTGCACGACCGGATCCTGGTCGAGGTGGACCGCGAGAGCGGTGAACGGCGTTCCTCCGGCGGCATCGTGATCCCGGCGACGGCCGCGATGGGCGCTCGTCGGCTGGTCTGGTCGCGGGTGGTCGCCGCCGGACCGCACGCTCGCTCGGTCCAGGTGGACGACCGGGTGCTGTTCGACCCCGAGGACAAGGCCGAGGTCGAGGTCCAGGGTGAGACGTACGTCGTGATGCGCGAGCGCGACGTCCATGCGGTGGCCGCGGACCGCCTCGGCGACGAGTCGGCCGGTCTCTACCTCTAGCCGGACAGGTCGGAGGACCAACGCTCCTCGATGCGCCCGAAGCGCCAGACCGCCAGCGCCACCACCCAGGTGACCACGAAGAGCCCGACGATGCCGTAGCCGGCATAGTCCAGCGGGATCGACGCGATCGCCGCCAGCGGCCCGGAGCTGATGCCGGCCTCGTGGACCAGAACGCTGAGCAGCTCGATGGTCCCGATGATCAGGGCCACGGCCACCGAGATGCTGGTGATCGTGATGTTGTAGAAGACCTTGCGGACCGGGCGTGAGAACGCCCAGCCGTAGGCGACGTTCATGAAGACACCGTCGACCGTGTCGGCCAGGCACATGCCCGCCGCGAACAGGATCGGCAGCACGAGGATCGCGTAGAAGGGCAGGTTGAACGCCGCGGCCCCGCCGGCCATCACGAGCAGGCCGACCTCGGTTGCGGTGTCGAAGCCGAGCCCGAAGAGCACCCCGATCGGGTAGATGTGCCAGGGCTTGCGGACGCCCCGGGTGAGACCACCGAGGATGCGGTTCATGAAGCCCCGGTTGTTCAGGTGCTCCTCGAGCTGCGCCTCGTCGTACACGCCACGCCGCATCTCCCGGAAGACCCGGATGATGCCGAGCAGGACCGCGAGGTTGAGCAGGCCGAGGACCCACAGGAAGACCCCGGAGACCCCGGCGCCGATCTCGCCCGCGGCCGAGTGCAGCGTCGAGCCGCCGTCGGTGACCGGGCCGACCACGGCCTTCACGCCCAAGGACAGCAGCAGGGCCAGCGCGAAGACGATGGTGGAGTGCCCCAGGGAGAACCAGAAGCCGAGCGAGAGCGGCTTGCGGCCGGCGTCGTCGGCGAGGAGCTTGCGCGTCGCGTTGTCGACCGCCGCGATGTGGTCGGCGTCGAACGCGTGTCGCAGCCCGAACGTGTAGGCCAGCACCCCGACCCCGACGGTGAAGACCGGATGGTCGCCACCGATCCGGAAGTGCTGGGGTGCGACGATCCCGCACAGGATGCCGATGCCGGCCACGTGCAGGAACACGATGAACGCACCCATGCCCCACAGCGCGCGCCGGTCGGCGGCGGTCAGGCTGGCGCGGAACCGGGTCAGGGCGCGCTCCGACCGGACGCCGGGTTCGGTCAGGGTCGGGGCCACCCACCGATTCAATCGCGAATGATCCCTTGTTGCAAGTGGCTTGCAACAAGGGATCGTTCGCAGCGTGTTCAGGCGGTCAGAACTCGATGACCAGCCGCGCGGCCGCCCGCCCGGCGAGGACGTCGTCGATCGACTCGTTGATCTCGTCGAGCTTGCGGGACTCCGCGATCACCCGGGTCCGGCCGTGCGCGTGGAGCTCTAAGACCTCTGTCAGGTCCTGCCGGGTCCCCACGATGGACCCGATCACCGAGATCCCCTTCAGCACCGTCGGGAAGATCGGCAGCGCCATCGGCCCCTCGTTCTCCGGCGGCAGGCCGACGCAGACGAGGCGTCCGCCGCGGCGGAGTGCCGCGAAGGCCTCCTCGAAGACCGACGGGATCACCGCCAGGACGATCGCGACGTCGCAGCCGCCGAGGGCCTCGATCGCCTTGACCGGGTCCGTCGTACCCGCGTTGACGACGTGGTCGGCCCCGAGCTCGCGGGCCAGGTCCAGCTTGGTCGGCTCGACGTCGACCGCGATCACCGTCGCGCCGACGATCTTGGCGTACTGCACGGCGAGGTGGCCGAGGCCCCCGATGCCGAAGACGGCGACCCGCTCGGTGGGCTTGATCTGCGCGACCTTGACTGCCTTGTACGTCGTGACCCCGGCGCAGGTCAGCGGGGCCGCGTCGCGGGAGTCGATGCCCTCGGGCACCGGGACGACGTAGTCGGCGAAGGCGACGGCGTACTCCGCCAGGGCTCCGTCGATCGCGTAGCCGGAGTTGAGCTGCGACTCGCACAGGGTCTCCCACCCGCTGATGCAGTAGCTGCAGTGACCGCAGGCGTAGCCGAGCCACGGGATGGCGACCCGGTCGCCGATCCGGCGGTGGGTGACGCCCTCGCCCAGCGCCTCGACGATGCCGACCCCCTCGTGGCCCGGGACGAACGGCGGGGTGGGCTTGACCGGCCAGTCACCGTGCGCGGCGTGGATGTCGGTGTGGCACAGGCCACTGGCCTCCATCCGGACCAGGACCTGGCCCGGCCCGGGCGACGGGATCGCGCGGTCCTGGATCTCCAGTGGCTGGGTGAAGTCGGTGACGACTGCTGCCTTCATGGTCATGCCTTCCTGCTGAGATGGTGCTTCCAGCCTTCAGGTGGCAGACCAGTGACGACAGAGCCTTCACGCCCGATCCGGGGAGGACCTTGGCCCCGGATCCGACACCGGGACCACTGCGATCGGCACGGACGCGCGCTCCAGGATCGCGGTCGCGGTGGAGCCGTGGGTCAGCCGCCCGAGGAGTCCACGCTCGTGGTGACCGACCACGACGAGGTCCATGGAGTCCGCCAGGGTGAGCAGGCACTCGGCGGGCACGCCGTACCCGATCAGCAGGCGGGTGGGCACCCCGGGGAACCGGGCGGTGGGGCCGGCCAGCGAGTCGACGAGGGTACGACGTACCTCCGCCAGGTCGGGGTCGTCCGCGCTGGTGACCCGGGACGGCCGTCGCGCGGCGACCTCGTCCCACACCGTGTGCATGACGGTCAGCGGCAGCCCGCGCAGGGCGGCCTGCTCGTAGGCGAAGTGCAGCGCCGGGAGCGACACCGGCCCCTCGTCGGTCCCGACCAGCACCCCCTGGGGCTCGATGTGCTCGTGCCGCGGCCGGATCACGACCACGGGACACGTCGCCCGGCCGACCACCTCCTCGCTGACCGACCCGAGCGCGATGCTCAGCACATGGCCGCGGCCACGGGAGCCCATCACGATCATCGCCGCGTCCGCGGAGGCGTCGAGGACGGCCTGCCGGGCGTCGGAGCTGCGCACCACCTGGTGCACCACCAGCCCCGGCTGCCGGCTGACCACCCGGGTGGTGGCGCGGGCGAGCAGCCCGTGGGCTGCGGCCTGGAGGTCGGCGAAGAGGTCGAGCGGGTCGGGGGAGCCCTGGGTCATCGACGGCAGGGCGACCCCGAGGGGACTGCCCGTGCCGTGCACGAGGACCACATGGCGGTGCTCCAGTGCCGCCAGGTCCGCGGCCCATTCGAGCGCCCACACCGTGGGCTGGGCGGCGTCGACTCCGACGACGATGCTCCCCGGCGGCAGGTGCTCGGTGTCCATGACCCCTGGCTCTCCGGGCCGCGGCTCAGTGGGCCGGGGTCAGTCGGCTCCAGGACTCGGTGGCCACGCCGCGCCCCCAGGCGATCGCGCGGTCGAGCTCGTGCGGCTCGAGCGGGCCGGGTACGGCGTGCACGAGGAAGCCGGTCGGGGCCGCGACGATCTGGTGCCCGTGGTCGTCGAGGATCCGGGCCGCCCGGCGGGACGCCGAGGCCGGCAGGTAGCGCACCTTGGTGACCCGGGTGTCGAACGTGGCGACGAGGGGGAGCCGGGACGCAGTGACCAGGGTGTCGAGCCACTCGCGCATGCCGATGTCGATGACGACGTCGCGACCGCCCTGGCGTACGGCGTCGCGCCGCGTGGCGGGGCGGCTCAGGGAGAAGCCGTGGGTCGGGGCACCGACGACGAGGAGGTCGACGTCCGCCAGATCGGCAGCGCCGGCGCGTGACACGTCGAGCACCGTCGTGTCGCAACCTTCCAGACGCAGGCCGGCTGCCACGGCTCGGGCAACGCGCTCGGTGTTGCCGAACATGGACTCGTAGGCCACGAGGGCCTTCACTGCCGGCTGGTCGCCCATCCTCGTACTCCTCGTCGTCGGTCCGTTCCACCATGGCTCGGCCCACGTGTCCCGGCTCGGGTCCCCGGACCCCGCTCGCGAGGCCGAAGGTCCCTGTCTGGTCGCTCGCGGGTCGGTGAGGCTGGTGGAGACAGGAGTGAGCGATGTACTTCATGTGGGTGCCGCCCCCGTCGGAGCCCTACGGTTCCGACCCGCCGCCGGCCGAGCACCGGGTGGTGCTCGACCCGGCCGGTGACCCCGAGGCACTGCGACGGGCCGTGGCCCGGCTCACCCTCGACCAGCTGGCCGGTGCGTGGCACAGCTCGCAGACCGCCCTGGCCGCCGGCCACGACGTACGACGCCAGGCACAGCTAGTCATGCTGCGCGGCATGGTGCTCGACGAGGTGGAGCAACGCCGCCCCCGGCTCTACCGCCGCTGGCTGCGCGACGGTGGGCCCCGCCTCGGCTGACTCGGTCCACGCGGTGGCGTCGACGCGACCGCTCAGGCCAGGGAGCGCCTCTGACCTGCGAGGATGAGTGGTACGCCATGTAGGACTTGAACCTACAACCCGCTGATTAAGAGTCAGCTGCTCTGCCAATTGAGCTAATGGCGCATGCCCCGAAGAGCGACCGCAAGACTAGCAGCGGGGCGCGCGCGCTCCCAATCGGATGGGCGGGGTGGAATATCAAAGATTCAACTACCGTTGCTCCGGGCGACCGCACGACGAAGCAGGAGGTGGGCCCCGATGCCCGCAGTGACCGTTGACGACCTGACCACGCTGACCCGGCTGCCCGAGCCGGGCCTGGGCGACCAGCCGCGACCCGTCTGGCAGGTGACGACGGCGCCCCAGGGGTACGAGGGTGAGGGCTTCCCGGTCCGCCGCGCCTTCGCCGGCATCGACCTGAGCCTGCTCGACCCGTTCATCATGATGGACCAGATGGGCGAGGTGGACTACGCGCCGGGCGAGCCCAAGGGCACGCCGTGGCACCCGCACCGCGGCTTCGAGACGGTCACCTACATGATCGACGGCGTCTTCGAGCACCAGGACTCCCACGGCGGCGGCGGCACGATCACCAACGGCGACACCCAGTGGATGACGGCCGGCTCCGGCATCCTCCACATCGAGACGCCGCCCGAGTGGCTGGTCCAGTCCGGCGGTCTCTTCCACGGCATCCAGCTCTGGGTGAACCTCCCGCGCGAGGAGAAGATGGTGGCGCCTCGCTACCAGGACATCCGCTCCGGAGAGGTCGCCCTCCTGACGTCGTACGACGCGGGGTCGCTGGTGCGGGTGATCGCCGGCCGGGTGGGTGCGCAGGCCGGACCCGGCTCCACCCACACGCCGATGGCCCTGGTGCACGCGACGATCGAGCCCGGTGCCCGGCTCGACCTGCCGTGGGACAACGAGTTCAACGCGCTGGTCTACGTGCTCAACGGCCAAGGCACGCTGGGGACTGACGCCCGGCCGATCCGGTCCGGCCAGTCGGCCGTGCTCGGGGCCGGCGACTTCCTCACCATCGCCGCGGACGCCGGCCAGGAGAGCCGCTCGCCGAAGCTCGACGTGATCGTGGTCGGCGGCAAGCCGATCGGCCAGACCCTGGCCTGGGCCGGGCCGTTCGTGATGAACACCAAGGCCGAGGTGCTGCAGGCCTACGAGGACTTCCAGAAGGGGCGCTTCGGCCACATCCCCGGCTGAGTCACTCCGCTCGGAGGCCCCGGACGGCAACGCGTCCGGGGTCTCCGATCGTTGGCCGTGACAGGGACAACCACGGGCCATCAAGGGCGGGCACACAGGGGGGTGGCGCTCGCCGCGGAGTCGATCAGGTTCAGCCGACCTGCGGGACCGCGATCACCACGGCGGTCGACGAGCAGCTGCTGCTCGAGACCTGGGCCGTGATCATCCCGGCGGGCCGGTGGTTGCCGGTGCCGATGTACGCCATCGTCTTGACCGTGAAGACGGGTGCGACCGAGCTGTTGCCGGCCAGCGGCGCTGCGGTCATGAAGGTGAACGTGTAGCAGCCGTTGCCGTCGGGGTCGAGGTGCTTGTTCCCCTTGCCGAGCTGGGTCCAGCCCGCGGGCAGGTTGGTCGTGTCGGAGTAGGTGAGGTCCTGGATCCCGCAGATCGTCAGGGTGACCGACAGCCCGGTGACCGCGGTGCTGCAGCCGTTGACGACCGACAGCGGAATGTCCAGGTAGTTGAGGCCGCCGGTGCGCCACCGGGCGCTGCCGGTGAGCGAGATGTCGCAGCACCCGGTGCCGGCGAACGCCGGAGCAGTCGCGGCGATCTGGATCATGGGCACGGTCCACGCGACCGTGGCCGTCGTACGGACGAGCCTGCGGCGGGTGATGCGGCGCGGCTCAGCGGTCGAGTTGACAGACGTCATCGAAGATTCCCCCAGGTGAGTGGCCGCCTGTCTCGCCCGTTGCAAGACATCCCCGTCGGCCTGCCGGTCATCCCCCGATGAACCCGGCAACTGGAAGGTACGGGGGCGGTTGCAGCACTCGTCGGCGAACGCGCCGGATTTTGCCTGGAGGTCGTGAAGACCGTCCGAACGGTCCGAGTCGGTAGCGACTCGGACTATTCGACGGGACCCGATTGGGGTGAGTGACGGGACTTGAACCCGCGACATCCGCGACCACAACGCGGCGCTCTACCAGCTGAGCTACACCCACCATGCGGCTCCGCCCAGGGGCGGAGACAGTCAGGAAGTGTAGGGCAATCAGCCCTCGGAACTCCCATCGGGGGCGCCGTGGCCGGGGTCGGTCAGGGAGCCGCCGTGCTCCACGGCCATGGCCCTCGCGCCGGCGGTGTCGGGCCCCGGCGTCGGCACGAAGACGGCGGCCCGGTAGTAGCGCAGCTCCTCGATGCTCTCCTGGATGTCGACCAGCGCCCGGTGGTGGCCGGCCTTGACCGGAGCGGCGAAGTAGGCCCGGGGGAACCAGCGGCGGGACAGCTCCTTGATCGAGGAGACGTCGACGATCCGGTAGTGCAGGAACGCGTCGAGATCGTGCATGTCGCGCGCGATGAACGCCCGGTCGGTGCCGACGGTGTTGCCGGCCAGCGGCGGGCGCGACCCGTCGGGGCAGTGCTCGCGCAGGTAGGCCAGGACCTGCTGCTCGGCTTCCTCGAGCGAGATGCCGTCGTCGAGCTCGTCGAGGAGCCCCGACTTCTCGTGCATCGTGCGGACGTAGTCGTCCATCTGCGCGAGGGCCTCGGCCGGAGGCTTGATCACCAGGTCGATGCCGTCGCCGAGGACGTTCAGGTCGAAGTCGGTGACCACCGCGGCGATCTCGATCAGCGCGTCCGCTACATAGTCGAGACCGGTCATCTCGCAGTCGATCCAGACCAGGCGCTCGTTCACAAGGAGTCACCCTACCGACGTCGGTCGTCCTGGGCGCCGGGTCCCCGCAAGGGGAAGGAGGTCTCGCGGGGGAAGGACCTTCGCCCCGTCCGCGCCGGAACCGCCTCGCACAGGCTGAGAGGTGTGAAGCAGCAGTGGATCGGCTTGGCGTGCCGCGCCGTCCTCGCTGCGGTCTGGCTCAGTGCGGGGGTCCTCAAGTTCCGTGACGCCGCCGGGACCGTGCGGGCCACGCGCGCCTTCCGGCTGCTGCCCGAGTCGCTGGTGCCGGCCGTCGGCCACTTCCTGCCCGTGCTCGAGCTGGTGATCGGCGCCTGCCTGCTCCTGGGGTTGCTGACCCGGGCGATGGCGATCGCGACCGGGGTGCTGATGGTGGTGTTCATCGTCGGCATCGCGTCTGCGTGGGCACGCGGCCTGGAGATCCAGTGCGGCTGCTTCGGTGGCGGCGGCAACGTGAAGATCGACGCCACCGCCGGCTACGTCCGCGACCTCCTCCGCGACCTCGGTCTGCTGCTGCTGTCCGCCTGGCTGGTCTGGCGACCCCGCACGTGGCTGTCGCTGGACAACGTCCTGTTCCGCCCCCTCGAGAGGTTCGATGATGTCGACGAAGAACCAGCAGCAGTCCAGGGCTGAGCGCGCCCGTCGCGCCCAGAGCCTGATGCGCGAGCAGCAGCGCCGCGAGCGCAGCCGCAACCTGATGGTGGTGGGTGCGGTGGTCGGCGCTCTCCTGGTCATCGTGGGGGTGCTGTTCTACGTCCAGAGCAAGCGCGACACCACGGGTCAGGCCGCCGGCAGCGTCCCGGGCAACCTCACCGGCGGCTACTCGGTGACCGTGGGGCAGGCGTCGGCGCCGACCACGCTGAAGCTCTACGAGGACTTCCTGTGCCCGATCTGCGGTGAGTTCGAGGCCGCGACGAGCGCCCAGGTGGATGCCGCGATCGCTGCCGGCAAGCTGAAGGTGGACTACCACATGGCCGGCTTCCTCGATCCGCACTCGACCAACGCGTACTCGAGCCGGGCCCTGAACGCCGCAGCGGTCGTGCTCGACACCTCCGGGCCCGAGGTCTTCCTGACGTTCCACAACCTGCTCTACCAGCACCAGCCGGCGGAAGGCGGGCCCGGGCCGTCGGACGACCAGCTGATCGCGTACGCCGTGCAGGCCGGTGCCCAGGAGTCGGCCGTGGCCGGGCCGATCCGGGACAAGGTCTACGCTCAGTGGGTGCTGAACGCCAACGACCAGATGTCCAAGGACGGCGTGGTCGGCACGCCCACCGTCTTCATCAACGGCCAGCAGCAGGACCCCACCAACCCGGCGGCCGCAGCCCAGGCAGTCCTGGCGGCGATCAAGTAGTGCAGGTCGAGCGCGTCCAGCGCTGGGTCATGTCGACCCTCCTGCTCACCGTCTGCGCCCTCTTCGCCACCGGTATGGCGATCCTGTCGGGGATCGTCGACCGGGCCGGCGCGCGACCGGGGCTGCTCGGGATCTCCGGCGTGGTCGGCCTGATGGCGATGGCCGGGATGCGGGCGATCAACCTCAAGCGGATCCTGACCCCGTGGCTGCTGCTGGGGCTGCTGCCCGCGATCGTCGTTGGTTCGTACTACGCGCTCACCGCCTGACAGACTGCTCCGCGTGAGTCTCGCGTCCTTCATCGCCGGTCTGCCCAAGGCCGAGCTCCACGTGCACCACGTGGGTTCCGCCTCGCCGGCGATCGTCTCCGAGCTCGCCGAGCGGCATCCGGGCGTGGTCCCCTCCGACCCCGACGAGCTGCGGCGCTTCTTCGAGTTCCGCGACTTCGCGCACTTCGTCGAGGTCTACCTCGCCGTGGTCGACCTGGTGCGCACGGAGGACGACGTCCGCTACCTGACCTACGAGGTGGCGCGGGAGCTGGCGACCGGCCAGCAGGTGCGGTACGCCGAGCTCACCTGCACGCCGTACACCTCGGTGCTGCCGGACGACGACGACCTCGGCATGCCGATCGAGGTCTACACCGAGGCGATCGAGGATGCCCGGATCGCCGCTGAGCGCGACTTCGGGATCGTCCTGCGCTGGATCTACGACATCCCTGGCGAGAGCGGGATGCCCGCCGCCGACGCGACCCTGTCGTTCGCGCTCAACCACCGGGTCGACGCCTTGGTCGGCTTCGGGCTCGGCGGCCCCGAGATCGGGGTGGCCCGCGCGCAGTTCAAGCCGCACTTCGACGCCGCCCGCCGGGTGGGCCTGCACAGCGTCCCGCACGCCGGCGAGACCACCGGCCCCGAGACAGTGTGGGACGCCCTGCAGGTGCTCGGTGCCGAGCGGATCGGGCACGGCACCTCCGCGGCCACCGACCCGAGGCTGCTGAAGTACCTCGCCAAGACCGGGATCCCGCTGGAGGTCTGCCCGTCCTCCAACGTCGCGACCCGCGCGGTCGCCAGCCTCGAGGAGCACCCGATCGCGACGTTCCGCGACGCAGGCGTGACGATCACGATCAACTCCGACGACCCGTCGATGTTCGGCACCACCCTCAACCGGGAGTACGAGATCGCCGCCGACCTGCTCGGGCTCGACTCCGGGGGAGTCACCGACCTGGTGCGCGCGGCGGTCCGCGCGTCGTTCGCCCCCGACGAGGTCAAGTGGGCGATCCTCTCCGAGATCGACGTCTACGCGGGCCGCTGAGGGCTCTCCTCGAAGGCGGGTCGCGACCCCGGGAGCTCGGCGGCCGAGATGTCGTTCACGTGTACGCCGTGCGCGAAGCCCTTGGGGGTGATCTTGCCGAGCGGCTCGTGGTCTGCCACCGGCCGGACCAGGGAGTCCAGCACCCGGTCGGTGGTCAGCACCTGCCACGGCTCGGCGGCCGCGACCAGACGGGCCGCCAGGTTCGTCACGCTGCCGATCGCGGCGTAGTCGAACCGGTCCTCGAAGCCGATCCGGCCGAGCGTCGCGTAGCCCTGCGCGATGCCCGTCCCGAGGGCGAGGTCGAAGCCGCGGCGCCGCCAACCCTCGGCGAGCTCGCGCACCGTGCGGTTCGCGGCCAGGGCCGTGGCCACCGCGCGGTCGGCGGAGTCGGAGCACGGGACCGGGTCGTTGAAGAACACCATGGCGCCGTCACCGGTGAAGCGCTCCAGCGTCCCCTCGTGGTCGTGGATCAGGCGCCCGATGGCCGCGTGGAACTCGCCGAGCACCTGGGTGACCTCCTCCGGCTCACTGGTCTCGGCGAACGGCGTGAAGTTGCGCAGGTCGAAGAACACCACCACGATCTCGCGCCGATGGCTCAGCAGGAGACCCTCGTCCGCCATCACCAGCTCGGCGACCTGAGGGGACAGGAAGCGACGGAGGCGGCCGACACGCTCGAGCTCGCCCAGCTGCTCCTCCACGCGGGCGGTGAGCTCCTGGTTCCAGGCGGCCAGCTCGGCGGCCTGGCGGCCGATGGTGTCGTGGAAGCGCTTGATCCGTGCCAGTGAAGCGATCCGGGCGAGCAGCTCGCTCTGGTCGAAGGGCTTGGTCACGAAGTCGTCGGCACCGGCCTCGAGCGCCCGCGCCCGCTGCTGCTCCCCGCTGGCGGTGATCATCACGACCGGGAGGAACTCGGTGGCGGGCTCGCTCCGGATCCGGCGGCACACCTCGTAGCCGTCCAGGCCCGGCATCAGCACGTCGAGCAGGACCACGTCGACGAGATCGTCCTCGGCGAGCCGCGCCAGGCCCTCGGCTCCCGACGGGCAGACGACGACGTCGTACCCCCGCGGCGAGAGCACCGCGTCGATCAGCCGCAGGTTGGCGGCCTGGTCGTCGATGGCGAGGACCCGCACGGCGCGGTGGTGGCTCACGGCTGCTCCCGCAGGAACGAGGCCACCTGGTCGGGCAGCGAGCGGACGCTGATCGGCTTGTTGAGGTAGCCGTCGAAGCCGGCGGTCTCGGCGGCCGCGTGGTCACGGTCCATGACCAGGGCGCTGAGCGCGATCACGGGTACGTCGTCGGCGAGGACGCCGCTCCGCAGCCGGCGCAGGGTCTCGGTGCCGTCGATGCCGGGCAGCTGCAGGTCCATCAGCACGAGGTCGGGCGGCAGGTCTCCGGCCAGCAGCAGGCCCTCCTCGCCGGACCCGGCGCCGACGACCTCGTAGCCGGCGTACTCGAGCACGTCGCGGACCAGCTTGAAGTTCAGGGGGTTGTCCTCGACCACCAGGATCCGCGTGGTCATGGGAGGCCCCCCGTTCCGACATCGGTCCCCCGGAGGACCCCGGCCCCCGCCAGGGCCTCGAGCAGGTCGGCGCGGCCGATGGGCTTGGTGAGGTAGGCAGACGCGCCGAGCGCCAGACCCCGCGCATGGTCGTCGACGATCGAGGCCACGACCACCGGAACCTGCGCGGTGGCAGGGTCGCCCTTGAGCTCCTCGAGCACCTGCCAGCCGTCCATCCGGGGCAGCTGCACGTCCAGCACGACCGCGGCCGGTGGGCTGCGCCGTGCCATCTCCAGCGCCTCGACGCCGTCATGCGCGGTGAGCACGAGGGCGGGGCTGCCGGCGAGGTAGGCGATCATCAGGTCGAGCGAGGCCCGGTCGTCCTCCACCAGCAAGATCGTGGGCCGGCCGTCCTTCCCGAGGGTGGTCGCGGCCCCGTCGGCCGTGAGGGCCGGATAGACCGGCAGCGAGAAGGTGAAGGTGCTGCCGCGCCCCTCCTCGGACTCCAGCCACAGCCGGCCGCCGAACAGCTGAACGATGCGCCGCGACAGGGTGAGGCCGAGACCCGTGCCCTCGGCCTTGGGCGCCCCCCGGCCGCCCTGCTGGAACGAGTCGAAGATCCGCTCGCGGTCCTCCTCCGGGATCCCGGGGCCGGTGTCGCGGACCGCCACGACCAGGTCGCGGCCCGTACGGCGGGCCGACACGGCCACGGCGCCGCCGTCGGGGGTGAACTTGACCGCGTTCGAGACCAGGTTGAGCACGACCTGCTTGAAGCGCAGCTCGTCGGCGTCGAGCTCTTCGACGCCCGGACCCACGTCGAGCTCCAGCGCGATCGCATGAGCAGCAGCTCGCTCCCGGACCATCGAGAGCGCGGACTCGAGCGCCACCCGGATGGAGAACCGGGCCGGCTCGAGCACCATCTGCCCGGCCTCGACCTTGGAGAGGTCGAGGATCTCGTTGAGCAGCTCCAGGAGGTGCCGGCCCGAGCTCCAGATGTCGCGGACGTACTCGGCCTGGCGTTCGTTGAGGTCGCCGAACATCTGGTCCATCAGCACCTCGGAGAAGCCGATCACCGCGTTGAGGGGCGTCCGGAGCTCATGGGACATGCTCGCGAGGAACTCCGACTTGTGGCGGCTCGCGACCTCGAGCTCCCGGCGCTGCGAGTCCAGCTCGCCGTAGAGGCGCGCGTTGACGATGGCCAGGCCGCTCTGGCCTGCAAAGGTCCGCAGCAGGTCGCGCAGTCCCTGGTCGAACAGCCCCGGCGTCCGGCGCCGGATCACGAGGGCGCCGACGAGGTCGTCGTTGCGCTGCACCGGGACGGCGAGCGCCGATCGCCAGCCGTCCTCGAACAGTGCCTGCAGGTGCGGGTCCCGGGTCGGCATCTCGGCCAGGTCGGCCACCTCGAGGGGTTGCCCACCCATCGCCGCCTGCCCGACGAGTGTGGAGTCACGACGGATCTCGATCGAGCGCAGCCGGGCGATCAGGCGGTCGCTGCTGCCGTAGGCCGCGCGGACGATGAACGTCTCCGTGACCGGGTCGAACTCCATCACCGACCCACCGTCCGCGCCGGTGAGGTGGACGGCGTTCGCCACGATCCGGGTGAGCACCTCGTCGAGGTCGAGGCTCGAGCTGACCCCGACGCCGACGTCGCGGAGCGCCTCGAGTTGGGCGACCTTGGTGGCCAGCTCGGCCCCCCTGCTCTCCAGCGCGCCGAGCAGGTCGACCTGGCGGAGCACGATGGCGGCCTGGGCGGCGAAGAGCCCCAGGGTGGCCACCGCGTCGTCGTCGAACGGGTCGACCTCGGTGCGCCACATGGAGAGGACCCCCACGACCTCGTCGTCCAGCATCATCGGCGCGGTGAGCAGCGAGCGATAGCCGGCGATCTGCTGCAGGTCGTTCCGGCCGTACTCCTGGTCGGCGAGCACGTCATCGACCCGTTGGGAGGAGCGGTCCACTGCGGCCCGGCCGACCATGGACTCCCGGTTGCGGGCGATCGGGTGGTCACGCACGTACTGGCGGAAGTCCTCGGGGAAGTCGCCGGAGATCCGCGACAGCCGGATCACGGTGGGCTCGACGAGGTAGAGCTGACCGACCTGCGCACCGCACAGGCTCTGGGCACGCTCGACGATCACGTCGAGCAGCGAGCCCGGATCGGCGCCGGCGCGGCTCAGAGCGACCAGGATCTCGTGGGTGGCGACAGCCTGCTCGCGAGCCTTGTCGCCACCTGCGTCACCCGGCCTCGGCGCCCGGGTCGGAAGGTCAGGTCCCACCTCGCACCTCCCCCGTGGAGGGACCTGGCCAGTGTGCTGCTCCTCGGCGGGGTGCGCAACGGCGAATTCACGAGCGTCGTACGGCGTGTCGGGGCCGACACGCCGAGGGCCGGGAAATTGGTGCCGCCAGCGTCTTGTCGGGGACGCTTCCGCGGGATAGAACTGTCCTGTCGGAAGGGCTTCGGCCCCGAAGACATCGAAGGCCCACCAACTCATACTTGGTGGGCCTTCACCTATTTCTGCCCCGGTTGCGCCGGGTCTCCGCGAGCGCCGGGAAAAGCACAGGCCCGGCGATCTCATACGTCGCCGGGCCGAGACCATTGGACCCTGCGGACGCACGAGATGCAGGGATCTGGGCGGCGTGTCGTCCTCCCGGCTCAGACGACCGTGGCGACCACCATGAGGTACTCCCACTCCAGGCTGCCGTCGGGCTGCCGGTTGCGCTCGGCGAGGTCGAACAGTGCCTGGTCGAGCTCGGCGACGCGCTCGGGCTGGTCGGCGATGCCCCGGTACGCCGCGATGGTGGGGCCGTAGTTGGACTTGAAGTAGTCCCGGAAGGCGCCGGGAGCCTCCAGACCGTCGACCCGCAGCGACTGCTGGGTGACAAGCACGTCGGTGATCCGATCGGCGAAGAGCTCCCTCAGGTGAGCGACGTCCCCCCACAGCGGCGGTGGCTGTGCGCCGGGCGGGGGCGCCGGAGCGAACGGCTTCATCGTGGCGAACAGCTGGCCGATGAACCCCGCCGGGGTCCAGCTGATCAAGCCGATCCGGCCGCCGGGACGGGTGACCCGGACCAGCTCGTCGGCTGCTGCCTGGTGGTGCGGGGCGAACATCACGCCGACGCACGACGTGACCACGTCGAAGGCGCCGTCGTCGAAGGGCAGGCGCTCGGCGTCGGCGACCTGCCACTCCAGTCGGAGGCCGCGCCCAGCGGCATCGACCTCGCCCCGGTCGAGCAGCTCGGGGGTCAGGTCGGTGGCGATGACGTGTGCGCCGGTCGCCGCGGCCGGGATGGCCACGTTGCCGGAGCCGGCGGCGACGTCGAGCACGTGCTGTCCCGGCCCGATCTCGCAGGCCGCCACCAGGGTGGGGCCGAGGTCGGCGATGAGCTCGGTGGCGACGGCGTGGTAGTCGCCGAGTGCCCACATGGCGCGATGGCGCGCCTTCAGGGCCTGGTCGTCGGTGGTGGTGCGGGTGCTGGTGCTGGTGATCAGGGTCTTGGTGTCAGGCATGGGTCCCTCCTCGGTCGGTGCCGCCGACGCTAGGAGGGGTCGCGGGGTGCCGACATCGGTGCAGGCACCCATCAGGTGGGGCGGACCGGTCGTCGTACGACTGCGTAGTGACGCTCAGCCGGAGGAGAGCAACCGGCCGACGGCGCCGGTGCGGGCCGACTTCCCGCGCAGGCCGAGCTTGTCGTAGATGTTCTGGAAGTGCCGCTCCACGGTCCGCACGCTGAGGGTCAGCTCAGCGGCGATCCCGGCGTTGTCGTGGCCCCGGGCGGCGAGCTCGAGGACCTCGAGCTCGCGGGTGCTGAGCACCGAGCGCGGGTCGTCCTCGGGGTCGACCGGGTCGTCGGCGCCGTCCTCGGCCAGGAACTCGGTGACCGTCTGCAGGAACACCGGCCAGGCCGGCTCATCCTCGAGCACGATGTGGTTCTGGCTCTCCAGGCCCACCAGGCGGGCTCCGTCGATCCGGCTGGCGAGCAGCCGGGCGTAGTCGAAGTCGTTCATCCGGTCGCCCACGGAGTGGACCACCAGGGTGGGCGCGGAGATCTGCGGCAGCAGGTGGTTGGAGTCCACGGCTCGCCGCTGGCGCCGAGCCGTGGCCGCGATGCGGCCGGTGACCGCCCGGCGTTGGAGGTCGTCGAGCCAGCCCATCTGCTCCTCGGAGGCGCCGGGGATCATCAGGTAGGTGAACACCCGGCGGAACTCCGGCGTCGGGCGCTCCCACCCGAGCTCGATCACCGCGTTCAGGGCCTCGTCCAGCTCGCGCTCCTCCGGGAGGTCGACAGCGGACGACCCGGGGTAGCTGCCGTAGAAGACGAGACGGCTGACCTGCTCGGGATGGCGTACGACGTACTCGATCGCGACCGGGCCGCCCTGCGACATCGCCAGGAGTGCGAACCGCTCGAGGCCAGCATCCTGGACGACGGCTTCGAGGTCGGCGATCCGCGGCTCGAGGCCGTGGTCGGTGACCTCGCGGTCGGACAGCCCGTGCCCGCGCTCGTCGAAGCGGTAGACGGTCGCGATCTTGCCCAGCTCGCTGAGGTAGTGCCGCCAGACCGGGCTCTCCCAGTCGTACTGGAGGTGGCTGAGCCAGCAGGAGTCGATCACCAGCGGCGGCCCCGAGCCGTGCACGGCGTAGGCGATCGTGACGCCGTCGGCGGAGCGGCAGAAGCGCACCTCCTGCTTCGGCGTGATCCGCGGCGACCCGGCCATGGGCCGATGCTAGCGCCGGCGCAGGGTCACCGTCGTCAGGTCGCGGACCCGCTGGAGCCCGCTGGTGACGGGGGCCTCGAGGTCGCCGACGACGACCACCCGGGCGCCGGCGTCGAGGGCCGAGCGCACCCCCGGCTCGGCGTCCTCGAACGCGACGCTGTCGTGGGGCTCGACACCGAGCAGCGCGGCCGCACGGAGGTAGCCGTCGGGAGCGGGCTTGCCGTGCGTCACCTCGTCGGCGGGGACCAGCACCTCCGGGACGGGGAGACCGGCCGCGACCAGCCGTCGTACGGCGAGGACACGGGGGGCCGAGGTGACCACCGCCCAGGGCAGGCGCAGGGAGCCGAGCAGCGCCGCGGCTCCCGGCACCTCCCGGATGCCGTCGTCCGCCTCGAGCTCCCGGCGCTCGAGCTCGGTGGTCACCGACCGCAGCCGGTCGGTCGAGGCGTCGGGCAGGAAGCGCCGCACGATGTCCGGCGTACGGCGGCCGTGGGAGTAGGCGAGCAACACGGCGGGATCCACGCGGTGCTCGGAGCAGAACTGCAGCCACAGCGACTCGACGACGGCCGTGGAGTCGACGAGCGTGCCGTCCATGTCGAACCGGGCGGCAGCGACCGTCAGCTCCACTAGCGGTCGCTCAGAGCGCCGTACACATGGTCGGGACGGAGCCGGATGACGGCGCGCCCGTCGCGGACCATCGCGGCGCGGTAGTCGTCCCAGTCGTCGTGCTCGCCGTTCGCGGCCCGGTAGTAGGCCACCAGCTCCTCGACCACCTCGTCGTCCACGGCCGCTGCCGGCTCGGTGACCTCGACCGCACCCTCGAGCACCGCGTAGGACCAGAAGTCCTGGCTGGTCACGTGCAGCGCGGCCCACGGCGTACGACGGAGGTTGGTGTACTTCGCGCGGTCGGAGGTGGTCGAGATCCGCACCACCCCCTCGTCGTCGACCCAGTGCAGGACGTTGGACAGCTGGGGCCGGCCGTTGCCGCGCAGGGTGACCAGCACGGATCTGGGGTGGCTGCGGGCGAAGTCGAGCGCCTGGGAGATCTCCATGTCCCCATCGTGCCAGCGGGGCCGCGGAGAGGCTCGACGCGACCGCGCCAGATCCTTGGGGATCGGTCAGCCGGCGGATTATCATCGGGCTCGGCCTCGTCAGGGGCCTTGCCATGTGGGAGGCGCGGGCTCACCGGGAGGGACGCTCGCCGACGTGACCGGAGCGGCTGGGGTGTCAGCAAACGATCGTCAGTACGAGCGCGACGACTACGGCGACCACGCCGAAGCCCCGGCGCTGGTCGGCGGCTTTGCCTACGACAAGGCGACGGACCGCTGGACCTGGTCGGCGGAGGTCTACCGCATCCACGGGTTCGAGCCCCACGACGTCGTCCCCACCACCGAGCTGATGCGCTACCACCTGCACCCCGACGAGGGGGAGGCGATCCTGGTGACGCTGTGGCAGGCGATGGCCGCCCGGGCGCCGTTCAGCGAGCACTTCCGGGTGGTCGACGCGCGCGGTACGACCCGCAACGTGCTGGCCCTGGGCACCGGCGACACCGGGAGCAGGTCGGGTCTCGGGCTGCGCGGCCAGCTGGTCGACCTGAGCGACATGCACCACGAGATCCTCCGGAACGACGTGGGTCCCGCCGTCGAGGAGTTCCAGGCGCACCGGGCCGTGATCGAGCAGGCCAAGGGCATCCTGATCCAGATGCTGGCCGTCGACGCCGACGAGGCGTTCGACCGGATGCGCGCCTACTCCCAGCACGCCAACGTGAAGGTGAGGTTCCTGGCCGAGTGCCTGGTCGCAGCCGCGACCAAGGACCGGACCGACCCGACGGAGGGCCCCGGGCTCACCGTCGACGAGCTCTTCGCGATCTTCTCCGAGGCGACCTCCGACGAGCGCTGAGCCCGGCCCCCGAGAGAGGCCGGCTCAGCAGGGTCCGCTCAGTCGACGACGGCCTTGACGACCTTCTTCAGGGTCCCCGGCTGGGAGGGCCGCTTCGGGGCGCGTTTGCGGCGCTCGGCCATCTCCGCACCGATCTCCTGGAGCTGCTTGCGCCCGAGGCCCTCGCGAACCTTGGGGAACCACTCCTTCTCCTCTTCGTCCATGTGATGCTCGACGTTCTCGATCAGCACCGTGGTCTTGGCGGTGAAGCGCTCCGCATCGGGCTTCATCGTCGACAGCTCCATCACGAGCACGTCGGCGACGTGGTGCTCCTCGTAGGACTCGAGCACGTCGTCTTCCAAGTCGGGCAGGAGCTCGCGCACGCGGGGGTACATGACCTCGTTCTCGAGGTAGGTGTGGATCGTCAGCAGCTCGATCATCCGGTCGACGAGGCGACCCTTGACCACGAACGCGTCGTGGCCGGCCTTCTCGAAGTCGCGGAAGACCTTGCGGATCTGCTTGTGCTCGTCCTTGAGCAGGACGATGGCGTCGGTCGACATGGGGCTCCTTGTGGTGGGTTACCCATCAGTACCCGTGAGAGCCCGGGCGCATGCCGACCCGGGCGGCCGACCGGGGAGTCGTGCATCACTTCTGGCGGTGCCACGACACCGTTTGTTGGACGGCGGCAACCGGAACGCGTGGCGCTGCGTCCGAGAAGCGTGGGCAAGGTGAGTCGTGGTGTGCGGGCGAGGCTGCCGGCCGGGTTCCTGGTCGTCGTGACGTCGTTGGCTGCCTGTGCCGTCCACGACTCAGCCGGGCGTCCGAGTGCTCCCGCCGAGACCGCCTCGTCGGGCGTCGAGGTGCAGCCCCGTCCAGCGAGGATGCCGGACGTGCCGTTGCGGTACCTGTATCTGCGAGCGACCGGCTCCGAGGGTGTCCTGGTCAGTCCCGCGGGGACCACCGAGACCGGGCAGCGCGCCTCGGCCTATGTGCCGACCCGGACCGGAGTGGTCTTCGCTGCTGGCGACCGCGTCTACGAGCTCGTCGACGGGGGCACGCCCGTCCCGATCGCCACGGTGCCGGAGGATGCCGTCTCCCTCCAGGTGGATCCGACCCTGCGCTACGTGGCGTGGGACGTGCGCCGGGCCGACGGTGTGCACGCGAGAGCGGTCGTGTACGACGTCGTCAGGCACCGGGTCGTTCTGGACCGGGTGCTCCTCTGGGCCGACCGGTCCGGGCCGCTCCGGATGACGGCCTTCGGTGCGGCTCGACTGCGCCTGGTGCACCTGCCCGGATGGGGTTCCTGGATCTTCGCCACGGTGACGGGCCAGGTGCTGGCCACCCCCGGGGGACAGGTGGTGGATCTGCGAACCCATCGGGTCGAGGGTCCCAGTGTGAGCCGGGGCGTGTGGTCACCCGGTCTGCGATACCGCGCATCCGAGGCCCGTGGTCGACGTCCCTGGCAGGTGGTCGACCTGACGAACGGCCAGGACGTCACGCCCCGTGCGTTGGTGCATCAGCACGGGTACGCCGCCCGGCTGACGGGCTGGCTGGGGAACGCGACCTTCGGGGTGCTCACATCATCGGGCACAGTGCGTCACTCGTCTGTCACGGCGTCCGTCTGCGAGGTCGCGGGGCGCTGCTCGGTGGTGTGGCACCTTCGTCTCGAAGCCGCGGACAGCGGCCTCCAAGGCACCAACCAGATCGACTGAGTCGCTCCCGGCGCCCCCGGCAGGACTCGAACCTGCGACCTAGAGATTAGAAGGCTCTTGCTCTGTCCAGCTGAGCTACAGGGGCCGGGCCGGACAGCGAGCACCCGACCAGGCACCATTGTGACGCACGGCGTTGCGCCTCAGCGACGCGACAGACCCCAGGGAGGCCTGCGTGACCAGCTCGACCACCTACGACGTGGAGGCGGTCCGCGCGCACTTTCCCGCCCTGGCCGGGGGTACGGCGTACTTCGACGGCCCCGGCGGCTCGCAGACCCCGGACGTGGTGGCGCAGGCGATCTACGACGTGATGACGGGGCCGCTGTCCAACCAGGGGGCGAACACCCCAGCGGAGCGAAACGCAGCCGCCACGGTGGACGGAGCGCGCCGGGCGCTCGGCGACCTGCTCGGTGCCGACCCGTCGGGGATCGTCTTCGGCCGGAGCATGACCCAGCTGACCATGGACCTCGCCCGGACCATGGCCAAGGACTGGGGCCCGGGTGACGAGGTCGTGGTCACCCGCCTCGACCACGACGGCAACGTGCGCCCGTGGGTGATCGCCGCCGAAGCGGTCGGGGCCACCGTCCGGTGGGCCGACTTCGACCCGGCCACCGCCGAGCTCGACCCCGCAGTGATCGGCGACCTGCTGAGCGACCGCACCCGGCTCGTGGCGGTGACGGCGGCCTCCAACCTGCTCGGCACGATGCCCGACATCCGGGGGATCGCCGACCTCGTGCACCGCACCGACGCCCTGCTCTACGTCGACGGGGTGCACTACACCCCGCACGCCTTCGTCGACGTCACCGCCTTGGGTGCCGACTTCTACGCCTGCTCGCCCTACAAGTTCCTCGGCCCGCACTGCGGGGTCGTCGCCGGCCGGTTCGAGCTGCTGGAGAACCTGCGCCCCGACAAGCTGGCGCCGTCGTCCGACCAGGTGCCCGAGCGCTTCGAGCTCGGCACCCTGCCCTACGAGCTGATGGCCGGCACCACCGCCGCGATCGACTTCCTGGCCTCGCTGGTGCCGGGCGGCGGCAGTCGGCGGTCCGGGCTGGAGGTGTCCCTCGCGGCGGTCGGGGCGCACGAGGCGCGCCTCGGCACGAGGGTCGAGGAGGCTCTCGCCGCACTGCCCGGTACGACGCTCTGGTCGCGCGCCGCACGCCGTACCCCCACCCTGCTCGCCACGTTCGACGGTCACGCCGTCGCCGACGTCTACGCCCACCTCGGCCGGAACGGCGTGAACGCCCCGGCCGGGACGTTCTACGCCTACGAGGCCGCCCGGTTGCTCGGACTCGACGAGGGCGGCCTGCGGATCGGCCTGGCGGCGTACACCAGCGACGCCGACGTGGACCGGCTGCTCGACGTGCTCACCGACTACGTGACGCGCTGAGCCTCAGTCGTCGTGGTCGACGACCTCTGCCCATCTGTTCCCCGCGCGACTCACCTGACGGCTCGTTGCCTGACGGCGTGTGGCCGGTGCCCTCTGCCTGCGTGCCGGCCTCGGAGCTCTCCACCGCCTCGTCGATGGTGTCACCGCCCAGGCTCGGCTCGTGATCGTGCAGAGTCTCGGACGAGTCATGCTCTTCGCGGGTCATCTCGTCAGTGTGGCGACAAGGTCGTGCCGCCGCCTCACCCCGACGTGCCTCACTGACCCCGCGTCGCCGGGTCGACCCCGGCAAAGCGCAGGAAGTCGGTGAGCGCATAGCTGCTGCCGGTCGCGCCCAGCGTCGGGTGCCAACCGGGCTGCTGGTTGAGGTAGCTCGACGGGTCGGCGCGGAGCAGCCCGATCATCACCTCGGCCACGATCCGCCCGCCGACCGGGCCGAGGAACTGGCCGGCGTTGGCCAGCTGGGCCTCGCGCAGCACGTAGAGCCACAGCGGGGTCGAGCGGTCGAGCCGGAACCCGTGGGCCCCCACGTCGGAGAGGTCGGCCGCGGACAGCACCGGCGCCCGCATCCGACGGGCGACGTCCTGGCCCGACGGCAGCGACCAGGTCAGGTGCCGCAGCAGGGTGCGCTGGGGCAGCGCGATCGGCCCCGGCGCGCCGGGGACATGCGCGATCGCGCTGGTCGGCAGGGCGAACAGAGGCGTCGACAGCACGGTGTCGATCACCTTGTTGGGCCGGACCGCGGCGGAGTAGGCACCCCCGAAGTCGAAGAACGTCTGCCAGCCGACGAACCTCCGGGCCGAGCGGAAGCCGCCTCGCAGGTCGCCCGGGTCGGACGTCGGGTTCTGCCCGTCGGGCACGTCGACGCGGGAGTCGAAGATCAGGCCGAAGAAGGGGTTGCCGTTGTCGCCGGCCAGGTTGGCGCGGTACGACGGCCGCACCATGCTGTGCCCGAACCGGTAGGCACCGCCCGAGAACTCGACCGGGATGTAGGCGCCGTGCTGCGGGTGGAAGTAGCGCGGACCCCGCGCGAGGACGTCGTCGACCATCGGCTGGCCGACGAAGTTCGGCAGGACCTGGTTGACCACCAGCCATTGATAGTGCCAGGTGGTGAGTCGCCGCGCCGCGAGGAACGTCTCCATCGGGTCGCCGCCGGGAGCGGCCACGGCGTCGACCGCGTTGGTGTGGAACTTCAGGAAGGCCGCGTGCAGCCCGGAGATGATCAGGTTGGAGTCGTTGCGCGGGTCGCCGACCACCGCGGAGTGGTCGGCACGGCGGGGCAGGTCCTCGAACTGGCCGCCGGACTCGACCAGCAGCTTGATCGGGTGCGCCGGGTCGTAGAGCTCGGACTGGGCGATCGGGCCGCCGCCGTACACCGAGTCGAGGTCGAAGCGGGCAGTGCGCGCGTTGGGCGACGTCCTGGGATCGGTGGCGACGCCGAGCCGTGAGGTCGCGTCGAAGGTCAGGTCGTGGTCGATGAACTGACCGACGAAGGTCATGCCCGCGGTGTCGTGCGGGTTGTTCTTGTTGACCAGGCTGAGGCTGGGGTCGGTGATCAGCAGCACGGGGCCGCCGTTCGGGCCGAACAGGTCGTCGCCGGCATCGAGCATCCCGCCGGGTGCGGCGATCTCCAGGAGGGCCTGACGCAGCTCCGGGGTGTTGGCGGCGAAGGGCGGCAGCTCGTCGAAGATCCGGCCGAACATCGCCGACGGCGTCGCGCCGGACGCCGTACCCCCCATCGGGCAGCCGCCGGACGCGGCGACTGCCGGCGACCCGCCGCCGGACACCGCGACCAGCCCCGCGCTCGCGGCTCCGGCCGCCCCGGCCTGGAGGAATCGGCGTCTCGACGCGCTCTGCTGGCTCATGGTGGTGTCCTCTCGTCGAACCAGTAGGAGGAGTGGCGCGGGCCACTGATACCCGCGTGGTGGGCGAGCCGGAAATGGGTACGGCGCGGGCATGAGACTCGGGTACACGTTGATGTCGGAGCAGTCGGGACCCCGCGAGCTGGTCGTGCACGCCGCCGCGGCCGAGCGGGCGGGCTTCGAGTTCGAGGTGATCAGCGACCACTACTTCCCGTGGCTCGACGAGATGGGCCACTCGCCGTACGCCTGGAGCGTGCTGGGCGCGGTCACCCAGGTGACCTCCCAGGTCGAGCTGATGACCTACGTGACCTGCCCGACCATGCGCTACCACCCCGCGGTCGTGGCCCAGAAGGCAGCGACCGTCGACCTGCTCAGCGGCGGGAGGTTCACCCTGGGGCTGGGCGCGGGGGAGAACCTCAACGAGCACGTCGTCGGCGCCGGCTGGCCGCCGGTCAACGTCCGCCACGAGATGCTCGAGGAGGCCGTCACGATCATCAAGGAGCTCTTCCAGGGTGGCTACGTGAGCTTCTCCGGTGACCACTACCGGGTCGACTCGGCCAAGCTCTGGGACCTCCCGCAGCAGCCGGTGCCGATCGGCATCGCGGTGTCGGGCGAGCAGTCGGTGACGACGTTCGCGCCGCTCGTCGACCACCTGATCGCGGTCGAGCCCCAGGCCGAGCTGGTCGCCCGGTGGGACGCCGCGGTGGGGCACCCGAACAGCCGCAAGATCGGTCAGCTGCCGGTCTGCTGGGCTCCCGACCGGGACCAGGCGGTGACCCGGGCGCACGAGCTGTTCCGCTGGTTCGGCGGAGGTTGGAAGGTCAACGCCGAGCTACCCGGCCCGTCCGGCTTCGCCGGTGCCTCGCAGTTCGTCCGGCCGGAGGACGTCGCCGACTCGATCCCGTGCGGGCCCGACGTCGACGCGATCGTCAAGGCGGTACGCGAGTTCGAGGACGCCGGGTTCACCGACCTGGCGCTGGTCCAGATCGGCGACGAGTCGCAGCACGACTTCCTGGAGTTCGCCGAGAAGGAGCTGCTCCCGGCGCTGCGCTGAGGGTCAGGAGCGGGCGCTCCCCATCCACGCCTCGACGTCGGACGACGTACGGGGCAGGGAGTCGGAGAGGTTCCGGAAGCCGTCGGCGGTGACCAGGATGTCGTCCTCGATCCGGATGCCGATGCCGCGCATCTCCTCCGGGACCAGCAGGTCGTCGGCCTGGAAGTAGAGGCCGGGCTCGACCGTGAGCACCATGCCCTCGGCGAGGTCGCCCTTCGGGTAGACGTCCGGCGACGCCTGTCCGCAGTCGTGGACGTCCATGCCGAGCATGTGGCTGGTGCCGTGCAGGGTCCAGCGCGCGTAGACCTTCGACTCGGGGTCCAGCGCCTCCTCGGCCGAGCAGGGCAGCAGCTTGAGGCCCTCCAGCCCGTGGGCGAGCACGTGCATCGCGGCGTCGTGCGCGGCGTGGAACGGTACGCCGGGACGCACCGCCTGGATGCCGGCCTCCTGTGCGGCGTACACCAGGTCGTAGAGCTCGCGCTGGAGCGAGGTGAACGTGCCGTCGATCGGCAGCGTGCGGGTCACGTCGGCGGTGTAGAGGTTGTGGCCCTCGACGCCCATGTCGAGCAGGACCAGCTCGCCCGGGGTGATCGGCCCGGTGTTGTCGATCCAGTGCAGCGTCGTCGCGTGGGCGCCGCCGCCGACGATCGAGTCGTAGCCGATGTCGTTGCCCATCGCCCGCGCCCGTCTGAAGAAGGTGCCCTCGACCCAGCGCTCGCCGTACTCGAGCACGCGGTCCCACTCGGCGACCGAGTCGGTGAAGCCGAGCGTGGTGATGTCGCAGGCGGTCTGGAGCTCGCCGACCTCCCAGGCGTCCTTGACCAGGCGCATCTCGGAGATCACCCGCGCGAAGTCGGCGTCACGGGTCTCGTCGGCCGACACGATCCGGTCGACGCCCTCGGAGACACCGCGGTGGACGCGGGTCTTGCCCGAGCGGCCGAGGTCGGCGGGGAGGTCGTCGATGTGTCGCACCTCCAGCCCGAGGGAGTCGGAGATCTCCTTCAGGGAGGGCCGGCGGCCGACCCAGAGCTCGCCGTACTGGCGGTCGCGGAAGAACTCGTCGGTGGTGCGCTCGGAGCGGGGCCGTGCGTAGAGCACGGAGTCGCCGGCTCCCGTCTCCGGGACGACGAGCACGGCGTCGCTGGTCTGGTTGCCGCAGAAGTAGGTGTGCGCGGTGTCGGGACGGAAGCGGTAGTCGGTGTCGTAGGAGCGCACCTTGAACCCCCCGGCGGGCAGCACCAGCCGCTCGCCCGGGAAGGCCTCGGCGAGCTTCCGGCGGCGAGCCTCGGCGTACGACGCGATGGGGTGCGCGGGCAGGTCGAGCTCCCGGTCACCCCAGCCCTGGCGCATGAACTGCGAGTAGGCGGGCGGCACGGCCGGGTCGTGGGACTCTGTCTTCAGCGCGGTCTCCGGAGACTGCTCCGGGCCCGTGGTGGTGGTGGCAACGGCGTCGGGTGTCTGTTCGCTCACGTCGGCAGCCTACGCCCGGCGCGGCCGTGTGTGCGAAGGGGAAAGGTGCTCCTCGGATAGGCTGGGGGGATGGGCCGAGCCACCCGCGACGGTGCCGTCTTCACGGTCGTGGTGACGGCCTCGGTCCTCGTGTGCGCGGTCCCGGTGACCGTGGTCGTGGGCCTGTCCGGGGCTCCGCGCGGCACCGCGCTCGCGGCGCTCCTGGCCGCCGTACCGGTCGGGCCGCTGGTCGCCTGCTTCCTCTGGCTGGACCGCTACGAGCCCGAGCCGCGCCGGCTGCTGGCCGGCGGCCTGGTGTGGGGCGTCTTCGTGGCCACGGCGATCGCGCTGCTCCTCGAAGGTGTCGGCGGCTTCGTCGGCGGGCTCTCCGACAAGCGGATGCTCGAGCTCAGCGCGCCCCTGGCCGAGGAGGCGAGCAAGGGTCTCTTCCTGCTGCTCCTGCTGTGGTGGCGTCGCGCGGAGCTCGACGGCGTGCTCGACGGCATCGTGTACGCCGGGATGGTCGGGGTCGGCTTCGCCTTCACCGAGAACATCCTCTACCTGGCCAGTGCGTACGACGGCTCCCCGGACCTGGGCCCCGGCGGGGTCCACGCCCTGACCGGCACCTTCGTCCTGCGCTGCCTGGCCAGCCCGTTCGCGCACCCGCTCTTCACGGCGTGCACCGGGGTCGGTGTCGGGATCGCGGTGAGCTCCCGCCGCCGGGCCGTGCGCATTGGTGCGCCGGTTGCGGGGTACGCCTGCGCCGTGATCGCCCACGCCGCCTGGAACACCGCCACCGTCTACGGTCCGGGCAACTTCGTGACGGTCTACCTGATCCTGATGGCGCCCGTCTTCCTGCTGGCGGTGGCGCTGGCCACCTGGGTCCGGCAGACCGAGGGCCGGATGCTCGCCGGCGCCCTGGCCGACGCCGCACGGCGGGGGCTGCTTCCGGCGACCGACATCGGGTGGGTCGTCGACCTCGCGGCCCGGAGGACGAGCCGGGCGTATGCTCGGGAGACCGGGGGAGCCGACGCCGAGCGCGCCATGCGCGACTACCAGCAGGCGGTGGTCGAGCTCGGCTTCCTGCACAGCCGCTACCTGCGCGGCGTACCACCCCCGGACTTCGCTGATCGTGGACGTGGATACGTTGCGCGCATCAGTGAGATCCGGCCCTCGATCGCGTTCCCGGGACAGGTGGTACCCATCCGATGACGGAGCCGACCCGACCGGGCAGCGCCCACACGGGCGCCCAGACGAGCGGGACCGAGATGGTCACCGCCCTGGTGCGCCTGCGCTCGGTGCTGCAGGAGGCCGTGCTGCCCCTGGAGCTGCCGGGCGTCGAGGCGAGCCGCTCCGCCCGCGCCGAGATGGTCGACCAACTCGAGGACTACGTCATCCCGCGGGTGGTCACGCTCGACGCCCCGCTGCTGGCCGTGGTCGGCGGCTCGACCGGCGCCGGCAAGTCGACGTTGGTCAACTCGCTGGTCGGCACCCGCGTGACCGAGTCCGGCGTCCTGCGCCCGACGACCCGCTCGCCGGTGCTGGTGCACAACCCCGCGGACGCGCACTGGTTCGGTCCGGGCCGACTGCTGCCCGAGCTGGAGCGGGTCAGCCGGCCGACGGTGGACCCGCGGGCCCTGCAGCTGGTGCCGCTGGACGTCGTACCCCAGGGACTGGCGATCCTCGACGCTCCCGACATCGACTCCGTCGAGGAGAGCAACCGCCACCTCGCCGCCGAGCTCCTGGCGGCCGCGGACCTGTGGATCTTCGTCACCTCCGCCGCGAGGTACGCCGACCAGGTGCCGTGGGACTTCCTGCGCCAGGCCGCCGAGCGCTCGGCCGCGGTCGCGATCGTGCTCGACCGGACGCCCGCGGACGCCGTCGAGACCGTGGCCACCCACCTGGCCCGGATGCTGGCAGCCCGCGGGCTGAAGGACTCGCCGCTGTTCACCGTCAACGAGACGACGCTGAACGAGCAGGGGCTGCTGCCGCCGCGCCAGGTGGCGGAGATCCGGCGCTGGCTCTCGCAGCTCGGCGCCGACGCGGACGCGCGGGCGGCCATGGTCAAGCAGACCCTCGACGGTGCCATCCGGGGCCTGGCTCGCCGGGCCCACACCGTGGCGGACGCCTGTCTGGAGCAGGCGGAGGTCGCCGAGCGGCTGCGCGTGGGCGCCGAGGCGGCGTACGACGAGGAGGTCCGCCGGATCATCGACGCCACCGCCGACGGCACGCTCCTGCGCGGTGAGGTGCTGGTGCGGTGGCAGGAGTTCGTCGGCACCGGCGAGCTGCTCCGGTCCCTGGAGCAGCGGGTCGGCCGGCTCCGCGACCGGATGGTCAACGCCGTCAAGGGCAAGCCGCAGCAGGCCGAGCGGGTCAGCGTGGCGGTCGAGTCCAGCCTCGAGACGCTGATCCTCGAGCATGCGGAGGCTGCGGCCGAGCGCGCCGAGGCCTCCTGGCAGACGCTGGCACCGGGTCAGGAGCTGTTGTCCGACGTCGGCGAGGACCTCGGGCGAGCCTCGCGCGGGCTGCGCCGCAAGGCCGAGCGCGCCGTCCGCGAGTGGCAGCAGGACGTGCTCGACATGGTGCGCACCGAGGGTGCCGACAAGCGCACGACCGCGCGGTTCCTGGCATACGGCCTGAACGGGCTGTCGGTCTCCCTGATGGTGGTGGTCTTCGCCCAGACCGCGGGGCTCACCGGTGCGGAGGTCGGCATCGCCGGAGGCGGCGCGGTGCTCGGCCAGAAGCTGCTCGAGGCCGTGTTCGGCGACCAGGCGGTCCGGCGCCTGTCCGACCGGGCCCGACGCAAGCTCGAGGTACGGGTCCGGGCCCTGCTCGACGACGAGCGGGCCCGCTACCTCGACCTGCTCGGCAGCCTCGGCCTCGAGCCGGGCGCGGCCGACCGGGTGCGCGCCGCCGCGCGGAAGGTCGACGACCTCCGGTTCGCCGCCAGCGATGGGCCCGCGACCCACTCGCACTAGGCTTGAACGCGTCATCGTCCGGGTCTGTGCGAGGGAGAACATGTCGTCGCTGGTGGAAGGGGCCAGGAGACTGGTGTCTCGTGGCTCGGATCTGGGAGACCGGATCGACGGGCTCGGACGGGCGACGGCGGCCGCCCGCGGTCGCCTCCCCGACCCCGTGGTCGACGAGGCCGAGGCCACGGTCGGCCGGGCCACCCACCGGCTCGGGCTGACCGCCGACCACACCGTGGTGGCGCTCGCCGGGGCCACGGGCTCCGGGAAGTCGTCGACCTTCAACGCGCTCGCGGGGGTCGAGCTCTCCTCGGTGGGCGTACGCCGGCCCACGACCTCGTGGGCGACCGCCTGCGTCTGGGGCAAGGCCGGTGCCGACGAGCTGCTCGAGTGGCTCGGCATCGCGCCGCGCCACCAGGTCATGCGCGACTCCCTGCTCGACCTCGGCAAGGAGGACAGCGCGCTCCAGGGCGTCGTACTCCTCGACCTGCCCGACCACGACTCGACCGAGGTGTCCCACCACCTCGAGGTCAACCGGCTGATCGAGCTGACCGACCTGATGGTGTGGGTCCTCGACCCGCAGAAGTACGCCGACGCCGCCGTCCACGACCGCTATCTCGCCCCGTTCGCGTCCCACAAGGACGTCATGCTGGTGGTCCTCAACCACATCGACGAGGTGCCCGAGGACCGGCGACAGGCGATGCTGGACGACGTACGCCGGCTGGTGGACGCAGACGGCCTGGACGGCGTACCCGTGCTGGCCACCAGCGCCCGCACCGGCGAGGGGATCGACGCCCTCCGGAGCGAGATCCAGCGGCGGGTGAAGGCCAAGAGCGTGACCCGGTCCCGGATCCAGGCCGACCTCAAGGACGCGGCGACCCGCCTACAGGAGGCCAGTGGGACGAGCACCCACCCGGCCCTGTCCAAGGAGCGGATCGCCGCCCTCGAGGACGCCTTCGCCGACGCCGCCGGGGTGCCGACGGTGGTGGCGGCGGTCGAGTCGGCGACCCGGCTCCGGGCCGGCCGCGCCACCGGGTGGCCCGTGACGTCGTGGATCTCGCGGCTGCGCCCTGACCCGCTCCGGAGGCTCCACCTCGACCTCGGCGAGGCCGGCAAGGAGTTCACGCGGCGCGGGCGGACGTCGGTTCCGGCAGCCACATCGGTGCAACGGGCCAGGGTCGACAGCGAGGTGCGAGCCGTGGCCGACGAGGTCTCGGCGCCCCTGGCCCGACCGTGGGCCGATGCGGTCCGCCGGGCCTCGGTCTCGCGGCTGCCCGATCTCAACGACCGCCTCGACTCCGCGCTCGCGGGCACGGAGCTGGACGCCGACCGGATCCCGGTCTGGGCCGGCGCCGTCCGGTTGCTCCAGTGGGTGCTCCTCCTGGCCGCCCTGGTCGGCCTCGGCTGGCTGGGGGTGCTCGCGGGCGATCAGTACCTGAGCGGCTCGAACCCCTCGGCCCCGGAGGTCGGTGGCTTCCTGCTGCCCACAGCGCTCCTGCTCGGCGGTGTGATCCTCGGGGTCCTCCTGGCCCTGGCCTGCCGGCTGCTGGTCTCGGCCACCGCGCGCTCCCGTGCCCGCACCGCGGACCGGCGACTCCGTGAGGCGATCTCACGGGTCGCGGACGAGCTCGTGGTGGCCCCGGTGCGCGGTGAGCTGGCGGCGTACGACACGGTGCGCGAGGGGCTGGCCGGGGCGCTCAAGTAGCCCGCTTCCCTTCCACAGCCCCTCTACCGGTCCGCCGTCTCCACAGGTCCTGTCCGGCGCCGGTGGTCCTGTCGGTGCTCCTCCCGAGGCTCGTCCCAGCAACCGACGAGACCGAGGAGAGACCCATGAACGAAACCTTCGTCACCCTGTCCGGCTGGCTGGGCAACGACGTCAGCGTGCGTCAGGCCGCCGACGTGCCCGTCGCCAGCTTCCGGGTCGCGAGCACCCCGCGCCGCTTCCAGCGCTCCACCCAGACCTGGGAAGACGGCGACACCCAGTGGTACTCCGTGAACGCCTGGCGGGCGCTCGCGGAGAACTGCGAGCAGTCCCTGCGGCGCGGCGACCCCGTGGTGGTGCACGGCAAGCTGAGCGCCCACGTCTGGACCAACAAGGCCGGGCTGGAGGTGACCACCTTCGAGATCGAGGCCGCGTTCGTCGGCCACGACCTGAACCGCGGCACGAGCCGGTTCCAGCGCCGGAAGCCGGTCGTCGCGTCCGACGGCGCGAGCACCGAGGAGGTGCCCGCCGACGCCGCCTGACGAGTGGCCCCGATCCGGCGTTTGCGGTGCTCGCGCCGTAGGGTTCGGAGCATGGCTGACTACGTCTTCACCCTGCGAAACGTGCGCAAGGCGCACGGCGACAAGGTGGTTCTCGACAACGTGACGTTGTCGTTCCTGCACGGCGCGAAGATCGGCGTCGTCGGGCCCAACGGCACCGGCAAGTCGACCCTGCTCAAGATCATGGCGGGGCTCGAGCACGCCAACAACGGCGACGCGATCATCGACCCGGACGCCACGGTGGGCATGCTCCAGCAGGAGCCGCCGCTGACAGAGGGCAAGACGGTCCTGGAGAACGTCGAGGAGGCCGTGGCCGAGACCAAGGCCAAGATGGCCCGCCTCGACGAGCTCTACCTGATGATGGGCGACCCCGACGCCGACCAGGACAAGGTCGCGACCGAGGCCGGTGACCTGCAGAGCGAGCTCGACGCCGCCAATGTCTGGGACCTCGACAGCCGGCTCGACCAGGCGATGGACGCGCTGCGCTGCCCACCTCCCGAGGTGCTGGTCGACAACCTGTCGGGTGGTGAGCGGCGCCGTGTCGCGCTGTGCAAGCTGCTGCTCCAGCAGCCGGACCTGCTCCTGCTCGACGAGCCCACCAACCACCTCGACGCCGAGTCGGTGCAGTGGCTCGAGGGGCACCTCGCCTCCTACCCCGGCTGCGTGCTCGCCGTGACCCACGACCGGTACTTCCTCGACAACGTCGCGCAGTGGATCCTCGAGCTCGACCGCGGCAAGGCCCACCCCTACGAGGGCAACTACTCGACCTACCTCGAGACCAAGCAGGAGCGCCTCAAGATCGAGGGCGCCAAGGATGCCAAGCGCGCCAAGATGCTCGAGCGCGAGCTGGCGTGGGTGCGGTCCAACCCGAAGGCGCGCCAGGCCAAGAGCAAGGCCCGCCTGGGCCGCTACGAGGAGATGGCCGCCGAGGCCGACCGCAACCGCAAGATCGACACCGGCGAGATCAACATCCCGGCGGGTCCCCGGCTGGGCGACATCGTGCTCGAGGCCAAGGGCCTGGGCAAGGGCTTCGACGGCCGCACGCTCATGCACGACCTCTCCTTCACGCTGCCCCGCGCCGGCATCGTCGGTGTGATCGGCCCGAACGGCGTCGGCAAGACCACGCTGTTCAAGATGATCATCGGCGAGGAGAAGCCCGACGACGGCGAGCTGGTCGTGGGCAAGACCGTGAAGATCTCCTACGTCGACCAGAGCCGCGGCGGCCTCGACCCGCAGAAGAACGTCTGGGAGGTCGTCTCCGACGGGCTCGACTTCATCAAGGTCGCGAACTTCGAGATGCCCTCGCGGGCCTACGTCGCGTCGTTCGGCTTCAAGGGTCCCGACCAGCAGAAGCGCGCCGGTGTCCTCTCCGGCGGTGAGCGCAACCGGCTCAACCTCGCGCTCACGCTGAAGATGGGCGGCAACCTCCTGATGCTCGACGAGCCGACCAACGACCTCGACGTCGAGACGTTGCAGTCGCTCGAGGACGCGCTGCTGGAGTTCCCCGGCTGCGCCGTGGTCACCTCCCACGACCGGTGGTTCCTGGACCGGATCGCCACGCACATCCTGGCGTGGGAGGGCGACGACGAGGACGACGCCAAGTGGTTCTGGTTCGAGGGCAACTTCGCCGCCTACGAGGACAACAAGATCGAGCGGCTGGGCATCGAGGCGGCGCGGCCGCACCGGGTGACCCACCGCAGGCTGACCCGCGACTGACGGCAGCGCTCAGCTGGGTCGGATGTCCATCTCCGGGTGGCAGGCGATGAGCCGGTCGGAGACGGCGTCCATCACCCGGCCGAGGGCCGCGAAGTCGGCCGGGTCGACCCGGTCGACGAGGTAGTCGCGCACCCCGGTCACGTGGACGTGCGCTGCGGCGACCAGCAGGTCGTACCCCTGGTCGGTCAGCCGACAGACGATGCCCCGACCGTCCTCGGGCGAGGTGGTGCGGTAGACCAGCCCGGCCTTCTCCATCCGGGTCACGGTGTGGGTGACCCGGCTGCGGCTGTGCGCGAGCGCGTCGGCCAGCTGGGCCATCCGGAGCTGCCGCTGCGGACGCTCGGAGAGACGGACCAGGATCTCGTACTCGGTCAGCGACAGGTCGAAGTCGTGCTGGAGGTCGGCATCGAGCCGGTCGAGCAGCAGGGTCACCCCGACCACGAACGAGCGCCATGACGACTGTTGCTCCACGTCGAGCCAGCGCGTCCCCCGTCCTTCGGACATGCCGGAATCGTAGCGAGCAGCCGACGGAATCCGTCGGACACCGCGCCCCGGCGGGTTCGGAGGGTCAGGCCAGCCGCTCCAGGATCAGGGCCATGCCCTGGCCGCCACCGACGCACATGGTGATCAGGCCGAGCGTCTTGTCGTGCCAGTCCAGTGAGTTGAGCATGGTGGTCTGGAGGCGTGCGCCGGTCATGCCGAAGGGGTGGCCGACCGCGATCGCGCCGCCGTTGACGTTGAGCCGGTCCAGGTCGATGCCGAGATCCTGGTACGACGGCACCACCTGGGCCGCGAACGCCTCGTTGATCTCGACCAGGTCGATGTCACCGATCGTCATCCCGGCGTTGGCCAGCGCCCGCCGGGTCGCCTCGACCGGGCCGAGTCCCATGATCTCGGGTGACAGAGCGCTGACCCCGGTGGAGACGATCCGCGCGAGTGGTGTCAGCCCGAGCTCCGCCGCCCGGGTGTCGGACATGATCACCACGGCCGCAGCGCCGTCGTTCAGGGCACAGCAGTTGCCGGCGGTGACGACGCCGTCGGGACGGAAGACCGGCTTGAGCCGCGAGACCGCCTCCAGCGTGACCCCTGCGCGCGGGCCGTCGTCGGCGCTGACCACGGTCCCGTCGGGCGTGGTCACCGGGGTGATCTCACGCTGCCAGAAGCCGTCGGCCAAGGCCTTCTCGGCGAGGTTCTGCGAGCGTACGCCGAACTCGTCGAGCTCGCGGCGGGACAGCCCGCGCAGGGTGGCGACGTTCTCAGCCGTCTGCCCCATGGCGATGTAGGCGTCCGGGACGTAGTCGTCGCTGCGCGGGTCGTGCCAGGCCTCGCCGGACCCGCTGCCGGCCCGGGTCGAGGTGCGGGCGACGGCGTCGTCGAACAGGGGGTTGCGGGTGTCGGGCCACGAGTCGGAGCTGCCCTTGCCGAAGCGGGACACCGTCTCCACCCCCGCCGAGATGAACACGTCACCCTCCCCGGCCTTGATCGCGTGGAAGGCCATCCGGGTGGTCTGGACCGAGGAGGCGCAGTAGCGGGTCACGGTGGTCCCGGGCACGTCGTCCATGCCGTTCATCACGTTGACGATGCGGGCCATGTTGAAGCCGCTCTCCCCGCCGGGCAGACCGCAGCCGAGGTGGAGGTCGTCGACGGTGTGCGGGTCCAGGGCCGGGATCTTGTCGAGCGCGACCCGGATGATCTGGGCGACCAGGTCGTCGGGCCTGACCTCGGTGAGTGAGCCTTTGCCGGCCCGGCCGATCGGCGAGCGGGCGGCGGAGACCAGGACTGCTTCGGGCACGAGGATCGCTCCGATCGGGACGGGGAGGTCGGACTCAGGTCACCCTAGTCCGCCGATCAGGACCTCGATCGACTGCCGGACGAAGGGCCGACGGTCCGGCTCCGGCAGGGGGAGGGCGCCCAGGAGGATGCCGTCGAAGGACGCGACCAGCGTGGCCGCGCGCTCGCCGCTGTGGTCCTTGTGCCGGGCGGTCAGGATCGACTGGACCAGCTCGGTCAGCTGCTGCTGGTTGCTGGCGAGCACGGAGGCGAGCTCGGGGTCGCGAGCCGCCGCCAGCGACAGCTCCATCCGCGCCAGCAGCCGCTCCCGCTCGTCGAGCCGCCTCATGAAGAACGAGGTGACCAGCTCGATCGCCTGACGGTTCTCCAGGTGGCAGGCGGCGAGGTCCCGGGCCAGCTGCTCGCAGTCCTCGGTGACCCCGGTGGCGACGTACGACGTCAGCGCGGTGACCAGGGCCCGGCGGGTGCGGAGGTACGCCGAGCAGCTGCCTTCGGGCAGTCCGGCCTCGCGGTCCACGGCGCGGTGGGTCAGGCCCCGCAGGCCGTGCTCGGCGACGACGTGCAGGGCGGCATCGAGGAGCAGCACCATCCGCGGGCTGCGCACGCGCTCCTGGGTCATCGATCCTCACTCCGGCCGGTGACGCGTGACACTACCCGCCGAGTTGACGTCGTGACGGGCACGGCGTACTTTCTACATACGTAGAGATTCTACAGAAGTAGAAAGGAACTGAGATGGCTGCCTTCGACTCCACACTGCTGGGCGACTACCTCCTCGGTGTCCTCGTCCTCGCCGCGATCGCCCTCGGCCTCGCCGTCGGGATGGGCGTGCAGGTCGTCACGAGCCACCGCCGGGTACGGCTCGCACGTCACCAGACGATGCGCACCTACTACGGCCGGGCCGCGCTGCACCACTGACCCGCGCAGTCGCCGGGTGCTGGCAGGATCGTGGCCGTGCGCCACGTCTACGAGTGCCCGATGCGACGCGCCGACCTGCACCCCGGCGGGACGGTGAACAACGTCGTCTTCGCCGACTACCTCCAGGAGGCGCGGCTCGACCTGCTGCGCCGCCACGACACCCAGGTCTCGCCCCAGCCGGGCGAGGGCCTGGTCGTGGTCCGCACGACGCTGGAGTACCTCGCCCCACTGCGGCTGTCGTTCGCCCCGCTGCGGATCGAGACGTGGGTGGTCGAGGTCCGGGCCGCGTCGTTCACCCTCGGCTACGAGCTGACCACGCACGCCGACGGCGAGGAGCCGCTCGTCCACGCCCGCGCCACGACCGTGCTGACGCCGTTCGTCTTCTCGGCCAACCGCCCGCGCCGGCTCACCGCCGAGGAGCGCTCGCGGCTGGCAGTGGGCTGTGAGCCCTCGACCGTCTCCGAGGTCGAGCGTCGTCGTCCGGCCCCGTGGGGGGGCGGCGCCTTCACCCGGCCGGTGCACGTGCGCTTCTCCGACATCGACCTGCTCGGCCACGTCAACAACGTGCGTTACCTCGACTACCTCCAGGACGCGCAGACCGATCTGGCCGTCGGCGTCTTCCAGGAGGCGCGCATCAACGGGACGGTGGACCTGGTGGTCGCCCGCACGGACATCGACTACCTCGGGCAGATGAACCTGCGTCCGGAGCCTTACCTTGTGTGGGGTCGGGTCGAGGAGGTCGGCTCGAGCTCGGTCACCTACGAGCTCGAGCTCCGTGACCACGACCGGGTGATGGCCAGGAGCCGGGTGGTCAGCGTGAACATCGGTGACGACGGCCGCGCGGTGCCGATGCACCCGCGCCACCACGAGCTGTTCGAGGAGCGACGAGAGGCCGCGCGCCTCACGCCGTGAGGACGACGCCCAGGCCACGGAGCCGGCGCAGGCCGCGGTGCCGGGCGACCCGCACGGCGGAGGCCGACATCCCCAGCGCGGCGCAGGTGGAGGGGACGTCCAGGCCCACTACGTCGAGGCAGGCCACGACCTGACGCTCGCGCTCGGGCAGGTGGCTCAGCAGCCAGGCGACCCACCCGTCGGAGTCGGGACCGGCGCTGGCGTCCGGGGCCGGCTCCCGGGCCGAGAGGTCCAGGATCTCCACCGAGGTGGGTGAGGTACGCCGCCGGCTCGTCCGGCGCTGGGCGTTGCGCAGGAGGAGCCGGGCGATCCCGAACAGCCAGCCCGCGAACTCGTCCGAGGTGCCGTCGAAGTCTGCGATCTTGCGGGCGGCGGTGAGCCAGGCGTCGGCGGCGACGTCCTCGGCGCTCACGCCGGCGTCGCGCGTGGGCTGGGTGTCGAGCCAGACGACGAGGCGCCCGGCGTTCGCCTGGTAGAGGGCGCGCCACGCCGCGTGATCTCCGTCCTTGGCCAGAGCGATCGTCTCGTCATCGGCCGTGACGACGGTGCTAATCGGCGACGCCCCTCAGGCCGCTGCCGTCGTGACCACTGATGTCCGAGCTGGTGCCGGGGCTGCTGTCGCCGCCGCCGTCGCTGCCGCCATCAGTGCTGGGGGTGCTGTCGCCGCCGCCGCCGTCGCCCCCGTCGCCGCCGCTGTCGGACGGCTCACCGGTGGGACTCTGGCTGGGATCGTTGCTGGAGCTCTCGGTGGGCTCGCTGCTGGGGTCCTCCGTGGGATCCTCGCTGGGGTCCCCGCCACCGTCCGTGCTGGGGTCGCCCGGGCCGGGGTTCGGGCCGGGCAGCGGACCGTCGGTGGTCCCCGACGTGACGGTGCCGACGGGAGTCGTGGCCTCGACGTTCCGGGTCGCGGCGTCCGACCGGTGGCGCCGGCCGGCGCCGACCGGGTCGCCACCGCCGTCGCTCGAGGCGGAGTCCGAGGCGGTGGGCGAGCTGGTCTCCTGGGTGCCGATCGGCGGACTCGGCAGCGGGTGGGAGTGGTTCATCTGCCCTGCGGCCACGGCGGTCCCGGCCGCGATCGCGGCCACCGCCGCTGCCGCTGCCAGTGAGCGTCCGGTCGCGCCCCCGAGGACGGCGACGCCCGATGGGGTCGGGCGAGAGGCGCGCGCGAGCTCGGAGAGCCGAGCGACGAAGGCGTCGTCGGGCTCGAGTGTCGGTGCGTCGCACCGCAGGGAGGTGATCGTCACCGTCGTACCTCTTTCTCAGGAGCCGCCGATCGGCGCCTCCCCGCGCCACGTGGGGGACATGGACGGGGAGACGCCGGCGTCAGACAGTCAGCGAAGGCCGTCGCCGCTGTCACCGCCACCGCCACCGCTGTCGCCGGAGCTGTCGCCGCCGCTGTCACCGGAGTTGTCACCCGAGCTGTCACCGGAATTGTCACCGGAGCTGTCGCCGGAGCTGTCCGTACCGTCGCTGGAGCCGTCGCCGGGGGTGTCGCCCGAGTCGTCGCCGTGGTCGTCACCGGGGTTGTCGTCACCGGGGTCCTCGCTCGGGTCCTCGGTGGGGTTGTCCGTCGGGTTGTCGGTCGGCCCGTCGGTCGGGTCCTCGGTGGGCTCCTCCGTCGGTTCTTCCGTCGGAACGTCGGTGGGGTCCTCGGTCGGGTTGTCCGTGGGGTCGTCCGAGGGGGTACCGGCGGTGGTGCCGCTGGTACCCAGTTGACGCCCATGGCTGTGGATACGAGCGCTGCCGTGGTGTCGGTTCAGACCGTCCTGACGAGCCTGGTCGCCGGTGCTGACGGACGGACGCACCTGAGCCGGGTGTCCGGACTGCGCGAACGCGCCGGCGGCATAGCTGCCACCGACGGCGATCACGGCCAGCGAGCCGCTGATCGCGACCATGCGGCGGAGCTGGGTGTTGTTCATGACTCTCCTCGGGGGGTGGGGAATCGACCCTGTGCCCACTACTTGTCGCGAAGAGCGCTGTGCGTTACATCACTCGAACGAGTTGACCATGAACTGGGCCGCGTGGGTGACGTAGTCCCAGAACTGCGCGTCCTGCTCGGGTGGCAGCGCCACCTCGTCGAGGGCCGCCCGGAAGTGCGTCAGCCAGTGCTCCTTGGCCACCGGCGTGACCGCGAACGGCGCGTGGCGCATCCGCAGGCGCGGGTGTCCGCGCCGGTCGGAGTATGTCGTGGGCCCGCCCCAGTACTGCATGAGGAAGGTCCGGAAGCGCTCCTCGGCCGGGCCGAGGTCCTCCTCGGGGTACAGCGGTCGCAGCACCTCGTCGCCGGCGACGCCGCGGTAGAACGCGGCGACGATGGCCGTGATCGTCGGCTCGCCGCCGATCTCGTCGTAGAAGGTGGTCACACGGTCATTGTCGCGGGTGTCCGCCCGCCGTCACGCATCGGCCGAGTCGGCGCCGACCGGCGCCGGCTCCGGGTCGGCGTTGCTGCGGTTCATCACCACCGAGGTCGGGTACGGCGCCGCGATGTCCTCGTGGTCGAACCGGGCCTTGATCCGCTCCCGCATCTCGCGGGCGACCCGCCACTGCTCCATCGGCGCGGTCTTGAGGGTGACCCGCAGGGTGATCGCATCGGGCGTCATCGCCTCGATCCCCCAGATCTCCGGCTGCTCGATGATCACGCCGTCGAACTCGTCGTCCTTCCACAGGTCGTCGCTCACCTCGGCGAGCACCCGTCGTACCTTGGCGAGGTCCTCGCGGGCGCTGACCTGGATGTCGAGGACCGTGCGCGCCCAGTTCTGGCTCATGTTCCCGACCCGTAGCAGCTCGCCGTTGCGGACGTACCAGACGGTCCCGTTGGTGTCCCGCAGCCTGGTCACCCGGAGGCTGACCGCCTCCACGGTGCCGGAGAGGCTGTCGCCGAGGTCGATCACGTCGCCGACGCCGTACTGGTCCTCGAAGATCAGGAAGATGCCGGCCAGGAAGTCCTTCACCAGGGTCTGGGAGCCGAAGCCGAGCGCCACGCCGATGATGCCGGCGCTGGCCACGATCGGACCGATGTTCAGGCCCAGGGCGCTGAGCATCATGGTCGCGATCACGGCGACGACCACCCCCGAGCTGATGCTCTTCAGGAGGCTGCCCATCGTCCGCGCCCGCTGCATGCGCCGGGTGGAGCCGGCGACGGGGGGAGCAGAGCTGCGGCCGAGCGTCGCCTGGGTGATCCGGTCGGGCAGCGCGCCTTGCTCGGCGCTGCGGACCAGCCGGTCGATCAGCCGGTGGAGCACGAACTGGATGATCAGCCCCACGACCACCAAGGTGATCAGGGTCGCCGACTTCTTGGCCGCCAGCGAGCCGAGGCTCGACCACTTCTCGTGGCTGGGTCCGAGCTGCGACCAGGTGATCTGGGGGAGCAGGGAGAGTGGGTCGGGCATGGCTACCAGTATCCTCGTCGCGTGACCTCGACGTCCTCCACCCTGCGCCGCCTCGCTGTCGTTGTGGGCTCGGCCACCCTGCTCCTGATGACCTACGCCGGGCCCGCGTCAGCGGACATCCCGGTGGGCTGGAGCGACCCCAAGCCGGTGCCCGTGCTCCACCAGCTGCTGTTCCTCCTGGGCGTCCCGGTGCTGATCACTTTGGTGATCCTGGCGGCGATCTACCTGCCCGGCATCGTGCGCGGGGAGTCGGTGGCGCCGGCCGGCGTCCGGACCGACGACCAGTGGTTCGGCGGCCGCCGCGACACCGCAGAGCTCCAGGCGGCCGGCGCGGACCGCGAGGCGTCTGGTGGTGACCGCGAGACCGGCGGCGCCAGCGGCTCCTGGTGACGACGATGGCCCGCGAGTTCAACGCCTCCCAGCGCGTGGCGATCGACCAGACGATCCGCGCTGCCGAGCAGGTCTCCAGGTTCGAGTTCTCCGTCTTCGTCGGCAATGCCGAGGGCGAGCCTCGACAGTTCGCCGAGCGCCTCCACGCCGCGCTCTCCACGCCCGACCGCAGCATCCTGATCATGGTCGACCCGGGGGCGCGTCACCTCGAGGTGGTCACCGGGCCCGAGGTACGCCGCCTGCTCTCCGACCACGAGGTGGCCCTGGCCGTGCTGGAGATGCGCACCGAGTTCGCCGCCGGCGACGTGGTCCGTGGCCTCCGCCGCGGCATCAGCATGCTGGCGATGCAGGCCCGCGCCCCCCGCACCCTCCACGCCCAGTAACGCCGAGTCGGCGCAAACAGGCACGGTGAACACGCCGAGTCGGCGCGAACAGGCACGCTCCAGGCAATGACTCGGCCCGAAAGGGCACCCGGGCAGCCCCGGCCTAGGCCATGCAGACGCTTCTTTGCGCCGAGTCAGCGTCGTACCGGCGCCTATTTGTGCCGACTCGGCCTGGTTCGGGTGCCTCTTTGCGCCGAGTCGGCGTTGTTCGACTGCCTTTCTGTGCCGACTCGGCGGGGTGTGAGTGCCTGTTTGTGCCGAGTCAGCGGGTGGGGGCGTCCTTGGCCTGGGCGGCGAGGGCACGGAGCACGTCGGCCCGGCCCTCCTGCACGAAGCGCTTGGCCGCGGGGTTGGCGGGTGACTCGTCGAGCCAGCGGTCGATCCGCGAGACCAGGTCGGGGCTGCCCAGGGGGAGCGGGAAGGCGCCCTCCAGCGCCTCGGACGCCATGTGGGTGCCGAGCCGGTCCCAGACGGTGTCCGCGGCCTCGAGGTACTTCTCGACGTACGGCGCGAGGACGTCCTCCTGGCCGTGCCGCATGAAGGCACCCGCGATCGAGCTGTGGGTGCCGTTGGGGATGTCGGAGCTCTCCATCAGGTCGGTCCACGCAGCGGCCTTGGCCTCGGCCGTCGGCATCGAGGCACGGGCGGCCGCGGCGTACTCCTTGCCGGAGATCGTGGGGTCCCGCTGGAGCTCCTCGTCGATCCGGCCCTCGTCAGCGGCGCCGGCCTTGGCCAGCCCGATCAGGAGCATCCAGCGCAGGTCGGTGTCGATCTCGAGCCCCTCGATGGTCACCGACCCGTCGAGAAGACCCGCGATCTCGGCCTTGCCCTCGTCGGAGACGAGCGCGGCGCCGTAGAAGCGGGCGAACGTGAGCTGGCGGTCGCTGCCCGGCTCTGCGGCGTGGAGCAGGTCGCGCAGCCCGGCCTCCCACGAGGTCCGGAGCCCGGCCCGGTTGTCCGGAGCGGAGTAGAGGTTGACGGCCGCGTTCGCGTACCCCGGGATGGCGCGGACACCGAACGAGTCGGTCTCGGTGCCGATGTTGGCCAGCACCAGGGTCACGAAGTCGCTGGCACTCATCTCGGCGTCACGGGTCATGTCCCACGCCGCACCCCAGCACAGGGCCCGCGCCAGCGAGTCGTCGAGGAGCCGCAGGCCCTTGACGACCGTCTCGAGCGAGCGCTCGTCGAGGCGGATCTTGGCGTAGCTCAGGTCGCCGTCGTTGAGCAGCAGGAGGTCGGGCTGCCGTTCGCCCACCAGGTCGGCGACGGTCGTGAGGTCGCCCTCCACGTCGGTCTCGATGCTGCGACGGCGGACGAGCCGGCCGTCGACCTCGTCGTAGAGGCCGATGCCGATCCGGTGGCGGCGCAGGGTGGCGTCGTCACCGGCGCCGGTCTGCCGCACCCCGAACGACGCGTAGCTGCCGTCGTCGGCCAGCTCGAACTCGGGGACCAGGGTGTTCACGCCGCTGGTCTGCAGCCACTCCTTCGCCCAGGCGTCGAGCTCGCGGCCCGATGCCTTCTCCAGCGCGGTCAGCAGGTCCACGAACTCGGAGTTCCCGAACGCGTGGTCCTTGAAGTACTGCCGCAGGCCGACCATGAACGGCTCGAGCCCCACCCAGGCCACCAGCTGCTTGAGCACCGAGGCGCCCTTGGCGTAGGTGATGCCGTCGAAGTTCACCTCGACGGCGTGCAGGTCGTAGTTGTCGGCCGCGATCGGGTGGGTCGAGGGGAGCTGGTCCTGGCGCAGCGCCCAGTTCTTGCGGGCGTTGGTGAAGCCGGTCCAGGCCTCGGTGAACTCGGTGTTCTCGACCGCTGCGTGGTAGCACGCCCACTCGGCGAACGACTCGTTGAGCCAGAGGTCGTCCCACCACTTCATGGTGACGAGATCGCCGAACCACATGTGGGCCATCTCGTGCAGGATGCACGAGCACCGGAACTCGTAGAAGGCGGCGTCCTGGCGGCTGCGGGGGAGGTACTCGTCGCGGATCGTGACCGCCCCGGCGTTCTCCATCGCGCCGGCGTTGTACTCCGGGACGTAGAGCTGGTCGTACTTCCCGAACGGGTAGGGGAAGTCGAAGGCCTCCTCGAAGAACTCGAAGCCCTGCTTGGTCATCCGGAGCAGGTTGTCGATGTCGAGGTGCTCCACCAGGGCCTGCCGGCAGTAATGGCCGAGCGGGATCTGGCCGTAGGGACCGTCGTACACGTCGAGGTGCTCGTGGTACTCCCCGGCGATCAGGGCGGTGATGTAGGTCGACATCCGCTTGGACTCGGGGAAGCTCCAGCGTGCCTTGCCGCCGTCGAGCTCCTCGGGCTCCGGGGTCGCCGCGTTGGACACGACCTTCCACCCGGACGGCGCGGTGACGGTCCAGGTGAAGACCGACTTGAGATCGGGCTGCTCGAACGTGGTGAACACGCGGCGGGCGTCGGGCACCTCGAACTGCGTGTAGAGGTAGATCCGGCCGTCGACCGGGTCGACGAACCGGTGCAGACCCTCGCCGGAGTGGGAGTAGGCGCAGTCGGCGCGGACCACCAGCTCGTTCTCGGCCTGGAGGTCGGTCAGCCGGATCCGGCTGTCCTGGTACGACGACGCCTCGTCGACGCGCTCGCCGTTCAGGGTGATCTCGTGGATGATCGCGCCGACCAGGTCGGCGAACGTCTCCGCGCCGGGCTCGCGGCAGGTGAACCGGAGCGTGGTGGTGGACTCGAAGGTCTTGTCGCCGGTCGTGAGGTCCAGGTCGATGGAGTACGACGTGACGTCGAGGAGGGCGGCACGGGTGGCGGCCTCTTCCCGGGTGAGGTTGGTTCCAGGCATGGAGGGCATCCTGCCATCCGGTGTGACGAGGGCGACAACTCCGGCCCGGTCACGACTCGGCAACGGATTCTGCGGCGATCGGGGAATCACCGGAGATCTGCATCGGTTGAAACTTGTATGACTGACTCGGCTGACTTCTGGTTCGACCCCCTCTGCCCCTTCGCCTGGATCACCTCCCGCTGGATGCTCGAGGTCGAGCAGGTGCGCGACGTGAGCGTCAGGTGGCGGGTGATGAGCCTGTACTTCCTGAACAAGGACCGCGACCTCTCCGAGGACTACCAGGCGCGGATCGCCCGCGGCCTCCCGATCGGCCGGGTGCTGATCGCGACCGAGCAGACGGTCGGCCCCGACGCGCTGGGCCCGCTCTACACGGCGTTCGGCGCGCGCATCCACCACGAGAAGCAGGAGCTCGGCCGCGAGCTCGTCGAGGCGGCCCTCGCCGACGCCGGGCTGCCGGCCACCCTCGTGGAGGCGATGGACGACCCGTCGTACGACGACGCTCTGCGTGCGTCGCACCAAGAGGCCATGGACCGCGTCGGCGACGACGTCGGCACGCCGACCATCGCCTTCAACGACTCGTCGTTCTTCGGCCCCGTGCTGTCGAAGATCCCGCGCGGCGAGGACGCCGGGCGGATCTGGGACGGCACGATCGCGCTGGCCGCCTTCCCGTACTTCTTCGAGATCAAGCGCACCCGCGTCGGCGAGCTCGACTTCAGCTGACCGGGCGACCGCCGGGAAACCGGTGGCGCGGTCTCACTAGGGTTGTTGCCATGACCCACGTCCTGTCCGCCGTCGCCTGGCCGTACGCCAACGGCCCGCGCCACATCGGCCACGTGGCCGGTTTCGGCGTGCCGTCCGACGTCTTCAGCCGCTACATGCGGATGGCCGGTCACGACGTGCTGATGGTGTCCGGCACCGACGAGCACGGCACCCCGATCCTGGTCGCGGCGGACGCTGCCGGCGTGTCCGCCAAGCAGCTCGCCGACAAGAACAACGCGGTGATCGTGCAGGACCTCCTGGACCTCGGCCTGTCCTACGACCTGTTCACCCGGACCACGACCGGCAACCACTACCGCGTGGTGCAGGAGCTCTTCACCACCGTGCACCGCAACGGCTACATGGTGGAGAAGACCACCAAGGGCGCGGTCAGCCCGTCGACCGGCCGCACGCTCCCGGACCGCTACATCGAGGGCACCTGCCCGATCTGCGGGTACGGCGAGGCGCGGGGCGACCAGTGCGACAACTGCGGCAACCAGCTCGACCCGACCGACCTGATCGACCCGCGCAGCAAGATCAACGGCGAGACACCGACGTTCGTGGAGACCCAGCACTTCTTCCTCGACCTGCCGGCGCTCGCCGACGCGCTCTCGTCGTACGTCCGCGGGCGCGAGGAGGGCGGCACCTGGCGCCCCAACGTCATCAAGTTCTCCCTGAACCTGATCGAGGACCTCCGGCCGCGAGCGATGACCCGCGACATCGACTGGGGCATCCCGGTCCCGGTCGACGGGTGGCGGGACAACCCGACCAAGCGGCTCTACGTGTGGTTCGACGCGGTGATCGGCTACCTGTCCGCCTCCATCGAGTGGGCGCGACGGCTGGCCGAGCAGGACGGCGGCGACCCCGAGCGCTGGCGAGAGTGGTGGAACGACCCGGAGGCCCTGTCCTACTACTTCATGGGCAAGGACAACATCGTCTTCCACTCGGTGATCTGGCCCGCCGAGCTCCTGGCGTACGACGGGAAGGGTGCGCTGGGTGGCGAGCCCGGGCCGTTCGGCGACCTCCAGCTGCCCACCGAGATCGTCTCCAGCGAGTTCATGACCATGGAGAGCAAGCAGTTCTCCACCAGCCGCGGTCACGTGATCCTGGTCGGCGACATGCTGGCCCGCTACCAGCCCGACGCGCTGCGCTACTTCATCTGCGCCGCCGGGCCGGAGACCTCCGACGCCGACTTCACCTGGGCGGACTTCGTCCAGCGCACCAACTCCGAGCTGGTGGCGGGCTGGGGCAACCTGGTCAACCGCACGGCCACGATGATCGCGAAGAGCTTCGGCGAGATCCCGGCCGCGGGTCCGCTCGAGCCGGTCGACGAGGCCGTGCTGTCGGCGGTCCGCTCGGCCTTCGGCACCGTCGGAGACCTGGTCGGGCGGCAGCGCCTGCGCGCCGGCATCGCGGAGGCGATGCGCGTGGTCGGCGAGGTGAACCGGTACCTCACCGCCACCGAGCCCTACAAGATGAAGGACGACGCGCAGCGGGAGCGGCTCGGTACCGTGCTCCACGTGGCGGCCCAGTGCGTGCTCGACTGCAACACCCTGCTCGCGCCGTTCCTGCCGTTCTCCGCCAACGCCGTGTGGACGACGTACGGCGGCGAGGGCGTGTTCATGCCGATGCCCGTGGTCGAGCACGTCGAGGACCTCGACCCCGAGGAGGGGGCCGGCCTCCACGTCTACCCGATCATCACCGGCGACTACACCGGCACGCCGCCCTGGGCGAGCCGGCCGGTCACGGTCGGGGCGAAGGTCGAGAAGCCCACCCCGATCTTCACCAAGCTGGACCCCGGCGTGGTCGCCGAGGAGCTGGCCCGGCTCGCGGACTGACCCGGCAGGCGGGCCGGTCAGGTCTGCGCAGCGACCTCGCTGATCCGCGGATGGAGCGCGACGGCGTTGACCACGACGGAGAACACCAGCAGGGCCAGCGCCCAGCCGTGGTGCCCGGCGTCCCACAGGGCCAGCGAGGCCAGGCCGAAGACCAGCACCTTGACCACCTCGCGGCGTCCGCGCTCGCCGTACCTCGCCTTGGGTGAGGCGAAGAGCCACCAGGCCGTCATCGCCGCCAGCGGGAGGACCACGACCCAGAGCAACCGGGGGTCGGCCACCTGCCAGCCCCAGACGCCGTACGCCGCCATCGCTGCCAGCTCGTCGAGGAAGACGAGGCCCAGCACCACCCAGGCGAACCCGGTCACGCGCGTCACGCTGGCGGCGGGTCAGAAGCCGCGCGAGGCGTACGGCGGGACGTCGGTACGGAAGGCGCGCCACAGGTCGCTGACGGCGCCGGGGCGGTGCTCGGCGACCAGCCCGGCCCGTCGCATCGCGGCCAGGTTGCCGCCACCGAGGTACGCCGCGCCGAGGGCGGCGATCGACAGCGACACCTCCGCGTCGTCCTCGGTCCGGGTCGCCTCGGCGGCACCCTGCTCGACCCTGATCCGCCAGCGGCCTGCGTTCCACGGCGCCGACTCGTCGGCCACCTCGACCACGACGTCGCAGTCGGCCTCGTAGCCGCGGGCGGCCAGGGCCTCCGGGAGGTCGACCAGCCGCACCCACAGGCTGTCGTAGGTGTTGAGGTTCCCGGTGGCCCGTGGACCGGCGATCCACGAGAGCATCGGGTCGTCCTGGGCGACGCCGGTCACCTTGATCGTGCCGGCGAGGTCGAGGTCCACCAACCGTCGCATCAGGGCGAGGTGTGCCGCCGGAGTCGCGTGGTGGGCGTGCACGTCCACCACGGCGCCCGGACGGGCGTTGTCCCACTTGTGGGTGCGCCGGAACAACGCGTAGCCGACGTCCCGACCGTCCTGCATCGCGAAGAGGAGGCGCGGCACCTCCTTGTCACGCACGTCCTCGGGTACGACGTGGGTGAGGTCGGCGAAGAACCCCGGCTCGCCGACGATGGCCCCGACGCACGACGGGGCGACCGCCAGCTCGCAGGCCCGTCGGCGCTCCGCCATCCCCTCGTCGCTCATGCTCGTCATCCGGGTGACCAGGGCGGCGGCCTCGTCCTCCAGGTGCGGTGCGACGAACGTCGTACCGCGGCCGAGGTCGACGGAGAGCTCGAGGGACGCCAGGCCGTAGCCGTGCCGGCCGTAGATGCCCGGCTCGCTCGCATGCAGGACCGAGACGTGGACGCCCTCGCTCCGGGTCTGCTCGACGTGGTGGCGCATCATCGCGGTCAGCAGCCCGCGACGCCGGTGGTCCGGATGGACACCCACCCAGGTGAGGCCCGCCACCGGCAGGAGACGTCCGGCGCCGGTGCCGTCGGGTACGGAGAGCTGCATGGGGCGGACCCCGTAGACGCCGGGGTGGAACCGTGGGTCGACATCCGCGTCGGGGAGCTCGACGACGAACCGCTGGTGCTCCGGGACCCCGAGCAGCAGCGCTTCGGCCGTCTCGTCGCTGACCGGCTCGGAGAACCAGATCAGCAGGTCGGAGGCCAGGTAGCGGTCGGGGTCGGTCGCGCGCACGACGCGGATCTCGAGGTCGGCCATGCCCTCAAGGAAACCGGGCGGTGGCGCGGGTGTCCAACCGATTGCGTCCGGCCGGTCCGGCCTGCACTCAGTGCTGGAAGGTCGCCAGCAGCCCGAACGCGCCGGCCACGACCTGCTGCTGCGTGACGCCGTACACCTGGCGGAGCAGGCGTGGCGTGAGCGCGTCCACGTCGGCACCGGCGTAGTCGGTGCGGTAGGCCCGCATCAGCTCCAGCAGCTTCGCGATGCCGAAGTGCGAGACGAGCCAGGTGACGGCGGCCTGCGAGATCGGGTAGTTCACCGAGGGGTCCTCGTTGAAGAGCCCGATGATCGGCAGGGTGCGGTCGGCGTGCATCAGCCGGTCGTAGAGGTCGGCGGGCACGGTGTACGCCGAGAAGTCGTCGGGGTAGTACTGCACCCAGGTCGCCACCCCCTCGACCAGCCACTTCGGGGACGAACCGCTGGAGGCGCGCAGGAGGTAGTGGGTGAGCTCGTGCCGCAGGATGCCGGCGTCGTTGACCACCTGGCCCACCAGCTTCGGGTTGACCTTGACCGCGGTGCCGGCCAACCCCGTGACCTGCTGGCCGAGCGGGTCCGTGGCGGTGACGCCGAACGTCACGGCCGCAGCCTCCTCGGTGCTCAACGAGCTGAAGTCGTAGCTGAGGCCGTTGGTGGTCGCGTCGACGAGCAGGCGGTACGACGGGGCGACGCCCAGCAGGTGCGCGTCGTAGGCGATGTCGTCGCGGATGGCGGTGCTGAGGGTGGCGAGCGAGCCCGACTGGGAGCGGTCGACCAGCACCGTCAGCGGACCGACGTGGCGGGCGACGATCGGCACCCCGAACCACGGTCGCTCCTGGGCCGCGTCGAAGGCGTTGCGGTCGGTGGCCTGGCTCTCGGCCCCGAGCAGCCAGTGCCCGTCGCGGCGCACGAACGTCTGGTCGACGGAGTTGGAGATCGGGCGGACGAAGGTGCCGGCGAGCTGGAGGTGCTCGACCACGGCCGGATGCAGCACCGGGTCGTGGCCGGGGATCCCGGCCGGGACCAGTGCGGCGCTGGTGTCGATGCCGTAGCGGAGGTGCGAGACCGGCAGCTGGGCGACGTTGTCGTAGAAGGTCGACTGCTGCTCGACCAGTGCGGGCTGGGTGGGGTCGACCGTGGCGAGGTAGGCGCTCCGGTCGTGGTCGAGGAGGGCGGAGGCACGGCGCGCGAGCAGGCTCCGGATCGCCCGGAAGTCGGCCGGGCCGGGCTGGAACGACGCCTTCGTCGAGGCCGCTGTGGAGGCGGTGGGCCCGGTGGGCCCGGTGGGGGAGGCGGGTGACGGCGGAGCCGTCGAGGCGCCGGTGCCGCTGCCACCGCAGCCGGCGACGAGCAGGGCCAGCCCGGTGGTGGCCACGACCAGGCCGCGGCCGAGCGTCGTCCCCGCGCGCCCGGCCATGCACGGATCCTAGACGGGCGGTGCGCGCTGTCGGGGGTGGCTGGAACACTGTCGGCATGCGCGTCCACCTCGGCACCGACCATGCCGGCCTCGAGCTCAAGCAGCACCTCATCTCGTGGCTGGAGACCCACGGCCACGAGCCCGTCGACCACGGGGCGTTCGTCTACGACGCCCAGGACGACTACCCCGTCTTCTGCCTGCGCGCGGCCGCGGCGGTGGCGGCCGACCACGGCAGCCTCGGTGTCGTGATCGGCGGATCCGGCAACGGCGAGCAGATCGCAGCCAACAAGGTGAAGGGGGTGCGCGCTGCCCTCGTGTGGAACCACGACACCGCCGTCCTCGCCCGCCAGCACAACGACGCCAACGTGATCTCGGTCGGCGGCCGGATGCACACCGTGGAGGAGATGACCGGGTTCGTCGAGCTGTTCCTCGCCACCCCGTTCTCCGGCGAGGAGCGCCACGTCCGCCGGATCAAGATGCTCACCGACTACGAGGTCACCGGCGACCTGCCCGCCCTGCCGGCCTCCGCCGAGGGCCACACCGCCACCCCGGACGCCGATGCCTGAGGGTCACACCCTGCACCGGCTCGCCAGCTCGCTGTCGGAGACCTTCGCCGACCGCTCGCTGCGCGTCAGCAGCCCGCAGGGACGGTTCGCCGGAGAGGCCGCCCAGCTCGACGGGGCACGCCTGGTCACCGCCGAGTCGGCGGGGAAGCACCTGTTCCTCGACTTCGAGGCCGATCGGGTCGTGCACGTGCACCTGGGCCTGATCGGGGCGTTCGAGGTGCACCGCGACGTGCCCGAGGTCCCCGAGCCGGTCGGGCAGGTGCGGCTCCGGCTGGTGCACGCGCCGGTCCCGCCCGGCGCCGGCCACCCGTCGTACGCCGACCTGCGCGGAGCCACGCAGTGCGACCTGGTGACGAGCAGCCGCCGCGACGAGATCGTCGCGAAGCTCGGGCCCGACCCCCTGCGTCCGGACGCCGACCCGCAGCGGGCCTGGCTGCGGATCTCCCGGAGCCCGCGGGCGATCGGCGACCTGCTGATGGACCAGGCGGTCCTGGCCGGCGTGGGCAACGTCTACCGCGCCGAAATGCTCTTCCGGCACCGCACCCACCCGCTGCGTCCCGGCCGGACGCTGCGCGTGGGGCAGTGGCGGGCGATGTGGGCCGACCTGGTCGACCTGATGGCCGAGGGAGTGCGCACCGGCCGGATCGACACGGTGCGGCCCGAGCACACCCCGGAGGCGATGGGCAGGGCACCGCGGGTCGACGACCACGGCGGCGAGGTCTACGTCTACCGCCGCACCGGTCAGCCGTGCCTGGTCTGCGGTACGACGGTCCGCACCGACGTCCTGGTCGGTCGCAACATCTTCTGGTGCCCCCAATGCCAGCGCCGGTTCCGCTCGCGCGCTCTACAGTGATCCCCACACAGCCGGACGGGACCACACACCGATGACTCCACCCCTCACCGGACGTCTTCCCGCCGCCAGGTCGCGGCGGCGCTGGCGCCAGCTGACCTCGGGCTCCCAGCCCGATCGGCTGACGCTGATCGCCCTGTTCGTGCTGTCCACCCTGGTCGGGGTGGCGATGCAGATCTTCCCCAACGTCGTGGCCATCACCACGATCACGGTGCCGCTGGTGATGGGCAGCCTGTTCCTGGGTCCGCGGCCGCTGCCGTGGTTCGTGGTCTACCAGCTGGTGCTGCTCACGCTGGCGCTGCCCAAGGTGCCCCAGTTCACCCCGCGGACGACGTCGGCGGTGGTGGTGATCTTCCTGATCGCCCTGCTGATCATGCTCACGTCGTTCCGTCGCTCGCGGCTGGGCATCGCCGGGAGCATGGGCGAGTCGATGCTGGCCGAGCTCAGCGACCGGATCCAGGGCCAGGGGGTGCTCCCCGAGCTGCCCCGACCCTGGCACGCCGAGTCGGTGATCCGGTCCTCGGGTGGCTCGCGCTTCGCCGGTGACTTCTTCGTGGTCGGCGACACCGAGACCGGGCGTCTCGACGTGGCCGTGGTCGACGTCTCCGGGAAGGGCGACCGGGCGGGCAGCCGGGCGCTGCTCCTGGCCGGTGCCATGGGCGGCCTGGTCACCGCGGTCGAGCCCGCCGAGTTCCTCGACGCCACCAACGTCTACCTGCTCAACCACCCCTGGCAGGACGGCTTCGCGACCGCTGTCCACCTCAGCCTCGACCTGCGTACCGGTGCCTTCCGGATCTGGACCGCCGGCCATCCGCCCGCCCTGCACTGGCGGGCCGGCGCCGGCCGCTGGAAGCCGCTCGACTCCGAGGGGCCGATGCTGGGCCTGATCCCCGACGGCGACTTCGTCTGCTCCGACGGCGTCCTGCGCCCCGGTGACGCCCTGATGCTCTACACCGACGGCATGGTCGAGACCCGGACCGACGACATCGGGATCGGCATCGACCGGCTGATCGGGCAGGCCGACCGGCAGCTGCGCAGCAACTTCACGGGTGGCGCGGCCAAGCTGGTCGATTCCACCGGCAGCCGCGGCGACGACCGGGCGCTGCTTCTGGTCTGGCGCGACTGAGGGTGCCCCGGCACGCGCCGTGGAGCGCGGGGCGGAGTGGGTCGCGGCGGGCCCGGTGTGGCACCATGACCACGCGTTGAGCGTGGGACGGATCCGGCCGGGAGGCAGGGTCCCGAGCGCGGACGACGTGCGCGGACGTAGCTCAATGGTAGAGCCTCAGTCTTCCAAACTGATGACGCGGGTTCGATTCCCGTCGTCCGCTCGCTGGTGGATTCCGGAGCCCTCCGGGAGCCGTCACGCGGGGCGTAGCGTAGTGGCTAGCGCGCCTGCTTTGGGAGCAGGAGACCGCAGGTTCGAGTCCTGTCGCCCCGACCGATCCGGGTCTGCGCGACCGCGAATTGAGGGGCCTGCGCAGGGGTGCCCTAGGCTGGGAAGCGCCGTGCGGGCGGGTCCGTGACGTCGTCGGTCCCGAGTGGGTCGACGCGTGCGTCCACGTGCCAGGCAGCCCGGCGCCACACCCCACGCATGCCCATGCACACAAGGAGACACTGCAGTGAAGAGCGCCGTCGAGACCGTGAGTCCGACCCGGGCCAAGCTGACCGTCGAGGTGCCGTTCGAGGAGCTCAAGCCGAGCCTCGACAAGGCCTACAAGACGATCGCCCAGCAGATCAACGTCCCGGGCTTCCGGCGCGGCAAGGTGCCGCCGATGGTGATCGACCGCCAGGTCGGCCGTGGCGCCGTGCTGGAGCAGGCGATCAACGACGTACTGCCGCAGAAGTACATGGAGGCGATGCAGGAGCACGACCTCCAGCCCCTGGCGCAGCCGGAGATCGAGGTCACCCGGATCGACGACAACGAGGCGCTGGAGTTCACCGCCGAGGTCGACGTGAAGCCGGAGATCACGATCCCCGACTACTCCGGCCTGAGCGCCGAGGTCGACGACGTCGAGGTCGCCGACGACGACGTGCAGGAGCAGGTCGAGGCGCTGCGTGAGCGCTTCGGCTCCCTGGTCGACGTCGAGCGCCCCGCCGCCGACGGCGACTTCGTCGTGATCGACCTGGTCGCGACCCAGGACGGCGAGCCCGTCGAGGGCGCCGAGGTCAGCGGCATGAACTACCGCGTCGGACGCGGCGGCATGCTGGAGGGCCTCGACGAGGCCCTGGCCGGCATGAGCGCCGGTGACGACAAGACGTTCACCTCCCAGCTCGTCGGCGGCGACCTCGTCGGTCAGGACGTCGAGGTCCAGGTCCGGGTCTCGCAGGTCCAGGCCCAGGAGCTGCCCGAGTACGACGACGAGTTCGCCCAGCTGGCATCCGAGTTCGACACCGCCGACGAGTTGACCGAGGACATCCGGACCCGCCTGGGCAACGGCAAGCGCCTCGAGCAGGCGGCCGCGGCCCGCGACGCGATCCTCGAGAAGCTCCTGGAGCTGGTCGAGGTCCCGCTGCCCGAGACGGTGGTCGCCGACGAGCTCACCGAGCGCCGCCGCAACATCGAGCAGCAGCTGGCCTACGCCGGCATGCCGCTGGAGAAGTACCTCGAGGACGAGGGCCAGACCCTCGAGGAGTTCGAGGCCGACCTCGAGCGCCGGGTGCGCGACTCCGTCGCCGCCCAGTTCGTCCTCGACGAGATCGCCGGCTCGCTGGAGCTCGGTGTCGACCAGAACGAGCTGACCGAGCACATGGTGCGCCGCGCCCAGCAGTCCGGTGAGGACCCGCAGGAGTTCGCCAACCACATGTTCGAGCACAACCACATCCCCGAGCTGGTCGGCGAGATCCGGCGCGGCAAGGCGCTGGCCCGGCTGGTCGAGGGCGCGACCGTCACCGACGCGTCGGGCAACGTCGTCGACCTGAAGAACCTCCGGCCCGACGGCACCATCGGTGACCCGGCCGAGACGGAGGCCGCCGCCGAGGCCGCGACCGACGAGGCCGAGGGCGCCGAGACCGCGACCGACGAGGGCTGACCCGCCCTCCCCACCCCGATGCTCCGCGCGGGGTGTCCGGACCATCGCCGCGCGCGGGCAGGTCGTTGACCGGGGCGGCGCACCTCGTCACGATCGGCTCATGACAGTCGCCTCGGGCCCGCGCCTCCTCGATGCCGCGTCCCTGCTCACCCAGGTGGTCGACGAGCTGGTGGTGCGGACCGTGCGCGACACCCACCTGGCCTGGACCGACCGGGTGCACACCGTGCTGGCCCCGCCCGCCCGTGGCCCGGCCCACGTGTCCCTGCGCGTGCACCGGGGCATCGCCGCGGGGGTGTACGGCGGGCTCGGGCTCGGGCTGCGTGCGGCGTCGTCCGGGCTCGGCACCCTCGCGGCGCGCGAGGTGGGCCCGCCCCTGGAGCAGTCGCCGCGCGGCCGTCTGGTGAGCGCGGTGGCCAACGGGCTGATCGGTGACCGGCTGGAGCGTGAGCGACCGCGCCTCGCCGTGCCGCTCGCCGTACGACGTGACGGGCGCGACGTGGAGCTCGAGCGGGCTGCCCTGGCCGCGGCCCACCCGGGGGCCACCTCACGGGTCGCGGTGCTGCTGCACGGCCTGTCGGAGAACGAGGAGGCCTTCGACCGCGGACGCGTCGAGCTCGGCCGGACCTACGCCGACACGCTCGTCGACCTCGGCTGGACCCCCGTCCTCCTGCGTGCCAACACCGGGCTCGCGGTCCGCGCCAACGGGGTCGCGCTGGCCTTGCTGCTGCAGGGCCTGGTCGACCGGTGGCCGGTCGCGGTGGAGCAGGTCGCGCTGGTCGGGCACTCGATGGGCGGACTGATCCTGCGGGCGGCCTGCGCGGTCGGCACCGACGAGGACCGGCCCTGGACGGACCGGGTCACCCACCTGGTCACCCTCGGGACACCGCACCTGGGCGCTCCGCTGGCGGGCGGGGTGGGCTCCGGCGCCCGGGCGCTGGCCAGGCTTCCCGAGACCGCAGCGTTCGGACGGATCCTCGACCAGCGGTCGGTCGGTGTCCACGACCTGGTCGAGGGGCTGGCCGACGACGTGCCCCCGCTGCCGCACGCGCGCTACCACCTGGTGTCGGCGACCCTGAGCCGCTCACCACGGCATCCGGTCGGTCGCTTCCTGGGAGACCTGCTGGTCCGCCAGCCGTCCGCGTACGGGCGTTCGCGGCGGCATCCGGGGCTGTTCCCCGGGGCCGACGAGCTGCACCTGCCGCGGGCCGGCCACTTCGACCTGCTCAACCACCCCGCCGTGCACGCGGCCCTGCGCGACTGGCTCGGCTGATCCCAAATCCGCTGTCGGCGAACAGGGCCCCGGAACGCGTGGAAGCGTCGGCGGATGCGGCTAGGGTCGCAGACGTGAACGACAACACGATCTCCTCTCCCGGGGCCCTGCCCCCGCAGATGAACGGTGGCGGTGCCGGCTACGGGCTGGACGACCACATCTACCAGCGGCTGCTCAAGGAGCGCATCATCTTCCTCGGCTCCGAGGTGCGCGACCAGAACGCCAACGCGATCTGCGCCCAGCTGCTGCTGCTCTCCGCGGAGGACCCCAAGGCCGACATCTTCCTGCACATCAACAGCCCCGGCGGCTCGGTGGACGCCGGCATGGCGATCTACGACACCATGAACTACATCCCCAACGACGTGGCGACCGTCGGCATGGGCCTGGCCGCCTCGATGGGGCAGTTCCTGCTCTGTGCCGGCGCCAAGGGCAAGCGCTACGCCCTGCCCCACGCGCGGATCATGATGCACCAGCCCAGCGGCGGCATCGGCGGCTCGGCCTCCGACATCAAGATCCAGGCCGAGCAGAGCCTGCTGCTGAAGAAGCAGCTGACCGAGCTCCAGGCCCTGCACACGGGTCAGTCGCTGGAGCAGATCGAGCTCGACTCCGACCGGGACCGCTGGTTCACCCCCCAGCAGGCGCTCGAGTACGGCTTCATCGACAGCGTGATCACCCGGGCCAGCGAGGCCGCCGACGAGGGCCGTCCGGCCCGCAGTGAGGACTGACCGATGAACTACTACATCCCGCAGTGGGAGGAGCGGACGTCGTACGGCTTCCGCAGGATCGACCCCTACGGCAAGCTGTTCGAGGACCGGATCATCTTCCTCGGCACCCCGATCTCCGACGACGTCGCCAACGCCGTGATGGCCCAGCTGCTGTGCCTGGAGTCGATGAACCCCGACCAGGACATCAGCATCTACATCAACAGTCCCGGCGGCTCGTTCACGGCGCTGACCGCGATCTACGACACGATCAAGTTCATCAAGCCCGACGTCCAGACCGTCTGCCTGGGCCAGGCCGCCTCGGCGGCCGCGGTGCTGCTGGCGGCGGGCACGCCGGGCAAGCGGCTGGCTCTGCCCAACAGCCGGATCCTGATCCACCAGCCCTACACCGAGGGCACCGGCGGCCAGATCTCCGACCTGGAGATCCAGGCCAACGAGATCATCCGGATGCGTGGGCTGCTGGAGAAGATGATCGCCGACGCGAGCGGCAAGGACCCCGAGCAGGTCAGCCGCGACATCGAGCGCGACAAGATCCTCACCGCCGAGCAGGCCGTCGAGTACGGCTTGGTCGACGGGATCCTGGAGTCCCGCAAGGCAGTTCCGGCGCTCGCCTGACCCGTCAGGGTTTACCGTGTTGGGCGCTCCCAACCGGTCTCCCAGGCGGTACCGTCGAGTGGCTCACCCGTACAGCACAGATCACCGGCCCTGCGCCGGCCGAACCGGAGGTTGACCGCCCGTGGCACGTATCGGTGACGGAGGTGACCTGCTGAAGTGCTCGTTCTGCGGAAAGAGCCAGAAGCAGGTCAAGAAGCTGATCGCAGGCCCCGGCGTCTACATCTGTGACGAGTGCATCGACCTCTGCAACGAGATCATCGAGGAGGAGCTGAGCGAGGGCAGCGAGGTCAGCCTCGAGGAGCTGCCCAAGCCCCGCGAGATCTTCGAGTTCCTGAACTCCTACGTGATCGGCCAGGAGCAGGCCAAGAAGACCCTCGCGGTGGCGGTCTACAACCACTACAAGCGGGTCCAGGCCGGTCTCCAGACGACCAGCTCCGCCAAGCACAGCAAGGAGGAGCAGGTCGAGGTCGCCAAGTCCAACATCCTGGTGATCGGCCCGACCGGCTGCGGCAAGACCTACCTCGCGCAGACCCTGGCCCGGATGCTCAACGTGCCGTTCGCGATCGCCGACGCGACCGCCCTCACCGAGGCCGGCTACGTCGGCGAGGACGTCGAGAACATCCTGCTCAAGCTGATCCAGGCCGCCGACTACGACGTGAAGAAGGCCGAGACCGGCATCATCTACATCGACGAGATCGACAAGGTCGCCCGCAAGGCGGAGAACCCCTCGATCACGCGCGACGTCTCCGGCGAGGGCGTGCAGCAGGCGCTGCTGAAGATCATCGAGGGCACCACCGCCTCGGTGCCGCCCCAGGGCGGGCGCAAGCACCCGCACCAGGAGTTCATCCAGATCGACACCACCAACATCCTGTTCGTGGTCGGCGGGGCGTTCGCCGGGCTCGAGCACATCGTGGAGCAGCGCGTCGGCAAGAAGACGCTCGGCTTCACCGCCGAGGTCCGCGGTGCCGAGGAGCGCAACGCCGACGACCTGTTCGCCCAGGTGCGCCCCGAGGACCTCACCAAGTTCGGACTGATCCCCGAGTTCATCGGCCGGCTGCCGATGATCGCGACCGTCAGCAAGCTCGACGTCGAGGCGCTCGTGGAGATCCTCACGGTGCCCCGCAACGCCTTCGTCAAGCAGTACCAGAAGCTGTTCGAGATCGACGACGTCGAGCTCGAGTTCACCCCTGAGGCGATCCGGGCCGTCGCCGGCCGGGCACTCGAGCGCGGCACGGGTGCACGTGGCGCCCGCGCCATCCTCGAGGAGGTGCTCCTCCACGTGATGTACGACGTACCCTCGCGGACCGACGTCGGCAAGGTGATCGTGACCGAGGAGGTCGTCACCTCCGAGGCGGCACCCACGCTGGTGCCCCGCGAGTCCGAGGCGAAGAAGAAGAAGTCCGCCTGAGGGTCGGCTCACCCTTCTGGGCTAGCCCGATCTAGTCAATTCTGGCCATTTCGGTCATCCGACCTCGACAAGCGCCGCCCGCACGAAAGACTGGCGCTGCAGCTGCACGCGCCGGGGGGCACGTGCTGGAGAGGGACGTGTGGGCGCCGACCGGAAGGGGCCGTTGGCGGCGTTCATCGTCGTCGCCATCGTTGCGGCCATCCTCCTGATCACGTCGGTGCGCAGCCAGGCTGCTCCGGCGTGGCTCGACCGCACGCTGCCGTCGCCGCCTCGTGTCGTCCGCGCCCTCGGTGGTGGGCTCGACCGGGTCGTCGAGCAGGGCGTGGTGCTGGCGCACCGGACCGGGCTGGCCTCGTCGGACGCCTCCCGCGGCTCGGTGACCGAGGCGGGTCCGCCTGCGGACACCTCGACCACCGCCACCGGCCACCTGGCCCCGGTACGTCACCGGACCACGCGGGCCGGACATCCTGCGCACCGCTCCTCCGCTGCTGCCGACCCGGTCTCCCCGACCGGGCCGTCGGCTCCCGACGCGGTCCGCCACGGCCGGCACGCCGGGACGGCCGACCACCGACGGAACGCCGGGCACGGACGCCACCTCGGCGGGACGCACGGCCAGCACGGGCACCACGAGCACGGGCACCACGAGCATGGCCACCCCGAGCACGGGCACCACGCTCACGGCACTTACGAACACGGGCACCACGAGCACGGGCACCACGAGCACTCGGAGCACGGGCACCACCGCTGAGCAGCGGTCAGGCCTCGGTGGCCGCCAGGGTCGCGGAGACCGACAGCTCGGGACCGTCGGCGACGACGTAGGTCGGCGCGCCGGTGATCCGCCCGGCCCGGCGCAGGTCGTCCTCGGCCAGGCGGACGGCGTCGAGGGCCGGCTGGGGGCCGCGGAGCTCCAGCGCGGACAGCTCGTGCTTCATCGAGACCTTGGCCTGCGACTTGGCACCCCGGATGCCGATCAGCGCGGCGGCCACGTGGTCGAGCGCGGCCGGGTCGCCGCCGAGGTCGCCGAGCTCAGCGCGCACCGGCCACGCCGCGCGGTGCACCGAACCGGCCTGCCACCAGGACCAGACCTCCTCGGTGACGAACGGCAGGAACGGCGCCAGCAGCCGCAGCTGGACGTGCAGCGCCAGCGCCAGGGTCGCCCTGGCCGAGGCGGTGGGCGCGCCGCCGGACTCGTCGTACGCCCGCTCCTTGACCAGCTCGAGGTAGTCGTCGCAGAACTCCCAGAAGAACTTCTCCGTCGCCTCGAGCGCCGTGGTGTAGTCGTATCCGTCGAAGGCGGTGGTCGCCTTGTCCACGACGGTCTCCAGCCGCGCCAGCAGGGCCCGGTCCACCGGCTCGGTGACGGCACCCGGGTCCGGTGCGGCCGCGACGCCCCCGAGCACGAACTTCGAGGCGTTGAGGATCTTCATCGCCAGCCGCCGGCCGATCTTGAGCGGGTGCTCGTCGAAGGCGCTGTCGAGGCCCGGGCGCAGGGAGGCTGCCCGCCACCGGATGGCGTCGGTGCCGTACTGGCCGAGCAGCTCGGTCGGGGTCGAGACGCTGCCCTTGGACTTGCTCATCTTCTTGCGGTCGGGGTCGAGCACGAAACCGGAGATCATGGCGTCCGACCACGGCACGCTGCCGTCCTCGAAGTGGGCCCGGACGACCCGTGAGAACAGCCAGGTCCGGATGATGTCGTGGGCCTGGGAGCACAGGTCCATCGGGTAGACCCGGGAGAAGAGGTCGGGGTCGGACTCCCAGCGACCGGCGATCTGCGGGGTCAGCGACGACGTGGCCCAGGTGTCCATGATGTCCGGGTCGCCGGCGAAGCCGCCCGGCACGCCGCGCTGCGACTCGTCGTACCCGGGCGGCACGGACTGCGACGGGTCGATCGGCAGGGTCGCCTCGGCGGCCGGGATCGGCTGGTCGTGCAGCGGCTGGCCCTCCGCGTCGAGGGGGTACCAGACCGGGAAGGGCACCCCGAAGAACCGCTGGCGGCTGATCAGCCAGTCGCCGTTGAGTCCCTCGACCCAGTTGGTGTAGCGGTGGTGCATGTACGGCGGTGTCCAGCTGATCTGGTTGCCGCGCTCGACCAGTGCGGCGCGGAGGTCGTCGTCCCGGCCGCCGTTGCGGACGTACCACTGGAGCGTCGAGACGATCTCGAGCGGCTTGTCGCCCTTCTCGTAGAAGTTCGCCATCCGCTGCGTGGGCCGGGGGTCGCCCTCGAGGTCACCGGACTCGCGCAGCAGGCCGACCATCGCCTCGCGGGCGGAGAAGGTCGTCTTGCCGGCCAGCTCGGCGTACGCCGTGGTGGCGGCCTCGCCGGAGAGCCACTCGGGCTGGTCGCGGTGGAGGCGGCCGTCGCGACCGATCACGGTGCGCACCGGCAGCCGCAGCTCGCGCCACCACTGCACGTCCGTCAGGTCGCCGAAGGTGCAGCACATCGCGATGCCCGCGCCCTTGTCCGGCTCGGCCGCCGGGTGCGCGACGACCGGGATCTCGACGCCGAAGACCGGGCTGGTGACCGTGGTCCCGAAGAGCGGCTGGTACCGCTCGTCGTCGGGGTGGGCGATCAGGGCGACCACGGCCGGGATCAGCTCGGGGCGGGTGGTCTCGATGTGGATCGGGCCGGAAGCGCCGTGGAAGGCGATCCGGTAGTAGTGGCCGGGATACTCCCGCGCCTCGAGCTCGGCCTGGGCGACGGCGGTCTGGAAGGTGACGTCCCACAGGGTCGGCGACTCCTGGAGGTAGGCCTCGCCCCGCTGCAGGTTGCGCAGGAACGCTCGCTGCGACGTCGCCCGGCTGTCGTCGCCGATGGTCGTGTAGAGGTAGCTCCAGTCGACGCTCAGTCCGACCTGGCGGAAGAGCGCCTCGAACGACACCTCGTCCTCGGCGACCAGCTGCTGGCACAGCTCGATGAAGTTCCGGCGCCCGATCGGCACCTGGCGCTTCGGGTCCGGCTTCTCCGGAGGGGTGAAGTCGGGGTCGTAGGGGACCGCCGGGTCGCAGCGCACGCCGTAGAAGTTCTGCACCCGCCGCTCGGTCGGCAGGCCGTTGTCGTCCCAGCCCATCGGGTAGAAGACTTCCTTGCCGCGCATCCGCTGGTAGCGGGCGATCAGGTCGCACTGGGTGTAGGAGCAGACGCTGCCGAAGTGGAGCGTGCCCGAGACCGTCGGCGGCGGGGTGTCGATGGAGTAGACCTCGGCCCGCGACCTGGTGCGGTCGAAGGCGTACGTGCCGTCGGCCTCCCAGCGCTGCGACCACTTGTCCTCGAGGCCCTCGAGCGCCGGCCGGTCCGGTACGACGACGGCCGGCTGCGGCGGCGTCGTCGTGGACACGGGCGTCTGGGTCTCGGTCATGGCCGAAGTCTATGAGGAGGCGCGACGGGGTTTCCCGGCGGTCGAGCGGAGCCGAGACCCTCCCGGCTCAGCGGGGGGCGAGGGCGACCAGGGTGACCGACTGCGCGGGGTAGGTGCGCGTGAAGCCGTCCGCTCCGACCCGGGTGTCGGGCTGCCGCTGGATGCCGTGGCCGGCATAGGTGTACGTCGTGGCGTGGGCCCGGGCGCGGAAGTGCCGCAGCGACAGCGGGCTGCTCAGTGCGCTGCTGGTCTTGTTGACCACAATGACCGTGACGGCGCCGTGCCCACCGTGCTGTGCGGCGTACACCGAGAGTCGTCCGCGGCCGCTGCTGGCGGCCCGCACGCTCACGTCGCCGAAGGTGTGGTGCCGCCCGTCGTAGTTGCGGAACATTGCGAACGCCGAGCCCGGGACCGGCGCGGACGCCTCCGGCCAGTAGGTCGCCAGCGAGAGCCCTTGCTCCCCGAAGATGCCGAGGGTGTCGGCCTCGATCACGGTCTGCACGCGGCGGCTGGAGCTGACACCGAGGCCGAGGTTGTACTCGCTGAGGGAAAGCCTCGTGCCCGGGTAGTCGTGGTGCACCCAGGCCCGCATCCGCGGGAGCAGCCGGATCGTGTGGTCGATCCAGGACGGGTCGCGGAAGTGCGGGTCCCACAGGGAGCGGGTGACGTCGGTGGCCGGCTGATAGCTGCCCTGGGGGTAGTAGTGCAGGTCGAAGTAGTCCAGCAGCCGGGTGCCGGTGCGGGCCTGGGCCGCCGCGAACCTCCGGAGGTACCACGACGAGAGTGCGGCCCCACCGTGAGCGGCGCGGTCGGGGGAGGAGGCGTCGCAGCTGCCCAGCGCGCGCAGGTCGACACTCGAACAGAAGTAGTTGGGCCAGCCCCACTCGGCCGGGCCGAGCACGGCCGCGGTCGGGTCCGCCGCCTTGACCGCCGTGGCGGCTGCCACCGACCTCGCCCAGAGCTCGTCGTAGCCGACCGGCTTCGGGTGGAAGTCGTGGTGGGTCTGGTCCCACAGCCCCGGCTCGTTGCCGAGCTCGTAGATGCCGACCCCGCCGCGGCGGGCTGCGCCGTACCGCCGGACGAGGTGCGAGACCCAGGCGCCGTCGAAGGCCGCGCCCGCGCGGGTGCCGGCGATGGAGGCGTCCGGGCCGGCGACGAAGGCGCCGTTGTGGCGGCCGTTGCCGCAGGCGGGGTGGTAGGGGTCGTGGTCGTCCTGCGGGTCGTAGCGCGCGGCCGGGAAGCTGCAGGGGTTGGAGTTGTCGTAGGTGACGGCGTTCGCGACGCGGCCGTCCAGCGGCAGGGTGAGCAGGGTCTGTGTGCCGCTCGCGCGGTCCTGGCGGATCTGCGCGTCGACCGCGCTGTAGCCGTGACCTGTCGCGCAGTAGCCGAAGGCAGGCGTCCAGCAGTCGGGGAAGTTCTCGAAGTACCAGTCGTTGCCGTGGTTGCTGCCCCGGATCTTCCAGTTGTAGGTCTCGGCGGAGTTGCCGCCCCACCGGTCGACCGGCAGGTGGGTACGCCGTGCGAACGACCGGCCGGCGCCGTTCGCGCCGTAGATGTCCGGCGAGATCCGGTGCCGGTGGGCGGCGACGTCGACGACGAGGCGTGGGCCGGAGGACCGCCCGGGAGCGAGTGGCGCGACGGTCCGGCCCTGGGCGGCCAGGAGTGGGCCGAGCATCAGGGCCGCCACGACGGCGGCCAGGCCGAGATGTCTGACGCGGACCGGCATGCGCCGACGGTAGCGTCGCCGCATGGAGCTGCGCTTCTTCGACGACCCGGTCCTGTTCCTCGACGTCGCCGCCGACCACCTCGCCGAGCAGCCCGTGGTGAGCACGGTGGTCTCCGGGGTGGCGAACCGGATCGCGGCCGAGGCCGCGGAGGGGATCGCGTGGCCCGAGGGCGTTCCCCGCTGGTTCGCGGTGGTCGGCGACGGTGAGGACATCGTGGGCGCGGCGATGCGGACCGCGCCGTTCGGCAGCTATCCGGCCTTCCTGCTGCCGATGCCCGAGGAGGCGGCGCGCCTGCTGGCTCGCACGCTGGTCGAGCGCGACGAGCCGATGACCGCAGCGAACGGCGCGCTGCCCGCGGTGCAGGTCTTCTGCGAGGAGATGGCGGCACACAGCGGCGGCACCGTCCGGGTCGGGCAGCACACCCGCCTGTTCGAGCTCGGCGACCTGGTCGAGCCCGAGCCGGTCGAGGGACGGCTCCGGCCGGCCAACCTCGACGAGCTCGACCTGGTCCTCTCCTGGTACGACGCGTTCATGGCCGACGCCGACGAGCAGGCGGGGCGCGCGCCGGGGGAGAGCCCGCACGAGTCGCTCGACCGCGAGGCCATGACGCGACGCATCGAGGGCGGCCGGATCTTCGTCTGGGAGGACACCTCGGGGGAGCCTGTCCACGTCACCGCCGCCAGCCAGCCGTCGTACGGCGTCTCCCGGATCGGGCCGGTCTTCACCCCACGCGAGCACCGCGGACGAGGCATCGCCAGCACCGCGGTGGCCCAGGTCTCGAAGCTGCTGCGCGACAGCGGCGAGCAGGCCTGCCTGTTCACCGACCAGGCCAACCCGACGTCGAACAAGATCTACGAGGCCCTCGGCTACCGCCGGGTGGTCGACATGGCGAATCTGCGGGTCGAGTGAGCGTCCCTAGACTCAGAGCCGACATGACCGACGCCCCGATCGACCAGCCCCGCCTCGCGCAGACGTTCGCCGAGGTCGAGGACGCCCTGCTCTCCCGCTGGCCCGAGACCAAGCTCGAGCCGTCGCTGGACCGGATCCGTGCGTTCACCGAGCTGCTCGGCGACCCGCAGCGCAACTACCCGGTGATCCACCTGACCGGCACCAACGGCAAGACCTCGACGAGCCGGATGATCGACACCCTGCTGCGGGCGCTCGACCTGCGCACCGGACGCTTCACCAGTCCCCATCTCGAACGCCTCAACGAGCGGATCTGCGTCGACGGCGAGCCGCTGACCGACGAGGAGTTCGTGCAGGCGTTCAACGAGATCGCTCCCTACACCCACCTCGTCGACGGCTCCGAGCCCCTGCCGCTCAGCTTCTTCGAGACCGTGGTCGGCATGGCGTACGCCGCGTTCGCGGACGCCCCGGTCGACGTCGCGGTGGTCGAGGTGGGGATGGGCGGCACCTGGGACGCCACCAACGTCGCCGACGCCGCGGTGGCCGTGGTGACCCCGATCGGCGTCGACCACGCGTCGTACCTCGGCACGACGCCGGGCGAGATCGCGGTCGAGAAGTCCGGGATCATCAAGCCCGGGTCGGTCGCGGTGCTCGCCGAGCAGACCGTAGACGCCGCGGAGGTGCTGCTGGCGCGATGCGTCGAGGTCGGCGCGACCGTGGTCCGCGAGGGCCTGGAGTTCGGCGTCGCGTCGCGGGTGCCCGCCGTCGGTGGCCAGATGCTCTCGCTGCAGGGCCTGCGCCGGAGGTACGACGACGTCTTCCTGCCGTTGTACGGCGCCCACCAGGCCCAGAACGCCGCCACGGCGCTGGCCGCGGTCGAGGCGTTCGTCGGCACCGAGCCGCTCGGCGAGGACCTGGTCCGCGAGGCGTTCGCGCGGGCGACGTCACCGGGGCGCCTGGAGATCATCCGGCGCAGCCCGATGATCCTGCTCGACGCCGCCCACAACCCGCACGGTGCCGCCGCAGCGGCAGACGCGCTCGAGGACTCCTTCGCCTTCGACCCGCTGATCGGGGTGGTCGGGGTGATGGCCGACAAGGACCACGAGGGCGTCCTGGGGGCGCTCGAGCCGCACCTCGCCCACATCGTCTGCACCCAGAACTCCACCGAGCGCGCGCTGCCGGCCGAGCAGCTGGCCGTGGTGGCCCGCGAGGTGTTCGGCCCCGACCGAGTGAGCGTCGAGCCGCGGCTGGCCGACGCGATCGACCGGGCGACCGGCCTGGCCGAGGCCGGTGAGGGGTCGGGCTCCTCGATCGGCTCCGGGGCCGTGCTGGTCACCGGCTCGGTGATCACGGTGGGCGAGGCCCGGGCCCTGCTGCGACGGCGGGGGAGCGGGTCGTGAGCGGGCCGGCGGAGCGCTCGCCGAAGCGCGGCATGTGTGCGGCGATCCTGGCGCTCGAGGGGGTCGCCCTCGCCCTGACCACGCCGGTGATGATCAACCTGGCGAACGTCCCGTGGCGGACCGCCTGCTGGGTGGGCCTCGGCCTGTGTGTGGCGTGCCTGCTCCTGGCCGGGCTGCTGCGCTCCGAGATCGCCTACGCCGCGGGCTGGGCGATCCAGGTCGCTGCGATCGGGCTCGGCTTCGTGGTGCCGATGATGTTCGTGCTCGGCGTGATCTTCGCCCTGCTGTGGGGTACGGCGTACTTCCTGGGCCGCCGGATCGAGCGCGAGCGGGCAGCGGCGTACGCCGCGTTCGAGGCCGAGCGCTCCTGACCCGTCGGCCTCAGCCGAGGCCGCGGACCACGGCGGCCAGGGCCCGGTCCAGCTCGGCGTCGGTGCAGCCGCCGAAGCCGATGATCACCCCGGACAGCTGCGCCGTGCGGCAGTAGTCCTGCAGCATCGGGATCTCGAAGCCCGCCTCCCGTGCCGAGGCCCGTACCCGCCGGGCCCGGGCCTGCGGCAGCGGGATCGTCGCGTACATCCCGGCCACCGGCAGGATCGGCGTCGCCAGCGGCCGCACCGCCTCGGTCACCCGCTGGGCCCGGGCGGCGTAGGTCCGGCGTGCCGAGCGCACCACCTGGTCGACGTAACCGTCGCGGAGCAGCGAGACGAACGCGCGCTGGACCGGCCAGGGCGGCACGTCGTGGGTGACCTCGCGGCGCTCCAGGATCGCCCGGTGAAGTCCCGGCGGTGCCACCAGCCAGCCGAGCCGCATGCTCGGTGCCACGGTCTTGCTCGTCGTCCCGAGATAGGCGACCCGGTCGCGGTCCAGCGCAGCCAGCGCGGGTACCGGGGCCACGTCGTAGCGGAACTCCGAGTCGTAGTCGTCCTCGATCACGACCGCGCCGGCGGCGTGGGCCGCCGCCAGCAGCGAGAGCCGGGCCGAGCCCGGCATCACCGGACCGAGCGGGTGCTGATGGGCGGGCGTCACGTAGACACCGACGGCGCCGGTGAGGTCGGTGATCGGCTCGGTCGCCGGGAGGTCCCGGAGATCGCGGCCGGAGGCCCGGATCGCCTCGGCCGCGGCCCGGTAGCCGGGATCCTCGTGGCCGACGGGGCCGGGCGGGAGGGCCGCCAGCACCTGGCCGAGGCCACCGATGGTGCCGCTGGTCACCAGGATCTCGTCGGGCTCGCAGACCAGGCCGCGGGTCCGGGCCAGATGGGCGGCCAGCTCGATCCGGAGCGCGCGCACGCCGGCCGGGTCGTCGTACGCCGGGGGAGGGGTGGCCGCGGAGACGTCGCGCCAGGCGCGACGCCAGGCCGCGCGGTGCCGAGGGTCGATCCAGGGCGTTCCGGTGTCGAGGCGCAGCAGTCCGGTCTCGGGCCGCGGCGTCGGCGACGGCCGGTGCCGCAAGGGCGTCGTCGCTCCCGCGGCGACGAAGGTGCCCGAGCCGCGCCGGGTCTCCAGCCAGCCCTCGGCGGCGAGCTGGTCGAAGGCCTGCTCGGTCACCGACCGGGAGACGCCGAGGTCGCCGGCCAGGGCTCGGGTGCTGGGCAGCCGGGCGCCGACCGGGAGCACACCACCCACGAGGGCGTCGCGGATCTGGCCGGCGACCTGGCTGCCGAGCGGCGCGGCCGCGGAGCGGTCGATCACGAGCGGTACGGCGAGCGAGCGGCTCATCGAAGTGTCCTGTCGAACTGGGTGTCGAGTGGCCCGGGCGGACAGGCCACTTCCCGGTCAGACTAGCTCCATGACCGGATCGCTCTCCCCGACCGCCCGCACCACCCTGACCCGGCACCGGGAGCGGGGCAGCGAGGACCGCGCCGACCTCTTCGCGGTGCTCGCCGAGTCGCTGGTATGCCACGTGGGGATCGTCCGAGACGGCCAGCCCGTGGTGCTGCCGGCGGTCTTCGCCGTCGACCCGGGCGGTCCGGACGACGGCGGCACGCTCTACCTGCACGGCTCGGTCGCCGCGCCCTGGCTGGCGCAGGCGCCGACGACCCCCGTGTGCGCGACGTTCACCCTGGTCGACGCGGCGGTGGTGGCCCGGGCGTCGTTCAGCCACTCCCTGAACTACCGCTCCGCGGTGGTGATGGGGGTCGCCCGCCGCGTCGAGGACGACGCCGAGCGCGACCACGCGCTGGCCCTGATCGTGGACCAGGTGATCCCCGGCCGGTCGGCCACCCTGCGCGCCAACACCCGCAAGGAGCTTGCCGCCACCGTCGTGCTCGCCGTACCCCTGGCTGAGGCATCGGTGAAGGCGCGCACCGGTCCGCCGTCGGACGAGCCCGAGGACGTCGCCTCCGGGACCTGGGCCGGGCTGGTGCCCCTGCGTCTCGCCGCCGGGGAGATCGAGCCCGCCGCCGACCTGCCCGTGGCGGCCGAGGTGCCCGACGACGTGCGCCGCCGCGTGGCCCAGTGGAGCGCTCGCTAGGGTTTCGCCCATGGAGCGCACCCTTGTCCTCGTCAAGCCCGACGGCGTACGCCGCGGCCTCACCGGCGAGGTGATCCGGAGGATCGAGGCCAAGGGCTACCGCCTGGTCCGGCTCGAGCTGCGGACCGCCGGCCACGACCTGCTCGCCGAGCACTACGCCGAGCACCACGGCAAGCCGTTCTACGAGCCGCTGGTCGAGTTCATGATGTCCGGTCCGGTGGCCGCGATGGTGGTCGAGGGGGAGCGGGTGGTCGAGGGCTTCCGGTCGTTGGCCGGTGCCACCGACCCGACCAAGGCCGCCCCGGGCACGATCCGCGGAGACCTCGGGCGCGACTGGGGCGAGGCCGTCCAGCAGAACATCGTGCACGGTTCCGACGCCCCCGAGTCCGCCGAGCGCGAGATCGCGATCTGGTTCGGCTGACGGCTCGGCCGGTGTAGGGTCCCGCCGACCTGACACTCGGGAAAGGCTCGGCTCATGAAGATCGCACGGATGCTCGTCCTCGGCGTCGTCTCCGTCGGACTGCTCGGTCTGCAAGGCGTCCCGTCCAGCGCGGTGGACGCGACGCGCGTGATCCGCTCCTACGACGCCTTCGTGCCGCCGATGGGCACCCAACCGACGAACGGCATCGTCTCGTCGCCGTGCGACGCGGCGCACGCCGGCGAGCTGTCCGACACGCTCCCCGGCCGCGTCATCAACCGGGGGCCGGCCCCGGTCCCGCTGGGCAAGCGGACCTGGGGCTACCACCCGACCACGGCCGGCGCGGTCGGGTTGTTCCGTCGGGCCGACTCGATGGCGAGCCTCGCGGCCGACCAGGTGCAGGTGTACGGCGACACCGGGGCCGTCGACGGTGCCGCGTTCGCCAACGTGGGCGACTGGTTCGGCCTGGCGTCCCTGACCGTCCCCGGAGGGTCCTGGCAGACGGTCCAGGGAGCCGGCAGCACGTCGTACTCCTGGCACCAGACCGGTACGTCGGCGACGTTCACGGGCTCGATCAGCCAGCTGCTGGCCACCCAGATCACCGGCCACGACGCGGCCGGCTACGTCGGGATCGGCTTCGGCTGCAACACCGCGCCGTTCCACTTCGACGATGCTCAGATGGGCACCACCGGAGACGTGCTGACCTACGACTTCGAGGGTGAGTACACCAAGACCGCGATCACCGCGGCTCACCACACAGTGACGGCCGGACGGTCGCCGAGGCTCACCGGTTCGGTGTCCTCCTTCCACGACTTCGTCGACCCCAGCCCGCGGCTGGTCCTCGAGAGCCGACGGTTCGGATCCACGGTGTGGCGCAAGGTCGCCGGGGTTCCGGCGACGATCCCGGCGCCGGACGCGTTCGCACTGCTGACCAGGCCCGACCGCGCGACGCCGCTGCGACAGACGACCTACCGCTGGCGCTACGTCACCAACGCGACCACGGACGGGAGTGTCTCCCCGGCGCTGAGGGTCAGGGTGCACACCACACTCCGGGTCCAGGCGCCCACGCACGTCGCGCTCGGCTCCCAGGTCGTGGTGACGGGATCGACGCTGCCGAGGAAGCCGGGCCAGTGGGTCACCCTGTGGCACGGTGACCACCGGCTCGGTGCGGCGAGGGTGAGTCGGACCGGCACCTTCACCATCACCGCGAAGGCGACGTTCCGTGGACGGCTGCAGCTGGTCGCCCGGATCGCGAAGTCCCCCGGCAACCTGCGGGGGTCGACGTCGTTCGTCGTCCGGGTCCGCTGACCGCACCGGGTCGACGGTGGGTCAGCCGGCGTCGTTCGTCACGGTCACCGTCGGGTCCGTGTCCAGCTTGGGGAAGATCCCGCTCGGGTAGCTGGAGCTGATGTACTGTCGGCCGTTGTTGGCGTTGTCGTAGGCGTTCACGGCCACGTAGTAGGTGCCGGGAGGAGTGCCCTGCGGCAGGTCGACGGTGCCGGTCCAGACCCCGTCCTGGTCGGTACCGCTGGTGAGGGTCAGTCCGCCGAAGAGGAAGGCGGAGGAGAAGTCCGCGGTCCGCAGCATCGTGCCGGCCACCATCACCCCCGAGCCGCCGCTGTCGGTGATGTGCGCGGTGATCGTGACCTGGGCGGGACCCGACAGAGTGCTGACACTGCCGGGCGCCACGGTCACGCCCGACACGGCAGGCGGGTCGACGTCCGCGGCGCTGCCGACGACCGCCACCGAGCCCAGGCCGTCCGGGAACGGATGGTTCTCCCGGTAGGACCACATCGCCGGTCCACCGAACATCGCCGGGCCCCAGTACTCCGCGGCGAAGTCGGAGCCTCGGCTCGCCTTGTCCGCCACGACGACCTGGAGGGTCCACACGCCGCCGGTGACCCCCTGGGGGAGCTTGATCGTCCCGTCCCAGGTGCCGTCGCTCAGGTCGCCGGAGGTGAGGGTGAGCTGACCGCCGTACGCCACCCTGCGTACGCCGTTCGGGTCGGGCGACCACAGGTCGACGCGCAGCGAGTCGGGGTCGACCCCGGTGCCGACATCAGTGATCCGGGCCTGGACCGGGACCGACACGGAGCCGTCCCGGACGTCGTAGCTGCCCGCCTGGGTCGGCTTCTGCAGGGTGACCTGGGGAAGTGACTGGTCCGGGTTCGCGTCGACGACCGGGAGGGAGAAGTCCCAGAAGGTCTGCGAGTTGCTGCGGCCGACCCGGTCGTAGGTCTGCACGATCGGGATGTAGGTCCCCGGTCGGCTGGTCTGTCGGAACGTCAGGGAGCCCTCCCACCAGCCGTCGCGGATGTCTCCGCTGACCAGGTGCGCGCCGGTGCTCCTCGGCATCCACGGCACGCTCAGGTCGGGCCGGAAGGACACCATGCTCACGCCTGTGTCGTCGGTGACGTGGATCCGCACGGTAACGGTCTGGGCGGCGGCGCTCACGTCGACGGAGTCCACCGAGTAGGTCACCTGGTCGGCCAGGGCGGGCGCCTGGTCGTACACGCAGTTCTCGGAGGTGTCCTGCGGGTCGACGATGCACCAGTTCGTGCCGGCCCCACCGTCGATGTGGTCGGCCTGGAGCCCCCCCGGTCAGGTCGTCATCGCCCTGCTGGCCGGCGAGGCTGTCACGCCCGTTGCCACCCCGCGCGGTGTCGGCACCGTCGCCTGCCGTGATCTGGTCGTCACCCCCCGAACCCGCGAGGTGGTCGCGCCCCCGGCCACCCTGGAGCGCATCGCTCCCGCCTCCGCCACGGAGGCGGTCGTCGCCGGCGCCACCGATCAGGACGTCGTCCCCGCCACGGCCGATCAGCACGTCGTCGCCGCCGAGGCCGCAGATGACGTCGCGGTGCGTGGTTCCGACCAGGCGGTCGTGATGTGGGGTCCCGGTGATGGTGCAGCGTGGGGCTCGGGTCTGCGCGGCACCGGATGCCCCGGCGCCCGGTGCCGCCGCGACCGATGCCAAGGACTGCGCCGCCACCATCGAGAGCAGGGCCAGTGCGACCCGTCCGCGTCGACCCGACATCGGTGTCCCCTTCTCCGAACCTTCCGGAACTGTAGGACCTGCCACCGCCCTGAGTCACCGGATCGGGATGCGCACCTGGTGCATCGCATCACGGCGGTACGACGGTGTCACTCCGCCGCACCCACGTACCGCCATCAGCGGGCATGGACGCCTGGTCAGTCCGCTGACGGGTTGGTCGAACGTTCGACCAACCGGCGGGGGAGACCAGGACGCCGCGCCTGAGCAGGGGTGAACTGGCTCGTCCCCCGCCGTAAGCGGTCCGGCAGTGCACAAAACCGCAGGTCACGCGGCGTGGCACCAGAGCCGGGGCCGGGCGCGAACCTAACCTGCCACTGGGTCGGCGTGCGCTGCGCCGCACCTACGGGGGCGCAGGTGCGGCGCCCTCTTCCCCACGTACGACGCGAATCCTGCGAGGCGAGCGCATGGCGAACAGCTTCATCGGCCGTGACATGGCGGTCGATCTCGGGACCGCCAACACTCTGGTCTACGTCCGCGGCCGCGGGATCCTGCTCGACGAGCCGAGTGTGGTGGCGCTCAACCAGACCACGGGAGAGATCCTCGCGGTGGGTCACGAGGCCAAGCGGATGATCGGCCGCACCCCCGACAACATCAGCGCCATCCGGCCGATGAAGGACGGCGTGATCGCCGACTTCGAGGCGACCGAGCAGATGCTGCGCTACTTCATCCAGCAGGTGCACCGGCGCCGCTACTTCGCCAAGCCCCGGATGGTGATCTGCGTCCCGAGCGGGATCACGGCCGTCGAGCAGCGGGCCGTCAAGGAGGCCGGCTACCAGGCCGGAGCGCGGAAGGTCTACATCATCGAGGAGCCGATGGCGGCCGCGATCGGCGCCGGGCTTCCAGTGCACCAGGCCGCCGGGAACATGGTCGTCGACGTCGGCGGCGGCACCACCGAGGTCGCGGTGATCTCGCTGGGAGGCGTGGTCACCAGCATGTCCATCCGCACCGCCGGCGACGACCTCGACGCCGCGATCGTGGCGTGGATGAAGAAGGAGTACAGCCTGATGCTCGGCGAGCGGACCGCCGAGGAGGTCAAGATGACCCTGGGCTCGGCGTTCCCGACCTCCGACGAGCCGGAGGCCGAGATCCGCGGCCGCGACATGATCAGCGGCCTGCCCCGGTCGGTGGTCGTCTCCAGCGCCGAGGTCCGCAAGGCCCTCGAGGAGCCGTTGCACGCGATCATCGACGCTGTCCGCTCCACCCTCGACTCGACGCCCCCCGAGCTGGCCGGCGACATCATGGACCGCGGCATCGTGCTCACCGGCGGCGGCGCTCTGCTGCGCGGCCTCGACGAGCGGCTGCGGCACGAGACCGGGATGCCGGTGCACGTCGCCGAGGACCCGCTCTCGAGCGTGGCGATGGGCGCAGGCAAGTGCGTGGAGGAGTTCGAAGGCCTCCAGCAGGTGCTGGTCTCGGAGCGTCGGCGGTACTGATGCGGCTCCCTACCCGGACGTCGAGTCCCCGTACCTCGCGCCTGCTGCGGGGCTACCGACCGCTCCGCCCCGGCCCCGACTCGTTCGACACGCGCTCCGACCGCGCCCGGCTGCGCTCCCGGATGGTCGCGCTGGTGCTCGCCTGCCTGACCCTGATGACCCTCGACCACCACCCCGGCTCCGGTTCTCCCCTGGAGCCGGCGCGCTCGGCGATGGGGTCGTTGTTCGGCCCCGTGGAGTCGGCGACGTCGGCGGCGATCCGGCCGGTCACCGACCTCGGCGGCTGGCTGCACTCGCGCAAGTCCATGCAGAACGACATCGCGACGCTCCAGGCCGCCAACGCCCGGCTGCGCTCCCAGGCCGCGACCACGCAGTACGCCCGCAACCAGCTGGCCGAGTACCAAGGCCTGACCTCGGCCGCCGGGACCCTCGGTCAGGCGCTGGTGCCGGCGCACGTCGTGGCCTACGGCCCGGCACAGTCGTTCTCACGCACGGTGACCATCGACGCCGGTTCCAAGGCCGGGGTCACCCCCGACCAGACGGTGCTGAACGCCGACGGGCTGGTCGGCCGGGTGCTCCGGGTGACCGCGACCACGGCCACCGTGCTGCTGATCGTCGACACCGAGTCGGTGGTCGGGGGCCGGGTCGGGGCGAGCATGAAGGTCGGCTTCCTGCACGGCGAGGGTGGCCTCGGCGACCACGGCTCACTGGACCTCCAGCTGGTCGACGCCACCCAGGCGCCGGCCCAGGGCGACACGATCGTCACCTGGGGCAGCCACGACGGGGCGCCCTACGTCTCGGGCGTGCCGATCGGCCGGGTCACCACCGTGTACGCCAGCCTGCGGGAGAGCACCCAGCGGGCGGTGATCAAGCCGTTCGTCGACTTCGCCGCGCTCGACCTGGTCGGTGTCGTCGTACCCTCCGGCACGCACAGCGACCGGGGCATCATCGAGGCCGACGGGTCGCTGCAGTGAAAGCGCTGAGGGTCGCCGTGGCCGCGGCGCTGGTGCTGGTCGCGCTCGTTCTCCAGGTGGCGGTCTTCCCGCATCTGGCCTGGGACGGGATCGTCCCCAACTTCTGCCTGCTCGTGGTGGTCGCGGCGGCGCTGGTGCGCGGCCCGGGCTTCGCGGCCACACTCGGCTTCTTCGCGGGCCTCGCGCTCGACCTGGCGCCGCCGGCCGACCACGTGGCCGGGCGGTGGGCGCTCGCCCTGGTCGTCGTGGGGTACGTCGCCGGGCTGATGCGCCAGGACACTCGCTCGTCGGCGACCACCGTGGTCGCCACCGTCGCGGCGTCGTCGTTCATCGGCACCTCGGTCTATGCCCTGTCGGGCGTGATCCTGGGCGACGCGGTCGCCGGCTCCGGTGACCTCGTCCGGGTGATCCTGGTCGCGCTGCTGTGGGACGTGCTGCTGACGCCCTTGGTGCTGCCCGCAGTGATGCGGCTGCTCACTCGGCTGGAGCCCGCGAGAGCCTGATGACTCCGACGACACCGATGACGAAGCCAACCTCGCCCCGGACCACCAGTGAGCGGTCGCGCCTGCGCCTGGTCGTCGTCCGGGTGCTCGTCTTCTCGCTGTTCGCCACCCTGTTCGCGCGGCTCTACTACCTCCAGGTGGTCTCCGGCGAGGCCTACCACGCCCAGGCGGCCTCCCAGTCCCTGCGCGAGGTCGTGGTCCAGCCCCAGCGCGGGTTGATCGTCGACGACCAGGGCCGGCCGCTGGTCGCCAACCGGATGTCGTGGTCGGTGTCGGTGGACCGCAACCTCCTCGCGAAGCTGAGCTCGCACGACCGCACGGTGGTGCTGGACCGCCTGGCCACGGCGGTCGCGACACCGGTGCATCGGGTGCGTGAGGCCCTGGTCACCTGCGGAGATCCGGGCAGTGTGCGCGGCCGCTGCTGGAACGGCTCGCCGTACCAGCCGGTGCCGGTCGCCGCCGACGTCCGCCAGTCGGTCGCGCTGCGGATCCTCGAGCAGCCCGAGGACTATCCCGCGGTCGTCGCCCAGCAGCAGAGCGTGCGTGCCTATCCCCAGCCGTACGGCGTGAACCTGGCCGACGTCGTCGGCTACCTCAGCCCGATCACCGCCGGCGAGCTCCAGCACGCCCGGCAGCAGCAGGACCCCTCGCTCAACGCCGCCAGCACCGTCGGCCGGGCCGGCGTCGAGCAGGAGTACGACCGCTGGCTGCGGGGCCGCCCCGGCTACCAGCGGGTGGCCGTCGACTCCATGGGCCGGGTGCTCGGCTCGGACGGCACGGTGGCCGGTCACCCCGGCGACACCCTGGTCACCTCGATCGACGCCAAGGTCCAGGGCGTCGCCGAGCACGCGCTGGCCCAGGCGATCCGCACCGCCCGGGCGACCTACGACCCGGTGACCCATCGCAACTACCGCGCCGACTCCGGTGCCGCGATCGTGATGCAGGCGCGCACCGGCCGGATCGTGGCGATGGCCAGCCAGCCGACGTACGACCCGTCCGAATGGGTCGGTGGCATCTCCAGCAAGCAGCTGGCCCGGCTCTACTCCCCGAAGTCCGGTGACCCCCTCCTCGCCCGGGCGCTCCAGGGCCAGTTCGCCCCCGGGTCGACATGGAAGCCGTTCATGACCGTCGGGGCGCTCAACAACGGCTACCGGCCGAGCACCCGGCTCGACTGCTCGTCGGGCTTCCAGGTCGGCAGCCGGCTCTTCCACAACTACGAGTCCGAGTCGCTGGGCTACATCGACTTCGCCAAGGCCCTCCAGTACTCCTGCGACACCTTCTTCTACCGCGTCGGCTACCACTTCTGGCAGAAGTTCGGCTCCGACCCCACCAACCTGAACGCCCGTGACCCGCTGGTCGCCGAGGCGAAGGCCTTCGGCTTCGGGAGGCCCACCGGCATTGACGTGCCGGGGGAGTCCGCCGGCCGGATCGCCGACCGGCACTGGAAGCTCGCCTACTGGAAGGCGATGAAGGGCTACTACTGCAAGATCGACCGCAACAACCCGCCCGGGACCAGCGCCTACCTCCGCCTCTTCGCGCACGAGTTCTGCCTCGAGGGCAGCTACTACCGCGCCGGTGACGCGGTGAACTTCGCGATCGGTCAGGGCGACACCCTGGTCACCCCGCTCCAGCTGGCCCGCGCCTACGCCGCGCTGTCCAACGGCGGCACCCTCTACGAGCCGCGGATCGGCAAGGCGATCGTGAGCCCCGGCGGGCGGGTGATCAAGCGGATCCGGCCCCAGGTGCAGGGCCACGTGACGGACCCCGCGCACGCGATCGCCTACGACAACAACGCGCTGCTCGGCACCGCCAAGGTCGGCACGATGGCCTGGAAGATGATCGGCTTCCCGCTCGACAAGATCCACATCCGCTCCAAGACCGGCTCGGCGGAGGTCTACGGCAAGCAGTCCACGTCGTGGGTGGCGTCGTACGACAAGAACTACGTGGTGCTGATGATGGTCAGTCAGGCCGGCACCGGCTCGGGCTCCTCCGGGCCGTTCGTGCGCAAGATCTGGGAGTCGTTGTACGGCGTGCACGGCACCGCCGTGGACCGGCGCCGCGCCGACATCCCCGGGGTCGTCGCTCCGACGACGCTGCCGTCCTTCCTGCCCGACGGCTCGATCCTGCCGCCTCGCCCGCTCGGCGGCCACGCGAGGAGCTCGCAGTGAACGGTCACCTGCGCACCCCCGGCATCGACCGGCTGCTGATGCTCGCCGTGGTCGGGCTGCTCGTGCTCGGCACGCTGCTGGTGTGGTCGGCCACCTACCACCGCACCGATCTCACCGGCGGCGACTCGTCGGCGTACCTGAAGAAGCAGCTGGTCAACGTCTGCATCGGGCTGGTCCTGATGGTCGTGGTGATGGCGACCGACCACCGGTGGGTGCGGATCGTGGCACCGCTGGTCTACCTCGCCTCGATCGGCGGGCTGGTGCTGGTGCTCACGTCCGGGACGACCATCAACGGGTCTCGCTCGTGGATCGACGTCGGTGGCATGTCCATCCAGCCGTCGGAGTTCGCGAAGCTGGCGGTGGTGATCGGGATGGCGCTGCTGGTGGCCGAGCGGGCCGAGGGTCGCCGAGCCAGGGTCGGCGCGGTCGAGGTGGTCGCGATGCTGGTGATCGCGTCGGTCCCGGCGGCGCTGATCATGCTCCAGCCCGACCTGGGCACCCTGCTGGTGCTCTCGGCCACCGTGTTCGGGGTCCTGGCCGTGGCCGGCGCCCCGCGGCGCTGGCTGGCGCTGCTAGCCGCCGCGGGCGCGGCCGCTGCCGTGGGCGCCTTCGCCGGTCACCTGCTCAAGCCCTACCAGGTCGACCGCTTCCTGGCCTTCACCAACCCGAACCTCGATCCGCGCGGCGCCGGGTACAACACCGAGCAGGCCCGGATCGCGGTCGGCAACGGTGGGCTCCTCGGGCAGGGGCTCTTCCACGGCTCACAGACCCAGGCCGGTTTCGTGCCCGAGCAGCACACCGACTTCGTGTTCACCGTCGCCGGTGAGGAGCTCGGCCTGGTCGGCGCCGGGCTCCTGATCGCGCTGCTGGCGATCGTGATCTGGCGGGCCCTGGCGATCTCCTCGCTGTCCACCGACGTCTTCGGCCGGGTCGCCGCGGCCGGCATCGCCTGCTGGTTCGGATTCCAGGCGTTCCAGAACATCGGGATGTGCCTGGGGATCATGCCGGTGACCGGCGTACCCCTGCCCTTCGTGTCGTACGGCGGCTCGTCGATGTTCGCGGGCCTGCTCGCGGTCGGCCTGCTCCAGAACATCCACCTGCGGGCCACCGCGTCGCTGCCCACCCGCTACGCCCGCCCGGTCCGCCACGCCCCCGCGTCAGCTCGCTGAGGCCCTCCCGGGTCACGGGGCGCCGGAGACCCACGGCAACGGCGTCGGGAAGGTCACCGGCCGCGACCCGGACGGGAACCGGACCGGCTGCGGGGGCGCCCGGGGATGAACCGCCCGGCCCGCATCGCCAGCTCCCCGAGCCGCTCGGCGGCGGGGTCGTTGTGGGCGGCGGTGAGATCGTCGGCGACCGACGTGAGGTCCCAGGGCTCTCCGGCGGCGCGGGCGGCGGCGGCGTCGTTGGCCGCGACCGCCCACAGCTCGTAGGCCGGGTCGATCGCGTACGGCTGGTCGAAGCCGTCGAAGCGGGTGAACCACGAGGTGTCGACCTCGATGTCGCGCCCGAAGACCGCCCGCTGGTGCAGGCTGCCGAGGTACTGCTCCTTCGCCGACTCCAGCACCAGCCAGCGCCGGTCGGTCGCGACGAGCAGGAAGCGGTCCTTCTCGGAGAAGAACGGCCAGACCGTCGCCGCCGCGGCCTTCACCGCCCGACCCAGGCGGGACGACGCGGGGATGACGACGTCCAGGCTCTCGCCGGGTTCGAGGAACGGCGCGACACGCGGCCGGATCTCCTCGCGGGCTCGCACGACGTCGTGGCCGTTCACGGCGCCGGCTCGTCGAAGGGTGGCCCGTCGAGGGTCTGCTGGTAGATCGCGTCGTGCTCGATCCGGGCGACGGCCAGGGTGAGCTGCAGATCGGCGGCGACCGCCTCGGGGTCGACACCCACGGCCAGGGCCTCGTCCGGCACCGATACGGGTGCCAGGTCGGCGTCGGCGAAGTGCTCCCGCGCCGCACCGAAGGCGTCCGCGAGGAACGCCTCGCCGTCGGCACCGGCCCGACGGGCGAAGACGTCGTCCCAGCTGAGCCGGCCGGCGCCGACCTCCCGGGCCAGCCGCCGCAGCGACTCCGGCGCGGTCGGGCTCTCGGCGGCGCGGTGGAGCAGCGCCCGCGTCTCGGCGTCGAGCCCGCGGCGCCGGCGCTCGTCGAGGAAGGCGCGGTTGTCGGCCAGCTCGCGGTCGACCCGGTCGGTCTCCTCGCGCAGCGGGGCGAGCACCGCGTCGATCTCAGGCGATGCCCGGTGCACCGGGGCCTCCGTAAGGGCCGGTCGGCGTGTCACCGAGGTGCGACAGGTGGTCGAGCCGGGTCGGGATCGAGCCGAGCTCGCCGATCAGGTCCTCGAGCTTGGCCACCTCGGCGGAGATCGCCTCGGGGATGTGGGTGGCCAGGTGGTAGAGGTCCACCAGCTTCTCGAAGCCCTTGACGGCCAGGTCGGCCGCGGTGATCACGTGCTTGACCAGCATCACGATCTTGTAGGCGCGGTAGAACGCGACCAGCGCCTCCTCGCACTTCTTGGCGGCCACCGCCTCGCCCACCCCGCACCACCAACCGGCGGCCAGGGCGACCGCGCCGATCTCGACGTCGTGGACCACGCTCTGGAGCAGGTCGACGCACTGCTTGTAGAGCGACTCCCACGTGTCGGCCAGCTGTCCCAGGGCGTACTGGATGGCCAGCGGGATCTCGGCCTCGCCGTGCAGGCCGTTGCCCAGGCGTACGCCGTACTCGTGGAAGCTGGTCGCGGCGACGCCGTCCCAGACGCCGTCGACGTTGGCGGTGTTGAGGAGCACGTCGTCTGCGTGCGCGGTGAGCATCCGCGAGACGTCGGCCCAGGACTCGCCCCGTGCGGTCAGCGTGGTCCAGTTGCCGACGATCTTGTCGATCGGCTCGGTGATGTGGTGGCCGGTGAACTTGTGGAAGACCCAGTCGATGGCGCGGACGTCGGCGTCCATCCCGTGCCGGATCTTCGCGGCCGGGTCGGACTCGATGCCGTGGCAGCTGGCGTAGACGTGGTGCTCGGACCAGGCCTCCCCCGAGCCGAGCGGCGCGTCGTGCTGGCTGCCGACCGCGACCGCATTGCGGTCCATCGCCTCGGCGACGGTGTGGTCGACGCGGGAGTAGTCGTCGGCCGTGCGGGTCAGCGCCGTGCCGGTGCCGGCGACCACCCGGGCGAGGTCGTCGTAGTGGTTGCCGAACGCCGTTGCGGTCGCGTGGATCGCCGGGGCGATCACGTCGAGCAGCCCGTCCATGTCGGCGGTCTGCCCCGCCTCGACCCGGGTGGCCTGGCCGGTGGCACCGACGTTGCTGATCCCGAAGGTGTGGAAGTGACCGCCGAACGCTCGCAGCTGCGGGATCTCGACCTGGAGCTCGCTCATCGGTGGTCCTCGGGTGTCGTGCCGCCCACCGACCCGATGCGGTGCGCGGTCGAGGTGGAGGTTGCCCGGCCCGGGAGGACGTCAAACCGGGAGTTTTTCCGTTGATTTGAGCAACCGATAGGATTCACTCTCGATGAGCACCCCACCCTCCGCCGCCTCGACCGCCCCGTCCGAGACGGGCGAGTACTCCCACGCCCAGATCCTGACCATCCTCGGTGGGCTGATGATGGGCATGTTCCTCGGCGCCCTCGACCAGACCATCGTGAGCACGTCGATCCGCACCATCGCCGACGACCTCAACGGTCTGTCGGTGCAGGCGTGGGTCACCACGGCGTACCTCATCACCTCGACGATCACGACCCCGATCTACGGCAAGCTCGGCGACCTCTACGGCCGCAAGAAGCTGTTCATGTTCGCGATCACCGTCTTCATCGGCGGCTCGGCGCTCTGCTCGTTCGCCACCTCGATGTACATGCTCGCGGCGTTCCGCGCCGTCCAGGGCATCGGCGCCGGGGGGTTGTTCACCCTGGTCCTGGCGATCATCGGCGACATCGTCTCCCCGCGCGAGCGGGCCCGCTACACCGGCTACTTCATGGCGGTCTTCGGTACGTCGAGCGTCCTCGGCCCCGTGATCGGCGGCTTCTTCGCCAGCCACGCGGTGATCCTCGGCGTGACCGGGTGGCGCTGGGTGTTCCTGGTCAACGTGCCGATCGGGATCGCCGCCCTGTTTGTGGTCTACCGCACCCTGCACCTGACCCATCAGCGCCGCGAGGCACGCATCGACTGGTGGGGCGCGGTCACGCTCGTGGTCGGGCTGGTCCCTTTGCTGATCGTCGCCGAGCAGGGCCGCGAGTGGGGCTGGTCGTCGCCGCGATCGATGGCCTGCTACCTGATCGGTGCGGCCGGTCTCGGAGCCTTCGTGTACGCCGAGCGGCGGATGGGTGACGACGCCCTGATCCCGCTGCGGATGTTCCGGACCCGGGCCGTCGCGGTCGGGATCGTCGCCAGCGTCATCGTCGGTGCGGCGATGTTCGGCGGGATCATGCTGCTGCCGCTCTACATGCAGATCGTGCACGGCGCGTCGCCGATGCGGTCCGGCTTCCTCATGCTGCCGATGGTGGTGGGCATGATGAGCGCCTCGATCATCTCCGGCCAGATCATCTCCCGCACCGGCCGGATCCGGGCGTTCCCGATCCTGGGCTCGGGGCTGATCTTCCTGGCCATGTTCGCGCTGTCCCGGATCACCGCCGACACCAACCTGCTGCTGGTGATGGCCGTCATGTTCGTGCTCGGCTACGGGCTGGGCAACTGCATGCAGCCGCTGCTGCTGATCCTCCAGTCCGCCGTACCCCCGCGTGACATCGGCGTGGCCACCTCGTCGGCGACGTTCTTCCGCCAGATCGGCGGCACCCTCGGCGTCGCGATCTTCCTCTCGGTGCTCTTCGGCAGCGTGGGCGGCAACATCAAGACCGCGATCGTCTCCGAGTCGTCGACCCCGGCCTTCCAGCAGGCGGTGCAGACCGCGTCGCACAGCGCCAACCCGCTCGACCGACAGGTCGCCGACGCGTTCCTGCACCAGACCCCGGGCGGGGGTGTGCTGGCCCAGGTGAAGGACGACTCCTCGATCATCCAGCGGATGCCGAGCGTGCTGGCCCACCCGTTCAAGGTCGGCTTCGCCGACTCCATGGACACCGTCTTCCTGCTCGCGGGCGGCGTGGCCGTGCTGGCCTTCCTGGTCCTGCTGCTGATGCCGAAGGTCGAGCTGCGGGCCACCTCGGCCAGCGCCGCGACCCGCTCCGAGGCGGCCCCGACGGCGCCGGTGACCGACCAGGTCTGAGCGCCCCGGCCCGCCCGGGCCATTCCGTCGTACGCCGTCGGGTGCCACCATGAGAACCGGCACCGGGCACTGTCTCGGACCACGACCGGCCCGGGCCGCCTAGGGGCGGGAGACGCAGATGGACGTGGGCACCCTCTACCGGCGCACGGTGGCCGGCTGGACCGACCGGGTCGGTGCGGTCGGTCCCGACCAGTGGGGCGACCCGACGCCCTGCACGGCCTGGACCGTGCGCGACCTGGTCAACCACGTCGTCGGCGAGGACCGCTGGACCGTCCCGCTGATGCGAGGGCTCACCATCGAGGAGGTCGGCACCAGCCTGGACGGCGACCTGCTCGGGGACGACCCGGTCGCCCGGGCGCGAACTGCCGCTGCCGAAGCGGTCGCGGTCGTCGCCGAGCTGCTGCCCAGCGGCGGCACCGTGCACCTGTCGTACGGCGAGGAGCAGATGGCGGAGTACGTCCACCAGCTCGCGGCCGACCACCTGGTGCACGCCTGGGACCTCGCCGCGGCGACCGGTGGCGACACCGCGCTGGACGACGACCTGGTCGCCGAGGTGGCCGGGTGGTACGCCGAGCGCGCCCCTCTCTACCGGGGCGCCGGCATGGTCGGTCCGCGCGGGGTCTCGCGGGGCGGGGCCGCGGGCGACTTCCTCGCCGACTTCGGACGCGATGCCGCCTGGGGTCCGACCCACGCGGCCCTGGCCCGCTTCTCGGCCGCCTTCGGGCGGGGTGACGTCGACGAGATCATGGGCCTGATGACCCAGGACTGCATCTTCGAGTCGACCGGGCCGGCTCCGGACGGGGAGAAGCACGAGGGGGCGGCCGAGGTCCGGGTGATGTGGGAGGAGCTCTTCAACGACGCTCATCGACCGTCGTTCACCGAGGAGGAGTCGTTCGTCAGCGGCGATCGTGCGGTGCTCCGCTGGCTGCTCCAGTGGACCGAGGACGACGGCAGCCCCGGGCACGTGCGCGGGGTCGACGTGATGCGGCTGCGGGACGGGCTCGTCTACGAGAAGCTCTCCTACGTCAAGGGCTGAGTGTCTCGACTGACCCGACGCAGCCCTGTGTTTGGATGTCGTCCATGAGCAGCTCGGACTCGATCGACGCCCCCGCCGACACCCCTCCGCACCCGGAGCCCACCGCCGCCTCCGACATCGACCCCGCGATCGCGGAGGCCGTCGACGGTGTGGCCAACCGGTTCGGGGTCCCGGGCCTCGAGCAGATGATCGCCTACGCCGACGACGCCCTGGACGACGCCCGGGCCGCGCTCGACCGGCTCGCCGAGGTCGTGGACTAGCCCCGTCCCGCAACGGGATTCCCCGTGGCCCGTCCCTGCGACGTAGGCTGACGGTTTCCCGATCTGCTGAGGTGTGCCGTGCCCGCTGGACTGTCCGTCTTCCCGCGCCTGGAGCCGAGGCTCCCGTCGGTGTCGAAGCCGATCCAGTACGTCGGCGGCGAGCTGAACTCCACGGTCAAGGACTGGGAGTCCGTCGACGTCCGCTGGGCCCTGATGTACCCCGACGCCTACGAGGTCGGCCTGCCCAACCAGGGCGTGCAGATCCTCTACGAGGTGCTCAACGAGCGCGAGTGGATCCTGGCCGAGCGGTCGTACGCCGTGTGGCCGGACATGGAGGCGGTGATGCGGGCGGGTGACGAGCACGGCCCGATCCCGCAGTTCACCGTCGACGCCCACCGTCCGGTGCGCGATTTCGACGTGTTCGGGATCAGCTTCTCCACCGAGCTCGGCTACACCAACCTGCTCAACGCCCTCGACCTGGCCGGGATCCCGCTGCATGCCGTCGACCGCGGCGACGACGACCCGATCGTGCTCGCCGGCGGCCACGCGGCGTTCAACCCCGAGCCGATCTCGGACTTCGTCGACGCGGCGGTGCTCGGCGACGGCGAGGAGGTTGTGCTCGCGATCTCCGAGGTCGTCCGGGAGTGGAAGGCGGAGAAGCAAGGCCCGGGGGGCTCGGCCATGACCCGGGACGAGCTGCTGCGCCGGCTCGCGGTCTCGGAGAACATCTACGTTCCGAAGTTCTACGACGTCGCCTACGCCGAGGACGGCACCATCGAGGCGGTCGTCCCCAACAAGCCCGGGATCCCGTTCCGGGTGCGCAAGCACACGCTGATGGACCTCGACGCCTGGCCCTACCCGGCCAAGCCGCTGGTACCGCTGGCCGAGACCGTGCACGAGCGCTTCAGCGTCGAGATCTTCCGCGGCTGCACCCGCGGCTGCCGCTTCTGCCAGGCCGGCATGATCACCCGGCCGGTGCGCGAGCGCTCGCTGCAGACCATCGGCGACATGGTCGAGAACGGCATCCGGACGTCCGGCTTCGAGGAGGTCGGGCTGCTCTCGCTCTCCAGCGCCGACCACACCGAGATCGGCGAGGTGGCCAAGGGCCTCGCGGACCGCTACGACGGCACCAACGTCTCGCTGTCGCTGCCCTCGACGCGGGTCGACGCCTTCAACGTCACCCTGGCCAACGAGCTGTCCCGCAACGGCCGCCGCTCCGGGCTGACCTTCGCGCCCGAGGGCGGCAGCGTCCGGATGCGCAAGGTGATCAACAAGGCGGTCGACGAGGACGACCTGATCCGCACCGTCGCCACGGCGTACGAGAACGGCTGGCGCCAGGTGAAGCTCTACTTCATGTGCGGCCTGCCCACCGAGACCGACGAGGACGTCCTCGAGATCGCCGACCTGGCGACCAAGGTGATCGCCAAGGGCCGCGAGGTCACCGGGCAGAACGACATCCGCTGCACGGTCTCCATCGGCGGCTTCGTACCCAAACCGCACACGCCGTTCCAGTGGGCGGCCCAGCTCGACCACGTGACCACCGACGAACGGCTGAAGAAGCTGCGCGACCTGGTCCGGGCCGACAAGCGCTACGGCCGGGCGATCGGCTTCCGCTACCACGACGGCAAACCCGGCACGATCGAGGGACTGCTCTCGCGCGGCGACCGCCGCGTCGGCGCGGTGATCGAGGAGGTGTGGCGCGACGGCGGCCGCTTCGACGGCTGGTCGGAGCACTTCTCCTACGACCGCTGGGCCGGGGCCGCCGAGCGCGCGCTGGCCGGCACCGGCGTCGACGTCGACTGGTACACCCTGCGCGAGCGCGACTACGACGAGGTCCTGCCGTGGGACCACCTCGACTCGGGGCTCGACAAGGACTGGCTCTGGTCCGACTGGGAGGACGCCCTCGCGGTCGCTGCCGACCCCGATGCCGTGCCCGAGGTCGAGGACTGTCGCTGGACTCCCTGCTACGACTGCGGCGTCTGCCCGGACCTCGGCACCGAGATCCAGATCGGCCCCACCGGCAAGCAGCTGCTCCCGCTCAGCGTCGTCTGACGCTCGCCCCCGGACCCCCGCGGCCCGTTACCGTCGTCGGGTGCACGAGTCGCCCACCATCCCGAGGCCCCGATGACGACCTGGCTGCTCCTCGGCGCCGCGATCGTCTCGGAGGTCACCGCGACGCTCTCGCTGAAGCGAGCGCTCGACCGCCCGGCGTTCTACGTCTTCGTGGCGCTGGGCTACCTGCTGGCCTTCGTCCTGCTGTCCCTGACGCTCCGCGAGGGGCTCGGCATCGGGGTGGCGTACGGCGTCTGGGCAGCGCTCGGCGTCGGCCTCACGGCCCTCGGCTCCCGGGTCTTCTTCGGCGAGCCGATCACCCCGGTGATGGTCGCGGGCCTGGCCCTGATCGTCGGCGGCGTCCTGCTCGTGGAGATCGGCTCGCCACACTGAGCCTTGGCGGTCAGCCCGCGGTGCCCCGGTGCCCGCCGTACGACGCGACGAGGGCGTCCGCCACCCGTGCGGCGTCGGCGTCGGCGACGTCGGAGGGGTACTCCGGCAGCAGGTCGTCCCAGACCACCAGCCAGGAACCGTAGAGCTGGGCCTGGCCCTCGGGACGGGCGAAGAGCCACACGTGCAGGTGGGCGCCGCCGTCACCGATCCGGTAGACGTGGCACCGGCTGATGTGGGGCAGGGCCTCGACGTGCCGGGCCAGATGGGTGGTGAGCACGCCGAGCTCGGCGGCGCGGTCGTCGGGGAGGTCGTCGAGGTCGTGGTGGTCACGCGGGTGCAGCATCAGCACGAGCGGCACCCCGACCCCGCCGATCCGGGTCAGCCGCCAGTGCTCGTCGAGCCAGATGCCCTCGTCGCGTCGGGTGCACGACGAGCAGGCCGCGGGGTCCTCTCCGTGCCGCTCCGGCTCGGGGACGACGGGCGGCCGCAGCCGCGACACCCGCAGCCCCTCGGCCTCGAACGGGCTGACGTCCCACCCCGTCATCCGCGCCAGCGGCAGCCGCTGCTCCTGGTCGGCCGCGGCGAGGGCATGGGTGTAGAAGTCGTCCGGCGAGAGAGGCATGGAGGAACGCTAACCGAGCGAGGGTGAAGCCCCCGTGGTCGGCCCGGACGTCGCCTGCCACTCGCGCCGGAGCAACCCGTAGACCCAGGAGTCCGACACGTCGCCGTCGACCACGCAGTCCTCCCGCAGCGTGCCCTCGAGCACGAAGCCGAGCTTCTCCAGCACCCGGGCCGAGGCGGCGTTGCGGGTGTCCGCCTCTGCCTGCACGCGGTTCAGGTCCAGGGTCTCGAAGGCCCAGCCGAGCACGGCGGACGTCGCCTCGGTCGCGTAGCCGTGGCCCCACGCCTCCTCGTTGAGGACGTAGCCGAGCGAGGCGCTTCGGAAGTCCGGGTTCCACCGGCTCAGCGCGCACCAGCCGAGGAAGGCCGTGTCGGAGACCCGCTCGATGACCAGCCGGGCGCCGCTCCCTTCCTCCTCGATCTTGTGGCAGTTGGCGAGGAACTGCTCGGTCCGCGCCGGGTCGGTCCAGGGTGGCGAGTCCCAGTAGCGCAGCACGGTGGCGTTGCTCTGCAGCGCGTACAGGGCCTCGGAGTCCCGGACTGCGAACGGGCGCAGGCGCAGGCGTTCGGTGTGCAGCGTGGGCGTGGGCAGCGACATGACGTCAGCGTGCCCCGAGGCGGCTGAGCTCGTCGAGCTCGGCCTGGGTCCCGAGGGCGATCAGCACCGCACCGGTGGGCACGACGACGTCGGCCCTCGGGTGCGGCTCGAACGGCTCACCGACGCCTCGACGGATGGCGAGCAGCAGCGCGCCCGTGCGCTCCTGGACGTCGAGCTCGCCCAGGGACCGCCCGACCATGGTCGAGCCGTCCGCGACCTGGATCTGCTGGATCCGGAAGTCGAGGTCCTCGTCGTGCATCACGACGTCGAGGAACTCCGCGACGTCGGGCTGGAGCGCGAAGCCGGCCATCCGTCGACCGCCGATCCGCTGCGGGTTGACCGCCCGGCTGGCCCCGGCCAGCAGCATCTTCGCCTTGGCCTCGGTCGTGCGGGCCCGGGCGATGATCACCAGGTCGGGTCGGATCGCCCGGGCCGAGAGGGTGACGTAGACGGTGTCGGTGTCGGTGTCCAGCGCCGCGATCAACGCCCGGGCCCGCTCGATGCCGGCGTCGCGGAGCACCGAGTCGTCGGTCACGTCTCCGCACAGGTGGTAGCTGAGCCCCGGGCCGAGCTGCTCGAGCCGCTCCGCCTCGTTGTCGACCACCACCACCTCGTGCCCGTTGGCGGCGAGGTACTCCGCGGCCGCCCGGCCGACCCGCCCGTAGCCGCAGATGATCACGTGTCCGGTCATGGCTGCGATGACCTTGTCCATGTGGCGCCTCTCCAGATGTTCGCGCAGGCGGCCCTCGGTGACCGCCTCGAGGATGACACTCAGGCTGTACAGAACGGTGCCGACGCCGAGGAGGATCAGCGCCATGGTGAACACCTGGCCGGCGGGCGTCAGCGGGCGCACCTCCCGGAAGCCGACCGTGGCGACGGTGGTGACGGTCTGGTAGAGCGCCTCCAGGAGCGTGAAGCCGAGCAGCAGGTAGCCGACGGTGCCGACGAACGTCACCACGGCAAGGGCGATCAGGGCCCCCGTGATCCGCCGCACACTCTCCACGGCCCCACCCTTCCGCATCCGGCGCCCGGAGTCTCGCTCCGTCGCGCGCGCGGGCACCGGACCCGGGCCGAACCGGCCGCTACCGGCCCAGCTGGTCCTCGAGGTACGCCGGCCGGCCGGCGTAGGCGCCGACGGCCAGGAGCGGGAGCACGAGCACGAGCAGCAGCCAGAGCGGGAGGGTCCAGCCGCCGGTGGCGTCGTACACCGTCCCGATCACGAACGGCCCGATCGCGGCGATCAGGTAGCCCAGCGACTGGGTGAACCCGGACAGGGCGGCGGTGCCGTCCGGGGTCCGGGCGCGCAGTCCGATCAGGGTGAGCACGACCGGGAAGACGCAGCAGCCGACACCGACCAGCAGCGCCGCGGGGATCGCCAGGGCGTGAGCGTCGACCAGCAGCAGGGCGTAGCCGGCGAGGTAGCAGCCGAGCACGGCCACGATCACGACGCGCTGGTCGGTACGACGTGCGGCAGCGGCCGGCAGCCACAGCGACAGGGGGATGCTGACCCCGGCGACGACCGCAACCAGGAGTCCGGCCTCCTCCGCGGAGTAGCCCGCGTCCCGCCACAGCTGGGGGAACCAGCCGAAGATCGAGTAGGCCTGGAGCGACTGGAGGCCGAAGAAGAGCGCCATCGCCCAGCCGATCCGGGTGCGCGCGACGTCACCGAAGGAGATGCTGCGCGCATCGCTCTCCAGGTGCCGGTCGTGCGCGGCCAGACCGAGCCAGGGCACGATCGCGACCAGGGCGGTCAGCGACCACAGTCCCAGCCCCGCCCGCCAGCTGCCGAAGGCGTGCGAGACCGGGACCGTGAGCAGGAAGGCCGAGGTCAGGCCGATCGCCAGGGCGGTGGTGTAGATCGCGGTGGCCCGGCCGATCCGGTCCGGGAAGTGCAGCTTGACCAGCGACGGGATCAGCACGTTCGCCGTCGCCATGCCCGCCAGGGCCAGCGCGCTGAGCGCCAGGAAGGTCGTCGAGTCGGCCACGGCAGCCCGGCCGCCGAGCCCGACGACGACCGCGACCAGCGACAGGGTGATCGACCGGTGCAGCCCCGCCCGCCGGGCGAAGGCCGGGGCCAGGGCGCCGAACACCGCGAAGGCCAGCACCGGCAGCGAGGTGAGCAACCCGGCCTCGGCCCCGGAGAGGCCGAGCCCGCGGCGTACCTCGGCGAGCACGGGGCCGACGCTGACCGCGGCCGGCCGGAGGTTGAAGGACAGAAGGACGAGTCCGGCCAGGACCAGGGCGGTACGACGTGGCGCGGACACCACGGGATGGTGTCACCCGATGCAGGAGGAGACCACATCGCCGAGACCTGTCGGCGCGCTCCGGCAGGATGACGCCATGCGGCACATCGGCGACGACGAGCGGCGCGCCCGGCTGGGGGTGAGGCACGGCCTCGCGGCGCCGGTGGCCGACACCCTGGCCGCGGCCCGGGCGGTCACCTGCCTGCACGCCACCGAGCCGGCGTCGGTCCACCTGGCGGCCTGGGCCCGCTCCGGGGCGAGCCGTGATGAGGTGGATGCCGCGCTCTACGACGACCGCAGCGTGGTCAAGCAGCTGGCGATGCGGCGCACGGTGTTCGCCTTCCCGCGCGAGCTCCTGCCGGCCGTGTGGGGCAGCGCCAGCGCCCGGGTGGCCGGCCAGCAGGAGCGCCGGCTCGCCAAGGAGGTGGCGGACGCCGGCGTGACCGACGACGGGGAGGCGTGGGTCGCCGACCACCTGTCCCTGGTCGAGGCGCTGCTGCGCGAGCACGGGCCGCACACCGCGGCCGAGGTGCGGGCCGCTCTCCCCGCTCTCGACGCGAGGGTGACGCGGGGCAAGGGCACCTACCAGGCCGAAGTGGCGCTCTCCGGCGGCGTGATCACGGCGCTGGCGGCCTCCGGTGCGATCGTCCGGGGCGACAACGACGGCGGCTGGAAGACCTCGCGACCGCGCTGGACCTCGACCGCCCAGTGGCTCGGCGCTCCGGCCGACCCGTGGCCGGAGCCCGAGGCGTACGCCGCCCTGGTCGCGGCCTGGTTGCGGAGCTTCGGGCCCGGCACCGAGGACGACCTGGTCTGGTGGCTGGGCGCGACCAAGGCCGCGGTGCGGGCCGCCCTCGGTGCCGTCGACGCGGTCCAGGTCTCGCTCGACGGGGGAGTGGTGGGCTGGGTGCTGCCCGACGACCTCGACCCGGTGACCGCCCCGGGGCACTGGGCCGCGCTGCTGCCGGCCCTCGACCCGACGACGATGGGCTGGAAGGGGCGTGGCTTCCACCTCGGCGAGCATCTGGACCGGATCTTCGACCGCAACGGCAACGGTGGGCCCACGGCCTGGTGGGACGGCCGGATCGTCGGCGGCTGGGCGCAGCGCGACGACGGCGAGGTGCTCGTCGTACCCGCTCAGGACCTGCCGGCCGCCGCGCGCCGGGCCCTGACGGCCAGGGCTGCCGAGCTCACCGCCTGGCTCGACGGCGACGTGGTGCGTTCGGTCTACCAGTCGCCCCTCGCCCGGGAGCACCTGGCGACCCTCGCCTAGATTGCTCCTCGTGCGAGCCCAGCCCGAGCAGCAGGCACCTCCGGTGCAGCGACTGCGGATCCGCTACGCCAAGCGGGGGCGGCTCCGGTTCACCAGCCACCGCGACTTCAGCCGGGCCTTCGAGCGCGCCCTGGTCCGCGCCCGGATCCCGATGGCCTACTCGTCGGGCTTCAACCCCCACCCCCGCATCTCCTACGCCGGAGCGTCACCCACCGGCGCCGCCAGCGAGGCGGAGTATCTCGAGATCGGGCTCGCCGTCGTGACCGATCCGGACGAGGTCGCGACGATGCTCGACGAGGCCCTCCCCGACGGGCTCGACGTCGTCGCGGTGGTCGAGGCCGGCGGCGGGAGCCTCGCCGACCGGCTCGACGCGAGCCGCTGGCGGATCGACCTGCCCGACACGCCCGAGGCGGTGCTGTCCGCGGCCGCCGAGTCGTTCCTCGCCGCCGAGTCGGTGGAGGTGGAGCGGATGACCAAGAAGGGGCTCCGCACCTTCGACAGCCGGGCCGCCGTGCTCGCGCTGGGCGTGACGTCGTACGACGCGGGCTCCCGGCTCGAGGTCGTGGTGCAGCACACCGTCCCGTCGGTGCGTCCGGACGACGTGCTGTCCGGGCTCCGGCACTGCTCCGGGCTGGAGGTCGACGGGACCCCGCTGGTGACCCGGCTGGAGCAGGGGAGCTACGACGCGACGACCGGCCTCCTGCGCGACCCCTTCGGGTCCGGGGGCTGAGACCGGCGCGGCCCGGGTCGCGAGGATGGGGTGGTCGTCGGGTCGGATGTGCGATACTCCGGGTGGTTGCTCGAAGCGGCGTGCCGTGCCGAACGACCCGACGACGTTCTCGCCGGTCCGTTTCCTGGGCCGGCACATTGGGACCAGGTCGTCACCCGACCGCGACGCAGCCCGGCTGGAGCAGGTGAGAGCGCCCCAGCCGCGAGGGCGAGGCGACCGCGGTTGGTGACGAGATGGCGTCAGTGACGCATCCGCGGAGGATGTCGCCGCCACCCGAAGGCTTTGCGCCCTCGACTCTGTCCGCTCGGGTCGGAGGCGTCGGACACCGTCCGGTGCTGCAGCGCAGTGACCGGGCCGAGGAGCACCATGCTCGACCAGGACGATCACGACAGCACGACCACCTCCGAGGCGCCGACCGGCGCCGGCGAGGCCGGTGCGACCGCCCCCAAGGCGCGGGCGCCGCGCAAGCGGGCCGCCAAGAAGGCGGCGGCACCGGCGGCCGAGACCACCACCGAGGCGACGGCCCAGACCACGGCCGAGCCGGCCTCGGAGCCGGCGCCCGTGACCGGCGACGCCACGCCGGCGGCCAAGAAGGCCGCGGCTCCGCGCAAGCGCACCTCGACCCGCAAGACCGCGGCCACCGCCGCGCCGTCGTCCGCCCCGGAGGCCCCGACCTCCGCCGAGCCGGCCTTGGCCGCCGACCGCACCGACCAGCCCGCCGACGGCGAGGCCGCGCCGGAGAAGCCGAAGCGGGCACCCCGCAAGCGGACCGCCAAGGCCGCCGCGCCGGCGTCCGACGAGGCCACCGACGGCGCCGCGGGCGCGACCGGAGACGACTCGGCTGCCGCCACCACGACGGCCGTCTCGTCGGCGGTCGTCGCACCCCTGTTCCAGGCGCCCGAGCCGACCACGGCTCCCGCCCGTCGTACCCGCAAGACGGCAGCGGCCGAGCCCGCCGCCGAGAGCCCTGCTGCCGACGGTGCCGCTGACGCCGATGACCGCGACGTGGCAGCCGACGACGCCACCGGCGAGGACGGCGAGAGCACCGCACGCCGCAAGCGGCGCCGCGGCGGCCGCCGTCGCCGCAAGAGCGGCGAGCCCGGTGAGTCCGACCAGGCCGGTGCCGAGTCCGACGAGAGCAGCGACGGGACCGACGACGAGGCCGCGCCGTCGGCCGACGCCGCCTCGGAGACCCCGGCGGCAGGCGAAGGCGAGTCGACCTCCTCGCGCCGGCGGCGTCGTCGTCGTCGGTCCGGCGACGACGGCGGCGACAACGGCGGCGACGACCCGGCGAACACCGTCACCCGGGTCCGGAGCAGCCGCAGCGCCAACGACGAGATCACCGCCGTCTCCGGGTCCACCCGCCTGGAGGCCAAGAAGCAGCGCCGCCGCGAGGGCCGCGAGGCCGGCCGGCGCCGGGCCCCGATCGTCAGCGAGGCCGAGTTCCTGGCCCGCCGCGAGTCGGTCAACCGGGTGATGGCGATCCGCCAGAAGGGCGACATCACCCAGATCGCCGTGCTTGAGGACAACGTCCTGGTCGAGCACTACGTCGCCCGCGAGTCGCAGACGTCGCTGATCGGCAACGTCTACCTCGGCCGGGTGCAGAACGTGCTGCCCTCGATGGAGGCGGCGTTCATCGACATCGGCAAGGGTCGTAACGCCGTCCTCTACGCCGGCGAGGTCAACTGGTCCTCGCTCGGCCACAAGGAGGGTCAGCCGCGCAAGATCGAGTCGGTGCTCTCGTCGGGGCAGATGATCCTGGTCCAGGTCACCAAGGACCCGATCGGGCACAAGGGCGCCCGGCTGACCAGCCAGGTCAGCCTGGCCGGCCGCTTCCTGGTCTACGTGCCCGACGGCACCACCAGCGGCATCTCGCGCAAGCTGCCCGACACCGAGCGCAACCGCCTCAAGACGCTGCTCAAGGACATCGTCCCCGACACCGCCGGCGTCATCGTGCGCACCGCCGCCGAGGGTGCCGCCGAGGACGAGCTCACCCGCGACGTCGAGCGGCTCAAGGCCCGCTGGGAGGACATCGAGAAGAAGGCCGCCAACAAGGGCTCCGGCGCGCAGCTGCTCTACGGCGAGCCGGACCTGACTCTGAAGGTCGTCCGCGACCTGTTCACCGAGGACTTCGCCAAGCTGGTGATCGAGGGCGACGACGCCTGGGAGACCGTGCAGTCGTACGTCGTGCACGTGGCGCCCGACCTCGAGGAGCGGCTGGAGCGCTACGATTCGACCAAGGGCCAGGACGTCTTCGCGGCGTACCGCATCGAGGAGCAGATCAAGAAGGGCCTGGACCGCAAGGTCTGGCTGCCCTCGGGTGGCTCCCTGGTGATCGACCGCACCGAGGCGATGACCGTCGTCGACGTCAACACCGGCAAGTTCACCGGCTCGGGGGGCAACCTCGAGGAGACCGTCACCAAGAACAACCTGGAGGCGGCCGAGGAGATCGTCCGCCAGCTCCGGCTGCGTGACATCGGCGGGATCATCGTCGTCGACTTCATCGACATGGTGCTGGAGTCCAACCGCGACCTCGTGCTGCGCCGTCTCGTCGAGTGCCTCGGCCGCGACCGCACCCGGCACCAGGTCGCCGAGGTCACCTCGCTCGGCCTGGTGCAGATGACCCGCAAGCGGATCGGCACCGGCCTGCTCGAGTCGTTCTCGCACGACTGCCCGACCTGCCACGGTCGCGGCGTCGTGGTGGAGGAGGCTCCCGTCGAGCCCCGGCAGAGCGAGGACGAGCCGCGTCGTGGGCGTCGTACCCGCGCCAAGGGCGGCAGCCAGGACACTCCGGCCGAGCCACCGGCCAAGCCGTCGGCACCCTCGCCCAAGGACATCGCCGCGATGGCCCGCCACGAGCGCGCCGAGGCCGACGCCGAGACGCCTGAGGCCGCGACCGGCGAGCCCGAGACGCCCCATCCCGAGTCCACCGAGCCCGAGTCCACCCAGCCCGAGTCCACTGAGCCCGAGTCCACCGAGCCCGCCGAGCCGGTGACCGAGTCGACCGACGGTGCGGTCGAGCAGACCGATGGTGTGGTCGAGGTCGAGAATGCGCCTGAGACCGCCGTGGTCCCCGAGCCCGAGGTCGAGGCCGAGGCCACCTCGCAGAGCGAGCCCGAGGTCGAGGCCGAGCGGGAGCCCGAGCCGGCCCCCGAGGCCCCGGCGGCGCCCGAGCCGCCCCGGGTGGTCACCCGGACCCGCCGTCGTTCGGCGAGCCGGCCGGCCGGGCCACCGGCCTCCGGTACGCCGACGGACGGCACAGCAGCCGACCCCGGCACGGGGTCCGACGCGGTCGAGCCCGGCGACGAGGGTCATGCCCTGCACGTGCCGGTCAAGCGCAAGGGTGGCGCCCGCAAGCGCTGACCCTCAGGGCCGACGCAGCGGCTTGATGAACATCAGCTTGATGTGCCGGTTGCGGCAGCCCACGTGCGGGTGGGCGACGAACTTCGCCTGGGTGGAGTTCGGCACGTAGACCCGGAAGCCGTCGACGTGGGCCGGGTGGCAGCGGGCCTTCGGGAAGTTGAGGGCGTTCACCTCGTCGAGGGGGCTGCGCAGCCGCTGCCCCGCGGTGAGGACGTACGACGCGACGGCCGCGGCGTCGGTGCGTACGGCGGGTGCCCCGATCTGGGTGCCGTTGCCGTCGCCGACGTAGGAGACCCCGGGGTAGCCGGCAGTGCGGCAGGCGTGGCCGGAGGTGTTGCGCAGCACGATCCAGCCGAAGCTGTGGCCGGCGCCGTTGTCGGAGTGGTGGTAGGCGGCGGTGAGGTCGCCGGCGGTGCAGGACGGTGCCGCGCTCGCGGCGGCGGCGGGCAGGGACGCGAGGGCGCCGCCCCCGGCCAGCGCGAGCGCGGCGAGGCCGGCGGAGAACCGGCGGGTGGACGGGAACATGTGGGACCCCCTGGTCGGCACGACCGGCGGCGCTCGCCGGTCACTGATGAGATGCAGGTCAGGAGGCGAAAGGTTGCCTGCGCGGACATGGCGATCGCCCCGGCGTCCCGAATTGCTGGTGGTGTCGGCATCCGCGTACGATGGACCCTCGGTGCGCTGTGGTGTACCCGCTGCCCGGCCGCTCGCCCCGCTCCGCTCGGAGTCGTGGGTGGCTGTGGGCCGGCAGACCAGAAGTTTTCACGAACCAACGAAGGAGACCGCGGTGTACGCGATCGTGCGCGCTGGCAGCAAGCAGCAGAAGGTTGCCGTGGGCGACGTCATCGAGATCGACAAGACCAACGCAGCCGTGGGCGACACGCTCACGCTGCCGGTCGTGATGACCGTCGATGGCGAGACCGTGACCGCGACCGGTCTCGACAAGGCGGGCGTGACGGTCGAGGTGCTCGGCGCCACCAAGGGCCCCAAGATCATCATCCAGAAGTACAAGAACAAGACCGGCTACAAGAAGCGCCAGGGTCACCGTCAGAAGTACACCCAGGTCAAGGTCACCGACATCTCCCTCTGAGCCCCGGCTCTGATCTCGACAAGCTCGATCAGCGGACTAAAGGACTGAACTCATGGCACACAAGAAGGGTGCGGCCTCGACCAAGAACGGTCGGGACTCCAACTCCCAGCGCCTCGGCGTGAAGCGGTACGGCGGCCAGCTGGTCAACGCCGGCGAGATCATCGTCCGGCAGCGTGGCACCCACTTCCACCCGGGCACCGGCGTGGGTCGCGGTGGCGACGACACCCTGTTCGCGCTGGTCGCGGGCAACGTGGAGTTCGGCACGCGTCGCGGTCGCCGCGTCATCAACATCGTCCCGTCGGAGTAGGTCTCCGCGGACCACTCGAAGGGCGTCCCCGGCCTCGGGGCCGCCCTTCGTCCATTTGATCTCGACAAGCCCGATCGGCGGTTTGATTCACCATGGCGGTTCCGACGTTCGTCGACCGGGTGACGTTGCACGTCGCCGCGGGGCGGGGCGGCAACGGCGTCGCGTCGGTGCACCGGGAGAAGTTCAAGCCCCTGGGTGGCCCGGACGGCGGCAACGGCGGCCCGGGCGGCTCGATCATCCTGCGGGTCGACCCCGACGTGACCACGTTGCTCGACTACCACCACAGCTCGCGGCGGGTGGCCGAGCACGGCGGCCACGGCGCGGGTGCCCACAAGAACGGCTCTCACGGCGCGGACCTCGTGCTGGCGGTGCCCGACGGCACGGTGGTCTCGCGGGTCGGCGGCGAGGTGCTGGCCGACCTGGTGGGCGCCGGCACCGAGCTGGTGGTCGCCCAGGGCGGTCGCGGCGGCCTCGGCAACGCCGCGCTGGCCAGCTCCAAGCGCAAGGCGCCCGGCTTCGCCCTGCTCGGCGAGCCCGGCGACGAGCTGGACATCAGCCTCGAGCTCAAGGTGGTCGCCGACATCGGGCTGGTCGGCTATCCGAGTGCCGGGAAGTCCAGCCTGATCGCGGCGATCTCACGGGCCCGGCCCAAGATCGCCGACTACCCCTTCACGACGCTCGTGCCCAACCTCGGGGTGGTCACCGGCGGCGACACCACCTTCACCGTCGCGGACGTGCCGGGCCTGATCGAGGGGGCCAGCGAGGGTCGCGGCCTGGGCCACGAGTTCCTGCGTCACGTCGAGCGGTGCGCTGCCATCGTCCACGTCGTCGACATGATCACCATCGAGCCCGGGCGCAACCCCGAGGACGACCTGGCGGTGATCGAGCACGAGCTGGCGTCGTACGGCGGGCTCGACGACCGCCCGCGCCTGGTCGCCCTGAACAAGATCGACGTGCCCGACGGCCGCGAGATGGCCGAGATCGTCCGGGCCGACCTCGAGAGCCAGGGGCACCGCGTGTTCGCGGTCAGCGCCGCCTCGGGTGAGGGCCTGCGCGAGCTGACCTTCGCGATGGCCGAGATCGTGCAGGCGGCGCGCGCCGACCGAACCGAGGCGGCCGCCGAGCGGATCGTGCTCCGGCCGCCCGCCGTCGACGGTGGCGGTGACTTCTCGGTGACCCAGTCGCCCGAGGGCTGGCGGGTGCGCGGCACCAAGCCCGAGCGCTGGGTGCGTCAGACCGACTTCAGCAACGACGAGGCGGTCGGCTTCCTGGCCGACCGGCTCAACCGGCTCGGCGTCGAGGCGAAGCTGGTCGAGCTCGGCGCCGTCGAGGGCGACGACGTCCTGATCGGCGACCCCGACAACGCGGTCGTCTTCGACTTCCGGCCCGGGATCGACGCGGGGGTCGAGCTGCTCAGCCGACGCGGTGAGGACCAGCGCTTCGAGGAGTCGCGGCCGGCGGCCCACCGCCGCCGCGCGATCCAGGAGGCGATGCCCGACCGCGCCGAGACCGAGACCCGGGCCGACGTGGCCCGTCGCCTCGACCGGGGTCCGGGCCCGACCAGCTACGAGATCGGCTCGGCCGACGACCCCGACCGCATCGAGAGCGACCCCGCGGAATGAGCCCGACCACCGCGCCGCGGCCGGAGGTGCTGGCCGCCCGCCGCGTGGTGGTCAAGGTCGGCTCGTCCAGCCTGACCACGACGGTGGGTGGGATCGACCCCGAGCGGGTACGCCGGCTGGTCGCGGCGCTGGCCGAGGCCCGGGCCCGCGGGGTCGAGGTCGTGCTGGTCTCCTCGGGCGCGATCGCCGCCGGACTGGCCCCGCTCGGGATGGCGCGACGCCCGCGTGCGCTCCCGGCGCAGCAGGCCGCCGCAGCCGTGGGCCAGGGGCTGCTGGTGCACCGCTACACCGAGGAGCTCGCCGACTACGGTCTGGTGGCCGGTCAGGTCCTGCTGACCGCCGACGACGTCACCCGACGTACGCACTACCGCAACGCCCACCAGACCCTGGCCAAGCTGCTCGATCTCGGGGTGCTCCCGATCGTCAACGAGAACGACACCGTGGCCACCAGCGAGATCCGCTTCGGCGACAACGACCGGCTCGCTGCCCTCGTGGCCCATCTCGTCCACGCCGACCTGCTGGTCCTGCTCAGCGACGTCGAGGGCCTCTACGACGCCGACCCGACCGCCGCCGGGAGCTCGCTGGTTGCCGACGTGGCGCTGGCCGACGACCTGACCGAGGTGCGGGTCGGCCGCGCGAGCGGGGCCGGGCTGGGCACCGGGGGGATGCGCACCAAGCTCGATGCGGCCCGGATCGCCACCGGCGCCGGCATCCCGGTGGTGCTGGCCGCCGCGGCGCGCGCGGACGAGGCGCTCGCGGGCGGGGCCGTCGGCACGTTCTTCCATGCCGCGTCGCGGCGCCGGCCGACCCGGCTGCTCTGGCTGGCCCACGCCACCGAACCGCAGGGCGTGCTGCTCCTCGACGAAGGGGCGGTCCGGGCGGTCACCGAGCGCCGCGCCTCGCTGCTGGCGGCCGGACTGACCGGATCGACCGGCACCTTCGCCGCGGGCGACCCGGTCGACCTGGCCGGCCCCGACGGCACGCCGGTGGCCCGGGGCCTGGTCAACTTCGACTCCGGGGAGATCCCCAGCCTCGTGGGCCGGACCTCCGCCGATCTGCGCCGCGACCTCGGCACGGCGTACGAGCGCGAGGTCGTGCACCGCGACGACCTGGTGCTCCTGTGACGGTCGTGGCATCGTCCCGATCCGCCGGAAGCCGCAACCTGCCGGACTGAGGCAGGATGTGGCCCCATGACGACTCCTCGACGGCCCACCACATGGGTGGCCGGCTGCCTCACCGCCGCCGCGCTCCTCGTCACGTCCGGCCAGACGCCGACCCAGGCCGGCGTCGACGAAGGTCGCTGCGCCGACCGAGCCCCGATCCGGGCGTCGGCACTGAACCGCGACGGATCGATGGCCGGGTGCTCCTTGGTCGGCCGGGTCGTCTATGCCGGTCGAGTCTCGGTGGTCGTGCCGCCTCCGGGGATGACGGTGAGTGGCGAGGGCGTCGGTCGGCACGGTGCCGTGCCCGGCCTGCGCGTGACCAACACGGGTACCGGGGTCCGGGCCGTCGTCGGGAGGGCCGCGAGCGGTGAGCGCGTCGCCCATCGGGGGGCCAGCGCCCCGGCCTGCCAGGACCGAACCTTCCACCTCGAGCCGGGCGCCGACCCATGGGTCACCTCGCTGCGCTACAGCATCAACTTGAGCAAGGCGCCGGCGGATGCCCACCGGAAGACCCTCGTGGACCAGATCAAGGCCGCCAACGCCAACGTCCGCAAGGGCCGCAACACGTGCGGGAAACCGCACCTGGCAACCCCCGGCGCCCATTACCTGGGCCGGTCCGGCGTCCGCCCGCACATCACGTCGAGCTCGTCCTTCGTCTCTTGCGGCACCTACGACAAGAAGAACGTGGTCGCCTTCGGCAACCTGCCGGCCGGGCTGCTCGGCTGGACCTGCAACTGGTCCTCCGGCAGCACGCACCTGTCCGCCGCGGACATCTTGATGGACAACGGTGCATCGATGGCTACCCGGCTGCCGACGAACTGCCTCGACATCTGGGACTTCGAGGGCGTCGTGACCCACGAGATGGGTCACGTCTACGGGATGGCTCACACCGGCTCCGGGTCCGGCCACGACAACCTCACGATGCAACACGAGCTGACGCCGTGCTCGACGTACGCGCGCACGCTCGGCCTCGGTGACTGGCTCGGCATGAAGAAGATGTACGGCGTCCGCTGACCCGCGGCACTCCAGCCCGTTCACGTTTGGTCGGGTGAGGGTGGGGGAGGATCGACTCATGACGATCCTTCGCCGCACGTTCGCCCTCGTGGCCTGTCTCAGCACGGGCACCGTGCTGGCCGCCTCCCTCCAGACCGCCTCCTCCGCCCGCACCGTCGACGAACGCTGCATCGGCCGGGGTCCGATCCCGGCCGCGGCACTCGCCCACGGCTCGGGAGCCCTCGGCTGCTCGCTGGTCGGCCGCGTGGTCACCGCGGGCCGGGTCTCGGTTGTGGTGCCACCTGCGGGGGTCACCGTGGCCGGTGACGGCATCGGGCGGCACGGCGAGGTCACCGGCCTCCGGGTCGCCAACATCGGCAGCGACGTGCGGGCCGTGCTCGGCTCCGCCACCGGCAGCCAGGGAGCGGGTGCGGCGTCCGACCCGCCGGCCTGCCACGACCGCACCTTCCACCTCGAGGGGCACCGCTGGGCCACCTCGCTGCGCTACCGCGTCGCCCTCTCGAACGCGCCCCGGCGCTTCCACCACCGCATCCTGACCCGTCAGATCAAGGCCGCCGACGTCAACATGCGGTCCGGCCGCAACACGTGCGGCAAGCCGCACCTGCGCACCCCGGTGGGCCACTACCTCGGCCACACCTCCGCCCGGCCCAACATCAAGCCGGGCACCAGCGGCATCAAGTGCGGCGCCTACAACACCCACAACGTCGTCGGCTTCGGCCGCCTCCCGGGCGGGCTGCTGGGCTGGACCTGCTACTGGTACCTCAACCGCACCGGCCACATGGGCGCCGCCGACATCATGTTGGACACCGGCAAGGCCCTGACCACCAAGCTCCCGAGCCCGTGCACCAACCAGTGGGACTTCGAGGGGATCGTGACCCACGAGTTCGGGCACGCCTACGGCATGGGCCACACCGGCTCGGGGCACAGCCACCTCACCATGCAGCACGCCGCCACACCGTGCTCGACCTACGCCCGCACCCTGGGGATCGGCGACTGGCTCGGCATGAAGAAGATGTACGGCGCGAAGTGACCGGCCGGCTGTCCGAGTGCACCTAGGCTGCCTGCGTGCGTGAGCCGCTGCCGCGAAGCCCCGACGAGATCGCCGAGGACGAGTACTGGACCCACCTCTACGGGCCCTGGGAGGCCCTCGACCTCGACGGTGCGATCGGGTTCTTCGAGGGCTTCGACCGGCAGTGGTGGCTGGTCGGCGGCTGGGCGATCGAGGCGTTCACCGCCGCTCCTCGCGAGCACGAGGACATCGACGTCTCGGTGCTGGCATGCGACGTCCCGGCGCTCCGGGAGTTCGTCGGCGACCGCTGGCACCTGTGGTCGCTCGTCGAGGGTCGGATCGCTCCGCTGACCCGGGTGCGTCCCGACCTTCCGGCTCCTGACGCCCAGATCTGGGTACGCCGTCACGCCCGCGCGCCGTGGGTGATGGACCTGCCGGTCACCCCCGACGCCGACGGTCTCTGGCAGAACAAGAAGGACCACGACCACGTCGCCCCGCTCGACGAGGTCACCTGGCTGACCAACGAGGGCGTGCGGGTGCTCAACCCCGAGATCGTGCTGATGTTCAAGGCCCGGCTGGACCGGCTCAAGGACCGCCGCGACCTGGCGCGGACCCTGCCCCTGCTCGGCGGTGAGCAGCGCAGGTGGCTGCACGACGTCGTACGCCGGCTGTTCCCCGAGCACCCCTGGCTACCGGAGCTCGCCGAGCTGCCACCCGACCCTGCGCAGTCGCCGGGTTAGCACCGTCACACCCGGAGCCGTACGCTGGGTGGGACATGCACGACGCGCCCGAGACCCTGCCGACCCAGCAGACCGTCTACCTCGACCACGCCGCGACCACGCCGATGCTCCCGGCCGCGCTCGAGGTGATGACGACGCATCTGCGCGACGTCGGCAACCCCTCGTCGCTGCACGCCAGTGGTCGCGCGGCTCGGCGGATCGTGGAGGAGTCGCGGGAGACGATCGCGCAGGCGCTGAACTGCCGCCCGGGCGAGGTGGTCTTCACCTCCGGTGGCACCGAGGCCGACAACCTCGCGCTCAAGGGCCTCTACTGGTCGCGGCACGACGCCGATCCGGCCCGGGTCCGGATCCTCTCGTCGTCGGTGGAGCACCACGCGGTGCTCGACGCCCTGCACTGGTTGGCGACCGAGGAGCAGGCGGTCGTCGAGCTGGTCCCGGTGGACGCCCACGGCGTGCTCGACCTCGACGCGCTCCGGGCCGGCGTCGCCAGCGACCCCGGCAGCGTGGCCCTGATCTCGGTGATGTGGGCCAACAACGAGGTCGGCACCATCCAGCCGATCGAGAAGATCGTGGCGATCGCCGCCGAGCACTCGATCCCGGTGCACACCGACGCGGTCCAGGCCGTCGGAGCGATCCCGGTCGACTTCGCCGCCAGTGGCGTGGATGCGCTGACCCTGACCGGGCACAAGCTCGGTGGTCCTTACGGCGTCGGGGCGCTGCTCGTGCGACGCGAGCTGTCGCTGACCCCGCTGCTGCACGGTGGCGGCCAGGAGCGCGACATCCGCAGCGGAACCCTCGACATGCCCGCGATCGCCGGCTTCGCCGCCGCGGTCGAGCACGCGGTCAAGGCACAGCCCGAGTACGCCGAGCGGGTCTCCGCCCTGCGCGACGACCTCGTGCGCCGGGTCGTCGAGGTGGTCCCCGACGCGCATGTGCACGGCGACCTGGTGCAGCGTCTGCCGGGCAACGCCCACCTCGGCTTCCCCGACTGCGAGGGCGACTCGCTGCTGATGCTGCTCGACGCCCGCGGCATCGAGTGCTCCACCGGCTCGGCGTGCTCCGCGGGCGTGCCGCAGGCGTCCCACGTGCTGCTGGCGATGGGCCTCGACGACGAGGGTGCCCGGCACTCGCTGCGGTTCACCCTCGGTCGCACGTCGACGCCGGCCGATGTCGACGCGCTGGTCGAGGCGATCGGTGCCTGTGTCGAGCGCGCGCGGGGAGCCCGCGACCGATGAAGGTCATCGCCGCGATGTCGGGCGGCGTCGACTCGGCGGTCGCTGCCGCGCGTGCGGTCGAGGCCGGCCACGACGTCACGGGCATCCACCTGGCCCTCTCGCGCAACCCGGCGTCGTACCGCTCGGGGGCGCGCGGCTGCTGCACCCTCGAGGACGCCAACGACGCGCGCCGGGCGGCCGACGTGATCGGGATCCCGTTCTACGTCTGGGACCTGTCCGAGCGGTTCCACGAGGACGTCGTCGTGGACTTCATGGACGAGTACGCCGCCGGCCGCACCCCCAACCCGTGCCTGCGGTGCAACGAGAAGATCAAGTTCGCCGCCGTGCTCGACCGGGCGCTGGGGCTCGGCTTCGAGGCCGTGGCCACCGGCCACTACGCGCAGCTGCGCACCGCAGCCGACCGCACGGTCGAGCTGCACCGGGCGGTCGACCACGACAAGGACCAGTCCTACGTGCTCGGGGTGCTCACCCAGGACCAGCTGCGGCACTCGCTGTTCCCCCTCGGCGACACCACCAAGACCGAGATCCGCGCCGAGGCGGCCGAGCGCGGGCTGCTGGTCGCGGAGAAGCCGGACTCGCACGACATCTGCTTCGTCTCCGACGGCGACAATGCCGGCTGGCTGCGGGAGAAGCTGGGGGAGCGGGCGCCCAACCACGGCGGAGCGATCGTCGACGCCTCGTCGGGGCAGGAGCTCGGGCGGCACGACGGCACCTACGGGTTCACCATCGGGCAGCGGCGCGGGCTCCGACTCGGCACTCCGGCGGCCGACGGGAAGCCGCGCTTCGTGCTCGACATCGAGCCGGTCTCGGGCACGGTCACCGTCGGCCCTCGCGACGCGCTGACCGTCGACCGGATCGACGCCGACCGGCCTCGCTGGTGCGGCGCGGTCCCCACGTCGTACCCCGTCTCGGTGGGGGTGCAGCTGCGCGCTCACGGAGCAGAGCACCGCGCGCGGCTCACCGTGTCCGGAGACCGGGTCGCTGTCGAGCTGCTGGAGCCGGCGCAGGGGGTCGCGCCGGGACAGGCCGCGGTGATCTATGACGGAACCCGGGTGCTGGGCTCGGCCACGATCGTGGCCACCAGCCGCATCGGCGCCGACGCGTGACGGCCGCGACCGGGGTCGGTTCCTGGCCGGGCGACGACGCGCGCGACTACGGCGAAGCGGTGCGGGTCGTGCTCGGCGAGGTACCGGAGCTGCCGCACCTGCCCGAGCTGCCCGCCCGCGGTCCGGGCGCGACGATGGTCGGTCGCGCGCTGGCCATGATCGGTGACCTCTCCTTCGACCTCCAGCCCGCCGGATGGCGGCTTACCGACCGCCCGGGCATCGACCACCGGCGCGCGCGGTCGCTGCTGCTCCAGGACCTCGACGCGCTGGAGGAGCGGGCCCAGCACCTCGAGGGCGTGTTCAAGATCCAGGTGGCCGGACCGTGGACGTTGGCCGCAGCGGTGGAGCGCCCGCGCGGCGACAAGATCCTGGCCGACCACGGTGCCCGGCGCGAGCTGGCCCAGGCGCTGGCCGAGGGCGTGGCCGACCATCTGCACGACGTGCGCGGCCGGGTCGGAGCCGCCCGGATCGTGGTGCAGGTCGACGAGCCGTCGCTGCCCTCGGTCCTGGCCGGAGCAGTACCGACGGCCTCGGGCTTCGGACGGCACCGGGTCGTGCATCCGCCCGAGGCGTCCGACGCCCTGGAATGGGTGCTGGGCGCCGCCGGGGTCGAGCCTTGGGTGCACTCCTGCGCCCTGAGCGTGCCGTGGCAGCTGGTCCGCGGCGCCGGAGCGCGCGGGCTGAGCGCCGACCTGGCGATGCTCGACGCGGATGACATCGACGTCTTCGCCGAGGCGCTCGACGCGGGCGAGACGGTGGTCCTGGGCGTCGTACCCTCGACAGAGCCGGCCCACCCGCCGACCGCGACCGGGCTCACCGAGCAGGTGCTGCGCTGGCTCGACATGACCGGGTTGGACCCGGAGGCGGTCTCGGAGCGCCTCGTGCTCACGCCCGCCTGCGGGCTGGCCGGTGCGTCGCCGGCATGGGCGCGGCGGGCGCTGGCACTGTGTCACGAGGCGGCGACCAACCTCTCGGGCTGATCGTGCAACCCGTCCGGTCGCCGACCTCGTTCTCGGGGTGGCAGCACCCCGGACGACGACCGCGGCGAGGTGTTCGTGCAGCCGGCCACGCGCGCTCCCCCCAGACGGGTCCGCGTGCCGCTCGACCCGGGCTGCCGCCTGCGACCTGCCCCACCTGTCGTTCGCCGGCGACACCCTGCTCTTCCAGGCGAACGAGCTGCCGCTGCGCTACGACCTCGTCACCGGCAGTCTGTCCCGGCTCGGCGCCCCCGGGGCCAGCTCTGTCCTGGGCCTGGGGCGCTACGTCCTCTGGTACGACGCCGACGGCGGGCACGTGGCGGAGCTCGCTCAGTAACCTGAGCCGCATGGACATCGTCAGCCCTGCCATCAACGACTACCTGCTCGCCCACTCCGAGCCCGCCGACGACGTGCTGCGCGACCTCGCCGAGGAGACGCACCGCGAGCTGGCCGGACAGTCCGGGATGCAGATCTCCCACGACGAGGGCGAGCTGCTGACCATGCTGGTCCGCCTGGTCGGGGCCCGGCGGGCGGTCGAGGTCGGCACCTTCACCGGCTACTCCTCGATCTGCATCGCCCGTGGGCTGCCCGACGACGGGCACCTGCTGTGCTGCGACGTGAGCGAGGAGTTCACCTCGGTGGCCCGGCGCTACTGGGAGCGGGCCGGGCTGGCCGGGCGGATCTCGCTGGAGCTCGGACCGGCGCTGGAGACGCTGCGTGCCCTGCCGCCGGGGCGCGACCTCGACTTCGCCTTCATCGATGCCGACAAGACCGGCTACGCGGCGTACTTCGAGGAGATCGTCACCCGAGTCCGCCCGGGGGGTCTGGTCGTGCTCGACAACATGCTCCGGGACGGCCGGGTACTCGAGCCGCGGAACGACGACGACCGGGCCATCCACGCCCTCAACGAGGCGCTGCTCGCCGACGACCGCGTGGACGTCGTCCTCCTCCCGGTCCGCGACGGCGTCAGCCTGGCCCGGGTGCGCTGAGCCGGCCCGGACGCGACGATGCCCCCGGGAGCACCCGGGGGCATCGCGTCGTACGACGTGCGGTCAGCCGACGTGGACACCCTCCGGGGCGTCCGTGGCCAGCTCCTCGTGCTTGACGTCGAGGAAGATCCACACCACGGCAGACCCGGCCAGCATCATGAAGACGCCGACGAGGAACGCGTGGGTGGCCCCGGTCGGGAACCCGCCGATGTAGGCGAGCAGCCCGGCCAGCTGCTGCGGCGTGCTCACGTCCAGCTTGGACATCAACCCCTGGGTGATCTGCGGGTTGAGCGACGACAGACCCTGGCCGATGGTCGGTGCGATCGAGCTGATGTGAGCGTTGGTGAAGTGGCTGCCCACGGTCGACAGCGTCGCCAGACCGAGCGCGCCGCCGACCTGCTGCATGGTGTTCAGCACGCCCGAGCCGACGCCGGAGTCCTCGGCACGCACGTGGTGCACCGCGGTCAGGGTCAGCGGCACGAACACCGCGCCCATGCCCAGCGCCATCAGGCACACGAAGGGCAGGATCTGCGTCCAGTAGTTGACGCCCGCGCCGATCGTGGTACCGGTGCTGACCGCGTGGAGCACGTCGGCGCCACTGTCCGGGACGGTGAGGCGGGAGAACCCGTACAACGCCACCGAGGCCATCAGGGTGCCGACGCCGGCGAGGTAGCGCGGGTCGATCCGGTTGGCCAGGCTGGACACGATCCCGGCGCTGATGATGATGCAGATGCTGAACGGCAGGAACGCGAACCCGGCCTTGAGCGGGCTGTAGCCCATGACGTTCTGGATGAACAGGCTCAGGAAGAAGAACATCGAGAACATCGCGGCCGGCAGCAGCGCCATCGCCACGAAGCTCGCGGCGCGGGTGCGGTTCATGAAGATCCGGAACGGGAGCAAGGGGTGCTCGACCCGGCTCTCGACCAGGAAGAACAGCACCAGCAGGACGACCGCTGCCACGAGGCTGGCGATGGTCAGGCCGTCGCTCCACCCGTACGCCGCGTTGCCGGCCCGGGTGAGCCCGTAGACGAGCGAGAGCAGACCGGCGGTACCGGCGACCGCGCCCGGGACGTCGAGCTGACCGGGGTGCGACTCGGACTCGTTGAGGAACCTCGGCGCGAGCAGCGCCGCGATGATGCCGATCGGAACGTTGATCAGGAAGGTCAGGCGCCAGCCGTCCTGGGGGTTGAACATGTGCACGTCCAGCCCGGTCAGCCAGCCACCGAGGATCAGCCCGACCGCGGCACCGGCGCCCGACATCGCGGCGTACACCGCGAAGGCACGGTTGCGCGCAGGGCCGGCGGGGAACGTCGTGGTGATCAGCGCCAGCGCGGCCGGTGAGGCCAGGGCGGCGCCGAGTCCCTGAAGTCCTCGCGCAGCCAGCAGCAGCGACTCGCTCTGCGCGAGCCCGCCGAGCAGCGAGGCGACGGCGAACACAGTCAGGCCGACCATGAAGACCTTGCGGCGACCGTAGAGGTCACCGAGCCTTCCGCCCAGCAGCAGCAGGCCGCCGAACGAGAGGGAGTAGCCGGTGACGATCCAGGTCAGGTTCGTCCCGGACATGTGGAGGTCCTTGCCGATGTACGGCAGGGCGATGTTGGCGATCGTGGCGTCGAGCACCACCATCAGCTGGGCGATGCAGATCAGCACCAAGGCCCAGCCGAGGTGCTGCTTCTTGCCCTCGGTCTCGGTCGTCGCGGGCCCGGAGGCCTCGACGGCATCGGTCAGTTCTGACATGAGCTTCTTCCTTGTGGTGTGGTGGTGGTGTTCACGCCTGCGTCGGTCGGACGGCCGGCAGGATGATCTGGTCGATGACCCTCTCGATCAGGGAGGGCCCGGGCTGCTCGCCCATGACGAAGAGTCGGTGGAGGACGATCCCGGCCAGGGCCGGGGCGATCAGGTCGAGATCCAGGTCGGCCCGGATCTCGCCTCGGTCGTGGGCGCGCTGGAACACCGTGCGCGACAGTTGCGACTTGGGCAGCAGCACGCGGGTGCGGAACTCGTGGGCGAACTCCGGGTCCGTGGACAGAGCCGTCATCACGGCCCCGAAGGTGGCCATGCTGTCGTGGTCGGTGAGCCCGCCCATGCCGCAGAAGGCCTCCAGCAGGTCGCTGCGCAGGTCGCCGGTGTCGGGTACCGCGGGGGTGGTCTTCTGCGAGGCGAGCCCGTCCACGACCAGGGTGGCCTTGGAGTTCCAGCGTCGGTAGAGCGTCGCCTTGGACGCCTTCGCGCGCTGGGCGACCGCATCCATGGTGAGCCGGTCGTAGCCGACCTCACCGAGGACCTCGAGCGCGGCGTCGAGGATCTCCTGCTCCCGGTCACCCTCGACCCGGGGGCGGAGCGCGGCTTCTGCGGGTGTCATGCGGCCTCTGTCTCCCTCGTGGATGAAACGAAACGGTTTCGTTCCGTCGAGGACGGTAGCGCACCTCCGGCGATGAAACAACTCCGTTTCATCTGGGCCGAACCACGAGTCCTCCGGATCTGTTCCGGGGCCAGGACACAATCCGGCAACAACCCGGGGGCCGATCGCGCCTGGTGGTCGAGCGGAGTCGAGACCACGCCTCGCGGACCGGCTGTGGGTCGCGACCCCTGACCGAGGGGGCGTGGTTGCGGCCGGCTTCTGGTTGCGGTGCCTCCGCAGGTCTGCCGGGTGGTACGGCGTCGTCCGGCTGTTGAGTGTGCTCGGGTGGGCTGCGGTTGACCTCACTCGGGCGTGTGGACGATAAACGGGCCGATAAAAGAGTTTCTGTGGATCATCTCGGATCGTGGGATAACCCCTGTGGATATCACATCGAATGTCGGTGGTTCCTGATTCGATTTTGCTATGTCGATCCACCGCCACGATGCTCCCGGCGCCACACCTGCGGGTGTGGTCGCCGAGCTGGTCGACCGGCTCCGGGAGCTGGGGGAGGTGCTCTGGTCGGCGCAGTCCGACGACACGTTGGTCGAGGTGGTCGAGGGTCTGCAGAGTCTGGCTTCGGCGGCTGCGGTGGTCGAGGCCGGCGCCCTGGTCGAGGCCGAGGCCCGCGACCTCGCAAGAGAGCGCCTGCACTTCGGGTCGACCGGTGACTGGGTCACCCACATGGCCGGGCTGCGCAAGGGGGAGGGGAAGCGGCGGCTGGCCCGGGCCAAGGCCCTGTCCGGGCCGCTGGGCCGGACCCGTGAGGCCTTGTTGGCCGGGGCCCTCTCACCGGGCCAGGCCGACCTGGTGGTCGACGCGGTCGAGGCCCTGCCGGGCGGGGAGTGGACCCGTTGGCGGGGGAGAAACTGATGCTGACCCACGCCGCCCGCCTGGACGCCACCGACCTGGCCAGGACCGGGCGGCATCTGGTCGAGGTCGTCGACCCCGACGCCGCCGACCGGCGCCTGGAAGCCGCGTTGGAGCGTGAGGAACGAGCCGCCCACCTCGGCCGGTTCCTGGCGATCACCGAGGACAGGGCGGGCGGGATGCGCATCAAGGGCTACGGCAGCGTCGAGGACGGTGCGGTCCTCCGGGCTGCGCTCCTCCCATTGACCGCACCCACTCCCGCATGCGCAGGTGCCGTGGACGACACCGGTCAGCCCTGCGGAGACCAGCAGGACCCGCGTGACCACGGCGCCCGGCTCTGGGACGCGCTGGTCCAGACCGCGCAACACGCCCTGGACACGGCACTGCCACCCGAGACCCACGGCACCCGACCCCGGCTCATCGTCACCCTCGACCACCAGACATTGAAGACCCAGCTCGAAGCCCACGGGGTCGCGACCACCGCCGACGGGCTCGACCTGCCCGCGGCCGTGGTCCGCCGACTGGCCTGCGACGCCGACCTGATCCCCGCCGTGCTCGGCGGCCGGGGTGAGGTCCTCGACGTCGGACGGACCCGACGGCTGGTCACCGCGGTGATCTGGATCGCCCTGGTCCTGCGCGACCGGCACTGCACCTTCCCCGGCTGCCACCGACCACCGTTGATGTGCCACGCCCACCACATCCACCACTGGCTCACCGGCGGGAAGACGTCACTTTCCAACCTCGCGCTGTTGTGCGGGCACCACCACCGAGTCATCCACCACACGCCCTGGCGAATACGACTCGACCCCGTCGACCAACGACCCGAATTCCTCCCACCACCCAAACCCGGAATCACACCAGCATGGATCCGATATCGACCACGAAAGGAATAGTGAATTCAGGACGTGACGATCCTGCGGACCCGGTCGAGGGTGAAGGAGTTCCAGGCGTGCACACCCCGGAGCAGGTAGTGGCCGCGGTCGCCCATGTCGGTGAACGACGCTGCGGCCGCCACAGCTCGGGCCCGGTCGACGTACGCGCGGGTGTCTCCGGCCTTCGTGATGTGGTCGCGCCGGCCGTGGGCGGCATGCAGCTCGCGACCGGTGAGGGCGTCGACGGGCTCGTCGGGCGGGAGCCAGGGCGCGAGGGCGACGACGCCCTGGACCAGGCGATGGTCTGCCGCCTGGCACGCCGTCCGGCCGCCCATCGAGTGCCCTACCAGCACGACCGGGACCTCGCCCACGTCGGCCAGCACCCGGTCGAGCGCCCAGCGGGCATCGGCCACCTTGTCGGCACCGTCGCCGTTCCAGCCCACCGTCCGGTAGCGCAGCAACCAGATGCCGACGCCACCGTCGTGCAGCGGCTGCTCGAGCGCCCGGGCCAGGCCCCGAGCGCGTCTCCACGACAGGCTCCGCCCGGTCACCGGGGCGCTCGACCGGTCCTTGCCGCCGTGCAGGACGAGGGCCAGGGCCTGGGTCTGCCCGGGTACGTCGTACCGCGTCAGGGTCGGCTCGCCGACGGGACGGGTCATCTGCTGCTCCACACGCTCGATTCGGACCCGATGCGCACCAGGATGGGTGGACGGGCACCACGCGTGAAGCGCACCGAGGCCAAGTTCAGCGACTACGGCGCCGCGCCGCCCATCGTGTCGGGCGCGCAAACCACGCCCCGATGCCGGACGTCTGTCGGCGCCGGTTGGCAGGATAGGCACATGGGCGAACCGCAGTCAGCGACTCCCGAGGCCAGGGAGCGGCACCGACAGCTGAGCGAGGAGGTCGAGGACGCGCGCTGGCGCTACTACGTGCTGGACGACCCGACCCTCGACGACGCCGACTTCGACCGGCGCCTGCGTGAGCTCGAGGCTCTCGAGGACGACTTCCCCGAGCTGCGCACGCCCGACTCGCCGACGCAGAAGGTCGGTGGGGCGGTGTCGACCGACTTCACGGCCGTCGACCACCTCCAGCGCATGGAGAGTCTCGACAACGCGTTCTCGCGCGAGGAGCTGGAGTCGTGGCACGCCCGGCTCGGGCGCGACGGCGTCGACGATCCGGCCCTGCTCTGCGAGCTCAAGGTGGACGGTCTGGCGATCAACCTGCTCTACGAGGGCGGTCGGCTGGTCCGGGCGCTGACCCGCGGCGACGGCCGTACCGGCGAGGACGTCACGCCCAACGTCCGCACCATCGGCGCCGTGCCCGACCGGCTGACCGGCAGCGACGAGCACCCGGTGCCGGAGCTGCTCGAGGTGCGCGGCGAGGTGTTCTTGCCGGTCCAGGCGTTCGAGCGTCTCAACGAGTCGCTGCTCGAGGCCGGCCGGCCGCCGTTCGCCAACCCGCGCAACTCCGCGGCCGGCTCCCTGCGCCAGAAGGACCCCCGGGTCACGGCCTCGCGCGACCTCGGGATGGTCTGCCACGGCATCGGGGCGCGCCGCGGCTTCGACCCGGTGTCGCAGTCGGCGGCGTACGACGCGCTGCGCAGCTGGGGGCTGCCGGTCTCCGACCAGGTCCGGGTGCTGCCGTCACTGGCGGAGGTGGAGGCGTTCATCGACGACGTGGGCGAGCGCCGGCACACCATCGTCCCCTACGAGATCGACGGCGTCGTGATCAAGGTCGACGACGTCTCGCTCCAGCGCCGGCTCGGCTCGACGTCGCGCGCGCCGCGTTGGGCGATCGCGTTCAAGTACCCGCCCGAGGAGGTCAACGCGAGGCTCCTCTCGATCGAGGTCAACACCGGCCGTACCGGCCGGGTGACGCCCTTCGGGGTGATGGAGCCGACCAAGGTGGCCGGCTCGACCGTGGAGCGCGCCACCCTGCACAACGCCTCCGAGGTGCAGCGCAAGGACGTCCGACCGGGCGACACCGTGGTGCTGCGCAAGGCCGGCGACGTGATCCCCGAGATCGTCGGGCCGGTGCTCGCGCTGCGGCCCGAGGGACTGGCTGCCTGGGTGATGCCCACCGAGTGCCCGTCCTGCGGCACCACCCTGGCCCAGCAGAAGGAGGGCGACAAGGACCTCCGCTGCCCCAACACCCGCGCCTGCCCGGCGCAGCTGCTCGACCGGGTCTACCACGTCGCCAGCCGGGGCGCCTTCGACATCGAGGGGCTCGGCTCAGAGGCCGCGCACGCCCTGCTCGACGCGGGTGTGATCACCAACGAGGGCGACGTGTTCGACCTCGACCGCGACAAGCTGCTGAAGACCGACCTGTTCACCCGGGCCGCGAAGAGGGGCGAGGACGGGCTCCAGCTCAGCGCCAACGGCGCCGGGCTGCTCGCCAACCTGGGTCAGCGCAAGCAGGTCCCCCTCTGGCGGGTGCTCGTGGCGCTCTCGATCCGGCACGTCGGGCCGACGGCCGCCCGCGCCCTGGCCACCGAGTTCGGCTCGATGGAGGCGATCCAGGCGGCGGACGAGTCCGAGCTGGCCGCTGCCGAGGGCGTCGGGCCGACCATCGCCGCGGCGGTGATCGAGTGGTTCACGGTCGACTGGCACGTCGACATCGTCGAGAAGTGGCGCGCCGCCGGCGTCTCGATGCGCGACGAGCGTGACGAGTCCGTCGCCCGCACCCTCGAGGGCCTGACCGTGGTGGTGACCGGCTCGCTGGTCGACTTCTCGCGCGACTCCGCCAAGGAGGCGATCGTCTCCCGCGGCGGGAAGGCGGCCGGATCGGTGTCGAATAACACCGACTACGTCGTGGTCGGTGACAACGCCGGGTCCAAGGCCGACAAGGCCGAGCAGCTCGGTGTCACGGTGCTCGACGAGGGTGGTTTCAAGGTGCTGCTCGAGCACGGGCCGACGGGGCTGTAGCGGCACTCGCGGCGGTCGGTCATGGGGCGGCCAGGTCCGCGAACAGCGCCGGCCACGAGGTGAGCAGGGTGCCCAGGTGACCGACGCCTGGCACCTCGTTCAGGTGGGCACGGGGCAGGTGCTCCTGGAGCCAGCGGCCGTTGCGCACCGGCGCGTTGGCGTCGTGCTCGCCGTACCACAGCGACACCGGGCAGACGACGTCCTCGACCCGGAACTCCCACGGCCGGAAGACGATCGCGGCGTCGCCCAAGTAGCCGGACGGTTCGCCGACCGCCTCCCGGGCGGCGGCGGCGTGGTCGAAGCCGGCGTCGCGCAGCAGCAGCGCGCGGTCGTCGTCGGGAAGGGACGACAGCCAGCGCGTGGCCAGGGCCTCGTCGTCGGGGTCATCGGGGTCGACCCGCGCGCGGTACTGCGCGAAATCGGGCGTCACCAGCGCGACGTTGTCGGCGACGGAGCCTGCCCCGAGCCGGAGGAACTGCTCCTGCCTGTCGGCGTCGAGGTCGTCGCGCGGCCAGGGTGGATCCATCCGGGGCGCCTCACCCGGTGCCGCGACCAGCGCGGCCCGGAGCACCCGGCCGGGGTGGTGAGCTGCGCAGGCCAGCGCGAACATGCCGCCGACCGACATCCCGAGCACCGCGAACGACGCGATCCCGAGCCGGTCGGCCAGACCGACGGCGTCCTGCACCGCGAGGCGGCTCGAGGGGCTCGCGGGCGTCGTCCGTCCGTAACCGGGTCGGCTGGCGGCGACGAGCCGGACCCCTGCGCGACGAGCGGCCTCGGCCCCGCTCCAGGCGGCCCGTCGGGTGTCGGGAGTGCCGTGGAAGAAGAGCACGGGCAGGCCGTCGGGAGCGCCCAGGTCGGAGTACTCGACGACCCGGCCGTCCAGGTCGATCAGCGCCATCGCGCCACCCTAGGGCGGCGGATCGACCCGGGCTAGGGGCTCGCGACGGGGGTCAGCTCGTCCTGGTCGGTGGCCGCGGCCGGCGCCCGACGGAGGACGAGGGTGACGCGAGAGGCCAGGCACAGGGTCACCAGGATCAGACCGCCGCCGACCACGGTATGGCCCCCCGACAGGATGACGACGCCGAGCAGGAAGCAGAGCGCGGCGATCACGATCTGCCCGGCCACGGTCCGCGTGAAGCGGATCGTCGCGGTGGCCGCCAGGTGCGCGGGCGCCATCCGCTGGAAGGTGCCCGGCCGGTCGGGTACGGGAACCCGCAGGTCGGCCGGCAGCCAGGAGTCGAGCTGGGCGGTGAGGTCGTCTCCGCCGCGCCACTCGGCAGGCTCCATCCACAGGGTCGAGCCGTCCCGCCCGATCAGCTGGCGGGTGCCGTCGCGCCAGGCGAAGACCGAGACGATGTCGGGGACCCGCATCACTCGTGCCGTCGTGCCCGAGGCCCGCTCGACGGTCTGGCTGTCGACCGCGAACGTCGCGGCATCCGCGGGCCAGTCCACGTGTCGGTGACGGGGCACCACGCCGACCGGCGGACGCTCGGGGAACGTGATCAGCTGCACCGGGTCACGGCGTCGGATCGGGTGCTCGGGCGCGCCGAGCAGGAGGGTGTCGTTGAACTCGCGGGCCGCGGCGTCGACCTCGGCCGGATCGGTCGACCGCAGCTCGTCGACCATCTCCTCGAGGGTCTGGGGCACCCGGTCGCTGAGCACGGCCAGCGCCGAGCGGTGCGCGATCAAGAAACCCACGTCGCGGTGCTCGAGCTCTCCGAGGCGGTTGTCGACCGCCTCCTGGAGCCAGTCCCGCGGCACGCCGTCGCGACCGAGCCGGGCGGCGATCTCGAGAGCGGTCTCGACCGACTTCACCACTGCGTCGCGCTGGGCGGCGCTGCCGCCGCCGACCACGCTGTGGCGGTCGTCGACGTCGACGAGGCGGGCCCAGGGGGAGTCGACGCCGCCGGTGTGCTCGCGCATGCCGTCGTGGACGGCGCGCTCGAGGATGCCGGGCAGGAACGACGAGGCGTGGGTACGGCGTACCGCGCCGGTCAGCGTCAGCCACGCGTCGTCGACGTAGGTCGCCGGCAGCGGGCGGTCGACCTGCTGGGCCGGGGCCGGAGCGTGGTACTCCCCCGGGGGGAGCGGCAGGGCCAGGTCGGCGGGCGGCGGGCCGTCGAGGACGAGCACCACGTTGGAGCGGTTGAAGACCCGACGCGATCGCTCGGCGAGCAGCTCCGGGGTGGCCCGGAGCGAGCCGACCTCCGCGTAGCTGGCGACTCCGGGCCCGGTCGCGCCGTACCGCCAGGTCAGGGACGCGAGCAGCGGGTCGATGCGCCGCTGCGCCTCGGCCTGGAGCACACCGCGCTCCCGGGCGAGGAGCTGGAGGTCGGGCTCCTCGAGCCAGCGGGCCAGCGCCACGAGGTCGTCGACCACGGACTCCGGGGTGCCGTGGGCGGTGAACCGGGTGAGCAGCATCCCGACCGAGCCCTGGATCGGGCTGCGCAGCGTCTCGCGGTCGAGCAGGGCGAGGTGCTCGAGCAGGTGCAGCCAGCCGGTCTCGGGGAGCGGCTCGTCCGCCAGCCCGTGCCGGAAGTGGAGGTGCGCGGCCGAGAGTGGACGCCCCAGATCGGCCCAGAAGCACAGGGCGCCATCGATCTCGGTCTCGTGGACGGTGACCATGACCCCTGCCATCCTAGAGATGCCGGGGCCTCCGTGCGGGAATTCGGAGAACCCGCTGGTCAGGACTCGTAGACCCGGCCCGTGTACCGCACCAGGCCGTTGCCGGTCGCCCGGGGCACCGTGCTGGAGTGGCAGGTGCCGGTGGTGGCGCCGCAGAGTGTGAGCTGGTCGCCGCGGACGCCGAACAGGTCGTCCTGGGGGGTCCAGCCCACGTCGAACGGCGAGACGTCGACCGACACGTGCGTGCCGGCGTCCACGTCGTACACCTGGGTCGATGAGGCCTGCGACTGCGACCGGGGGTCGACCGGGCCCGCCGAGGCCACCATCGCGAACCGGCCGTCGGGGGACAGGGACACCTGTTCGACCTGCGAGATCGGGATGTCGAGCAGGTCCGACCCGGTGGCGGCGTCCACCACGGCGGCGCTGGCGTGGTCGGTGGCACGGCCGTGCAGCCGCACGGTGCGCCCGCCGGAGACCTCGGGGAACGTGCCGCCGGGCAGGACCGAGCTCGTCGTGGTCGTGCCGGTGCGCCAGTTCACGACCGCGGTGGAGTCGTCGAGGCTGACGAAGACCCGGTCGCCGGCGAGCGACACGGGGGGCGCCGGCCAACCGCCCCACGAGTAGGTGCCGGGGACGTCGACGGTGGCGACGTCCCGGTCGGTGGCGACGTCGTGCACCACCACCTGGATCCGGTCGCCGACCCTCGTCGCCCAGGCCAGGTAGGGCTCGGTCGGGTCGGCGGACGGGACGACCTCGCCGAGCGTGACTCCCAGCCGGGTGGCGGTGCCGTCGGGGGTCACCAGCTCGAAGTGGAAGGGCGCCCCGCCGTCGGAGCTGCCGTCCTTGTTGGTGCGCACCAGGATCCCCGCCGAGGTGTAGTAGAGGGTCTGGGCGACCTCCGGCATCGGCACGGCCCGTGCCTCGGTGCCGAGGTAGACGGTGTCGTCGACCCCCCACGCGAACGGAACCGTCACCGTTGGGACCTGCGTCGGTGCGACGTCCGGGCCCTGGCCGCCGGTGTTCAGGGCCACGGCCGCGCCGCCACCGACCAGGGCCAGGGCGAGGGCGGTGGTGCCCCAGATCGTGCGGGTACGTCGACGCTGCAGGCGGCGGCCGGTGCCGAGGATCTCGGCGGTCGGGGCTGGCGGGACGTCGAGCGTCTCCGCCTCGGCGTGGAGGAGGGTGATCAGGCGTTCAGTCACGGGATGCTCCGGTGTCCAGAGGGATGACGGCCTCACCGAGCAGGCCGCGCAGGTGGGCGAAGGCGTCCGAGGTCTGGCTCTTGACCGTTCCCTCGGAGCACTGGAGGGCGCGTGCGGTCTCGGCGACCGACAGGTCCTCGTAGTAGCGCAGGACGACGACCGCGCGCTGCCGCGGGGCGAGGCGGGCCAGCGCGGCGGTCAGGTCCGGCCGGAGGGTCGGATCGACCTCGTAGGAGCCGGTCTCGATCGTCTCGGTGGGGTGCTCCGCCCGCCAGCCCCGCTTGCGGAACCAGCTGGAGGCGGTGTTCACCAGGGTGGTGCGGGCGTAGCCGCGGGCCGCGTCGAGCTCGCGCACCCGGCCCCACGACGCGTAGGTCTTGGCCAGCGCGGTCTGGACGAGGTCCTCGGCGAGCTCCCGGTCGCCGAGCAGGAGGTACGCCGTGCGGTACAGCGAGGGCCACGAGGCGACGACGAACTCGGTGAACTCGTCGTCGGACGGTGGTCGTGCCATGGAGTCTCCCGAGCTCGGATGATCGGTCACCCATCCAGATGCGGCAGCGGACCGATTGGTTGGGTGCCCGCCTGCGCTCCCTAGGATGAGGCCATGCCCGACACCCCTGGCGGCGCGCCCGCGTCGATCTCACGCGACGAGCTGGCCCACCTGGCCGACCTCGCGCGGATCGACCTCTCCGACGCCGAGCTCGACCACCTCGCACCCCAGCTGAGCGTGATCCTCGAGTCGGTCGCGTCGATCACCGGGGTCGCCGGTGACGACGTACCACCGACGTCGCACGCGCTGCCGCTGACCAACGTCTTCCGCGAGGACGTCGTCCGTCCCGGCCTGACCGCCGAGGAGGCGCTGAGCGGCGCCCCGGCCGTCGAGCAGCAGCGCTTCCGGGTGCCCCGGATCCTGGGAGACGAGCAGTGAGCGCTCCCGAGACCCGCACCGCCGCCGAGCTCGCTGACGCCCTGGCCTCCGGCGACCTCACCAGCGTCGCGCTCACCCAGGCCCATCTCGACCGGATTGCGGACGTCGACGGTGCCGTCCACGCCTTCTTGCAGGTCGACGCCGAGGGCGCCCTTCGCGACGCGGCCGCCGCCGACGAGCGGCGCGGCTCCGGACAGCCGGCGAGCGCGCTGGACGGCGTGCCGATCGCGGTCAAGGACGTGCTCGCGACCCGCGGCCTACCCACCACCTGTGGCTCCCGGATCCTCGAGGGCTGGGTGCCGCCGTACGACGCCACCGTGGTCGCGCGACTGCGCGCGGCGGGGCTGCCGATCCTGGGCAAGACCAACATGGACGAGTTCGCGATGGGCTCCTCGACCGAGCACAGCGCCTACGGACCGACCCACAACCCGTGGGACCTGACCCGGATCCCGGGCGGCTCAGGTGGAGGCAGCGCGGCCGCGGTGGCGGCGTACGAAGCGCCGCTCGCGATCGGCACCGACACCGGCGGCTCGATCCGCCAGCCGGGCGCGGTCACCGGCACGGTGGGCGTGAAGCCGACGTACGGCGGGGTGTCGCGCTACGGCCTGATCGCCCTGGCCAACTCCCTGGACCAGGCGGGGCCGGTCACCCGGACCGTCCTCGACGCGGCGATGCTGCACGAGGTCATCGGCGGCCACGACCCCCTCGACTCCACCTCCATCGACGCGCCGCTGCCCGGCCTGGTCGACGCCGCCCGGCGCGGCGCGGACGGTGATCTCACCGGGGTCCGGATCGGGGTCGTCACCGAGCTCGGTGGCGAGGGCTACCAGGCCGGCGTGCTCGCCCGCTTCCGCGAGTCCGTGGAGCTGATGACCCGGGCCGGCGCCGAGGTGGTCGAGGTGTCGTGCCCGCACTTCGTGCACGCCCTGGCGACCTACTACCTGATCCTCCCCGCCGAGGCGTCGTCCAACCTGGCCCGCTTCGACGCGATGCGCTACGGCCTGCGGGTGACGCCCGACGGCTCACCCTCCGCCGAGGACGTGATGCGGGTGACCCGCGAGGCCGGCTTCGGCGACGAGGTGAAGCGCCGGATCATCCTCGGCACCTACGCGCTGTCCAGCGGCTACTACGACGCCTACTACGGCCAGGCGCAGAAGGTCCGCACCCTGATCGCCCGCGACTTCGACGCGGCGTTCGAGCGGGCCGACGTGCTGGTCAGCCCGACCGCGCCGACCACGGCGTTCAAGCTGGGCGAGAAGGTCGACGACCCGCTGGCGATGTACCTCAACGACCTGGCCACCATCCCGGCCAACCTCTCGGGCGTCCCGGGCATCTCGGTGCCGAGCGGTCTCGCCGACGAGGACGGACTGCCCGCCGGAGTCCAGATCCTGGCCCCGGCCACCGCCGACGACCGCGTCTACCGGGTCGGCGCCGCACTCGAGTCGCTGCTCGCGCAGCAGTGGGGCGGCCGCCTGCTCGACCAGGCTCCGGCCCTGGAAGGAGCCCGCTGATGAGCGACGCCCTGATGCCGTACGACGACGTGGTGGCGCGCTTCGACCCGGCCCTCGGCCTCGAGGTGCACGTCGAGCTCAACACCGCGACCAAGATGTTCTGCGGGTGCCCGACGGAGTTCGGTGCCGAGCCCAACACCCAGACCTGTCCCACGTGCCTGGGCCTGCCGGGCTCGATGCCGGCGCTGAACGCACGCGGTGTCGAGTCGGCGATCCGGATCGGTCTGGCGCTGAACTGCGAGATCGCCGAGTGGTGCCGCTTCGCGCGGAAGAACTACTTCTACCCCGACATGCCGAAGAACTTCCAGACCAGCCAGTACGACGAGCCGATCGCGTTCGAGGGCTACATGGACGTGGACGTCGAGGGGGAGACCTACCGGGTCGAGATCGAGCGCGCCCACATGGAGGAGGACACCGGCAAGTCGCTGCACGTCGGCGGCAGCACCGGGCGGATCCACGGTGCCGACTACTCCCTGGTCGACTACAACCGGGCCGGCATCCCCCTGATCGAGATCGTCACCAAGCCGGTGCTCGGCACCGGCGCCAAGGCACCCGAGGTGGCCCGCGCCTACGTCGGCCAGCTCCGTGAGCTGCTCCTCGGCCTCGGCGTGAGCGACGTACGCATGGAGCAGGGGTCGCTGCGCTGCGACGTGAACCTGTCCCTGGCGCCGACCGGGTCCGGCACTCTCGGCACCCGGACCGAGACCAAGAACGTGAACTCGCTGCGCTCGGTCGAGCGCGCCGCGCGCTTCGAGATGCAGCGGCACGCGGCGATCCTGGCCGGGGGTGGGTCGATCCTCCAGGAGACCCGTCACTGGCACGAGGACACCGGCGTGACCACCAGCGGCCGGGAGAAGTCCGACGCCGAGGACTACCGCTACTTCCCCGAGCCCGACCTGGTGCCGATCGCGCCGAGCCGCGAGTGGGTCGCGGAGCTGAGGGCCACGCTGCCCGAGCCGCCGCACGAGCGTCGTGCGCGGCTGCAGGCCGAGTGGGGCTTCTCCGACCTCGACATGCGCGACACGGTCGGCGCCGGAGCGCTGGGGCTGGTCGAGGAGACGATCGCCGCCGGGGCCACGCCGCAGAGCGCGCGGAAGTGGTGGCTGGGCGAGCTGGCCCGGCGCGCCAACGAGTCCGAGACCGATCTCGCCTCGCTCGGCGTCTCCCCGGCCGACGTCGCCCGGGTGCAGGCCCTGGTTGACGAGGGGAAGCTGAACGACAAGCTCGCCCGGCAGGTGCTCGACGGCGTGCTCGCCGGTGACGGCGGCCCCGACGACGTGGTGGCCGCCCGCGGGCTCGGCATCGTCTCCGACGACGGTGCGCTCACCGAGGCCGTGGACCGGGCGATCGCCGACAACCCCGACGTCGCCGACAAGATCCGCGACGGCAAGGTCGCGGCCGCCGGAGCGCTGATCGGGGCGGTGATGAAGGACATGCGCGGCCAGGCCGACGCCGGGCGGGTCCGGGAGCTGATCCTGGAGCGCCTGGCCTGACCCGGGTCGAGGAGTAGCTCGAGGACGCGGGGGGTTCGGTGGTCAGGTCCGAGGTGCGCCTCGGCAACGGCTCGCGGGTCGTGGTCGCGGACTCCGGCCCGTCGACCTTGCCGGTCAGCGTCGTCGCGCTGCCCGGCTGGAAGGGCGCCGACCTCGGGCTGCGCAGGCTGGTGGCGCACACGGCCCGGCGCGGGCTCCGCGTGGTGACGGTCAACCTCCCGGGGATGGGGGTCTCCGAGAGCACCGGGCGACTCCACCGGGGGTTGACGGAGCTGTCGGAGCTCGTCGAGGAGGTGCTCGACTCGATCGGTGCGACCGAGCCGGTGGTCCTCGTCGGGCACTCCTTCGGTGCCACCATCGGCGTGACGGTCGCCTCCCGACGGCTCGCACCCCTCCGTGGGCTGGTGCTCGTCTCCCCGGTGGTCGTGCGGCCCGATCGCCGGACCGGGCTCAGCGCCTACGCCGGCCACGCCTGTGCCGGCCTGTTCGCCTCGGTGATGTCCCGCGCTCCCCGCCCGATCGCCGACGCCGTCGTCGGATCGACCCTCCTCGAGGACGCCGGCAACCTGACCCTGGCGCGGCACGGGCTCCGCGGGTTCCTCCGCATCCGCGCCGAGGCTGCCCCCGAGCGTCACCTGGGTGCCGATCCGCGCGTCGCGGCCGACCATCTCCGGGTGGCCAGTCGCTCCGGCTGTCTGGAGCGGGCCGGGGAGGTCGGGATCCCGACCTGGATCGTGGCCGGTGACCGCGACCAGCTGTCTCCGGTCGATGACCTGACCCGCCTGTGCGAGGCCCTGCCACACGGACGGCTGAGACTCCTGGCCGGCGCCGGCCACCTGGCCCACCAGGAGGACGCGGAGGCGTTGGCTGCGCTCGTCGCCGACTGTGTGGCCGAAGCGGTGAGGACCAAGATCCCTCCCGCGTGAGTCGCTGGGCACTACCCGGAGCCCGGGGCCGGTGGGTTACTGGAGGGAGCTGAGCTCCGGAGGCATCGGATGAGCAGACGCGGGTCACTGGTGGCGGCCGCCTCGATGGTCGCCCTGGCACTGACGCTGGCGAGCGTGCAGCCGGCCACCGGCACGGGAGGCTCCTGGTCGGCACCGGTGGCGATGCCGAGGGCCGGCTTCGTCTTCGACAGTCACGTCGGGTCCGACTCGACCGGCGCCGTGACGGTGGCCTGGGAGGTCATGCCGGGCTGGCCCGATGCCGGGATCTGGGTCCGGCACCGTTCGCCCCTGGGGAAGTGGGGCAAGTCCGAGAACGTCGACCCGCTCGCGAGCCACTGGCTGGCGATGGACGAGGACCCTGCCGGCAACGTGTGCCTGCTGTACGCCCGCCGGCACCACGGGTTCGTGCCGACCGCCACCTGCGCCGGGCCGGACGGCGTGTTCTCGCCGCCGGCGACGCTGTCGGGTCGCACGCCGTACACCGACTACCACCTCGTCGTGGACGACCACGGGACCTGGACGGCCGCCTGGACCCAGCGCGACCCGGCCGGCCACCTGCGGATCGCCGCCGCTCGCAGGGTCGCGGGTGTCTGGACCGCACCGTCGCTGGTCAGCGATCGCCGGGAGGTCGTGGGGGACCTCGACCTCGACACCAGTCCCGAGGGCGTCGTCGTGCTGGCCTGGGCCGCTCACCCACGCGGGCAGCACGATGCTCCGTGGCGGATCCACGCCCGGGTCCGGGAGCCCGGGGTCGCCTGGGGGCCCGAGACCACGGTGTCCGGTCCGGGGGCGGAGATGCCCGCTGTCGCCGGCGGCCCGGGAGACCGTGCCCAGGTGGTGTGGGTCAGCACCCGCGACGGAGCCCAGCGGCTCCAGCAGCGCACCCACACCCCCACTGGCTGGGGCCGGTCCCGCACCGTGGTCGCCTCACCCCGCGGTCAGTCGAGGATCTGGGCGGGAAGTGTGGCCACCGGCGGTCGCGGGACGATCGTCGTGACCTGGGAGCGGGTCCGGACCGACACCGTCCGCGGCGGCATCTACGCCCAGGTGTGTCAGCGCGACCGCTGTGGCCCTCGGCAGGCGCTCTCCCCGAGGAACGGCGCGAGCGATCCGCCCACGGCGGTGGTCAACCACGAGGGCGTCGTGTGGGTCCTCTGGCAGTGGAAGCTCCGGGCCCGGGTCATGGGGGACGGCTGGACACTCCAGGGGCGGGTTCACGAATCCGCGGGCGGATGGAGCACCCGGGCGGACGTGAGCGCCCCCGACGTGGTGGACCTCTTCCCGGCGTCGGCGACGCTGCTGCCGACGGGTCTGCCGGCGATCGCGTGGACCTCGTCGTTCCCTCAGCTGAACTACGCGTACAGCGCGATGTACTCGGAAGCACGCTGAGCCCGCCCGGTCCGCAGGGAACGCGATTGCCTGCCGGTCCGCTCGCGGCGCTATGCTGCGGCTGATCACACATCAATGCGCCCGTGGTGGGGGAAGCCGGTCCGAATCCGGCGCTGACCCGCAACCGTAGGCCCCGCTCTCCCGTACGACGGGAGCGAGGCGAGCCGGAACACCTGCCCCGACGCGTTCCGAACACACGCTGTCGTGGAAAGCAGCGGGTGGGCCCGCCCGATCATCGGCGCCTTCCCGCTGTCGCAGCGGGAAGGAAAGCATGTCTCTCGTCCATCGCGCCTGCGTGGCGCTGCTCTCGACCGCCCTGGCGGCCTCCCTGGTCTCGGCCGGCGGCTCCGCCCAGGCGGTCTCCTCGTCGTCGCCCGCCGGTCACGGCGCCACCTGGCTCGCCGACCAGCTCGACGCCCAGGGCCTGATCCACAACCCGAACTTCGGGGGCTTCGACGACTACGGCCTGACCATCGACACGACGCTGGCGCTCGTGGCCACCGGCGGACATCGCACCGACGTGGCCAAGGCGCGCACCGCGCTCTCGAAGCACGTCGACGACTACACCACCGGAGCGGCGTTCGGGACCTCCGACGTCTTCGCGGGGGCGATCGCCAAGCTGCTGGTGCTCGCCCAGCAGACCGGGGGCGGAGCCCGCCACTTCGGTGGCGCCAACCTCGTGCACCGGCTCGACCAGCGGGTGATCACGGCAGCGCCGGCGCGCGGTCGGATCCAGGACGTCGTCGACCCCACCAACACGTTCGGCGCGGACTCGGCGAACACGATCGGCCAGGTCTTCGCCGCGCGCGGGCTGCTCGACGCAGGCAGTGACCTGGCTCCGTCGGTGCTCAGGTTCCTCCTGGAGCAGCAGTGCTCCCGGGGCTTCTTCCGGCTCGCCTTCACCTCCGACAAGACCGCGCCGAACCAGGGCTGTCGCGCCGGGGACGACTCGGACGCCGACGTCACCGCCCTCGCCGTCATCGAGCTGGCCCCGGTCGCCCAGGGGCACCGCAAGCTCCGGCAGGCGCTCGCTGACGCGACTCGCTGGCTCAAGCGCCAGCAGGGGGCGAACGGCGCCCTGCACGGTGGCGCCAGCACCGATCCGGTGAACAGCAACACCACCGGCCTGGCCGGCTGGGCGTTCCGCACCGAGGGCGCCTGCTCCCGGGCCCGACGGGCCGCGACGTGGGTCCTCGACCTGCAGGTCTCCGGCGATGTCTCCGGTACGCCGCTGGCCGGCGAGCGGGGCGCTGTCGCCTACGACCGGGCGGCCTTCGCAGCGGCCCGGCAGGACGGCATCACCAAGGCCACCCGCGACCAGTGGCGTCGCGCCACCGCCCAGGCGGCGCCCGCGCTCCTGGCGCTGAACGGCTGCCGGGCGGCGTGACCCGCCACGTCGTACGCCTCGTCGCCGCGGCCCTCCTGGCCGCGGCGATGGGGCTCGGCGTACCCACCGCGGCCCAGGCGGCCACCTGCTCCTCCGCCCGCGGCGTGAGCGTCGTCGTCGACTTCCACCAGCTCGGTGGTGGGGTCCAGGCATCGTGCGACGCGGGCGGTGCCGGCGAGTACGCGGCCGCCCAGTTCGAGGACGCCGGGCACACCCTGACCTACGTGCAGAACGAGCCGTTCGTGTGCCGGGTCGACGGCGTGCCGTCCACCGATCCGTGCGTCCGGACCCCGCCCGCGGACGCCTACTGGTCGCTCTGGTGGTCGGACGGCACCTCGGGCACGTGGCACTTCGCCACGACCGGGGTGGCGTCGCTGAAGGTCCCGGCGGGTGGGTACGTCGCCCTGTCCTGGCAGTCCGGAAACGCCCAGACGCCACCGGGAGTTGCCCCGAAGGCGCATCCCGCAGGGTCCCCGTCGCCCTCGCCCTCCCACTCGCCCTCACCGAGCGGCCAGCCGAGCACGGCTCCGTCGACTCCGAGCACCGCCCCGCCCGGGACGCCGACCAGCGCACCGACCAGCGCGGCGACCTCGTCATCGCCGACCACGTCGGCCACGCCGCAGGGAAAGACGCACCCGAAGCGCCACCGGACGAAGCAAGCCGGTGGGCACCACCATCCCAGCGACCCGCCGTCGCCGGCCGGGCACGCCGACGCGGCGGCCACGACCACTCCGGTCGCCGCCTCCGGCTCCGGGCTTCCCGGCTGGGTCGCCCCGGGGCTGGTCGTCCTGCTGTTCGCCGCCACGGCCGCCGTGGTCGTCGTACGACGCGCCGGTTCCGGCGGCGAGTGATGCGCGCCCGCCTCGCCGTGGCCCGCCTGCCGCGTGACCTGCACCCGGTCGCCTGGTGGTGCTGGTCGGTGGGGCTGGCCGTTGCCGCGTCCCAGACCACCAACCCCTGGCTGCTCCTGCTGCTGATCGGGGTCGCCTGCCTGGCCGTCGCGGCGCGGCGCAGCGCCCAGCCCTGGGCGAACTCCTTCCGGCTCTACCTCTGGCTGGGCGTGGTGATCGTGGTGATCCGGGTCGGCTTCCGGATCCTCCTCGGCGGGTCCGACGGCGGTCAGGGCCACGCGCTGGTCGACCTGCCCGAGGTCCCCTTGCCGCACTGGGCTCTGGGCCTCCACCTGCTCGGGCCGGTGACCCAGGAGGCCCTGCTCGCCGGGCTCTACGACGGGCTCCGGCTGGCGGCGATCGTGATCTGCATCGGCGCCGCCAACGCGCTGGCCAACCCCAAGCGGCTGCTGCGCTCGGTACCGCCCGCCCTCTACGAGATCGGCAGCGCCCTGGTGGTGGCGGTCACCGTGCTCCCGCAGCTGGTCGACAGCGTCCGTCGGGTCCGGGCCGCGCAGGCGCTGCGCGGCGGAGAGACCGGCCGGGTGCGCGGCCTGCGCCGACTCCTGGTGCCGGTGCTCGAGGACGCCCTCGAGCGGTCCCTGTCGCTGGCGGCCGGCATGGACACGCGCGGCTACGGCCGGACCTCGGGCGCCTCGCCGCGCGAGCGTCGTACCACCGGAACGCTGATGGTCCTGGGCCTCTGCGGTCTCTGCGTCGGCGTGTACGCCGGCCTCGACGGCACCACTCCCGACTGGCTCGGCCGGCCGATGCTGCTGGCCGGGTTGGTGGCCTCGGTGGTGGGCATGTACACCGCCGGGCGTCGGGTCGGACGCACCCGCTACCGGCCGGCGCCGTGGCTGTGGCCGGAGCTGGCCGTCGCGCTCTCGGGCGTCCTGGTCGGCACGTCCGGCTGGTGGATGTCGCGGCACCAGCTGACGATCGCCTACCCGTCGCTCACGGTGGCGCCGGCCCTCAGCGGGCTGGCTGTCGCCGCCGCCGCGGCCGGTCTCGCCGGTGCGCTCTGCGCACCACCGGCCGTCGTCCCTCCCGGGGGTACGGCGTGATCGAGCTGCGCGAGATCTCGTTCCGGTACGACGACGACAGCGTCCCGGTGCTGCGCGACGTCGACCTCGCGATCGACGAGGGGGAGCTGCTCGTGGTCTCCGGCCGGACCGGCGTCGGCAAGTCGACGCTGCTCGGGGTGGTGACCGGGCTGGTGCCGCGCTTCAGCGGCGGCACCCTGTCCGGCGACGTGCGCGTCGACGACCGGTCGGTGGTGCACCAGCCGCCTCGGGAGCGGGCGCACCTGGTCGGCTACGTCGGCCAGGACCCGGTCGCCGGCTTCGTCACCGACACCGTCGAGGAGGAGCTCGCCTACGGCATGGAGCAGCTCGGCCTCCCTGCCGACACGATGCGCCGTCGGGTCGAGGAGACCCTCGACCTGCTCGGCATCGCCGAGCTGCGGGCCCGCGACCTGCACCACCTGTCCGGCGGCGAGCAGCAGCGGGTGGCGATCGGGTCGGTGCTGACGATGCACCCGCGGCTGCTCGTGCTCGACGAACCCACCTCGGCCCTCGACCCGACCGCCGCCGAGGAGGTGCTGGCCACCCTGGCCCGACTGGTCCACGACCTCGGCGTCTCGGTGCTGATGGCCGAGCACCGGCTCGAGCGGGTGGTGCCCTTCGCCGACCGGCTGGTGCTGCTGACCGGAGGCGGGTCCGTACACGACGGCCCGCCGGCCGAGATGCTGGCCTGCTCGCCCGTCGTACCCCCGATCGTCGAGCTCGGCCGTGCGCTCGGCTGGTCGCCGCTGCCGGTGAGCGTGCGCGAGGCGCGGCGCCTGGCACGAGGCCTCGACCTCGGACCGGCGCCGAGCCTCCCACCCACCTCGCCGTCGAGGTCGTCCGGCGAGCCGGTGCTGTCCGCCGAGCACCTCACGGTGATGCGCGGCGGCACCGTCGCGCTCCGGGAGGTGGCCGTGACCCTGGACGCCGCGACCGTGACCGCGCTGATGGGCCGCAACGGCTCCGGCAAGTCCACCCTGCTCTGGACCCTCCAGGGTGGCCAGGCGCGCCGGGCGGGAACGGTCGCGATCGGCCAGGCCGACCCGGCCGACCTGCCCGCCGCGGAACGGCGGGCGCTGGTCGGGCTGGTGCCGCAGACCGCGGCCGACCTGCTCTACCTGGAGACGGTGGCCGAGGAGTGCGCTGCCGCCGACCGGGGAGCGGCGCCGGGGGAGTGCCGCGCCCTGCTCGACCGGATGGTGCCCGGGGTGCCCGACGACGCCCACCCCCGTGACCTCTCCGAGGGCCAGCGGCTGGCCCTGGCCCTGGCGGTGGTGCTGGTCGGACGACCACCGGTCGTCCTGCTCGACGAGCCGACCCGGGGTCTGGACTACCCGGCCAAGGCCGCCCTGGCCGCAATCCTGCGTCGGGTGGCCGACGAAAATCGGGCGGTCGTTGTGGCCACCCACGACGTGGAGTTCGCGGCGCTGGCCGCCGACCAGGTGGTGGTCCTGGCCGACGGCGAGGTCGTCTCGTCGGGGCCGACCCGTCGGGTGCTGACCGAGTCGCCGGCCTTCGCTCCGCAGGTCACCAAGATCCTCGGGCCGGGCTGGCTGCGCGTCGACGAGGTGCCGCGATGAGCCGGCTCCACGCCGTACCCCTGGGCCGGCGGTCCGCCCTCGTGCTGACCGTGGCCTCCGTCGCCGGGCTGATGATGCTCGCCTGGCCGCTGCTCGTGCGCAGCCCCGACGGTGGACAGGTCGGGCCGCCTTTCGTCTTCCTGGCGCTGCTGCCGGTGGTGATCGCGGTGGTGCTCTCGGAGGTGACCGAGGGCGGTCTCGACCCGCGGGTGCTGGCGGTGCTCGGGGTGCTCACCGCCGTGAACGCCGTGCTCCGCGGCCTCTCCGCCGGCACCGCCGGCGTCGAGCTGGTGTTCTTCCTGCTGATCCTGGCCGGCCGGGTCTTCGGCCCGGGCTTCGGCTTCGTGCTCGGCTGCACGTCGCTGTTCGCCTCCGCGCTGCTGACCGGCGGCGTCGGGCCGTGGCTGCCGTTCCAGATGCTCTGCTCGGCCTGGGTCGGGATGGGCGCCGGGCTGCTCCCCGGCCGGGTCACCGGCCGCGCCGAGATCGCGATGCTGGCGGCGTACGGCGTGGTGTCGGCGTACGCCTTCGGGATCTTGATGAACCTCTCCTCCTGGCCGTTCGTGCTCGGCATCGCGGTGCCCGGGCACACCGGGATCTCGTTCGTGGCCGGTGACCCCCTCGGCGCGAACCTCCACCGCTTCCTGGTGTTCACCCTGATCACCTCGACCGGCTCCTTCGACACCGGACGTGCGATCACCACGGCGGTCGCGATCGCCCTGCTAGGCCCGGCCGTGCTGACCACGCTGCGGAGGGCCGCCCGGCGGGCCGTCGTGGTGGGCGTCGCGGCCGGCGACCGGGAAACCTCGTTGCCGCCGCCCGACTCGGCCCCTAGCGTGAGCCTTCCGGACGAGAGAGAGGAGGCCGCGATGTCCACGCCGCACTCCGGCCTCCGGGACGAGGCCGGTTCCCAGATCTGAGGAACCCCATGTCTGCTCTGCAGTTCTTCCAGCCCGCCACCACCGATCAGGCGATCGCCTTGCTCGCGGCCAGCCCGCTGCCGGTCGACTCACCCACCCAGCACCGGATCCGCGGTGACGGCCATCTCGTCGACGCCTTCGAGTCCGGGCGTCGGCGCCCGGAATGGGTGTGGGCCGTCCGTCGTGACGACGACCCGGCCGTGCTCGGCGTCGTCGCCGCCTTCGGCGCGCCCGACGGCTCGCGGGTCTGGCTGCTGGACCACTTCGGCCTCCCGACCGACCCGGCGACCGCCCACGAGCTGGTCGCCGTGGCCTCGCGGGCAGCCTGGGCGGCCGGGGCCGAGGAGGCGGGGATCTTTGCTCCGGCGGGCTCCACCGTCGACGACCACGCGCTCGCGCACCTGGTCGAGCCGCTGCGCGACGCCGGCTGGGTGCTGCTCGTCGAGCGCCGGCACTACGAGTTCGAGCCGGCCGATGACCTGGGGTCGGACGTCGGGACCGGGCTCCGCTTCGAGCGGATGGTCGACCCCGCCGACCCGCGGTTGGCCGCCTGCCACCGCGAGGTCATGCGCGACACCCTGGACGAGCACGACCGCGTGTTGGTCGAGCGCGTCGGCTTTGACCGGGCGTGCCGCGAGAGCCTGGCCTTCCTCCTGGATGCCGACCCGGTCGACTGCATCCATCTGGCCCAGGACGCCACGGGTGAGGTCGTGGGCCTGGTCTCGGGTCGCTCGATGCCGACGGGGCGCGCGTTCGTGCTCTTCGTCGGCGTGGGCCGAGAGCACCGGGGCCGGGGCTACGGGCGGCAGCTGCTCGCGTGGCAGACCCGCGAGCTGGTCGCCGGCGGTGCTCACACCCTGGTCGCGGACACCGACAACGCCAACGTCCCGATGGCCCGGGCGTTCGCCGACGTCGGCTGGCCCCAGACCGAGACCCGGATCGACCTCGTGCCGCGATGAACCGGCACCGGGGCCGGCCCGGGGGACGACGGGGCCGGGCTCAGTCGGGCGCCGGCGCGACGAGGCGCGACTCGGCCCGGGTGGCGCCCACGCTGGCGACCACGACGCAGGCGACGGCGGCCCACTGCACCGGGGCCAGGAACTCGTGAACGACGACGATCCCGGCCAGCGCGGCAGCAGCGGGCTCGAGACTCATCAGGATCCCGAACACCGACGGGCGAATCGTCCGCAGTGCGGTGATCTCGCAGGAGTAGGGCACGACCGAGCTGAGCAGCCCGACCAGTGCCCCGAGCAGGACCACCCGCGGGTCGCCGAGACCGCGACCGGAGAGCGTGACCACCACCGGGGTGATCGTCACCGTCGCGACGATGCTGGCCACGGTCAGCCCCTCGAGGCCGGGCCAGCGTCGGCCGGTGTCAGCGCTGAGCAGGATGTAGGCCGCCCACATCGCGGCGGCGAGCAGGGCGAAACCGACCCCGGCCAGGTCCAGGTGACCACGCTCGAGGCCGAGCAGCGCCACACCGAGCGCCGCGAGCAGAGCCCAGACCAGGTCGCGGGCCCGGCGGCTGCCGCTGACGGCCAGGGCCAGGGGGCCGAGGAACTCGATGGTCACCGCGATGCCGAGGGGGATCCGGGCGAAGGACTCGTAGATCGCCCAGTTCATCGCCCCCAGCGTCACGCCGAACGCGACCGCGACCTGCCAGTCGCGCGCCGTACGCCCGCGCAGGGAGGGACGGGCCACCGCCGCGAGCACCACCGAGCTGGTCGCCAGGCGCAGCCACACCAGCGTGGTCGGGGCCGCGTCGTCGAAGAGGTTCTTGGCGATCCCGGCGCCCAGCTGCACCGAGCAGATGCCGACGACCACCAGCCAGACCGGCGGGACCCTCGACAGCACCCCTGCAACCTACCCACCGCCGACTCGGCGCAGACAGGCGCCCAGAACACGCCGAGTCGGCGCAAAGAGACATCAGAAACGCGCCGAGTCGGCGGATACAGGCAGCAGGAACACGCCGAGTCGGCGCACAGACGCATCAGGGGAGTACGTCGTACCAGAGGTTGGCGATGCCGCCCGCCTCGGAGAACTCGCGCATCCGCAGGTCGACCGCGTGCCCGCCGGCCCAGGCGAAGAGCGGGGTGCCGTCGCCGAGGAACACCGGCGCGACCAGGACCAGCACCTCGTCGCAGAGCCCGGCGGCCAGGCACTGGCGGGCGACGTCGGCTCCGAGGATGTTCACGTAGCGACCGCCGGCCGCCTCCCGGGCCGCCGCGACAGCGGTCTCCAGGTCGGTCACGAACGTCGTGTCGGCCGGCGCCTCCGCGGGCGGCCGGTGGGTGAGCACGTACGACGGCCCGTGCCACTGCCCGCCGAACGCACCCTGCTGGTCGGTGCCGCGGTGGGGGTCGTCGCCGTCGAAGGTACGACGACCCACGAGCAGCGCGCCGACCTGCGGCACGAGCGCCTCGGCCACCGGGTTCGGCCCCAGGTGCCGGGTCAGCCACTGCATGTCGCCGCCCGGCCCGGCCATGAAGCCGTCCAGCGACATCGTGCACGAGAAGAGCGTCCTGCTGGTCATGCGTCCTCCGAGATCACCGACAGGCGGTCGAGTGCGGTGCGGGTGTGCCGCTTCTCGGCGGCGAAGTAGTCCAGCCCCCAGTCGGCGACCACGGACGGGTAGTGGAACGCCTGGCCGGGCTCGTCCGCGCCGTGCAGCGAGCTCCGGACCGCGCGCAGGTCGTCGAGCGCCGCCGTGAGCTCGACGTCGTACTCCTCGAGCATCGCGGTGATCCGCTCGGGCTCGGTCGCGTGCCCGATCAGGAGCCGCAGCAGCACGGTGTGCTTGAGCACCGGGAAGCCGACCGGGGCCTCGGCGATCCACGCGCGCAGGGCGGTCCGGCCCGCCTCGGTGATCCGGTACGTCGTGGTGCGGCGCCCCTCGCCGGTCGAGGTGGTCGGCTCGACGAGGCCGTGCCCGGTCAGGCGGGCCAGCTCGGAGTAGATCTGGCTCATCGCCGGCGCCACCCAGTAGAAGCGCAACGTGTTGTCCGCGCGCTGCTTGAGCTCGTAGCCGGTCAGCTCGTCGCCGAAGGTCAGGAGCCCCAGGAGGGCGAACGAGGTCGTCGGCAGCTCTTGACTCATGACGCCACCACACTACTGTTCCTAACAGGAAGACACGAGGAAGGGACGCTGATGGCGGACACGTTGGTGATGGTGGGGACCCGCAAGGGTCTGTGGATCGGGCGCTCCGACGAGGCGCGCACCGACTGGTCCTGGACCGGACCGCACTTCGCGATGGAGGAGGTCTACTCCTGCCTGGTCGACACCCGCGGCGACCGGCCGCGCCTGCTGGTCGGCGCGTCCTCGAGCTGGCTCGGCCCGCAGGTGTGGCGCTCCGACGACCTCGGCGAGAGCTGGCAGGAGACGCCGAACGGCGCCGTTCGCTTCCCCGAGGACACCGGCGAGGCGGTGGCGCGGGTCTGGCAGCTGACCCCCGGCGCCGAGGACGGCGTCGTGTACGCCGGCACCGAGCCCGGAGCGATCTTCAAGTCGACCGACCGGGGCGAGACCTTCGAGCTCGAGCGCGGGCTCTGGGACAACCCGCAGCGCAAGGAGTGGAACGCCGGGTACGGCGGCCAGGCCTTCCACACGATCCTGCCCCACCCGGAGGACCCGCAACAGGTGTTGGCGGCCATCTCGACGGGTGGGGTCTACCGCACCGACGACGGCGGCGGGTCGTGGTACCCCTCCAACACCGGGGTGAAGGCCGAGTTCATGCCCGGCGAGCGCACCTACCCCGAGTTCGGCCAGTGCGTGCACAAGGTGACCCGCCACCCGGCGCGACCCGAGCGGCTCTACCTCCAGAACCACGGCGGCGTCTACCGCTCCGACGACGGGGGGGACAGCTGGCAGGACATCGCGCCCGGTCTGCCGGCCGAGTTCGGCTTCCCGATCGTGGTCCACCCCCATGACCCCGAGACCGTGTTCGCCTTCCCGATCGTCGACGCCGGCGCCCGCTGGCCGGTCGAGGGTCATGCCCGGGTCTGGCGGTCGACCGACGGAGGCAGCCACTGGGAGCCGCTCGGTGACGGCTCGCTCCCCGACGACTACTACGTCGCGGTGATGCGCGACGCGATGTGCGTCGACTCCCACGAGACACCGGGCATCTACTTCGGCGGCCGCAACGGTGGGGTGTGGGCCTCGCCGGACGAGGGCCGGACCTGGCGGGAGATCCACAAGGACCTGCCCGACGTCTGCGTCGTCCGGGCGGCCGTCATCTGACCCGCCCCTACGCTGCCGGGTGTGCTCGACGATGCGCTCCTCGCGGACTGGTGCCTGCGCCACCTGGGTGCGCCGCCCGAGCAGGTGCTCTTCCGGTCCGGGTTCCTCTCCGAGGTCGTCGGGGTCGAGCTGACCACCGGCCTGCGGGCCGTGGTCAAGGCGCGCCCCTTCCAGTCCCGGATCGCCGGCTGTGTCCAGGTCCAGGCTGCGCTGGCCCGGGGCGGCTTCCCCTGTCCCGAGCCGCTGACCGTGGCCACGCGGGTCGGGGCCCTGACGGTCACCGCCGAGAGGGAGGTGCCCGGTGGCGACCCGCTGACCACCGCAGCGGGAGCGGCCCCCTTCGCGGCCCTCCTGGCTCGCCTGATCGCCTCAGCACCCGCCGCCGCGGACGTCCCGAGCCTGAAGCCCTCGCCGCCGTGGACCGCGTGGGACCACCCCGGGCGGCGGTTGTGGCTCGACCTCGATGAGCACGGGCAGGACCTCAACCTCGTCGACGGTCCCGCCTGGGTCGACGACGCCGCACGCCGGGTGAGAGTGCGCCTGACCTCCGCCGCGGTGCCGCTCTGTGTCGGCCACGGCGACTGGGCGTCGCAGAACCTCCGGTGGTCAGGGCACGAGCCCCACGCGGTGCACGACTGGGACAGCGTCATCGCCCAGCCCGAGGCGGCCGTGGTGGGTCTGGCCGCCGCCATGTGGCCCACCGAGGCGGGGTCGGACGTCACCGCGTCGGTGGCCCAGACCGCCGACTTCATCGAGAGCTACCAGCGCGCGACCGGCCGGGAGTGGACCCGCTCCGACGTCCAGGACGCTTGGGCGGCGGGTCTGTGGAACCGGCTGGTCTACGTCAAGCAGGACACGGCCGAGGGAGGTGGCGACCACGCGGAGCGCCTGGCCACCGAGATCGAGGAACGGCTCGACCGGGCAGCCCTCGGGTAGCCGCGCCCCGTCAGCCCTCGCCGTCGGTGAACCGCCCGGCCTCGGCGTCGAAGTCCCGCTCGGTGTTGTCCACCTCGCTGGCGTCGGGTCGGTTGCCGGGGTCGAGGCGCCGTTCGCGCTCCTCCTTGATCTCCGCGACCTCGTCGTCGGGCGGGCGTTCGTCGACGGGGCGGAGCTCGCGGCCGCCGGCGTCCTCGATGTCGATCGTCAGCTCTCCCGAGTCGTCGGTGCTCGCGTGGTCTGACTGCAGGGCCTGCTGCTGGTCGCTCATTCCTGACCTCCCGTGACGTTCCCGGCGTTCGCCCTGGACGTTGGTGCTCCGGCCGGGACGAGCTCGCGGTCGAATGTCGCGTCGTCGTCGATGTCGGAGTGGCTGTGGTCCTCCATCAGGCTGACCGCGATCAGCGTCACCACGGCGCAGCCCAGGATCGCCGCGGGGATCGAGTAGACCGACCCGGTGTGCGCCAGGAGGTACGTCGCGACGAGGGGCGCCGGGCCGCCGGCGATCACCGAGGCGAGCTGGTAACCCATCCCGGCCCCGGCGTACCGCAACGAGGTCGGGAACGACTCGGCGATCAGCGACGCCTGGGGCCCGTACTGCATGCCGTGCGGGATCAGCGCCAGGAAGACACCGAGGAACGCGATCACCGCGACCCCGCTGTCCATGGCCGCGAAGAGAACGAAGCCGTACACCCCGGTGATCGCCGCCCCGATCATGTAGATCCGCTTGCGCCCCAGGGAGTCGGACAGGTGCCCGTAGAGGGGTACGGCGACCACCTCGAGCGCCGCGGCGGACAGGATCGCCGCCAGCGCGAAGGTCTTGGAGTAGCCCTGGTCCTCGGTCAGGTAGACCAGCGTGAACGAGGTGATCACGTAGAACGGTGCCTGCTCCGAGAGCCGGGCGAAGGCGCTGAGCAGGATCGGCTTCCAGTGCCGCCGGACCGCGTCGACGGTGGGCAGGCGGCTGATGTCGCGACGCTCCAGGCGCCGGGCGAACATGGGGGTCTCGAGGATCCGGATCCTGATGTAGAGACCGATCGCGACCATCACCAGGCTGAACACGAACGGGACCCGCCACCCCCACGACTGGAACTGCGCATCGGTGAGTCGCCAGCTGAGCAGGTAGAGGAAGCCGGTGCCGAGGATCAGCCCGAAGGCCACACCGAGCTGGGGGAGGCTGGCCATCAGGCCGCGGCGCCTCTGGTCGCCCCACTCCATGGAGAGCAGCACCGAGCCGCTCCACTCGCCCCCGACGGCGAGGCCCTGGAGCAGGCGCAGCAGCACCAGGAGGATCGGCGCCGCCGAGCCGATCGTCCCGGTGCCGGGCAGCACCCCGACCAGCGTGGTGGCCAGGCCCATGCCGAGCAAGGTGATGATCAGGGTCGCCTTGCGGCCGATCCGGTCGCCCCAGTGGCCGAAGATCGCGGCTCCCACGGGCCGGGCGGCGAACCCGACGGCGTACGTCGCGAACGACTCGAGCCGACCGGCGTACGCCGTGGACTCGGGGAAGAACAGCGCCGGGAAGATCAGTGCTGCGGCGGTGTTGTACAGGAAGAAGTCGTACCACTCGATGGTGGTGCCGACGGTGCTGGCCAGCGCCGCCTTGCGGATCTGGCGCCGGTGCTCCGGGCTGTCCTCCGCAGCGGTGGACGCGGCTGCGGATCGAGGGTCGAGCGTCATGGGAGTGGTCCCTTCTCCTGCGGCCCGAACCGCAGGTGCACAACCTCCCGTGGACGCTCCCGAGAGGACCCCGCGGCTCCTGCCTACCCCGCCCGTGACGCGGGACACAACCCACCTGGGGGTGAGTCATGAGATCGCGGCGAGCCCTCCGCGAGTCGCGGAAGTAGGCTCCGCGGCATGGACACGCCCGACCTCAAGCCCCGCTCTCGCGACGTCACCGACGGCCTCGAGAAGGCGGCCGCCCGCGGGATGCTCCGCGCCGTCGGCATGGGCGACGACGACTTCGCCAAGCCGCAGATCGGCGTCGCGTCGAGCTGGAACGAGATCACGCCCTGCAACCTCTCCCTCGACCGGCTGGCCAAGGCGGTCAAGAACGGCGTGCACGCAGCCGGCGGATACCCCCTGGAGTTCGGGACGATCTCGGTCTCCGACGGCATCGCGATGGGCCACGAGGGCATGCACTTCTCCCTGGTCAGCCGCGAGGTCATCGCCGACTCGGTCGAGACCGTGATGATGGCCGAGCGGCTCGACGGCTCGGTGCTGCTCGCCGGGTGCGACAAGAGCCTGCCCGGCATGATGATGGCCGCGGCCCGGCTCGACCTGGCCAGCGTCTTCCTCTACGCCGGCTCGATCATGCCCGGCCAGGTCGACGGGCGGGACGTCACCATCATCGACGCCTTCGAGGCGGTCGGTGCCTGCCTGGCCGGCAAGATCACCCGCGCCGAGGTCGACCGGATCGAGCGGGCGATCTGCCCGGGGGAGGGCGCCTGCGGCGGCATGTACACCGCCAACACCATGGCCGCCGTCGCCGAGGCGATCGGGATGAGCCTGCCGGGCTCGGCCGCCCCGCCGGCGGTCGACCGGCGCCGGGACGGCTTCGCCCACCGCTCGGGCGAGGCCGTGGTCAACCTGCTGCGGCTCGGCATCACCGCGCGCCAGGTCATGACCATGGAGGCGTTCGAGAACGCGATCACCGTGGTGATGGCCCTCGGCGGCTCCACGAACGCCGTCCTCCACCTGCTGGCGATGGCCCGCGAGGCCGACGTCGACCTCACCATCGACGACTTCAACCGGATCGGCGACAAGGTGCCGCACCTCGGCGACCTCAAGCCGTTCGGCCGCTACGTGATGAACGACGTCGACAAGGTCGGCGGCATCCCGGTCGTGATGAAGGCCCTGCTCGACGCCGGCCTGATGCACGGGGACGCGCTCACCGTCACCGGGAAGACGATGGCCGAGAACCTCGAGGCCCTGGCGCCGCCCGGGCTCGACGACGACGTGCTCCGCTCGCTCGACCGGCCGATCCACAAGACCGGTGGGCTGACCATCCTCAAGGGCTCGTTGGCTCCCGAGGGCGCGGTCGTGAAGTCCGCCGGCTTCGACGACTCCACCTTCACCGGCACGGCCCGCGTCTTCGACGGCGAGCGGGCAGCGATGGACGCGCTCGAGGCTGGCGCCATCGTCGCGGGTGACGTGGTCGTGATCCGCTACGAGGGTCCGAAGGGCGGGCCCGGGATGCGGGAGATGCTCGCGATCACCGGCGCCATCAAGGGCGCCGGGCTCGGCAAGGACGTGCTGCTGATCACCGACGGCCGCTTCTCCGGTGGTACGACGGGGCTCTGTGTCGGCCACATCGCGCCGGAGGCCGTCGACGCGGGCCCGATCGCCTTCGTCCGCGACGGCGACCCGATCACCCTCGATGTGGCCAACCGCTCGCTCGACGTCGACGTCGACGACGCCGAGTGGGACGCGCGCAAGGACGGCTGGGAGCCGCTGCCCCCGAAGTACACCCGCGGTGTGCTCGGCAAGTACGCCAAGGTCGTGCAGTCCGCGGCCCACGGCGCGGTCTGCGGCTGAGGCCGGGCCGCGCCCGCGCCGAGCGACCAGGTGTACTGCTAGGGCAGCTCCCCGACCGTGGCGATCAGGTCCCGGGCCAGCGGCGCGATCACGTTCCGCTCGTGCGCGGCCCAGCGCTTCGCGACCAGGTCGGTCGGGTAGATCAGCACGTTGCCGCGCGCGCGGTGCAGGGCGATCTCGGTGCCGTGGGTGTCGGTGGCGACCATCCAGTCCAGGCGCGCCTGGTCCGCGACGTACTGGCCGAACGCCAGGCCGATCTGGTTGGTGATCGGGTTGGGATCGGGGCGGTGCGCCTCGTCGAGGCGCAGCCAGGCGTTGAGCATCTCGTCGTAGTGCCGGCCGAGGTCGTCGATGTCGCCGAAGAGGACGTCCTGCTCGCCCAGCTCGGCGATGCTCGAGCGCACCCAGTCGACCTCCGCGCTGGTGAGCGGCTCGAGCACCGGGTCGGCCTGCGCGACCGGAGCCTGGGCCGTCGGCGACTCGTCCTGTGGTTCCTCACCCGATGACTTCTTGAACCACGGCATGGGCCCACGCTAGCGATCCACTGGGGGGTCGGTCCTGATTTCGCCCAGGGACGCGGTTGCTGCTCAGTCGTAGTCGGCCCATACGCGGCGCTGGGCGCCGTCGACGGTCATCGACCCGCCGTACGGCAGGACCCACTGCGGCCGGGTGTGGCCGAAGGGCACGCCGACGACGACCACAGCGTCCGGGTTGTAGCGGGCAACCGTCGAGATCGCGACGTCGCGTTGCTCGGCGCGACGCGCGGCCCGCTGCCCCGCGTCGGGGCGCTGCTCGCGGGTGGACGTGGGTGGCCGGGACACCACGACTGCGTCGACCGCTGCGACCAGCCCGCGCTCGCCGAGCGAGCGGAGGATGTAGCCGAACTCCGAGGCCGGGATGAGCTCCTCGGAGGCCTCCAGCAGCAGGACTCCGCCGCGGAGCACACCGGCGTCGTCCGCGAAGCGGCCCGCGGTCAGGATCCACTGCACGACCTCGATGCACCCGCCCCAGGTCGGGCCGGTCACCGAACGGGGCGGCCCGGCCCAGGCCCAGGGCTCGGTCGGCTCCCGGTCGCCGTACGACGTGAGCGCGGCCGGGTCCTGCCAGTCCCTCCCGAAGTCCTCCGCCTCGCCGGGCTCGGTGATCTCCAGCCGGCCGCCGTCCAGCAGCGCTGCCCGCAGGGACGCGGCGTGCACGGGGTCGACAGCGGGACCGGGCCCGAGGTGGACCTGGGTCGAGCCGCCGTGGAAGGACGCGACGCCCTGCTGCCAGAGCCAGCTCAGCAGGTTGGTGTTGTCGCTGTAGCCCAGGAACGGCTTGGGGTCGCGGCGCGCCAGGTCGGCATGGAGGTGGGGTATCACCGTGATCTGGTCCTCGCCACCGATGGTGGCCAACACCGCCCGGATGTCGGGGTCCGCGAACGCCGCGTTGAGGTCGGCGGCGCGGTCCTCCGCCGACCCTCCCAGGCGCCGGGTCGTCGGGTACTCCACCGGCACCAGTCCGGTGACCTCGGTCAGCCGGCGCAGGGCCTGCTCGTGGACCTCCGGGCCGGCGGCCGGCGCCGCGAACGACGGCGAGAGCACGGCCACCCGGTCACCGGGCGCGGCCTTGGCCGGGCGGAGCAGGTCGCGACTCATCGGGTCATTCAACAGGGTCGAGTGCGGCGACGGCGCGGCGCAGGGCGTCGAGGGACCGCCGTACGTCGTCGTCGGTGGTGCTCCAGTTGCTCACCGAGATACGCACGATGGCCCGGTCGTGCCAGCGCGAGCCGGACATCCAGGTGGTGCCGTCCGCCAGCAGCGCGGACGCCACGGCCCTGGCGCGCTCGTCCTCGTCGTCGAAGGTCAGGCAGACCTGCGTGAACACCACGTCGTTGAGCACCGCGACGCCCGGGATCTCCCGGGCACCGGCCGCGAAGGCGGTCGCGTGGTCCGCGAGGCGCTCGACCAGGGAGATCACGCCGTCGCGACCGAGGCTCCTCAGCGCCGCCCAGGTGGCGAAGCCGCGGCCGCGCTTGGACAGCTCGGGCACGCGTTCCTGAGGATCGCCCGAGGCCTCGATGAGGTACTCGCCGTGCATCGCCATGGACGACGCCAGCGCGTCGGCGTCGCGCACGATCGCGAGCCCGCAGTCGTAGGGGACGTTCAGGGTCTTGTGGGCGTCGGTGGCCCACGAGTCCGCGTCGGCCACGCCGCGCAGGTGGTCCGCCCACCGCGGCGAGGCCGCCGCCCACAGCCCGAAGGCGCCGTCGACGTGCACCCAGGCGTCGTGCTCGCGCGCGATCTCGACACACTCGGCGAAGGCGTCGAAGGCGCCGGAGTGGATGTTGCCCGCCTGGAGCACGACGATCGCCGGGCCGTCGCCGGCCTTCAGCTCCTCGCGCAGGGCAGCCGGCGAGATCCGTCCCTCGGTGTCGACAGCCACGGCCGTCGGGTCGCCCAGCCCGAGGAAACGCAGGGGGAGGTCGACCGAGGGGTGTCGCTCGTCACCGACGACGACGCGCACCGGGGGAGCGCCGGCCAGGCCGCGCCGTACGTCGTGACCGGCCCGCCTGAGCACGGTGTCGCGGGCCGCAGCCAGGCAGGTGAAGTTGGCCATCGTCGCGCCGGTCACGAAACCCACCGCGGACTCCGGCGGCAGTCCCAGCAGGTCCAGGATCCAGCGTCCCGCCACCTCCTCGACGGCTGCCGCGGCCGGGGTCAGGGACCGCAGCCCGACGTTCTGGTCCCACGCGGAGGTGAGCCAGTCGGCACCGAGCGCTGCCGGCAGGGTGCCGCCGATGACCATCCCGAAGAAGCGGCCCGAGGGGATCGCGACCAGGCCCGGCTCGCACGCCTCTGCCAGGAGGTCGACCACGTCGGCCGCCGGCGTCGGCCCGTCCGGCAGGTCGCCGAGCCGACGGACCATCTCGTCCGCGTCGACACCGGGCGGGACCGGCCGCTCGTCGAGCGAGGCGAGCCAGGTCGTGGCATGGTGCAGAGCACGGTCGAGTGCGGAGTCGCGGGCGTCCATGGCCTCACTGTGCTCGTGGCGGCCCCGCGTCGACAACCGGTCCCCGCGACGGTCCGGGTGAACGTGGACAGCTGCGCCGGCCGATCGGCGCGTTCGACAACCGATCGGTCCGCCGAACCGTCACAGTGAGGTGATGAGCTCCGCCGGCCGCCTGCTCCTGCGCGCACCGCTGGTCGGGGTCGCGGCCGCGCTGGTCGCGCTGCTGCTGGTCGCCGGTCTGGTGGGGCGCGGTGACGACCGGTCCGCGGGAACGCCCGTCGCGGCCGGTCCCGGGCCCGCGGCGCCACCGCCGTCGACGTCGGGCTCGGGTGACCACGCGGCGTACGTCGTGATGGCGGGGGCGCCGATCGCGGTCCGCCCCGCGCTGCCCGGAGGTGGCTACCGGGTCTTCGGGCACCACCGGTTCCTGGTCGCCTACTACGGCACCGCCCAGACCGCCAGCATGGGCGTGCTGGGCACCACGGACCCCGACACCATGCAGCGTCGACTGATGCGCGCCGGGCGGCCGTTCCTCGAGCCCGGAGAGCAGCTCCAGCCGGTCTACGAGCTGATCGTCACCGTCGCCGACGCCTCGCCCGGCCCGAACGGTGACTACAGCCACGACATCCCGACGCCCTACGTGCACGAGTACCTCCGGACCGCCCACCGTCACCATGCCCTGCTACTGCTCGACCTCCAGACCGGCCGGGCCGACTTCCCGACCGTGGCGAAGCGGTGGGCGTGGGCGCTGAAGGACCCGTCGGTCGGGCTGGCGCTCGACCCCGAGTGGCGGATGGGGCCGCACCAGGTGCCGGCCCACGTGATCGGCTCGGTGGATGCCGACGAGGTGAACCGGACCTCGGCCTGGCTCTCCCGCCTGGTCCGCCGCCACGACCTGCCGCAGAAGCTGTTCGTGCTCCACGAGTTCCGGTTGACGATGCTGCCCGACATCCAGCGGATCGTGCACCGGCCGGGGCTGGCCATGCTGCAGCACGCCGACGGCTTCGGTACCCGCGGGCAGAAGCTCGCGACGTACCACGCGATCACTCGGCCGGCGCAGTTCCGCCAGGGCTTCAAGCTCTTCTACCACTGGGACATCCACCGCTTCACCCCGCAGCAGGTGCGCGGGATCCGGCCGCGGGTGAGCTTCGTCAGCTACCAGTGACGACGGTGGTCGGCGCCGATGCCGGGGCCGGTCGCATCCGGCGGTCGTACTCGCGCAGCACCGCGAAGACGGCGAAGAACAGCACGAGGATGCCGACGCAGACGACGACCACCCGCCCCCAGCCGTGGGTGGAGTGGTCCAGGAACGGGTAGGGGTACCAGCCCGTGGCAGCGGCCTGGAGCAGGATCACGGCGAGCCAGGCGACCGGCCAGACGGCGGCCCGCAGGCAGACCCCCCAGTCGACGCGCGGCCGTGGTCCGAGGACCAGCCAGCCGGCGACGGCCAGGAGCGGGACCGCCAGGTGGAGCAGCCGGTCGGCGAGGTAGTCGGCGCCGTGCAGGTCGAGCAGCTTGCGTAGCAGGAACCAGTGCACGAGCCCGGTGACCGTGATCCCGCTGACCGCCGCCGCGCGGACGACCCGCCACGCACGACCGTCGCGGGCTGGGTCCTGTACCAGCTGGGTGGCGGTGACCAGCACCAGGACGTTGCTCTGGATGGTGAAGTAGGCGACGAAGCGCAGCAGCCGGTCGACCAGCCCGGGCGGGTGGGCGTCGACCAGGACCACGGACCCCTTGGTCACCTGTACCAGCTGGAGCACGAGAGCGACGAGGGCCACCACCGCGGTGAGGGCGTGGAAGGCCCGGGCTCGGTTCACGCGGCAACGGTAGTGCCCAGCCGGGCGTCCGCGCAGGGCCCTGGCGCCGTGGGACAGACTGCTCCCATGACCCACCCGCTCGACGTCACCGACCCGTTGGCGCCCTACCGCGACCGGTTCCTGGGGGCCGAGACCCCGCTGGTCTATCTCGACGGCAACTCGCTCGGTCGCCCGCTCCGGACGACCCTCGGCCGGCTGCACGACTTCGTGCGTGACGAGTGGGGCGGTCGGCTGATCCGTGGCTGGGACGAGCGCTGGTTCGACCAGCCGCTGGTGCTCGGCGACACTCTCGGCCGGGTCTGCCTCGGAGCTGCTCCGGGACAGGTGGCGCTGGGTGACTCGACCACCGTGCTGCTCTACAAGCTGATGCGCGCAGCGCTCCGGGCCCGGCCGGGCCGCACCGAGATCGTGGTCGACCGCGACAACTTCCCGACCGACCGCTATCTCGCGATGGGCATCGCCGAGGAGTGCGGGATGACCCTGCGCTGGGTCGAGGTGGACACCACGGCCGGGGTCTCTCCGGAGCAGGTGGCCGAGGTCGTGGGGGAGCGGACCGCCCTGGTGATGCTCAACCACGTCTCCTACCGGTCGTCGTGGCTGGCCGACGTCCCCGCGGTCACCCGGATCGCCCAGGACGCCGGTGCGCTCGTGCTGGTCGACATGTGCCACTCGGTGGGGGTGGTGCCGTCGGACCTGGACGCCTGGGAGGTCGACCTCGCCGTCGGCTGCACCTACAAGTACCTCAACGGCGGCCCCGGGTCGCCGGCCTTCGCCTACGTCGCCGCCCGCCATCTCGACACCTTCACCCAGCCGATCCAGGGCTGGATGGGCAACACCGACCCGTTCCTGATGGGCCCTGACTACGTGCCCACGAAGGGGATCCGCCGCTTCATCTCCGGGACGCCGGCGATCCTCGGGATGCTGGCGATCGAGGACATGGTGGCGTTGATCGACGAGGCCGGGCTCGACCGGGTCCGGGCGAAGTCGGTGGCGATGACGACGCACGCGATCGAGGTGGCCGACGGCCTGCTGACGTCGTACGGCGTGAGCGTCGCCACCACTCGTGACCCGGCGCGGCGGGGCAGCCACGTGACACTGCACCATCCCCGGATGCAGGAGGTCACCGCCGCGCTGTGGCAGCGCGACGTGATCCCCGACTACCGCGACCCCGGTGGCCTGCGGATCGGCCTGTCGCCGCTCTCCACGTCGTACGACGAGCTGGAGCGCGGCCTGGAGGCGGTGCGCGAGGTCCTCGCGGGGCTGGACAGCAGCACCTGACGGTGAGGCAAGGTGGGGGCATGACTCCCACCGACGAGCAGAAGCAGGTCCTCACCTTCGCCGAGGTCGAGGCCGCGGGGCTGGCCGACTGGCGGCAGCTGTTCGAGGCGCTGCGCACCCGGTTCGCGACCGGAGGCTTCAACCAGGGGCTCGAGCTGGTGACCCGGATCGCGGCGCTGGCCGACGAGGCCGACCACCACCCCGACGTCGACCTGCGCTACCCGCACGTCAACGTGACGATCTTCAGCCACGACGTCTTCGGGGTGACCTCCCGCGACGTCGACCTCGCGCGGGCCATCAGCGCGGCCGCCGCGGAGCTCGGCATCGAGGCCGACCCGACGGCCACCGGCGTCGTCGAGCTCGCCCTCGACACCTGGGACTACCAGGAGATCAAGCCGTTCTGGGCGGCCGTGCTCGGCATGGGCGACCACCCGAAGCACGGCGAGGAGCTGCGCGACCTCGCCGGCTCGCAGCCCACCCTGTGGTTCCAGCACACCACCGAGCACGACGAGCCCCGCCAGCGCTTCCACCTCGACGTCCGGGTGCCCGCCGACGTCGCCGACGAGCGGATCGCGGCCGCTCTCGCCGCGGGCGGCGTGCTGGTCAGCGACGAGCGCGCACCGCGCTTCACCGTGCTCGCCGACGCCCAGGGCAACAAGGCCTGCGTGACCACGGGGCTGGAGCGCGACTGAGTCTGCGTCCTGCGGGATGAGACGGGCGTACCAGATGCTGGGACGCCTGACATCCTCGCTTGACGGCGTCGGAGGGGTCCGGGACCGTGGTTCCATGCGCACGCACCTCCTTGTACGCACCCGACGCGCGGGTTGAGCCCAGGCTCGACCTACGCGTCACCCCTCGCCGAGTCGGCCGAGGGGTTTTTTGTTGGCCGCAGACGCAGAGACAGGACATGGTGATGAAGGAGCAGGTGGGCGCGTCGATGACCGGCGCCCAGAGCTTGATCAGGTCGCTCGAGGCGGCCGGGACCCAGCACATCTTCGGCATCCCCGGCGGCGCGATCCTCCCGGCGTACGACCCCCTGATGGACTCCTCCATCCGGCACATCCTGGTCCGGCACGAGCAGGGCGCCGGCCATGCCGCGCAGGGGTACGCCGCGGCGACCGGGCGGGTCGGCGTCTGCATGGCCACCTCCGGTCCCGGCGCCACCAACCTGGTCACCCCGCTGGCCGACGCGCACATGGACTCCGTGCCTCTGGTGGCGGTGACCGGCCAGGTCGGTGCGGCCTCGATCGGGACCGACGCGTTCCAGGAGGCCGACATCCGCGGCATCACGATGCCGATCACCAAGCACAACTTCCTGGTCACCGACCCGGCCGACATCCCGCGCACCATCGCCGAGGCCTTCCACATCGCCGCCACCGGGCGGCCCGGCCCGGTGCTCGTGGACGTCGCCAAGTCGGCGCTGCAGGCGATGACGACGTACACCTGGCCGACCGAGCTCCACCTGCCCGGCTACCGGCCCGTGACCCGGCCGCACGCCAAGCAGATCAAGGAGGCCGTGCGCCTGATCCTCGAGGCCAAGCGGCCGGTGCTCTACGTCGGCGGCGGCACCATCCGTGCCCGCGCGTCCCGCCAGCTGCTCGAGCTGGCCACGCTCACCGGCATCCCGGTGGTGACCACGCTGATGGCGCGCGGCGCCTTCCCCGACAGCCACGCCCAGCACCTCGGGATGCCCGGCATGCACGGCACCGTGGCCGCGGTGGCCGGGCTCCAGCGCAGCGACCTGATCATCTCCCTCGGCGCCCGGTTCGACGACCGGGTGACCGGCAACCTCGACTCCTTCGCGCCCGGCGCCCTGGTGATCCACGCCGACATCGACCCGGCCGAGATCGGCAAGAACCGTGTCGCCGACGTGCCGATCGTGGGCGACTGCAAGGAGGTCATCTCCGACCTGACCGCCCTGCTGCGCGCCGAGGCCGCGGCCGGCCGGACCGGCGACTACGAGGCCTGGGTGGACTACGTGGCGGGCATTAAGAAGACCTACCCCGTGGCGTACGGCGCGCCCGCGGACGGCAGCCTCGCTCCGCAGTACGTCATCGAGCGTCTGAGCGCGATCGCGGGCCCGGACACGATCTACTGCGCCGGCGTCGGCCAGCACCAGATGTGGGCCGCGCACTACGTCGACTTCGAGAAGCCCGACACCTGGATCAACTCCGGCGGCCTGGGCACCATGGGCTACTCCGTGCCGGCCGCCATGGGCGCCAAGGTCGGGCGCCCCGACGCCACCGTCTGGTCGATCGACGGCGACGGCTGCTTCCAGATGACCAACCAGGAGCTGGCCACCTGCGCGATCAACGACATCCCGATCAAGGTCGCGATCATCAACAACGAGTCGCTCGGGATGGTGCGGCAGTGGCAGACGCTGTTCTACAACGAGCGCTACTCCAACACCGACCTGGACAGCAAGCGGATCCCGGACTTCGTCAAGCTCGCCGAGGCCTACGGCTGCGTCGGTCTCGCCTGCGACTCGCCCGGTGACGTCGACACCACGATCGAGAAGGCGATGTCGATCGACGACCGGCCGGTCGTGGTCGACTTCCGCGTGCACCGTGACGCCATGGTCTGGCCGATGGTCGCCGCGGGGACGAGCAACGACGACATCCAGTACGCCCGCGACCTCGCGCCGCAGTTCGACGAGAACGACATCTAGGGGGCCACGATGACGACTCACACCCTGTCGGTGCTCGTGGAGAACAAGCCCGGCGTCCTGGCCCGGATCGCCGGGCTCTTCAGCCGCCGTGGCTTCAACATCGAGTCGCTCGCGGTGGGCCCGACCGAGCACCCCGAGGTCTCCCGGATGACGATCGTGGTCAACGTCGAGGAGTCTCCGCTCGAGCAGGTCACCAAGCAGCTGAACAAGCTGGTCGAGGTGATCAAGATCGTCGAGCTCGACGGCTCGGGCTCGGTCAACCGCGAGCTGATGCTGGTCAAGGTGAAGGCCGACGCCGCCACCCGGGGCCAGGTGCTCGACGCCGTACAGCTGTTCCGGGCCAAGGTGGTCGACGTCGCCCCCGACGCGGTCACCATCGAGGTGACCGGCAACGCCGACAAGCTGGGCGACTTCCGCCGGGTGCTCGAACCCTTCGGCATCCGCGAGCTGGTCCAGTCCGGCATGGTCGCCATCGGCCGCGGTCCCCGGTCGATCAGCGAGCGGCAGCTCCGCCCGGTGGCGGTGCCGAACGCGGCAGGTTTCACCGGTTGACCGGGGAACGCTGACGTTCTCGCGCGAAATCTCGGCCGATAACGTCAGGGATCCCGCCAGAACCTCCCCTGATCCACCATCGAAGTACCCCAGGCACCACCAGCAGCACCCGACGTCACCACCACCCGAAGGAGAGCCCCCGTGGCCCAGATGTTCTACGACGACGACGCCGACCTGTCCCTGATCCAAGGCAAGAACGTCGCGGTGCTCGGCTACGGCAGCCAGGGGCACGCCCACGCCCTGTCGCTGCGCGACTCCGGGGTCGACGTCCGCGTCGGCCTGCCGGAGGGCTCGAAGTCCCGCGCCAAGGCCGAGGCCGAGGGGCTGCGCGTGCTCACGCCGTCGGAGGCGGTCGAGGAGTCCGACGTCATCGTCGTGCTCGCCCCCGACCACAAGCAGCGGGCGCTCTACGCCGAGTCGATCGAGCCCAACATCACCCCCGGCGACACGCTCGTCTTCGGGCACGGCTTCAACATCCGCTTCGGCTACATCACGCCGCCCGACGGCGTCGACGTGATCATGATCGCGCCCAAGGGTCCCGGCCACCTCGTCCGTCGCGAGTACGTCGACGGTCGCGGCGTCCCCGTGCTGGTCGCCGTCGAGAAGGACGCCTCCGGCAAGGCCTGGGACCTCGCCCTGTCCTACGCCAAGGGCATCGGCGGCCTGCGCGCCGGCGGCATCAAGACCACGTTCACCGAGGAGACCGAGACCGACCTGTTCGGTGAGCAGGCGGTGCTCTGCGGCGGCGCCTCACAGCTCGTCCAGTACGGCTTCGAGGTGCTCACCGAGGCCGGCTACCAGCCCGAGGTGGCCTACTTCGAGTGCCTCCACGAGCTGAAGCTGATCGTCGACCTGATGTACGAGGGCGGCATCGCCAAGCAGCGCTGGTCGGTCTCCGACACCGCGGAGTACGGCGACTACGTGTCGGGTCCGCTCGTGATCGACGCCCACGTGAAGGAGAACATGAAGGAGGTGCTGGCCAACATCCAGAACGGCTCCTTCGCCCAACGCTTCATCGACGACCAGGACGCCGGCGGCCCGGAGTTCCAGGCCCTGCGCGCCAAGGGCGAGCAGCACCCGATCGAGGGCACCGGTCGCGAGCTGCGCAAGCTGATGTCGTGGGTCAAGAGCCACGACACCGACTACGTCGAGGGCACCGCAACGCGGTGACCGCACGGTGACCTACACGCACGGGCACGCGGAGAGCGTGTTGCGCTCCCACCGCGCTCGGACAGCGGCCAACAGCGCGGCGTACCTCCTGCCGCACCTGCGACCCACCGACCGGCTGCTCGACGTGGGCTCGGGTCCGGGCACGATCACCGCCGACCTGGCCCGCCTGGTCGGTGAGGTGGTCGCGCTCGAGATCAACGTCGAGGCGGCCGGCCTGACCCGCGAGGAGCTCGCCCGGCAGGGGGTGACGAGCGCCCAGGTCATCGTCGGCGACGTGCACGTGCTCACCCTCCCCGACGACGGGTTCGACGTCGTCCACGCGCACCAGGTCCTCCAGCACGTCGCGGACCCGGTCGCGGCCCTGCGCGAGATGGCGCGGGTGACCCGGCCCGGGGGAGTGGTCGCGGTGCGCGACAGCGACTACGCGGCGTTCGCGTGGTACCCCCGGCTGCCCGGGCTCGACCGCTGGCTGGAGCTCTACGAGGCGGCCGCACGCGCCAACGGCGGGGAGCCCGACGCCGGCCGGCACCTGCTGGCCTGGGCGCGCGCCGCCGGGCTGGGCGACGTCACCGCCACCTCGAGCACCTGGTGCTTCGCCACCCCCGAGTCGCGCGCCTGGTGGGGCGGAATGTGGGCCGAGCGGGTGACCGGCTCGGCCCTCGGTGAGCAGCTCCTGCGCGACGGGTACGCCGACCGGGCCGAGCTGGCCGGGATCGCGGATGCCTGGCGAACCTGGGCGAGCCATCCGGACGGCTGGATCTCGATCCCGCACGGCGAGCTGGTGGCCGTCGTGGGCGCGTCGTCGTACCTGCCGGGAACCTGAACAAAACGTCAATTGGGCAAATATTTGCCCAACTCCCCGTAACGTTCTGCTCGCACGGCGACAAGTAGGCGTGAGTGGCACCGGGGGGAGCCGCGACCTCTTCTAGAGAACAGGTGGCCCCACCATGGTGGTCCTGATGACCCCTCTGACCCGACACGTCGGTCAGGCTCTGCTCCTCGATCTCGCCTGCATCTTCGTGATCGCCTTCGCCGTGTACTACCGGCGCTACCGCCGGTCCGACCTCGTGATCGCGTACGTCGCCCTCAACGTCAGCCTGTTCTGCGTGGCGGTCCTGATCGTCAACCAGATGAAGATCGGCGTGGCGTTCGGCTTCGGGCTGTTCGCGATCCTGTCGATCATCCGGCTCCGCTCCGAGCCGATCTCACCCGAGGAGGGCGCCTACTACTTCGTGGCGCTGGTCCTGGGCCTGATCAACGGCATGGTCTTCCACGACGCCCCGCTGGCGCGGGTGCTCGACGTCGGCATCGTGGCCGTGATGCTCGTGCTCGACAACGGCTTCATCGGGGTGAAGGCGCGGCGGCAGGTCGTCACCCTCGACACGGTCTATCCCGACGAGGGGCGGCTGCGCCTGGACCTCGAGCGGCGCCTCGGTGGCAAGGTCAAGCGTCTCTACGTCCGGGAGACCGACTACGTGCGCGACACGACGGTCGTCGACGTCCGGTACGTCCCGATCACCCGCGACAAGGGGACCCGTCCCTGGCAGCGCCGCGCCACCGCCGCCGAGCGCGACCTCCACGAGGTCATCGCATGAGCGCTGCGCTGGAGCCGGAAGCCGACCCGGTTCCGCCGCCGTCGCAGACCGCCACCGACCTGGAGGGCCGGATCGGCACGCTGCGCCCGATCGACCTCCCCACGCTGGAGTCCGGTGCGGCACTGCTGACCCGCGTGGACCAGAAGTACATCATCCGGCTCAGCACCTTCGAGCGCCTCGTCGACTCTCTCGGGGACGACTGGCGGGCTCTGGAGATCGACGACCGCCGCCTGTTCGGCTACACCTCGACCTACTTCGACACCGCCGACCTGCACACCTACCGGGCCCACCTCCAGCGTCGGCGCCGGCGGTTCAAGGTCCGGGTGCGGCAGTACACCGACTCCGACGGCTGCATGCTCGAGGTCAAGCGCAAGGGGCTGCGTGGGGCGACGGTCAAGTCGCGCACGCCGCACCCGTCGTGGAGCCAGGCCGACCTCGGTACTCACGGACACGACTTCGTGGCGGACTCGATCCGGGGCCACGCCGACCTGCCCGATGCCCCGCTCGCCCCGGTCGTCACGACCAGCAACCGCCGCGCGACCCTGGTCTCGCTCGAGAGCCGCGCCCGGCTGACCGTCGACACCGACCTGTCCTGCGGCTGGGGGTCGACCACCGCGACGCTCCGCCCCGACCACGTGCTCCTCGAGAGCAAGTCCGAGGGCGGAGGCGGGTCTCCGGTGGACCGGCTGCTCCGGAGCCTCGGCGAGCGACCGGTCAACGTCAGCAAGTACTGCGTCGGGATCGCCTCCCTGGGTCTCGACCTGCCTTCCAACCCGTGGCGGCGCATCATGCGCAGCTACTTCGACCTGCCCGACAACTGAGGAGTTCCGATGTCCAAGCGCCTGGTCCTGCTCGCCGCCCTTCTCGGCTGTCTCGCACCCCTGCTGCCGGCGAGCCCCGCCCTGGCGGCCGGCCCGATGAAGATCGTCAAGATCCACTACGCACAGACCGGCACCAACCTGAACACGGAGTACATCGTGTTCAAGAACAAGTCGACGCACACCGTGCAGATGAAGGGCTGGGAGATCATCTCCGCACCCAGCACCGACCACCAGTTCTACATCTTCCCGAGCACCAAGGTCGCTCCCGGCCACTCGCTGACGCTCTACACCGGCACCGGGTCCAACACCGCGTCCACCCGCCACTGGGGGGCCGGCACCCCGGTCTGGAACAACGACGGTGACCTCGCGATCCTGAAGAACGCAGCCCGCACGATCGTCGACACCTGCCGGTACGCCGGCGGCGGCACCACCGCGTTCTGCTGACGGCCGGGGCGTCGTTCAGGCCGTCCGGTCCTCGAGCCGCGACAGCCGGGACCGGATCTCCTCCAGGGCCGCCCGGATCGGTGCCGACAGGCCGCTGAAGGTGAGCGTCTCGCGAGCGTAGGAGTACGCCGACAGTGCGGTCGCGACGCCGCGCAGCGCCGACTCGTGGGTGATCCCCAGGTCCTTCAACGTGGCCCGGGCCAGCTCCCGGGTCGGACCTGCGGTCAGCCCGAGCAGGAGGTGCTCGGTCCCGACGTAGGTGTGGCCGAGCCCGCGTGCCTGCTCCACGGCCCGCTCGGCGAGGGCCTCCAGTGGTCCGGCTGCCCCAGGATCCTGATCGGCCCGGGCCCGGAGCTCGGCGTAGAGGTCCAGGGGCTCGAGGTCGGCAGACTCGAGCACCACGACGGCGAGCCCGCCGGACTCGACCAGGGCGGCGACCAGGTCGACGGTGGTGGGCTCGTGCCCGGCTGCCTCCGCGAGCTTCTCGGCGTCGGCGAGCACGCCGTACGCCCGCTTGGTGAAGCTCCGGGAGAGGTCGAGACCTGTGCCGCCCGAGCCCGGAGGCCGGTCGACGTCGGAGGAGACCGCCACGGCGTCGGCCAGGGCCTGCTGGCAGATCGCCGAGACCGGGATGCCGGCGACCTTGACCTGCTCGGCGAGCTCGTCCGGGAGGTAGACGTTGATCTTCGGGCTCATGATCCAGCATATAACCCCAAGATAACCCCCATGGTCAAGGGTCAGTCGACGTTCACGTCCGCGCCGCCTGCCACGCGCCAGTGGCCGTCCCGGTGCACGAGCGGCCAGGTGAAGCGCATCGAGGCCGGCGGTCCGGGGGTGAGCAGCGTGCCCACGACCGTGACCCTGCCCGAGGAGCGGCCGACGTCGACCTGGGTGACCGTCAGGTCGCGCACCGCCAGTGAGAGGCCGTTCGCCCGGGCCTGGGCGGCGACGGCCTCGCAGCGGGCGACGGCCGCGTCCACCTGGTCGGGGGCCGTGAAGCCCCGCATCTCCGAGCAGGCGTCCGAGTTGCCCCCTCCGGCCCGGACCGTCACATCGGTGGCACGCGTGGCCACGTCGGCCGCCTCCTGGGTGTCGACCGGCGCCTGCCAGGCATGCCAGGCCAGGTAGCCGGTGACCGCCAGCACCAGCCCGGCGAGCAGCAGGAACGGCGTCGAGGAGGAGCTCGAGCGTTGCGTCATCGACACACGGTAGACACTGGAAGGGGTCGTGGCGCTGACCTCGGTGCGTCGCCCTCCGGACGGGCTCCAGGCGCTCCCCGGCCTCGGGTAGAGTCGACCGGGCACAGCGTCGTGCCTCTGCCGGGACTCCGATCCCCTTCCGTCATCTTCTGACCACGAGGACACCGCCGCTGTGAGCAAGCCCGTCGTACTCATCGCCGAAGAGCTCAGCCCCGCCACCGTCGAGGCGCTCGGCCCGGACTTCGAGATCCGCCACTGCAACGGCGCCGACCGCGCCGAGCTGCTCGCCGCGATCCCCGACGTCGATGCGATCCTGGTGCGCTCGGCCACCAAGGTCGACGCCGAGGCGCTGGGAGCCGCGCTCCGCCTGAAGGTCGTCGCCCGCGCCGGGGTCGGCCTCGACAACGTCGACGTGAAGGCCGCCACGCAGTCGGGCGTGATGGTCGTGAACGCACCGACCTCCAACATCGTCAGCGCCGCCGAGCTCGCGGTCGCCCTCCTGCTCGCCGCCGCGCGTCACCTGAGTCCCGCCCACGCCGCCCTGCGCAGCGGCGAGTGGAAGCGCTCGAAGTACACCGGCATCGAGCTGTACGAGAAGACCGTCGGCATCGTCGGCCTCGGCCGGATCGGCGTCCTGGTCGCCCAGCGCCTGGCCGCGTTCGGCATGTCCGTGATCGCCTACGACCCTTATGTCCAAGCCGGTCGCGCCGCCCAGATGGGCGTGCGCCTGGTCGATCTCGACACCCTGCTCGCCGAGTCCGACTTCATCAGCGTGCACCTGCCCAAGACCCCCGAGACCGTGGGCCTGATCGGCGCCGACGAGCTGGCCAAGGCCAAGTCGTCACTGGTCCTGGTGAACGCCGCCCGCGGTGGCATCGTCGACGAGAACGCGCTGTACGCCGCGCTCAAGGAAGGCCGGATCGCCGCCGCGGGGGTCGACGTCTACGCCAAGGAGCCGTGCACCGACAGCCCGTTGTTCGAGCTCGAGAACGTCGTCGCGACGCCGCACCTGGGTGCCTCGACCGACGAGGCGCAGGAGAAGGCGGGGATCGCGGTCGCCAAGTCGGTCCGGCTGGCTCTCAGTGGCGAGCTGGTCCCCGACGCCGTCAACGTCCAGGGCGGCGTGATCGCCGAGGACGTGCGCCCCGCCATCCCGATGACCGAGAAGCTCGGCCGGATCTTCACCGCGCTGGCCGGCGAGGTCGCCCAGCAGATCGATGTCGACGTCCGCGGCGAGATCACCGAGTACGACGTCAAGGTGCTCGAGCTCGCGGCCCTCAAGGGAGTCTTCACCGACGTCGTCGAGGAGCAGGTCTCCTACGTCAACGCGCCGCTGCTCGCGGCCGAGCGGGGCACCGCCGTACGCCTGGTCGCGGAGAGCGAGAGCCCCGACCACCGCAACCTGATCACGATCCGGGGCACCCTCGCCGACGGCTCGCAGGTCTCGGTGAGCGGCACCCTGGTCGGCATCGCCCAGCGCGAGCGCCTGGTCGCGGTCAACGACTTCATCGTCGATCTCGAGCCGACCGAGCACCTGGCGTTCTTCACCTACGCCGACAAGCCGGGCATGGTCGGCACCGTCGGCCGGATCCTCGGCGACGCCGAGGTCAACATCGCCGGCATGCAGGTCTCCCGGGACACCCTCGGCGGCCATGCGCTGGTCGCGCTGTCCGTCGACTCCGCGATCCCGTCCGAGGCGCTGGCCGAGATCGAGGCAGCCATCGACGCGACCTCGCTGCGGGCCGTCGACCTGGTCTGAGTGCGCGACGTCACGCCGGCGTGACCGGCACGGCGGCAACCTTTCGACGTCACTCCTCGTCTCAGTAGTGACGCCTCCCGTGGGCGTCCTCGATGCGGGGCGAGGTGAGAGCCGTGCGCGCGCGCCTGACGGTGCTGGTGGCCGTCGTGCTGCTGGTCTCCGGTGTGGCGGTCGGCGTCCGGCTGCTGCACGGCTCGGCGGGTGCCAGGCCGTACGACGCTCTCCCGACCGTCGTCGGGGGGTCCTCCGGCAGCTCCTCACCGCCGTCGAGTCCCACGGTGACTCCGACCCCGTCCGCGTCACCGGCGCCGGTGACGTTGCCCGACGGCTTCGTTGCGCGGCCGCTCAGGCCCGGTCAGCGCCCGCCGCAGTTCGTCGTGGTCAGCTTCGACGGAGCGGCGTGGCACGAGATGTGGCAGCACTGGTTCGACGTCGCCGATCGGGTCCCCTTCCGCTTCACCGGATTCCTCTCCGGCGTCTACCTGCTCAGCTACGACACCCGCGACCACTACCACCCGCCGGGCTATCCGGCCGGCACCTCGGCGATCGGCTGGATGTCGCCGGCGGACGTGCCGATCGAGATCCGCGACCTCAACCGGGCCCTGGCGGAGGGCGACGAGATCGGCACCCACTTCAACGGGCACTTCTGCGTCGGAGCGGGCCTGCCCACCGGCGGCAGCACCTGGAACACGGCGGACTGGGACACCGAGCTCGACCAGTTCTTCTCGCTCGTGGCGAACGTGGACCGGAACAACGGCCTGACCGTGCCCCGCCTCCACCTGCCGGCCGCGGACGTCCACGGGGAGCGGACGCCGTGCCTCGAGGGCAGCCGGCGCGCGCTGTTCCCGAGCCTGCGCTCGCACGGCCTCGAGTACGACGCCTCGTTCAGCCGCAACGGTCTGGCCTGGCCGACTCGCCTCGGGGGCATCTGGCAGCTCGGGATGCCGGTCTTCCCCGTGCACGGGGCCCTGCCGGACGGACGCACCGGGATGCCGATCACGGCGATGGACTACAACTACTACTTCAGCCAGCGCGGAGCAACGAGTGCCGGCCTGACCCCGGCCCAGTCGGCCCGCGACGGACTCCAGGTGCTCGCGACGTACCGCGACATGTACCACGCGGCGTACACGGGCAACCGCGCACCGCTGATCCTGGGCAACCACTTCAACGACTGGAACCGCGGCACCTACGTCGACGCGCTGACCACGTTCGTCGAGCAGACGTGCGGGCGGCCGCACACCCAGTGCGTGCCCTTCAGCGACCTTGTCGCCTGGCTCGACGTGCAGCGGCCGTCGGTCCTGCGGCACCTGCAAGGGCTGCCGGCGGTCACGCGACCATGACGCGGGTACGGCGGGTCTCCGGCCGGGCCGCGGGCGGCGAGCCCTGCTCACGGACGACGGCCCAGGCCTCCGCGAGCCGGTCCACCGCCAGCCGGAGCTCGTCCGGCGGCCGGCTGTAGGGGACCCGGACGAACGAGTCCAGGCCGCCGTCCACGGCGAAGACCGGGCCCGGCGAGACGACCACGCCCCGGCCCTCACCCTCGGTGACCAGGTCGACGGCGCCGCCGCGACGCTCCCCGGCCGGGAGCTCGCACCAGATCGTGAGTCCGCCTCTCGGCAGCCGGAACCGCCACGCGGGAAGCTGCGTGCGCAGGGCGTCGGCCAGGGCGTCGCGCTGCTCGCGCAGCCCGGCGCGGCGGACGTCCCACAGCTCGTCACGTCGGTGGAGCAGGCGCGCAGCCACCAGCTGCTCGAGCACCGGGCTGCCCAGGTCCAGCGCGACCCGCGCCGCCATCAGTCGGTCCAGCACCCCGTCGGGGCAGCGCACCCAGCCCACCCGCAGTCCACCCCAGAAGCTCTTGCTCGTGCTGCCCAGCGTCACCGTGTCGGGCGCGAACGCGGCGAAGGGCCGCGGCATCGCCCGTCCGTCGAGGGCGAGGGCCTGGTGGGACTCGTCGACCACGGCGACCGTCCCGGTCCGCCGCAGGAGCGCCGCGAGCTCCTCGCGCCGCGCGTTCGGCATCAGGTTGGCGGTCGGGTTCTGGAAGTCGGGGATCAGGTAGGCCAGCGCGGGGCGGGTCGTGGTCAGCACCCGGCCGATCGTGTCGAGGTCCCAACCGTCGACGTCCATGGGTGCCGCGACCAGCCGGGCACCGGCGCGCCGCAGCGCCGCGAACGCATTGGGGTAGCCGGGAGACTCGACCAGCACCCGGTCGCGGGCTCCGACCAGGGCCTGGGCCACGATCGTGAGTGCCGACAGGGCGCCGGGGACCACCATGATCTGCGCCGGGTCGGTCGGCAGCCCCCGGGCGTCGTACGACGCGGCGACGGCCTCCTGGAGCGCCGGCACGCCGGTGGGGAAGTAGCCGTGGCCGCCCAGGTAGCGCGGCAGGTCCTGGAGCGCGTCGGCGTACACCGCTCCGACGCCGGGCAGCGCGGCGGGCGCAGCGGCGTTCAGGTCGATCACGTCGTCGTCGGTGCTCGACGGGGTGAGAGTGCGGTCGAGGCCACGCTGCCGTCCGCCGGGCAGCCGGGTGTAGGTGCCCGACCCTTGCCGGGCCCGGGCGAAGCCGCTCTCGGCGAGACCGGCGTAGGCGCGCGTCACCGTCGTCCGGGACAGGCCGAGGGCGACGCTGAGGTCGCGCTCGCTGGGCAGCCGCAGGTCGACGCCCAGCCGCCCGTCGCAGATCAGGCCCCGGAGCGCGTCGGTCAGGCCGGCGTACGCCGGTGCCCGGTCGAAGTCACCGAGCAGCGCAGCCAGACGGGTGGGGGCAATGGACCCTTGCATGCAGTCCACTGTTTCACGAATGGCTATTTGAGGGAAGGCCAATCGCAGCGAGCATGGAGCGGTGACCACTACCGCCGCGCCGATGCGGGCCCTGACCGACCTCGGGCCGATCGCGCAGCTGCGCGCCGGTCGGCTCGCCCGTCGGCTGGTCCAGCTGTACGCCGGGCTGTTGCTCTACGGCTTCTCGATCGCCCTGATGGTGCGTGCCCACCTCGGCCTGGCGCCCTGGGACGTGCTGCACTCGGGACTGACCCGTTGGTTCCCGATCGACATCGGGCAGGCCCTGGTCATCGTCAGCTTCGTGGTGATGCTGGGCTGGATCCCGTTGCGGGAGCTGCCGGGCCTCGGCACGATCTCCAACGCGATCGTGATCGGGGTGTCCACCGACGTGTTCCTCTCGGTCTTCCCGCACGTGTCGGCGGTCGCGCTGCGGCTGGTGCTGCTGCTGGCCGGCATCACCCTGCAGGCCCTGGCGACCGCCGCTTACATCGGCGCCCAGCTGGGCCGCGGCCCACGCGACGGCCTGATGACCGGGTTGGCACGCCGGACCGGGCGGTCGCTGCGCCTGGTCCGCACGGCGATGGAGCTGACCGTGGTGGCCCTGGGTCTGCTGCTCGGCGGGGTCGCTGGCCTCGGGACGATCGCCTACGCCCTGGCCATCGGTCCGTTGAGCCAGGCCCTGCTCCCGCCGCTGGTCGTGCGGTTCCCGGATCGTGGGGAATTGCCCGGCTGAGAGTGGGTACGTCGCCCCGCGAGGCGTTGGCGGATGCCGGCTCGGGAGGCCTCGTCGAGAAGGGTGCGCCCCATGTCCACGGACACTGCTCCGGCCCCTCAGGGCAAGAAACGCGATCACTCGCTCAAGCGCGAGATCGGCCTGATCGGCCTGACCTGGGCCTCGATGGGCTCGATCATCGGCTCCGGCTGGCTCTTCGCCCCGCAGACGGCGCTGCAGGTCGCCGGCCCGGCCGTCCTGATCTCCTGGGTGCTCGGCGGCGTCGCGATCATCATCCTCGCCCTGGTGCACGCCGAGCTGGGCGGGATGTACCCCGTCTCCGGCGGCACCGCGCGCTTCCCGCACTACGCGTTCGGTGGGGTGGCGGGGGCGTCGTTCGGCTGGTTCGCGTGGCTGAACGCCGCCACGGTGGCTCCGATCGAGGTCTCGGCCGTGCTCACCTACGCCGGCCACTACGGCTTCGCGAAGGGCTGGATCGACCCGCTGACCAACGTGCTCAGCACCACGGGCATCGTGATCGCGGTGATCCTGATGGCCCTGATGGTGGCCATCAACTTCTTCGGGGTCCGGATCCTGGCCGCGACCAACAGCGCGATGACGTGGTGGAAGATCGCGATCCCGCTGCTGACGATCCTGGTCCTGTCGATCAACAACTTCGACACCAGCAACCTGCACATGGCCAACGGCTTCAACCCCGACGGCCTCAAGGGGATCTTCACCGCGATCGCGACCGGCGGCATCATCTTCAGCTACCTGGGCTTCGAGCAGGCCGACCAGCTCGCCGGTGAGTCGGCCAACCCGAAGCGGGACGTCCCTCGGGCGGTGATCGGCTCGGTCGTGCTGGGCACGATCATCTACGTCCTGCTCCAGGTCGTGTTCCTCTTCGCCCTCCCGCACTCGGCGATCGGCGCCCAGTGGGACTCGCAGGGCAAGGGCCTCTACACCGCCTTCAGCGGTCCCTTCGCCGAGATCGCGACCCTGCTGAGCATCGGCTGGCTGGCCACGGTCATCTACATCGACGCGTTCGTCAGCCCGGCCGGCACCGGGCTGATCTACACCACCGGCAGCTCGCGCCTGGCCTACGGGCTCTCCCGCAACGGCTACGTCCCGTCCGTGTTCGAGTGGACCAACGCCCGGGGAGTGCCGTGGGTCGGCCTGCTCGCGGCGTTCGTCACCGGGTGCATCTGCTTCCTGCCGTTCCCGAGCTGGCAGTCGCTGGTGGAGCTGATCACCAGCGCGTCCGTGCTGATGTACGGCGGCGCGCCGCTGTCCCTGGGCGCGTTCCGGCGCAGGCTGCCGGACGCCGACCGGCCCTACCGGCTGCCGGCCGCGGGGTTCCTGTCGCCGCTGGCGTTCATCATCGCCAACCTGATCATCCTGTTCACCGGGTGGGAGACGGTCTGGAAGCTGGGCGTCTCGATCCTGATCGGCTACACGATCCTGGTGGCGAACCGGCTCTTCCACCTCAACGAGCACAAGCCGACCCTGGAGTGGCGCGCCGCCTCGTGGCTGCTTCCCTACCTGGCCGGGATGGGTGTCATCGTCTACGTCAGCTCGTTCGGCCACGCCCCGACGGACCCGGTGCTGGCGTTCGGCTGGGACATCCTCGTCGTCGCGGTCTGGAGCCTGGTCATCTACTACTGGGCGATGCAGGTGGCGTTGTCCACGCAGATGATCGAGGAGATGATCGGCGAGGTCGAGCTGCCCGAGGAGGAGATGCAGGCCCCCGCGCACTGAGCGCGCTGAAGGGCCCGACGGGCGGGTCCGTCAGCGTCGCGTGGCGATCAGGGCGGACGCGTCCGGAGCGACCAGGACCTCGGCGGCGGTGAAGCGGCCGTCGCTGAGCCACTCCTCGCGCAACGTGTCGACCCGGCCGTCGAAGATCGGAGGCCAGGACTGGCAGGGTGTGAAGTCGTCCAGCACCACGATGCCGCCGGTCTCCATCAGCTCGACCACCTTGTCGGGGTGGGAGGCCGACGGCTTCCCGGAGTCCAGGAACAGCAGGGAGAAGGGGCCGCGGTCCAGCATGGTCGACCAGTCGGCGGCCAGCACCTCGACCTGGTCGTCGTCGGAGAAGATCTCGGCGGCGGCCTCGGCCAGCCGGGGGTCGAGCTCGGCGGTGAGGATCCGGGTGCCGTCGTCGCGCATCCCCGACCGCAGCCACGCCGTACCGACGCCGCAGCCGGTGCCGAACTCCGCCATCGTCCCCCCGCGGGTCGCGGCCAGGGTGGCCAGCAGGCGGCCCGTCTCGTTGCGGCAGAACGAGACGTAACCGGCACGGCGGGAGACGTCGAACGCGCGGGTGACGACGTCGGGGAGCTCCGGGGGTGCGCTCATGGCGGGCAGTCTGCCATTGCTGGACAGCCGTCTCGCATGCTGAGCCGCTGGTGGAATCCGGATGCGCCGCCCGGCCGCACGCCGTACCGTGGTCACATCATGCGGAGCGTGTTCGTACTCATCGTTCGCCGCGGCGGGGCCTGACGAAGGCCACCTCGTCGCGGAGTTCGGCGTTTCCGGCCTTCGTCCCCGACGAGCCGCTCCGTGGCGGATCCGCTCCAGATCTCCTCTCGCAGCGTGATCCGCTCCCCGGTCCTCTGGACTCCTGCGCCGTGTGATCCACGGCGGGGTACGCCGGCTCCGCCTCGTGGCGGCTCGTCGCCACCGTCCTCGCAGCGATCGATCTTCAGGAGCACCACGATGTACGACATGTATCCCGACTGGGGTCCGGCCAAGCACCGCGCGCCGTCCGACGCGCCGTACCCGTCCGAGAGCCCGCGGAGTCTCGGGTCGACGGAGGCCCTCCAGGCCTCGCTCGACCTGCGGGACAACGGCGGCCAGCGTCCCGACGACAACTAGCCTGCCGTTCATGACCGACGACTCCCCGGCCGACTCCACCGCCAGCCGCACGGTCGACCCTGCCGCGCCGGTGCGGTTGGCCGTGATCGGTGGCGACGGCATCGGGCCCGAGGTGACCGCCGAGGCCGTCAAGGTGCTCGAGGCGGCCTCGCCGGTCAAGATCGAGCAGACCCGCTACGACCTGGGCGCCGAGCGTTACCTCGCCACCGGCGAGGTGCTGCCCGACTCCGTGCTCGACGAGATCCGCGGACACGACGCGATCCTGCTGGGTGCGGTGGGCGGCAAGCCGGGCGATCCCCGCCTCCCCGCGGGCATCCTCGAACGCGGGCTGCTGCTGCGACTGCGCTTCGAGCTCGACCACTACGTCAACCTCCGCCCGTCGCGCACCTATCCCGGCGTCCCGACCCCGCTCGCCGATCCCGGCGACGTGGACTTCGTCGTGGTCCGCGAGGGCACCGAAGGTCCCTACACCGGCAACGGCGGACGGCTTCGCGGGGGTACGCCGGCCGAGGTCGCGACCGAGGTCAGCGTCAACACGGCGTACGGCGTGGAGCGGGTGGTGCGCGACGCGTTCGTCCGCGCCGCGGGCCGGCCGCGGCGCCACCTGACCTGGGTGCACAAGACCAACGTGCTGGTGCACGCCGGCGGCCTGTGGTCGCGGGTGGTCGACGAGGTCGCGCGCGAGTTCCCCGAGGTCAGCGTGGACTACCTCCATGTGGACGCCGCCACGATCTTCCTGACCACCGACCCGGCCCGCTTCGACGTGATCGTCACCGACAACCTGTTCGGTGACATCCTCACCGACCTGGCCGGCGCCGTGACCGGTGGGATCGGCCTCGCCGCCTCGGCGAACATCAACCCCGGGCGCACCGCGCCGTCGATGTTCGAGCCGGTGCACGGCTCGGCGCCCGACATCGCCGGGCAGGGCGTCGCCGACCCGACCGCCGCGATCCTGTCCGCGGCCCTCCTGCTCGACCACCTCGGTCACCACGACGCCGCCCGCGCGGTCGACGAGGCCGTCCTCGCCGACCTCTCCGCACGAGTACCCGGCGCCACCCGGCGTACCTCCGAGGTCGGCGACGCCGTCTCCGCCCGGCTGCCCTGACCGGCGGTGGGGCGCGAGGTTTCACCGGTTCACCGGTGAAACAGTCGCTTCTCAGCCGAAATTTCGGCCGAGAAGCAGCGCCTTCACCGGTGAACCGGTGAAAGCCGCCGACCCCTCAGCACTTTCGAAAGGTGGACTAACGTGCCTCCCATGGAGATCAGCACGACCCTCGCGACCCAGCACGTCTCCGACCCCCGGCTGGCGGAGATCCTCGACGACCCGGGGTTCGGGGTGCACTTCACCGACCACATGTTCACCGTCGAGTGGACCCCCGAGGATGGCTGGCACGCGGCCCGGATCACGCCGTACGGCCCGCTGACGCTGGACCCCGCGACGGCCGTCCTGCACTACGCGCAGGAGATCTTCGAGGGCATGAAGGCCTACCGCCACGACGACGGCTCGATCTGGGCGTTCCGGCCGGAGGCCAACGCCGAGCGGATGGTGCACTCCAGCCGGCGGCTCGCGCTGCCCGTGCTCGAGCCGGCGGACTTCATCGCGGCCGTCGAGGCCCTGGTCACCGTCGACCAGCGCTGGGTGCCCGAGGAGGGTGCCGCCGAGAAGAGCCTCTACGTGCGCCCGTTCATGATCGCCACCGACAAGTTCCTCGGCGTGCGGCCGGCCAAGCACGTGACCTTCATGGTGATCGCCAGCCCGGCCGGCCCCTACTTCAGCAAGGGTCCGCTCCCGATCACCCTCTGGCTGACCACCGAGTACACCCGCGCCGGCCGCGGCGGCATGGGCGCCGCCAAGACCGGCGGCAACTACGCGTCGTCGCTGGTCGCCCAGCAGGAGGCGATCGAGCAGGGCTGCGACCAGGTGGTCTTCCTCGACGGCCAGGAGCTGCGGTACGTCGAGGAGCTCGGCGGCATGAACATGTACTTCGTGTACGCCGACGGGCGCATCGTCACCCCCCAGCTCGGCACCATCCTCGAGGGCATCACCCGCTCCAGCATCATCGAGATCGCGGGCAAGATGGGGCACCAGGTCGAGGAGCGCAGGATCTCCGTCGACGAGTGGCGCGACGGTGTCACCAGCGGCGAGATCTCCGAGGTGTTCGCGTGCGGCACCGCGGCGGTGGTGACACCGGTCGGCTCGCTGCGCTGGGCCGGTGGCCGGACGCCCGAGGTCGCCGAGGCAGGCAAGGTGACCCTGGCCATCCGTCAGGCGCTGGTCGACATCCAGTACGGCCGGGCCGACGACACCTTCGGCTGGATGCGGCGCATCGTCTGAGATACTGCGGCGGGCCGGCCGGCGCCGTCGGCCACCATCACGGGGAGTGGCACATGGTCTCGCGTCGGCGGGTTCTGCAGGGCATCGGGGCCGCGGGAGTCGCGGTCGCCACCGAGGCGGTGCCGCGCGCGGCCGTCGCGGTCGGTGGCAGCACCGGCGAGCCGCTGTTCACGTTCGCCTCGCTGCCCGACTTCTTCAACGGCGACGTCGCCGACCTCTCGAAGCTGCCCACCTGGGACGGCGGGATGAACTCCGTCAACGAATCCTGGCGCAGTGCCATCGACCAGTGCCTGGGTGCCGTCGCCGCCCATCAGCCCCAGGCGGTCTTCGTGGCCGGGGACGTGGTCGAGGGCCACTGGAACATCGACTCCGACGACCGGGAGCTCTTCGGGCCGGTCAGCCAGGGCACCGACCCCGAGAGCCTGGCGCAGTGCCGCGCCGCGGTGCAGACGGCCGGCAACGTGCACTACTCCTACTACCAGGACCTGTTCTCGTCACGCGGCCTGCGCATGCTGCCCACCGTGGGAGACCACGAGCTCCTCGACGACCGCCCCGGCCCCCTCAACGAGCGCTGGTCACCCACCGGCTACAACCACAACGGCACCCCGGACAACCGCTACCACCTGGTCGGGCAGTGCAAGGAGGTCTGGGCCGAGCACTTCACCCGACCCGGGGGCGTCACCAGGTTCGCGCGCCGGCCCGTCGGCACCCCGGCCGAGTGGACGGCGTACTCCACGTCCTTCGCCGGGGCCGTCACCCTGATCACCGTCGACATGTTCCACCTCCAGCCGGACGGTGTGCGGCTCGGTGTCTTCGGCGGCCAGCTGGCCTGGCTGAGGGACGAGATCCGGCTTGCCAAGCGCCGCGGTCACGTCGTCATCGTGCAGGGACACATCCCGACGATGGTGCCCACCCGCTTCCTCCACTCCGGGCGCCTCCAGGTGCCCGAGCAGCGGTCCTCGTCGTTCTACCGGACCCTCGACCGCGAGGGCGTCGACCTCTACCTCTGCGGGGAGGTCCACGACGTCACGGTGCTCCAGCACGGCGCCGGGTCGCCGGTGCAGATCAGCCACGGCTGCATCTTCCGCTACGGGTTCAACTACCTGGTGGGTCGTGTCTACCCGGGCGGTCGAGTGGTGGTCGACCTCTACGAGATCCCGCTGCTGCGGGCCAGTCTGGCCACCGGGATCTGGAGCTGCGACGCCACCCGCAGGCAGCGCACCTACCTGGAGTACGGCGAGCCGGCGCACCACGGCCGGCTGGTCCAGCGCAACCGGGTGGTGTCGAAGCGGACCCAGAAGCTCGGCGTCTACGACCCGGCGAACGACCCCTGGTCCCTGGCCGGGCACCCGCAGACCGTGCTCTTCTGAGGCGCGCCTCCTGAGCCGGACCCGACCACGTCCTCGGGTACGCGCTGGTCGACGGCGTCGCCTGAGCCTCGCCGGCCGGTCGCCCCGGTACCGTGGGCGCGTGTCCGTCCAGCCGTCCCGCGCCCGCACGGTGGGCGACTACGAGCTGCTCTCGCTGCTCGGTGAGGGCGGCATGGGCGTGGTGCACCTGGCGCGCCGACCGGGTGGGCCTCGGGTCGCCCTCAAGATCCTGCGCCCGCACATCGTCGGCGACCACGAGGCCCGGGCCCGGCTGGCGCGTGAGGTCGGCTCCCTGGAGCGGATCCGGAGCCGGTGGATCGCCGAGATCGTCGACGCCGACCCGTGGGCCCCAACGCCCTACGTCGCCACCCGCTACGTCCCCGGGCTCAGCCTGCACGACCACGTACCGGAGGAGGGGCCGATCCGGGGCGACGACCTGCGCTGGTTCGCCCGCTGCCTGGCCGAGGGGGTCGCGAGCGTCCACGCCGCCGGCGTGCTGCACCGCGACGTCAAGCCCAGCAACGTGCTGATGGAGGGGCGCACCCCGATCCTGATCGACTTCGGCCTGGCCCGGGTCGCGGACGACCCGAAGCTCACCCACACCGGCTGGCTGCTCGGCACACCGGGCTACCTCGCCCCCGAGATCCTGTACGGCGACGACGCCACCACCGCGTCCGACGTCCACTCGTGGGCCGCCACCGTCGCGTTCGCCGGCACCGGCCACCCGCCGTTCGGGCGCGGTCCCGCGATGGCGATCATGGACCGCGTACGACGCGGCCAGCACGACCTGGCCGGCCTCCCCGACGACGTACGGTCCCTCGTGGCTGCCGCCCTCGACCCCGATCCCGCGCGCCGGCCGACCCTCGACGACCTACGCGCCCGGCTGGCCGCGCCGGCCCCGACGCACGGCGGCGGCGACCCGACCACGCCGATCCCGGTCTCCGCACCGGTGGCGGAGGACCCCTTCACCCTCCCGCTCGCGATCGCCGCCCACGACCGCGCCGACGCGCCGACCTGGCACTCGGGAGCGCCGTCGGCACCGGCGGCACCCCAGCCCTTCGCCACCCCGACCCGGCACCTCACCGTGCCCGGCTTCCCGGTGTCGCCGGGGCTCGAGGACCCCGACGACCTGCCGCTCGACCTGGCCAGTGCGCCCGTCCGCGAGAGCCCGCTGCTGCTGCTGCGTCGCGGGGTCCTCCTCGTCGTGTCCGCGCTGGGTGCGGCCGCCGCGGTGGCGGCGTGGCCCTACCTCGCGACGGCCGTGCTGCTGCTGATGGCCTGGCTGCTGCGCACCTGCACGATGGTCGTCACTGCCGCGGGCGACCGGCGACGTCTTCGCGGCGCCCGTTGGTACGACGTGCTGCTCGGGCCGCTCTCCGCGCCCTGGTACCTCGTGCTCGCCGTCCCCGGTGCCACGCTCCTGGCCCTGTGGGCCGTCGGGATCAGCGTCGCCGGTGTCCTGGTCTGCTACGCCGTCGGTGTCGACGTCACCACCACCCTGGCCGTGGCCGGGCTGTGCCTGGCGCTCAGCCTCTGGGTCGGGCCCGGCTCGGCGCACCTGCGGTGGCCGGTGCGCGTCGTCGCCCAGTCGGCGAGCCGTCGTACCCTCCGCTGGGCGGTCACCACGGTGCTGCTGCTGGGCCTGGCCGGGATGGTCGGGCACCAGGCGGGGGTCCACGTCGGCTGGTCACCGTTCGGCCCGCCCCCCGGCGTCAAGGCCGGATCCTGAGATCCAGCGCCCCGTCCCGCGCGGGCCGTGGCACCATGGACGTCGTGAGCACCAGCATCATCACCTAGCGCGTCGGGCACTCCCCGGCGCGCAGACCTCTCGTCCCCACGGGAGGTCTTTTTGTTTCCTCGGCGGCTCACGGCCACTCCACGGCAAGCAACGGCAGGCACGAGCAAGCACGACCAGGACGGATCACGATGGACCTGCAGGGCGCGTTCCACGTCTACGACACCACCCTGCGCGACGGTGCGCAGCAGGAGGGACTCAACCTCTCGGTCGCCGACAAGCTGACCATCGCCCGTCAGCTCGACGAGCTGGGGGTCGGCTTCATCGAGGGCGGCTGGCCGGGCGCCAACCCCAAGGACACCGAGTTCTTCGCCCGCGCCCGCGACGAGCTCGACCTGCGTCACGCGCGGCTCACCGCGTTCGGCGCGACCCGGCGGGCCGGCCTCCGCGCGGCCGACGACCCGCTGATCGCCGCGCTGCGTGACAGCGGAGCCGCCGTGGTCACCCTGGTCGCCAAGTCGCATCCCCGCCACGTCGAGCTCGCCCTGCGCACGACCCTGGCGGAGAACCTCGAGATGGTCCGCGACACGGTCAGCCACCTGCGCGCCGAGGGTCAGCAGGTCTTCCTGGACGCCGAGCACTTCTTCGACGGCTACCGCGCCGACCGCGACTACGCCCTCGAGGTGCTGCGGACGGCGTACGACGCGGGCGCCGACGTCGTGGCGCTGTGCGACACCAACGGCGGGATGCTGCCGTCGTGGATCGCGGAGGTGGTGCACGACGTCGTCTCGACGACCGAGGGTCGGGTCGGCATCCACTGCCACAACGACACCGGCTGCGCGGTCGCGAACACGCTGGCCGCCGTCGACGCAGGCGCGACCCATGTCCAGGGCACCATCAACGGGTACGGCGAGCGCACCGGCAACGCGGACCTGGTCGCCGTGGTCGCCAACCTCGAGCTCAAGCTGGACCGCCGGGTGCTCCCGGCCGGCCTCCTGGCCGACGCGACCCGGATCGCGCACGCGGTGGCCGAGGTGACCAACGTGCCGCCCGCGTCGCGTCAGCCCTATGTCGGTGCCTCGGCGTTCGCGCACAAGGCGGGCCTGCACGCCAGCGCGATCAAGGTCGACCCCGATCTCTACCAGCACATGGACCCGGTCGGCGTCGGCAACGACATGCGGCTGCTGGTCAGCGACATGGCCGGCCGCGCCTCGATCGAGCTGAAGGGTCGCGAGCTCGGCTACGACCTGTCCGGCGACCGGGCCCTGGTCGACCGGGTCACCGCCCGGGTCAAGGAGATGGAGTCGCGGGGCTACACCTTCGAGGCGGCCGACGCGTCCTTCGAGCTCCTGCTGGCCGAGGAGGTCGACGGCGCCCGGCCGTCGTACCTCACCGTGGAGTCGTGGCGGGTGATCACCGAGACCCTGACCCATGCGACGCCGGGAGAGGAGGCGGTCTCCGAGGCGACGGTCAAGCTGGTGGCCTCCGGGGTCCGCTACGTCGAGACCGGCGAGGGCAACGGGCCGGTGAACGCGCTGGACCAGGCGCTGCGCCAGGCGCTGGTCCGCGCCTACCCGTCGGTCGCGAAGTTCGAGCTGATCGACTACAAGGTGAGGATCCTCGACCAGGGACACGGCACCGACGCGATCACCCGCGTCCTGATCGAGACCTCCGACGGCGAGTCCTCCTGGGTCACCGTCGGGGTCGGCCACAACGTGATCGAGGCGTCGTGGGAGGCGCTGCTCGACGGGATCTCGTTCGGGCTCCGACGTCAGGAGCGGGCTGCCCGGTAGCGTCGCCCCGGTGAGCGAGCTGCACGACCTGACCGCTGTCGAGCAGGGCGCCGCCGTACGACGTGGGGAGGTGTCGCCTCGCGAGCTCGCTGCCCACCACCTGGCCCGGTCCGACGACGTCGGCGCGTTCGTGACCCGGACTCCCGAGCTCGCCCTGGCCCGGGCCGAGGCCCTGCTGCCGCTGCCCGACGGGTCCGGCCCGTTGTACGGCGTACCCACCGCGATCAAGGACCTCAACCTGACCGCCGGCGTCCGCACGACCTTCGGCTCTGCGGCCTTCGCCGACTACGTGCCCGAGGTCTCGGACGCCGTGACGCTGGCGATCGAGGCGGCCGGGATGGTGAGCCTCGGCAAGACCAACACCCCGGAGTTCGGCTCGCCCTGCTACACCGAGCCCGACGTCGCGCCGCCGGCGGTGACGCCGTGGGACCGCCACCGGATGGCCGGCGGCTCGTCGGGCGGCGCGGCCGCCGCGGTCGCGGCCGGGCTGGTGCCGGTGGCGCAGGGCTCGGACGGCGGCGGCTCGATCCGGATCCCCGCCTCGTGCTGCGGGCTGGTCGGCCTCAAGCCGACGCGTGGGCGGGTCAGCGGCTTCCCGATGTACGGCGAGGTGACCGGGCTGGCGACCGCCGGCACGTTGGCCCGGACGGTGCGCGACGCGGCCGCGATGCTCGGCGTGCTGGCCGGGCGGGGGGTCGGCGACCCGGCCTGGGCACCGCCGCCGGCCGAGCCGTTCCTGGCCTCCTGCGAGCGCCCGCCCGAGCGGCTCCGGATCGCGCGCTTCCTCGAGCCGGTGATCGCCGATGTCGAGGTGGACCCCGAGTGCGTCGCGGCCTACGAGGCCGCGTCCTCACTGCTGGTCGCGCTCGGCCACGACGTGGAGGACATCGCGGTGCCGATGCCGCGCGAGGCGGTACCGACCTTCGAGACCTGCTGGGCGGTGCTGACCGCCCTGTCGGTGGTGCCCCCGAGCAGGAGCCGCTGCTGCGTCCGCTGACCCGGTGGCTGGCGGCCCGGGGACGCGAGATCAGCGGCCCGGAGTTCGGGCTGGCGCTGGGCGCGATGCGACGCTTCGCGGCCGGCTGCCTGGCCACCCTCGCGCCGTACGACGCCGTGCTGACGCCGACCCTCGCCGTTCCCCCGCTGCACGTGGGTGCGCTCCGCGACGACGACGACCCGGCCGCGGACTTCGAGGCCCAGAAGGCCTTCACGCCCTGGACGTCGGCGTGGAACGTGACCGGCATGCCCGCCGTCTCGTTGCCGCTGCACTGGACTGCGGACGGTCTCCCGGTCGGGGTGATGCTGGCCGCCCGTCCCGCCGAGGAGGGGCTGCTGCTCGCCCTCGCGGCCCAGGTCGAGGCGGCCTCACCCTGGGCCGACCGCACGCCGCCCGGCTGGTGATCCCGACGTCGTCCGGTCTGGCTGCCCCGACGACGCGTTCGTATGACGTCCCGCGAGGTCAGAGGTCGACGGTCCCGCCGGAGCGCCAGTAGACGTTGTGCTCGCGGGTCATGAAGTCGTTCTCCACCAGGTAGCGCCGCAGCGCAGCGTAGTCGGGGTGGAACCGGGCCAGCACCTCGTTGACCTCGGCCTCCGGATAGGTCCGGCCCGGCTCGAACTCCTGCGCCAGGTGGTCGAGGACGACCAGGAGCTTGGCGTGCTTGGCCGGGATCGTCGTGAGCCGTCCGTCCTCGCCGAGGAAGTTCCGGAGCACTCCCTCGTCCATGGTTCAAGCCTAGGACGGGCCCTCCGCGCGTTGGCCGGACGTTCCTCCAACCGCACCCATGGCCGAACGTTCGACCCACTGGGGCGCAGCTCCCGGTCGGAGGGCTGCGACCAGCTGCTCGCAGGCCGCGATCAGCTGATCGCGCAAGGGCGCGGACCGCTCGGCGAACCCGCGCTGCGCCGCGGCGTACTCCTGCTTGCCCTCGGGCGTCTCGATCCGGATCGGTTCCAGGCCCCAGGCGGTGAGGTCGTACGGCGCGGCGCGCATGTCGACCGTGCGGACGTCCCAGGCGAGCAGGAAGCAGTCGGCGACGAGGTCGGAGCCGACCAGCGGCCACAGCCGGAACGCGTGCCGGTAGAGGTCCATGGTGGCGTGCAGGCAGCCCGGCTGCTCGTGGGCCGCCCGGTCGTCGGGGCCGGGCTGGAGCCGGTTGAGGGGGCGCGCGGACGGGGTGAAGAAGCGGAACGCGTCGAAGTGCGAGCAGGCGATCCGGTGGGACTCGACGACGGCGTCGGTGCCGTCGGCCCCGAGCCGAAGCGGCACCGGGTGTCGCGTTCGGTCGACGCGGTGCACCATCGCCCACTCGTGCAGGCCGAAGCAGCCGAACGTCGCCGGCCGGGACGCGGTGGCCCGCAGCAGGTCGAGGGTCGAGGTGACCAGGTCGCGCCGCCGCTCGAGGAGCTCGGGCGTCCCCGAGTCCGGCCAGCCGGGCTGCCAGTCGAGCAGCCGGGTCGGCGGGAAGCGGTAGTAGGTGAAGAGGAAGTCGTGCACGGGATGCTCGACGCCCGCGCTGCGCCGGGCCAGGTGCGGCTCGACGTACGGCGCCAGCCGGGCGCGGTGGGCGGTCGCGCTCACGTGCTCAGTCCGCGAGGTCGACCACGGCTCCCGCGAGCTCGGCGAGCAGCACGGCGGTCTCCAGGTCGATCCGGGTGTTCTTCAACGTGGCCGTCGAGAGGTCGACACCGCTGAGCTTGGCCCGGCGCAGGTCGGCGTCGGTGAAGTCGGTCTCCCGCACGATCGCGCCCTCGAGCCGGGCCCCGGCCAGCACCGTCTCGGTCAGGTCGCTCATCGACAGGTCGGCGTCGCGCAGGTCGACCCCGGTCAGGTCAAGGCCGCCGAGGTGGTGGCGGCGCAGGCTGACCGCCTGCCACGCACCGCCGATCACGGTCAGCGGCCGCATCGTGCACTCGGCGAAGCCGGAGCCTGTCAGCTTGCAGCCGTCCAGCGTCGCGGTGAAGAAGTTCGCGCGGCGGAACTCGCAGCCCACGAAGGCCGTCGTCCGGTGCGTGGAGCCGTTGAACCGCGTGCCGTGGAAGGTGCAGCCCTCGAACGTCGTCCCGACGGTCATCGACTCGCTGAGATCCACGTCGATGAACACGCAGTCGACGAACCGCACGGCCCCGAGGACCTGGCCGTACCAGTCGTCGTTGCGGAACGTCGTACCCTCGGCCCCGGTCTCCAGCACGCTGCTCACCCGCCCCAGCCTAGAGCGGCGGGAATGCGGAGGGGGCTCGGACGGCTCGGTAGGCTCCGATCCGTGCGTATCGCGAGGTTCACCACCGGTGAGGACCCCCTGTTCGGCGTCGTGTCCGGAGAGCTGGACGAGTTCGGCCAGCCCGCTGACGACGCGGTCCTGGTCGAGCTGAGCGGCGACCCGCTGTACGTCGGCATCAAGCCGACCCAGACCGAGCACCGCTTGGCCGACGTCCGCCTGCTGGCGCCGGTGATCCCTCGCAGCAAGATCGTCGCGATCGGCAAGAACTACGCCGGTCATGCGGCCGAGATGGGCGGCGAGGCACCGTCGGAGCCGTTGATGTTCCTCGAGCCCAACACGGCGGTCGTGGGTCCGGGGGACCCGATCTACTACCCGACGCAGTCGGAGTTCGTCAGCTACGAAGGTGAGCTCGCGGTGGTCATCGGCCGGATCTGCCGCGACGTCCCGCCCGAGCAGGCCACGGACGTGATCTGGGGCTACACGATCGCCAACGACGTGACCGCACGTGACCTGCAGAAGAAGGACGGGCAGTGGTCCCGGGCCAAGGGCTTCGACTCCTTCTGCCCGCTGGGACCCTGGATCGAGACCGACCTCGACCCGCAGCACTTCGCCGACGGGGTCGCCATCCAGACCCATCTGAACGGCGACCTGGTGCAGGACGGCTCGACGAAGGACCTGATCTTCGACATCCCGACCCTGATCGCCCACATCACCGCCGCGATGACGCTGCTGCCGGGCGACGTGATCCTGACCGGGACCCCCGAAGGCGTCGGACCGATGCAGGTCGGCGACGAGGTCGAGGTCTCGATCGCGGGCCTCGGCTCGCTGACCAACCCGGTGGCCGCGCGATGAGCGACGTGCGCGTGCGGTTCTGCCCGTCCCCGACCGGCTCGCCCCACGTGGGCCTGGTCCGCACCGCCCTGTTCAACTGGGCGTTCGCCCGCCATCACGGCGGCACGATCGTGTTCCGGATGGAGGACACCGACCGCGAGCGCAGCACCCAGGAGTCCTACGACGCGATCCTCGACCTGTGGCGCTGGCTCGGCCTCGACTGGGACGAGGGGATCGAGGTCGGAGGCCCCGACGGGCCCTACCGGCAGAGCGAGCGCGGAGACATCTACCGTGACGTCCTCTCCCGGCTCCACGACTCGAAGTACACCTACGACTGCTTCTGCACGACCGAGGAGGTCGACGCTCGGCGCAAGGCGTCCGGCTCCAAGCTCCAGGGGTACGACGGGTTCTGCCGCGACCTCACGGCCGACCAGCGGGCGGCGTTCGAGGCCCAGGGTCGCTCGCCGGTGGTGCGGTTCCGGATGCCCGACGGGTCGCTCACGTGGGACGACGCGGTGCGCGGCGAGATCACCTTCGAGACCACCCACGTGCCCGACTACGCCTTGTCCCGAGCCAACGGCGACCCGCTCTACACGCTGGTCAACCCGGTCGACGACGCGATGATGGGCATCACCCACGTCCTGCGCGGCGAGGACCTGCTCTCCAGCACGCCGCGTCAGCTGGCCCTCTTCGATGCCCTGGTCGAGCTGGGCGTCGCGACCGCGGTCCCGGCGTACGGCCACCTTCCCTACGTGATGGGGCAGGGCAACAAGAAGCTCTCCAAGCGTGACCCCGAGGCGCACGCGCTGGCCTACCGCGACCAGGGCTTCCTGCCCGAGGGGCTGCTGAACTACCTCGCCCTGCTCGGCTGGGCGATCTCCGGCGACCGCGACATCTTCTCGATGGAGGAGATGGTGGCCGCCTTCGACATCGGCGACGTCAACCCCAACCCGGCCCGCTTCGACCTGAAGAAGGCCGAGGCGATCAACGGCGCGCACATGCGCCTGCTCTCGACGGCGGAGATCACCGGGCGGGTGGTGCCCTACCTGGCCGACGCGGGCCTGGTCTCCGACCCGATGACCGACGACCAGCGCGCCCTGCTCGACGCCGCGATGCCGCTCGTCGCGGAGCGGATCAACAAGCTCACCGAGGCCGTCGACATGCTCGGCTTCCTCTTCGTCGACGAGGCCGACTTCGAGCGCACCGACGTGATCGACGAGCCCGGCCAGGACGTCGTGCTCGCGTCGTACGACGCCCTGTCGGCGCTGCCGGACTGGACCACCGCGGCGATCGAGGAGGCCCTCCGGGCCGCCCTGGTCGAAGGGCTGGGCCTCAAGCCCCGGCTGGCGTTCGGACCGGTGCGGGTCGCGGTGACCGGGAGCCGGGTCAGCCCGCCGCTCTTCGAGTCGCTCGAGCTGCTCGGCCGCGAGCGCTCGCTGGCGCGGCTCCGGGCGGCGCAGGCGTGAGCCGCCCGGCGGCCTCGCGCGGTCCGGCCGACACGGTGCCGGAGGGGCTGCCCTACAACCGGATCCACGAGGCCGGGCTGCCCGGTGAGTGGCGTCCGCTGGTCGGTGTCGTGATGGCGGCGCTCGGGCTGCTCGTGGTCGGTGCGCTGGTCGCGCTGGTCCCGTTCCTGGTCTGGTACGCCGCCACCGGCGCCCAGGTGCACGACTCGATCACCCGACTGGTCGACGTCAAGCACCCCACACCAGCCGGCCTGGCCTACATCAACCTGACGCTGTCGACGATGATCCCGATCTCCTGGCTGCTCAACCGCAGCCTGCACGGTCTGCTGCCCCGCTGGCTGGCCTCGGTCGGTCCGCGGATCCGCTGGCGTTTCCTGCTCGCCTGCCTGGGTGCGGCGGTGATCGCGCTGGTCGCGACCGTCGTGGTCAGCTCCCTCCTGCCGGGCCAGTCCGACGACGTGGGTGGCCACGCCAACGCCTTCACGAGCACCACCCGTGACTACCTGCTGGTCGTCCTGTTCCTCACGCCGTTCCAGGCCGCTGGGGAGGAGTACCTCTTCCGCGGCTACCTGACCCAGGCCTTCGGGGGGATCACCGGTTTCCTCAACCGCCCGTCCCGCCGGGTCTCGGCGCTCTTCGCGATCGTGCCGCCGGCGCTGCTGTTCGGTCTGGCACACGGTCTCGGCCAGAGCCCGCCGGTCTTCTTCGACCGCTTCGCCTTCGGGCTGGTCGCCGGCACGCTGGTCGTGCTGACCGGGGGCCTCGAGGCCGGCATCGCGATGCACGTGCTCAACAACTGGCTGGCGTTCGGCCTGGCCCTGGCGTACGGCGACATGGCCAGCACCCTCAACCCCACCGGGGGCAGCTGGTGGAGCATCCCGGTGACCCTGACCCAGTCCCTGGTCTACCTCGGCCTGGCCGTGCTGGTGGCCCGCCGCATGGGGGTCGCGACCGTGACCACGCGGCCGATTTTGGAGCCCTCGGCGGCCCGCGTGTAAGGTTTCCCGTCGGCCCTCGCCGGATGCCCGCAAGGGTCCGAAAGGCCGTCAACCATTGGGATATGGTGTAATTGGCAGCACGACTGGTTCTGGTCCAGTTAGTCTAGGTTCGAGTCCTAGTATCCCAGCGAATGTCACAGCCGACATCGGTGGTCGAGCGGAGTCGAGACCACCTGATCCCGGTCCTCAGGACCGGGATTTTGTGCATCCCGAGCACTTCGCTACAGTCTCTTCTCGCGTGTTCACGTGCTTGCCCCCGTTGTGTAGCGGCCTAGCACGCCGCCCTCTCACGGCGGTAGCGCCGGTTCGAATCCGGTCGGGGGTACCACTGGGCGGCGTGCCGACGAGCACGCCGCCCTCTGTCATGTCGGGCACGGCGGTGGCGCCGGTTCGAATCCGGTCGGGGGTACCACTGGGCGGCGTGCCGACGAGCACGCCGCCCTCTGTCATGTCGGGCACGGCGGTAGTGCCGGTTCGAATCCGTGGGCACCGAAGACGTCGGCCCGGTCGTGGGACCGGGCCGCTCTCGTCCGGGTCGAACGTCCCGACCTGTCCGGCGTTCGGCCCCCGGGCTACCTCGGCCGGTGCCGGTGTCCCTAGGATCGGGGCGTCGTCCACCCGGAAAGGTGCACCGTGTCCTCCACCGCGCTCGTCCCGTCCCTCGTCCGACCGAACAGCCGCGCCGTCGCCCTCGTGGCCGACGCCGTCCTCGTGGCCGTCGGGGTGACGCTGATCGCGTTGTCCGCGCAGGTCTCGATCCCGCTCCCGAACACCCCGGTGCCGGTGACCGGCCAGACCTTCGGGGTGCTGCTCGTGGGTGCGTCGTACGGCGCGATCCGGGCCTTCGCCACGATGACGGCCTACCTCGTGGTCGGTGGCCTCGGTTACGGCGTCTTCGCCGCGCACGCGTCCGGCTGGGACGTGCTGAGGTTCAGCTCGGCCACCGGTGGCTACCTCGTCGGCATGCTCGTGGCCGCGGCCCTGGTGGGTGCCCTGGCCGATCGCGGTCTGAGCCGCAGGGTCCCGTGGGTGCTGGTGACCATGGTGCTCGGCAACGTCGTGATCTACGCCTTCGGCTTCTTCTGGCTCCAGCACGCGCTCGGCCTCACCGCCTCGCAGACCTGGCACGCCGGTGTTCGGCCGTTCCTCCCCGGTGACGCGATCAAGATCGCCCTGGCCGCCGGTCTGCTGCCCGCCGCGTGGAAGCTGGTCGGTCTCGTTCGTCGTTGACACCGGCCGGCACCCGGCCGCGGTGTCCGATTCCCGCGAGTAACTGTCGGCGGGACCGGCCATGATGGACCCATGGTCACGCCGATGCATCTGGACCCCGAGTCCTGCTACCGGGCGGTGAAGAGCCGTGACCGGCGCTTCGACGGGGTCTTCTACACCGCGGTGCGCACCACCGGCATCTACTGCCGGCCGAGCTGCCCGGCCCGCACCCCGTCGTTCTCCAACGTCACGTTCCACCCGACCGCGGCGGCCGCCCAGGCGGCCGGGTACCGCGCCTGCAAGCGCTGTCTGCCCGACGCGACACCGGGCAGCCCGGACTGGGACGTCGCCGCCGACGCCGCCGGCCGGGCGATGCGGCTGATCGGTGACGGGGTCGTCGACCGTGACGGCGTCGAGGGGCTGGCGGCGCGGATCGGCTACACCTCGCGCCACCTGACCAGGATCCTCACCCAAGAGCTCGGTGCCGGTCCGCTCGCCCTGGCCCGGGCCAAGCGGGCCCAGACCGCGCGGGTGCTGCTGGAGACCACCGAGCTCGGCGTGGCCGACGTCGCCTTCGCGGCCGGCTTCAGCAGCGTGCGTCAGTTCAACGAGACGATCCGCGAGGTCTACGCGTCGACCCCGACCCAGCTGCGTGGACGCCGCGGTCGTGGCTCGACCGGAGGCACGCTCCAGCTCCGCCTGGCCGTGCGTACGCCGTTCGCCGGGCGGGCCCTGCTCGTCTTCCTCGCCTCGCACGGCGTGCCGGGAGTCGAGTCGGCCGACGCGACCAGCTACACCCGGTCACTGCTGCTGCCGCACGGGCCAGCGCTGGTCACGCTGGAGCTGGCCGACGAGCCCGAGGCCGGGGTGACCGCGTTCGTCCCGGCCACCTTCCGGCTCAGCGACGTGCGTGACCTGGCCGCGGCCGTGGAGCGGGTACGCCGGCTCCTGGACGCCGACTGCGACCCGGTCGCGGTGGCGCAGGCCTTCACCGGAGACCCGCTGCTCGGCCCGCTGGTCACCGCACTCCCGGGTCTGCGGGTGCCGGGCGCCGTCGACGGCGACGAGCTCGCGGTGCGGGCCGTGCTCGGGCAGCAGGTCAGTCTCGCGGCCGGACGCACGGCGGCCGCGAAGCTCGTCCGCGCTCACGGTGACCCGCTTCCGGCTCTGCTCGGCGCCGGCGACGACGGGCCGACCCACACCTTCCCGACAGCGGGGGTGCTGGCCGGCCTGGATCCTGAGACGCTGCCGATGCCGCGGTCCCGGGGGCGGGCCCTGGTGGCCCTGTGCCGGGCCCTGGCGGACGGTGAGATCCGGCTCGACCGTGGTGCCGACCGCGACGTCGTCCGTGAGGCGCTGCTGGCGATCCACGGCATCGGCCCCTGGACCGCCGACTACATCGCCCTGCGTGCCCTCGGGCACCCCGACGTCTTCCTGCCCACCGACATCGGCGTCCGCGACGCCCTGCGCGGCCTCGGCCGCGACCCGGCCGAGGCGACCCGCCTCGCGGCCGGCTGGAGCCCCTGGCGCTCCTACGCCCAGCTGCACCTGTGGCACACACTCGCCCTGGAGGAGTACTGACATGTGGACCCTGATGGAGTCGCCGATCGGCGACCTGCGGATCGTCGAGCGCGACGGCGCGATCACCGCGATCGAGTTCTCGCCGTTCCGCGACCACGACGGCCGGCCGCGCGGAGACCGCGACGACACCTGCCCGGTGCTCGCCGAGACGGTGCGCCAGCTGCGCGCCTACTTCGCACGCGACCTCAAGGAGTTCGACCTGCCGCTGGCGCCGGTCGGCACCGACTTCCAGAAGGCGGTGTGGGCCCGGCTGCTCGAGATCTCCTACGGCGACACCGCGTCGTACGGCCAGATCGCCCACCGGCTCGGCAAGACCAACGCCGCCTCACGCGCGGTGGGGGTGGCCAACGGCAGCAACCCGATCCCGATCGTGATTCCCTGCCACCGGGTGATCGGGGCCGACGGCACCCTCACCGGCTACGCCGGCGGGATCGAGCGCAAGCAGACGCTGCTCGAGCTCGAGCAGGACGCGCTCTTCTGAAACCTCGTTGACGCCCTCCCTAGATTTCCAGATGTGGAGATCTCAGCCTGCGTCACCGACGACGACTACGACGCGTGGCGCCGGGTCCGGATCGCGGTGCTGCCGGGGGAGCGGGCGCAGACCGTTGCCGAGATGCGGGCCCAGGACTCCCCGGAGCGGCTCCTGCTGCTCGCCCGCGTCGACGGCACGGTGGTCGCCTCCGGACTGGCGGACCGCTCCGACAGCGGTGGCGGGTTCGCAGCCCCCCGGGTGGTGCCCGAGCACCGCCGGCGGGGGATCGGGTCGGCGCTCCTGGAGCGTCTGGCCGGGCACGTCGCCGAGTTCGGCGTCACCGAGCTGCGTGGCATGGTCGAGGACCCGGGATCGCTGGCCTTCGCCGAGCGGTTCGGCTTCGCCGAGGTCGATCGCCAGGTGGAACAGGTGCGTGCGCTGGGCGCGGAGCCGGAGCCGGGTGGGCTGCCCGACGGCGTCACGGTGATCACCCTGGACCAGCAGCCCGACCTCTGGGCGGCGTCCTACGAAGGGTTCGGGCAGGAGGTGCTCGCCGACTTCGCGGTCTTCGAGCCGCTGGTGATCAGCGCCGAGGAGTGGGCCTCCTCGTGGGCCGGCGAGCCGATGTTCCTCGCGCTCCACGAGGGCGAGGTGATCGGCTGTGCCGGGGTGCACCTGGACACCGACCGGCCCGAGCGGGGCGAGAACGCGCTGACCGGCGTACGACGTGACTGGCGTGGGCGCGGCATCGCCTCCCACCTCAAGCGGCTCACCCTGCACTGGGCTGCCGAGCAGGGGCTGAGCGAGCTCTACACCTGGACCCAGGCCGGCAACGCCTCGATGCTGCGCCTCAACGAGCACCTCGGCTACGTCATCGGCCAGACCAGCATCACCGTCTCCCGCCCGCTCCCGCTCTGAAGCCGTCCCGGGCACCAGAGCTCCCGGTCGCCGGTGGACGATGCCCGGCGCGAGCGGCGGGACTATTCCGCAGCCGCTCGGCGCAAGGACTCCGAGAGCCGCTCGGCCGCGGCCACGACCGCAGGCGCGTGCATCCGGCCGGGCTGGCGCGAGAGTCGCTCGAGCGGGCCGCTGACCGAGACGGCGGCGACGATCTTGCCGCTGGGGGAGCGGACCGGAGCGGACACCGAGGCCACCCCCTGCTCGCGCTCGCCGATCGACTGCGACCAGCCGCGGCGCCGGATGCCGGACAGCGCGGCGGCGGAGAAGGCGGCGTTCTGGAGGCCGCGGTGGATGCGCTCGGGGTCCTCCCAGGCCAGGAGGATCTGGGCGGCCGAGCCGGCCCGCATGGTCAGCTGCGAGCCGACCGGGATGGTGTCGCGCAGTCCGGACGGGCGCTCGGCGGCGGCGACGCAGACGCGGTAGTCGCCCTGGCGTCGCCACAGCTGCGACGACTCACCGGTGATGTCGCGCAGCCGGGCCAGCACCGGACCGGCCGTGGCCAGGAGGCGGTCCTCGCCGGCGGCGACGGAGAGCTCGGCGAGGCGCGGGCCGAGCACGAAACGGCCCTGGAGGTCGCGGGCGACCAGGCGGTGGTGCTCGAGGGCGACCGCGAGCCGGTGCGCGGTGGGCCGGGCGAGACCGGTGGCGGTGACCAGGCCGGCCAGGGTCGCCGGGCCGGACTCGAGCGCGGTCAGCACCAGGGCGGCCTTGTCGAGGACCCCGACCCCACTCGTGTTGTCCATATGGCAATACTGCCGTCTCAGATCATGGGACGCAAGTTGTAGCGTGCCCCTGACGGGTCCGAGCACCGGACCGGTCCACCGACGAGGCGGGAGAGAGGGAGCACGATGGCGAAGACCCTGGCCGAGAAGGTCTGGGACGAGCACCTGGTCAGGTCGTCCGGCCCGGCCGGTGACGAGCCGGACCTGTTGTTCATCGACCTGCACCTGATCCACGAGGTGACCTCCCCCCAGGCCTTCGACGGGCTCCGCATCGCGGGCCGCCAGGTCCGGCGTCCGGACCTGACCCTGGCGACCGAGGACCACAACGTCCCGACGATCGACTGGGACCAGCCGATCAAGGACCCCGTCTCCCGCACCCAGGTCGAGACGCTGCGCCGCAACGCCGGGGAGTTCGGCATCCGCCTGCACGCCCTCGGCGACGTCGAGCAGGGCATCGTCCACGTCGTCGGCCCGCAGCTCGGGCTGACCCAGCCGGGCATGACGATCGTCTGCGGTGACTCCCACACCTCCACCCACGGCGCGTTCGGAGCCCTCGCCTTCGGCATCGGCACCTCCGAGGTCGAGCACGTGCTGGCCACCCAGACCCTGCCGCAGCAGCGACCGAAGACCATGGCCGTCAACGTCACCGGCACCCTCCCCGACGACGTCACCGCCAAGGACCTCGTGCTCACCCTGATCACCCAGACCGGCACCGGCGGCGGGCCGGGGTACGTCGTGGAGTACCGCGGCCCGGCCATCGAGGCGCTCTCGATGGAGGGCCGGATGACCGTGTGCAACATGAGCATCGAGTGGGGCGCCAAGGCCGGTCTGATCGCGCCGGACGAGACGACGTACCGCTACCTGAGCGGACGTCCCGGCGCACCCCAGGGTGACGACTGGGACGCCGCGGTCGCGCACTGGCGCACGCTGCTCACCGACGACGACGCACAGTTCGACCAGGAGATCACCCTCGATGCGAGCGCGGTCACGCCGTTCGTCACCTGGGGCACCAACCCCGGTCAGGGCGTCCCCCTGAGTGGTGCTGTGCCCGACCCGCTCGACTTCGAGGAGGCCAGCGACCGGGTCGGTGCGCAGAAGGCCCTGGAGTACATGGGCCTCGCCGCCGGTACGCCGATGCGCGAGATCGCGGTGGACACGGTCTTCGTTGGCTCGTGCACCAACGGCCGGATCGAGGACCTCCGCGTCGCTGCCGCGATCCTCGAGGGCCGCCACGTCGCCCCGGGGACGCGCCTGCTGGTCGTGCCCGGCTCGGTGCGGGTGCGGCTGCAGGCCGAGGACGAAGGGCTCGACGTCATCGTCAAGGAGGCCGGCGGCGAGTGGCGGGGTGCCGGCTGCTCGATGTGCCTCGGCATGAACCCCGACCAGCTCGCGCCGCAGGAGCGCAGCGCCTCGACGTCCAACCGCAACTTCGAGGGGCGCCAGGGCAAGGGCGGCCGTACCCACCTGGTGTCGGTGCCCGTCGCCGCGGCGACCGCGATCCGCGGGACCCTCAGCTCACCGGCCGACCTGCCGCCGCTGGTCGATGGAGGCCCGTCGGTGGTCGAGCGAAGTCCGTCGGTGGTCGAGCGAAGCCCGTCGGAGGTCGAGCGAAGTCGAGACCACGACCCGACAGGAGCCGAGTGATGGAGGCGTTCACCACCCACACCGGCATCGGCGTGCCGCTGCGGCGCAGCAACGTCGACACCGACCAGATCATCCCAGCCGTCTATCTCAAGCGCGTGACCCGGACCGGCTTCGAAGACGGCCTCTTCGCGGCCTGGCGCAACGACCCCGGGTTCGTGCTCAACCAGCCGGCCTACTCGGCCGGCTCGGTGCTCGTGGCCGGACCCGACTTCGGCACCGGCTCCTCGCGTGAGCACGCCGTCTGGGCGTTGCAGAACTACGGCTTCCGGGTGGTGATCTCGCCACGTTTCGGGGACATCTTCCGCGGCAACTCCGGCAACGCCGGCCTGCTCGCCGCGCAGGTCGACGAGAAGGTCGTGCTGCGGCTGTGGGACCTGCTCGAGGCCGAGCCCGGTACGACGATCACCGTCGACCTGACCACCCGCACGCTCCGTGCGGGGGACGGGCCCGACGCGGTCGAGGACTCCTTCGACATCGACGACTACACCCGCTGGCGCCTGCTCGAGGGTCTCGACGACATCGCGCTGACCCTCACCCAAGAGGCCGACATCACGGCGTACGAGCAGAAGCGCCCGTCCTGGAAGCCCGCCACGCTCTAGGGTCTCGCCGCATGGGCGGCGTGAGACTGGTGACGGAGGTCGGTGAAGTGACCGTCCGCACCCACGAGCCCGCGGATGCCGAGGAACTTCGTCGGCTGCTGGCCGAGAACGCCGAGCACCTGATGTCGTCGGGCGACTACCGCGACGAGATCGCCACGACGGCCTCGCAGTGGCGCGAGCAGTTCGCTACCGCCGGCGACGGCAGTGCCGCGACCTGCTCGTTCGGGATCTGGCTGGACGAGCGCGAGCTGGTCGGCCGGATCGTCCTGACGCCGGTCGCACCTCCGTCGTACGCCGTGGGCTACTGGGTTACGAATCCCCAGCAGGGCAAGGGATTCGCGTCCGCGAGCCTGGCTGCCATCGTGCGTCATGCCGCGACCCTGGGGGCCACGGATCTGTTTGCCGGGGTCAACCATGGCAACGCCGCGAGCCGCCGGGTGCTGGAGAAGTGCGGGTTCGTCGAGGTCGCGGACGTCGACACCTACACGCGTTTTCATCGCCGGATCGACCCCTTGGGGTGACCTCGACGGCGTCAGCAAGTGCCGAGAATGGCGCGGTTGAGCCGGATTCTCCGCAAAAAGTTCGCAAGAAACAGTCGCGTGAGTGACGTCGAGACGCGTCGGGGGTACTAGCGTTCGGCGAAGCATGTCGGACATCCGTCCGACCAAGATCGTTTTCGTTGGAAGGGAAGCCGTGAACAAGTCTCAGCTCATCGACGCGCTCGCTGCGCGTTACGAGGGGAACCGTAAGCAGGCACAGCACGCGCTCGAGTCCGTCCTGGACACGATCACCCGTGAGGTGGCCAAGGGCGAGAAGGTCGCGATCACGGGCTTCGGCTCGTTCGAGAAGCGGGTCCGCGAGGCACGCTGGGTGCGCAACCCGCAGACCGGCGCCAGGATCAAGGCCAAGAAGACCGCCGTGCCCAAGTTCTCGGCGGGCGCGGACCTGAAGAACGTCGTCTCCGGAGCGAAGAAGCTTCCCAAGCTGACGCTGACCGCTCCGGCCGCCGCAGCCAAGAAGGCCACCGCGACGGCGAAGAAGGCGGCTCCCGCGAAGAAGGCGGCGCCGGCGAAGAAGGCCACGGCCACCAAGGCCGCTCCGGCCAAGAAGGCCGCACCGGCCAAGACCGCCGCCAAGAAGGCGACGCCGGCGAAGAAGGCCACCCCGGCCAAGAAGGCCACCGCCAAGAAGGCGACCCCGGCCAAGGCGGCTCCGGCCAAGAAGACCGTCGCCAAGAAGGCGCCGGCGGCGAAGAAGACGACCGCCACGAAGGCACCGGCGAAGAAGGCCCCCGCCCAGAAGGCTCCGGCCAAGAAGACCGCCAAGAAGTCCTGACGTCAGCACTCGAAGGGGGCCACCGTCCGGTGGCCCCCTTCGCTGTGTCCGGACCCGCTCAGCTGAGCAGCGCCAGGCGGGTGTGCGCACCCACGCCGAGCGCCTCTGCCGCAGCGAGCGCGGCGGCGTCGTCCACGTCGAGCCGCAACGAGGCCAGGTCGCCGGGTACTTCGGCCGCACCGCTGTCGAGATGGGCCTGCCGCGAGCCACGCCCGAAGTGTGGCGCGAAGGCGTCGTACGGCGCCGTGTAGAGCGTGGTGCCGACCCGCTCGCGGTCAGCCACGAAGCGCGCCCCCGAGGCCCAGGCGAGGGCGGTCTCCAGGTCGGCCGGCAGCAGCGCCGGCAGGTCGGCGCACACGGCGACCGGGGTGGCTTCGGGCCAGCGGCGTCTCGACTCCGCGGCCGCCAGGCGGAGGCTCTCGTTGAGGTCGGACGTCACGCCGTCGGGGATCGTCTCGCACCCGGCATTGCGCAGGTCCCCGGCGAAACCGGCGTCGTCGGTGACCGCGAGCACCGCACTCACGCCGCCGGTGGCCAGGCAGGCGCGGGCGGTGTCGAGCGCGAACGCCGCGGCGAGGGTACGCCGTCGGTCGGGGTCGACCTCCAGGCGCGACTTGCCGCGCGCCGGTGGCTTGACCGGGAGCAGGACGACGTACCCAGAAGTTGGCATCGCGACGATCCTGTCAGGGAGCCGTGGCAGGGCCTCGACCGAGTAGCCTGCTCTGGACCCGGCGACGAGGGAGGTGCCGGCCCGACGACGTGGAGGACGCAGTGGCGGTGCGACCCGTGCGACGCCTGCAGCAGCGGCGCGGCTGGGCCTGGAACCTCGCGGTGCCGATCGTCAAGCCGACCCTGCTCGCGACCACGAAGCGCACCTGGATCGACGGTGACAAGATCCCCGCCACCGGTGGCTGCATCCTGGTCTTCAACCACGTCTCGCACATCGACCCGCTCACCGCCGCGCACATCGTCTACGACCACGGTCGGATGCCGCGCTACCTCGCCAAGTCGGGCCTGTTCAAGAACCCCGCGCTCGGCTACTTCCTGCGGTCGGCCGGCCAGATCCCGGTCGAGCGGCTGAGCAAGAACGCGATCGGCGCGTTCGACGCAGCGGTGCAGGCGGTGCGGGCCGGTGAGTGTGTGGTGGTCTATCCGGAGGGCACGCTGACGCGCGACCCTGATCTGTGGCCGATGGCCGGCAAGTCCGGCGCGGCGCGGATCGCCCTCGAGACCGGGGCGCCGGTGATCCCGATCGGGCAGTGGGGCGCGCACGACCTGCTCTACCCCTACGCCAAGAAGCCGCACCTGTTCCCGCGCACGCAGATCACCATGAAGGTCGGGGACCCGGTGCCCCTCGACGACCTGGCCGCGATCCAGCCGCGCACCCTCGAGGTGATCGGCAAGGCGACCGGCCGGATCATGGACGCGCTGACGGCGCTGGTCTCCGACCTCCGCGGCGAGCCCGCGCCGGCCGAGCGGTTCGACCCGCGCCGGGCCGGGGTCCGTCCCACCGGCAACCCCGCGAAGAAGGAGCACCGATGACCCGGGTCTGCGTGCTCGGGGCGGGTTCCTGGGGTACGGCGTTCTCGCTCGTGCTCGCCGACGCCGGCAACGACGTGACGTTGTGGGCGCGCCGGGAAGAGGTGTGCGAGACCATCAACCGCCGGCGCGAGAACACCGACTACCTGCCCGGCGTCGAGCTGCCCGAGGGCGTCAGCGCCACCCATGACACCGAGCGAGCGCTGAGCGGCGCCGAGGTCGTGGTCTTCGCGGTGCCGTCCCAGACCTTCCGGGCCAACCTCGAGCAGTGGGCGCCGTACATCCCCGCCACGGCGGTGATGGTCTCGCTGATGAAGGGGGTCGAGCTCGGGACGCTGCGGCGCATGAGCGAGGTGATCGCCGAGGTCACCGATGCGGGACCCAGCCGGATCGCCGTGGTCAGCGGTCCCAACCTCTCGCACGAGATCGCGCAGCGCGAGCCGGCCGCATCCGTGGTCGCCTGCGCGGACGAGGACGTCGCCCGGCGGGTGCAGGATCTCGTGCACGGCCCGGCGTTCCGCCCCTACACCAGCCTCGACGTCGTGGGCTGCGAGCTGGGAGGTGCCTACAAGAACGTCGTGGCCCTCTCGGTCGGGATGGCGGTCGGGCTCGGCTTCGGCGACAACACCACGGCATCGGTGATCACCCGCGGCCTGGCCGAGACCGCGCGGCTGGCGATGGCGATGGGAGCCGATCCGCTGACCCTGATGGGGCTGGCCGGGCTCGGCGACCTGGTCGCCACCTGCTCCTCGCCGCTGTCCCGCAACCGCACGTTCGGGGAGAAGCTCGGCCTCGGCATGACGACCGCCGAGATCGTCGCCTCCACCCGGCAGGTCGCCGAGGGCGCGAAGTCCTGCTCCTCGCTGCTCGCCCTGGCGGAGAAGCTCGACGTCGACGCCCCCATCGCCGAGCACGTCGAGGCCGTCGTCGCCGGCCGGATGACCGCCCCCCAGATGATGGAGTCCTTCGTGGCGCGGGAGACCAAGTCCGAGCGGGAGTGAGCCGGGGTTGGTTTCACCGGTTCACCGGGGAAACCTGACGTTCTCGGCCGAAACATCGCGGCAGAACGTCAGTGGTCGCGCGAGATCCTCCCCGGTCGACCGGCCGCAGAGGGGATCAGGCCAGCCCGTCCAGTACGACGGACAGGTCGGTCCAGAGGTCCTCGACGTCCTCGATCCCGACGCTGAGCCGGACCAGCCCGTCGGGGATCGTCGCCGGCTCGGACTTCCACCGCCGCCGACGCTCGAGACTCGACTCCACGCCGCCCAGCGAGGTGGCGTGCACCCACAGCCGGGTGCCATGGGTCAGCAGGTCGGCGCCGTCGGCGCCGCCGTTCAACACGATGGACACGATCCCGCCGAAGCCCGGGTAGCGGACCTCCGCGATCGCCCGGTGCGCACGCAGCCGGCCGACCAGTGCCTGGGCGTTGCTCTCCGCCCGCTCGACCCGCAGGTGCAGGGTGCGCAGGCCGCGCAGGGCGACCCAGGCCTCCAGCGTCCCGGGGATCGCGCCGATCAGGTCGCGCCGTCCCTTGAGCACGTCGTACAGCTGGTCGTCGGCGACCACGACGGCACCGAGCACGGCGTCGGCGTGCCCCGAGAGGTACTTCGTCGCCGAGTGCACGACGAGGTCGGCGCCCATCGTCAGCGGCCGCTGGCGCAGGGGAGTGGCGAAGGTGTTGTCCACCACGACGTAGGTGCCGGCCTCGTGGGCGGCGGCGGCGATCGTCTCGATGTCGGCGACCTCGAGCGCCGGGTTGGTCGGCGACTCGAGCCAGACCAGGGCCGCGTCGTCGCAGGCCTTGACGACCGCGTCGGTGTCGGTGATGTCGACCAGGTTAACGACGACCCGACCGCGGGACTCGAGATCGGCCAGCTGCATCACGGTGCCGTTGTAGGCGTGGCGGGGCGCGACCACGGTGGCCCCTTGGCCCACCAGGTCGAGCACGGTGGCGACCACGGCGAGGCCCGACGCGAACGACAGGCACCGGCCGCCCTCGAGCGCTCCCAGGGCCTCCTCGAAGGCGGTCCACGTCGGGTTGCCGTAGCGGCCGTACTCGACGTCGCCGCCCGCGACGTACGTCGCCGCCATCGTGATCGGGACGTTCAGCGGCGCGTCCGGCACGTGCTCGGGACGGCCGGCCGTGACGGCCGTGGTGGCGGGAGACCAGGTGGGTTCGGTCATGCTCCCGAGGGTACGGCGAGCAGCGGCCGCACCCCCGGTAGGGTCGCCTGCGATGACCGATCCACCGAGCCACCACCGCAAGCCCCGCGTCGCGATCGTGTTCGGCGGACGCTCCAGCGAGCACGCGATCAGCTGCGTCACCGCCGGCAGCGTCCTCGACGCGATCGACCGGACGACGTACGACGTGATCCCGATCGGGATCGCCACCGACGGTCGCTGGGTGCTCGAGTCGGGCGACCCCGAGCGGCTCCGGATCACGGGGCCCGACCAGCTGCCCAGCGTCGACGGTGAGCGGGCCCCGATCGCCCTCCTGCGCGAGACCGACAGCACCGACCTCGTCGTCCACGAGCCCTCACAGCCGCCACAGACGCTGGGCGAGGTCGACGTCGTCTTCCCGCTCCTGCACGGCCCGTGGGGCGAGGACGGCACGATCCAGGGGATGTTCGAGATGGCCGGCGTCCGCTACGTCGGCGCCGGGGTGCTGGCCAGCGCGGTCGGCATGGACAAGGCCTACGCCAAGATCGTGCTGAAAGCCGCCGGCCTGCCGGTGATGCCGTCAGTGACGGTGTCCGCGCGCGAGTGGTACCGCGACCCCGACGGCGTACGCCATCGCGTCGCGGACCTCGGCTTCCCGCTGTTCGTCAAGCCCGCGCGAGCCGGCTCGAGCATGGGGATCAGCAAGGTGCACGGCCCCTCCGAGCTCGATGCCGCGATCGAGGAGGCGCACCGGCACGACCCGAAGGCGCTGGTCGAGCAGGCCGCCGTCGGCGCCCGCGAGGTCGAGTGCGGCGTCCTGGAGGCCCTCGACGGTACGCCGGAGACCAGCGTGCCCGCGGAGATCCGGATCGGGGGCGAGCACGAGTTCTACGACTTCGCGGCCAAGTACCTCCCCGAGGAGCACACCGAGCTCGACGTCCCGGCCGACCTCCCCGACGAGGTCGCCACCGAGCTGCGCGAGATGGCGGCCCGTGCGTTCGAGGCGATCGGCGGCGAGGGGCTGGCCCGGGTCGACTTCTTCGTGATGCCCGACCACTCGGTCGTGGTCAACGAGATCAACACGATGCCCGGCTTCACCCCGACCTCGATGTATCCCCGGATGTGGGCCGCCACCGGGGTCGACTACCCCGCCCTGGTCGACCGGCTGATCCGGCTGGCCCTCCGCCGGGGCACCGGCCTGCGCTAGGACGGACCAGAGACCGGGCGGCCGGCGGTCAGCGGCAGGGCTGCACGAGCCGGGTGTACTGCTTGACCACCGGGGCCAGCTCCACCATCGCCGCGGCCACCCCGCTCGGACGGTACGACGCGGGGATCGTCACCTGGAGGACGGGCCGGTAGCCGGCCGTCGTCATCACCACGTCGGCGGACTGGTCGTTGACCTGGCTGTCGGGGACGAACCAGCCGACGCCGTCGGCCTCCTGGCAGGCCGATCTCCTGGTGAAGTCCGACGGGACCGGGACGCCGCACTGGACGACGATCGCCGGGTCGCCCCAGGCCGCCCCCAGGGCCTCGGCCGGCTGGGTCTTGCGCTTCCCCTGGTCGGCGACGTGGTCGGGCAGGGCGTTGGTGACCCGCTGGCAGCGAGCCTGGTCGGCGGGCGTGAGCCGCAGCGTCGGGACCGTCACCGGCTCCTTGCCGCACCCGGCCAGGACGACGGCCAAGAGCGCCGCCGGCACGACGGCGAGGCCCACCGGACGGGCCGACATGCGTGCGCCCCGGACCCGAGCGGGTCCGGGGCGCAGCGGCGACGAAGCGCGCAAGTCAGATGTGGACGACAGGGCAGGTCAGCGTGCGGGTGATGCCGTCGAGGTTCTGCACCTTCGACACGACGAGCTTGCCCAGCTCGTCGACGTTGCGGGCCTCCGCGCGGACGATCACGTCGTAGGGGCCGGTGACGTCCTCGGCGAGGGTCACGCCCTTGACCTGGGCGATCGCGCGAGCCACGTCGGCTGCCTTGCCGACGTCGGTCTGGATGAGGATGTACGCCTGGACGACCATCGTGATCTCCTCCGGGTCGGGTGACGGGGTGCGCGGACAACCTACCGTGCACCCCGAGGCAGCCGACAGGTCGCCCACCGCCCGGCGCCACGATGCCGGCCGATCTGGTGGGATGGCCCCATGTCGTTCCCCGCTGACGCGACCGTGGCCCAGGCCGGTGAGTTCCCGCTGATCGCCCGGCTCCAGGAGATCTTCAGCCAGGGGGAGCAGGTCCTGGTCGGTCCCGGCGACGACGCGGCGGTGCTGCGGATCCGCAACGGTCACGTCGTGGTCTCGACCGACCTGCTGGTCGAGGGTCGGCACTTCCGCCGCGACTGGGCCTCGGCGACCGACATCGGCCACCGCGCGGCGGCCGCCAACCTCTCCGACGTCAACGCCATGGGCGGCCGGGCCCACTCGCTGACGATCGGCCTGGCCACGCCTCCGGACCTGCCGGTGCAGTGGACGCTCGACTTCGCTGCCGGCTTCGCCGAGGAGTGCGCACTGGTCGGCGCCAGCGTGGTCGGCGGCGACCTGACCTCGGCGGACTCGGTGGTCGTCGCGGTCACCGTGATCGGCGGCTGCGCCCAGGCACCGGTGCTGCGTTCGGGCGCGGAGCCGGGCGACGTGCTCGCCCTGTGCGGCCGGCAGGGCTGGGCCGCGGGCGGGCTCGCGGTGCTCGGCCGCGGCTTCCGTTCGCCGCGGGTCCTGGTCGAGGCCTACCGACGCCCCGAGCCGCCGTACGACGCCGGAGCGGCGGCCGCCGTCGCGGGCGCCACCGCCCTGATCGACATCTCCGACGGCCTGCTCGCCGAGGCGCGGCACCTGGCCGAGGCCTCGGGCGTGGCCGTCGACGTACGCCGTGACGCCTTCGAGGTCGCCGAGCCGCTCCGGGCCGTCGGCGCGGCCCTGGGGGCCGACCCGCTGCAGTTCATCCTCGGCGGTGGGGACGACCACGCCCTGCTGGCGACGTTCCCGGGCCCGGTCCCCGACGGCTGGCTCCCGATCGGGACCGTGGCCGAGGGGTCCGGCGTCACCGTCGACGGCGTGGAGTACGACGGCCCGACCGGCTGGACCCACTTCTGACAGCCGCCGAGTCGGCACGAAAAGACACCCCAGGCCGAGGGCCTGGGGTGTCTTTTGTGCCGACTCGGCGGAAGGTCAGCGGGAGACCTTGCCGGCCTTGAGGCAGCCGGTGCAGACGTTGAGGCGCTTCGGGGTGCCGTTGACCGTGGCCCGGACCCGCTGGATGTTGGGGTCGAAGCGGCGCTTGGTGATCTTGCGCGACCACGGCCGGTTGTTGCCGAAGCCGGGCTTCTTGGCGCAGATGTCGCAGACGGCAGCCACGGGGAACTCCTGAAGTCGAGGGTGGAACGGGCCCGCGCACAGCGGGCAACCTGAAGAGAATATCCGACGCACCCGTGCGCGGACGAATCAGCGTCCGCCGGACTAGATTGTCAGCCCGGCTCCCCGTCACGACCTCGTCACGATCCTCGGGCGCCGCCACGACCGAGCGCAAGGCAGGCCATGGAAGCACCCACCGGCGGCGGCATCGAGCTCGCGGTCGTGCAGCGCTTCGTCGACGTCGCGGTCGACGCGCTGGCGGGTGCCCGCGAGGAGATCGACGCGCTCAACGTCTACCCGGTCCCGGACGGCGACACCGGCACCAACATGTACCTGACCGTCAGCGCGGCTCGGGACGCGATCCAGGAGGCGCTGTCCGGCGCGCCGGACGCGGGTCTGGCCGTCGCCCTGACGGCGCTGCGCCGCGGCGCCCTGCTCGGCGCCCGCGGTAATAGTGGGGTGATCCTCAGCCAGATGCTCGGGGCGATCGCCGCCCGGATCGCCCGCGCCGCCCCCGAGGAGCGCAACGCCACGGTGATGGCGGAGGCGATGCGGGAGGCCACCGACGCCAGCTACGCAGCGGTCGGCATCCCGGTCGAGGGCACGATGCTGACCGTGGCCCGCGCGGCCTCCGACGCCGCCGTACGACGTGCGGAGCAGCCCGGCGCCCGGGCGCGCGACGTCTTCGGGGCGGCCGCCGCCGCGGCCCGTGAGGCGCTCGAGCACACCCCCGAGCAGCTCGAGCAGCTCCGGGCGGCGGGCGTCGTCGACGCCGGCGGCCGCGGGCTGTGCGTCGTCCTCGACGCCGCCGAGACGGTCCTGACCGGACGCCGCCCGGTGGGGCAGCGGAACCCGCTCGGTGCCCGCGCCATCCCGGTGACCCCGGTGGCCGACGCCCTGCGCCCCGACGGGCCGTCGTACGAGGTGATGTACCTGCTCGACGGCGACGACGAGCACGTCGCCGACCTCCGGGCGGCGCTGGCGCCGCTCGGCGACTCCCTGGTCGTGGTCGGCGGCGAAGGCCTGTGGAACGTCCACGTCCACGTCGACGACGTCGGGGCGGCGATCGAGGCCGGGATCGCCGCCGGCCGCCCGCACCGGATCCGGGTCACGCACTTCGCCGAGCAGGTGGCCGCGGCGGGACACCGGCTCCACGAGCGCACCGGCCGCCGCATCGTCGCGGTCGCCGCCGGCCCGGGACTGGCCGCGCTGTTCGGCGACGCGGGAGCCGTCGTGATCGAGGCCGGCCCCGGCCGGCGCCCGTCCACCGGGATGCTGCTGGCGGCGATCGAGGAGTGCCACGCGGCCGAGGTGGTGATCCTGCCCAACGACCCCGACTCGGTCCGGGCCGCGCAGATCGCCGCGCGGACGGCCGAGGAGGACCACGGCGTCCGGGTCGCGGTGATCCCCACCGAGGCACAGGTGCAGGGGCTGGCCGCGATGGCCGTCCACGAGCCGGCCCGCGGCTTCGACGCCGACGTGCTCGAGATGACCGCCACGGCCTCCCACACCCGGCACGGAGCCGTCACGGTCGCGGTCAAGCAGGCGATGACCATGGCCGGCCCCTGCGAGCCGGGAGACGTGCTCGGCGTGGTCGCGGGCGACTTCGCGGTCGTCGGCAGCGACCTGCGCGGCGTGGCGATCGAGATCCTGGAGCGGCTCCTCGGCGGTGGTGGTGAGCTGGTGACCCTGGTGGCCGGTGCCGCCTCCGACGGCCTGGCCGATCACTGCGAGGCGTACCTCCAGCAGCACCATGCCGTTGTCGATGTCGTGGTGTACGACGGTGGGCAGGACCGCTACCCGTTGCTGATGTCGGTGGAGTAGGAGGTGGACGCCCGTTGATCACCCTCGAGTCGCCGGTGGCCACCGTGCTGGGCGCCCAGGCCAAGCCGGCCGTGGTCAAGAAGATCACCGACGGCCTCGGGCTGCGCACCGTCGGTGACCTGGTCCTGCACTTCCCGCGCCGCTACGTCCGCACCGGTGAGCTCACCAAGGTCACCGAGCTGACCACGGGTCAGATGCTGACGGTGGTCGGCGAGATCACCGCGAGCGAGGTCCACACCTACCTCGACCGCCGCAGCCGCCGCACGGCGTACCGTCTCGACACGACCCTGCAGACCGACGGACCCGCGCTGCGGATGTCGTTCTTCGCCAAGAGCCAGCACGTCAGCGAGTGGCAGGCCAAGCGGCTCCCGGTCGGTCGCACCGGCGTCTTCGTCGGTCAGGTCGGCAGCTTCAAGGGGCAGTGGCAGCTGACCAACCCCCAGATGGTGCTGTTCGGCCTCACCGACGACGAGACCACCGAGCTGTCCCTGGAGTCGGTCAAGGCGCTCTACCCGATCTACCCGCTCACCAAGGGCGTCGACTCGTGGGACCTCCAGCGGGCGATCAGCTTCGCCCGCACCGTCCTCGACGAGGTCCCCGACCCGCTGCCGCCGGACCTGCGCGAGCGGCACGGCCTCCCGGACGTCCACACCGCCCTCGACTGGATCCACGCTCCGGACTCGTGGGAGCAGGTGAAGGCCGCCCAGCGCCGGTTCCGCTTCGAGGAGGCGCTGGTGCTCCAGCTCGTGCTGGCCCGGCGGCGCGCGGAGCTCGCGGCCCTCGGTGGCCAGGCCTGCACCGGCGGTGGCGGCCTGCTGGCGGCCTTCGACGCGCGGATGCCGTTCACCCTGACCCGCGGCCAGCAGGAGGTCGCGGCCGAGATCGAGGCCGACCTGGCCCGGGCCCGGCCGATGAACCGGCTGCTCCAGGGAGAGGTCGGCTCCGGCAAGACCCTCGTTGCGCTCCGGGCGATGCTGCGGGTGGTCGACTCCGGCGGCCAGGCCGCGCTGCTGGCGCCCACCGAGGTGCTCGCCCAGCAGCACCACCGCTCGATCACCGCCCTGCTCGGCGACCTCGCCGCCGGCGGGATGCTCGGTGGCGCGGCCGAGGCGACCACGGTCGCGCTGCTGACCGGGTCGATGCCGAAGGCGGCGCGGGCCGAGGCGATGCTCCACGCCGCCAGCGGGGAGGCCGGCATCGTGATCGGCACCCACGCCCTGCTCCAGGAGCGCGTGCAGTTCGCCGACCTGGGCCTGGTGGTCGTCGACGAGCAGCACCGCTTCGGTGTGGAGCAGCGGGCCGCGCTGACCGACAAGGCCGGTGCGCCGCCGCACGTGCTGGTGATGACGGCGACGCCGATCCCGCGCACCGTGGCGATGACCGTCTTCGGTGACCTCGAGGTCTCGACGCTGACCGAGCTCCCGGCCGGACGCGCGCCGATCCAGACCAGCGTCGTACCCCTCGCCGAGCAGCCGCACTGGGTCGACCGGGTGTGGGAGCGGGTGCGCGAGGAGGTCGGCAACGGCCATCGGGCCTACGTCGTGTGCCCGCGGATCAGCGGCGACGAGCTCGAGCAGGGCGAGACCGACGCCGGGGTCGACGACGAGGAGCTCCCGGTCACGCCGATCCGGCTCAGTGCCGCCGAGGAGGTCGCCGAGCACCTGCGGGCCGGACCGCTCGCGGGGCTGCGCGTCGGGTTGCTGCACGGCCGGCTGCCTCCCGACGAGAAGGACCGCACCATGCGGGCCTTCGCCGGCGGCGAGCTCGACGTGCTCGTCTCCACGACGGTGATCGAGGTCGGCGTCGACGTCGCCGAGGCCACCGCGATGGTGCTGCTCGACGCCGACCGCTTCGGCATCTCCCAGCTCCACCAGCTGCGCGGCCGGGTCGGCCGTGGCGGTCATCGCGGGCTGTGCCTGCTGGTCACCCGGGTGCCGGCGGACTCCCCGGCCCGCGAGCGTCTCGACGCCGTCGCGGCGACCACCGACGGCTTCGAGCTGAGCCGCGTCGACCTCGAGCAACGACGCGAGGGTGACGTGCTCGGACGCTCGCAGTCGGGGTTCCGCAGCTCCCTGCTCAACCTCCGGGTCCTGCGCGACGAGGACACGATCGTCGAGGCCCGGGCGGCGGCGCTCCTGCTCCTGGCCGACGATCCGGGTCTCACCAGCGCCCCGGAGCTGGGCCGACGGGTGACAGAACTGCAGGACTCGCGGCAGTCTGAGTTCATGGAGAAGTCATGACGGCATGCTCCACGGGGCTCGGGGAACGACCACGACCATGACGCGGATCATCGGGGGATCGGTCGGAGGACGACGCATCAACGTGCCACGCGGGGTGAACACGCGGCCGACCAGTGACCGCGTGCGCGAGGCGCTCTTCTCGGCCGTGGAGTCGTGGTGCGGCTCGCTCTCGGGCCTGCGGTTCCTCGACCTGTACGCCGGCTCCGGCGCGGTCGGCCTGGAGGCGTGGTCCCGCGGGGCGGGGGTGGTCACGCTCGTCGAGCAGGACCGTCGTACCGCCGGGATGATCGCCACCAACGCCCGCAACCTCGGCTTCGCCCGGGCCGACATCGTCACCGGCTCGGTCTCCGGCACGCTGGCGCGTCCGCCGTCCGCGCCGTACGACGTGGCGTTCCTCGACCCGCCGTACGCGCAGACCGAAGGCGAGGTGGCCGCCGACCTGGCCGCCCTGGACGTGCAGGGCTGGCTGGTGCCGGGGGCGATGGTGGTCGTGGAGCGGGCCACCCGCAGCGCCGAGCCGGACTGGCCACCGGGTTTCGGCGACTCCCGGCAGAAGAAGTACGGCGAGACCGTGCTCTGGTACGTTCACGCCGCTCCCACGTCGTAGCGTCAACCGCGAGGAGGCCTGATGGGTCCGCAGGCGCGCCGGGCCGTGTGTCCCGGCTCGTTCGACCCGGTCACCCACGGGCACCTCGACATCATCGAGCGCGCGACCTCCCTCTTCGACGAGGTCGTCGTCGCGGTCGGGGTGAACCAGTCCAAGCACCGGCTCTTCAGTGACGACGAGCGGATCGCCATGCTGCGCCGCGCCGTCGAGCACCTGCCGCAGGTGAGCGTCGAGGGCTTCTCCGGGCTGCTCACGACGTTCTGCACCGAGCACGACATCTCCGCGATCGTCAAGGGCTTGCGCGCGGTCAGCGACTTCGACTACGAGCTCCAGATGGCCCAGATGAACTCCTCGCTGAGCCCGGTGGAGACGGTGTTCGTCCCCACCAGCCCGGAGTGGTCCTTCCTGGCCTCGTCGCTCGTCAAGGAGGTCGCGTCGTACGGCGGTGACGTCTCCGGGCTGGTCCCCGACTTCGTCAACGAGGCCCTCGTGGCCCGGTTGCGGGACGCCTCCGGCTGACACCCGCCGCTGCGCGTTTTGCCGCCCTGTCACACGGGCGGATACGATACGGGCTGATCTGTTGTGTCCGATTCCGGAAGTGGACCCCTGAGCAAACTGGACCCGAGAGCGCCGCTCGTGCTCGATACACGCGAGCTCGGCCGCCGCCCGGGGTCCCAGCGCGAAGTGGCACGTACGGCACCGGCCCCGGCAGATCTGGGCATCGAGGTCCTCGGCGTCCCCGAAGGTTCACCGGTCGAGCTCGACCTGCGGACCGAGGCGGTCATGGAGGGCGTCCTGGTCACGGGTACGGCGAAGGCTGTGCTCGAGGGCGAGTGCGCACGGTGCCTGGAGCCGATCTCCGACGAGATCGAGGTGAGGTTCCAGGAGCTGTTCGTGTACGACGACCAGGGCGTCGATCCGGATGAGGAGCTCGAGGTCAGCATGCTCCAGGACGACCTGGTCGACCTGGAGCCCCTGCTGCGGGACGCGGTGGTGCTCGCACTGCCGTTCCAGCCGTTGTGCCAGGACGACTGTCCCGGGTTGTGCACCGAGTGTGGTGCCCGGCTGACGGACGACCCGGACCATGGTCACGACGCGCCGGTCGACCCGCGCTGGGGCGCCCTGGCGCAGCTGTCCGAGCTCGAGCCCGACGCCTGACCAACGGTCCACCGGACCACCTGACGAGGAGAGAACAGTGGCAGTCCCGAAGCGGAAGATGTCGCGGAGCAACACCCGGCACCGCCGGTCGCAGTGGAAGGCCGTCGCGCCGACCCTGGTGACCTGCGCCAACCCCGCCTGCGGTGCCAAGCACCTGCCGCACCGCGCCTGCGGCACCTGCGGCCAGTACGGCCCTCGCGCCGACCGTCGCCAGGTCCTCTGAGACCGGGCAGGGTCCGCTGAACTACGAGGAGCTCCGGCACGCACTCGGCGATCCCGAGCTGGACGCCGAGCTGCTCGAGCGCGCCCTGACGCATCGCTCCTACGCCTACGAGAACGGTGGCCTGCCCACCAACGAGCGCCTGGAGTTCCTAGGTGACTCGGTGCTCGGAGTCGTCGTCACCGAGACCCTCTACACGACCCACCCCGAGCTGTCCGAGGGCCACCTGGCCAAGCTCCGGGCGGCGGTCGTCAACGCCCGCGCGCTGGCCGAGGTTGGTCGCGCCATCGGCCTCGGCGCCTACATCAAGCTCGGCCGCGGCGAGGACACCACCGGTGGCCGGGAGAAGGCCTCGATCCTCTCCGACACCGTCGAGGCGGTGATCGGTGCGGTGCACATGTCGGCCGGACTGACCGGCTCGGCGGCCGTCGTCCACCTCCTGTTCGACCCGCTGATCGAGGCCGCCTCCGCCCTGGGTGCCGGCCTGGACTGGAAGACCTCCCTGCAGGAGCTCTCCGCCGAGCACGGCCTGGGTGTCCCGGAGTACCTCCTCGCCGACGAGGGACCCGACCACATGAAGACCTTCACCGCCCAGGTGCGGGTCGGCGACCGCCGCTACGGCAACGGCGTCGGTCGTTCGAAGAAGGAAGCCGAGCAGGCCGCCGCGGAGACGGCGTACGGCGAGCTGGCGCAGAGCCTGGGCCTCGCCGACGTGCTCGTCCAGCCCCTCGCCGACTGACCCGGCGACCCGTGCCCGAGCTGCCCGAGGTCGAGACCGTCCGAGCCGGCCTCGACCGCCACGTCGTCGGCCGCACCGTCGCGTCGGTCACCGTGCTGCACCCCCGACCGGTACGTCGCGACCCGCGTGGCCCGGCCGGATTCGCAACCGAGCTGACCGGTCGCCGGTTCGTGGCGGCCCGCCGTCGAGGCAAGTACCTCTGGCTGCCGCTCGACAACGGCGACGCACTGCTCGCCCATCTGGGCATGAGCGGCCAGCTGCTGGTGCAGCTCCCGGGACACCCGGACGAGCGGCACCTGCGGGTCCGCATCGCGCTGGGTGACCGCGAGCTGCGCTTCGTCGACCAGCGGATGTTCGGCGGCCTCTCGATCTCGCCGGGGGGCGCCGACCTGCCGCCCGAGATGGCGCACATCGCCCGCGACCCCTTCGACCCCGAGTTCGACGACGACCGGTTCGTGGGCCGGGTCCGCCTCCGGCAGGCCGGGATCAAGCGGCTGCTGCTCGACCAGACCCTGGTCAGCGGGATCGGCAACATCTATGCCGACGAGGCCCTGTGGCGGGCCGGGCTGCACGGCGACCGGCCCGGTGACCGGCTCCGCCCGATCCAGGTACGCCGGGTCCTGGCCGAGGCGCGGGCCGTGATGGCGGCCGCGTTGCAGGAGGGCGGCACCAGCTTCGACGCGCTGTACGTCAACGTGAACGGCGAGTCCGGCTACTTCGACCGCTCGCTGCACGTCTACGGGCGCGAGGGGCTGCCGTGCGACCGATGCGGGGGGCTGATCCGGCGTCAGGAGTTCATGAACCGCTCGTCCTTCTTCTGCCCCGTCTGTCAGCCGGTTCCGCGCAAGCGCCGAGATTGACCCGGCGGGGCCGAAGTGTCACTCTTGAAGACGGCCCCCATGTTCGTGGGGGGTCCCCCACGTCGGAAGGCTCATCCATGGCCAAGGCGCTTGTCGGCCACCTCAACCGCGATCACGGGATCCCCAACCGGATCGCCGCGGAGAACGCCCAGCTGAGGGCCAGGATCTCCGATCTCGAAGAGCTCGTCACCCGCCTGATGGAGGAGAACGACCGCCTCGCGGTCGACCAGGCGGCTCGGGTCCTCGACCTCGAGGCCGAGCACCGCGAGATGCAGCCGGCCTGAGCCGGCTCCTCCGGGTCGCTCAGCCGCCCGAGCGGCACAGCGACACCAGCAGATCCCGCGACTGTTCCATCTCGTCGAGCTCCGCCGCCGTCATGAAGGGGTCGGAGCGACGCAGGGCGACCGCCTCGTCGACGTACGCCGTGGGGTCGGTCGCCGAGCTGGACAGGTAGGTCCGCACGAACGCGGCCAGCATGGCCCCCAGCTCCGGACGCGCCACCGCGACCTGGGTCAGGATCAGCCCACTCATCGCCACGTCCAGCCCCGGTGGCCCGTGCCGGGCGTTGCTCCAGTCGATCACCACGGGGCCGTCCTGCCCGATCAGCACGTTCTCGGGGTGCAGGTCGAGATGCAGCAGCGCACCGGAGCCGGCCGGTTCGTCGGGGAGCGCGTGCAGGCGGTCGTGCAGTGACGCGAGCATCCGGGCGCCGTCGGCGAGCGCCAGCGCGCCGGTGGTCATCGCCTCGCTCATCCGCGGGCCGTGGACGCGCTCCTGCACGAGGTCGGGACCGTCGTACGACAGCACCCGCGGCACCGGGTAGCCCAGCCCGGCCAGGCGATCCAGCAGGCCGGCCGCCGGCCCGGCGTCGCGGTCGGGGCTGCGGAACCGGCGCAGCACCCGGTGCTCGTCCAGGGCGAAGACCTCGGCCTCACGCCCCTCCGCCAGGAGCTCCATGGCGGTGAGGGTAGTAGTTGGCTACGCTCGACCCCTTGTGGCGGGGGTCAGCAATCGGGTGCTGGAAGTCGTGGCGCCCACACGTCTCGGGAGCAGCTTTCGCTGGCTCCTCGCTTCGTCGTGGGTGAGCAACGCCGGCGACGGCCTCTCGATCGCCGCCGGACCCCTGCTGGTCGCCTCGCAGACCCACTCGCCGTTCATGGTGGCGCTGGCCGGCCTGCTCCAGCGGCTGCCGTGGCTCGTCTTCGGCCTGCACGCCGGCGCGCTGGCCGACCGTCTCGACCGGCGGCGGTTGGTGATCGTGTGCGACCTGCTCCGCGCGATCGTGCTGGTCATCCTCTCGCTCACCATCGCGTCGGGACACATCGACATCACGCTGGTCCTGGTGGCGATGTTCCTGATCGGCGTGGCCGAGGTCTTCGGCAACACCACGACCCGCACCCTGCTCCCGATGGTCGTCCCCAAGGCCGAGCTGGGCTTGGCCAACGCCCGGCTGATGGCCGGGTTCATCACCGTCAACCAGCTGGTCGGCCCACCGCTGGGCGCCTTCCTGTTCGCGGTCGGCCTGGCCGTCCCGTTCGTCACCCAGGCCGTCCTGGTCGGGCTGGGGGTGGTGCTGATCGCCCGGATCGCGACGCCCAAGGGTGGCGTCCGCGAGGACGTCGACACCCACGTCCGTCGTGACATCGCCGACGGGATCCGGTGGCTCGTCGCCAACCCCGCGGTCCGCACCCTGGCGCTGGTGATCATCGTCTTCAACGTGACCTGGGGCGCTGCATGGTCCGTGCTGGTCCTCTACGCCACCGAGCGCCTCGGCATGAGCGAGGTGGGCTTCGGGCTGCTGGCCACGCTCGCGGCGGCCGGCGGCCTGATCTCGACCGCGCGCTACGGCTGGCTGGAGAAGCACGTCCCGCTGGCCACCCTGATGCGCGCCTGCCTGACCCTCGAGGTGCTGATGCACCTCGGGCTCGCCGTCAACCGGTCGCCCTGGGTGGCGATGGTGATCATGTTCGGCTTCGGCGCCTACTCGTTCGTGTGGGGCACCGTCTCGCAGACGGTGCGGCAGCGGGCCGTCCCCACCGAGTTCCAGGGCCGGGTCGGCAGCGTCTACCTCGTGGGCGTCTTCGGCGGCCTGGTCATCGGTCAGGCCCTCGGCGGCCTGATCGCCGACCGGTGGGGGTTGGCCGCGCCGTTCTGGTTCGCGTTCGTCGGCTCCGCGCTCACCCTGGCCCTGGTCTGGCGCTCGGTCGGTCACATCGCGCACGCCGACCAGCTGCTGGACGAAACCGCCGGATAACGGGGGTCGCACCGGAAGACGTCCACCTGTTCGGGTGGGATTGCAGGAAGTCGCGTTGCAAAGACTTGTCCCACCAGGTCATCGACTTCGGCCCGCGCGTGAGGCAGAGTCCGTGACGGGCCGGGGGCGGCAGACCGCTGCCACGGGGATCGGCCAACACTCCAGGAGTCATCACTCGTGAGCAAGAGATTCTTCGCCGCCGTTCTCGGTGCGGGAGCACTGGCCGTCAGCGCGCTGACCGCCGGCCTTCCGGGCGCCGACGCTGCCACGCCTCAGCTGAGCCACTTCAGCAACCTGCACGCCCAGCGCGTGTGTGCCGCCACGCCGGCCGCCGGCCACGCCACCTGCTTCGCCAAGGTGATGGTGAACAAGAAGGGCGAGATCCCGAACGCGACCGGTCCCCTCGGCACGGCGTTGAACCCGACCCAGCTGCGCTCCGCCTACAACCTCAACGGCACCAGCGGCGCCGGCCGCACGGTGGCGATCGTGGACGCCTACGGCTACCCGAACCTGGCCAGCGACCTGGCCACCTTCCGCAGCCAGTACGGCCTCCCGGCCTGCGGCAGCGGCTGCCTGACGATCGTGAACCAGACCGGTGGCACCACCCCGCCCGCCGCCAACCTCGGGTGGGCCCAGGAGCAGGCGCTCGACGTCGACGCCGTCTCGGCCGCCTGCCCGGACTGCAAGATCCTGGTGGTCCAGGCCAACTCCTCGAGCCTCGCCGACCTCGGTACGGCCGTGAACCAGGCCGCGAAGACCCCCGGAGTGGTCGCGATCTCCAACAGCTACGGCGGCGGCGACAGCGCCGAGTCCAGCGCCTACAACCACCCGGGCATCGCGATCACCGCGTCGACCGGCGACAACGGCTACAAGGGCGGGTCCTACCCCGCGTCGTCCGCGTTCGTCACCGCCGTCGGCGGGACGTCGCTGAAGATGTCGGGCAACACCCGCGTCACCGAGACCGCGTGGAGCGGCGCCGGCTCGGGCTGCTCGACCGTGATCGCCAAGCCGACGTTCCAGAACTCGGTCAACACCGGCTGCGCGAAGCGGGCCATCGCCGACGTCTCCGCGGCGGCCGACCCCAACACCGGTGGCCTGAGCGTCTACGCGCCCACCTCGCTGACGGCGTCGGCCTGGTCGCAGTACGGCGGCACCAGCGAGTCCTCGCCGATCATCGCGTCGGTCTACGCACTGGCCGGAAACACCGGCGCCGGGGTGTCGGGCTACGCCAACGCGATCCCGTACGCCCACACCGCCAGCCTCAACGACATCACCAGCGGGAGCAACTCCAAGCGCAAGTGCCCGGCCACCCAGTGGTGCGTCGCCGGCGCCGGTTGGGACGGTCCGACGGGTCTCGGCACGCCGAACGGCACCGGTGCGTTCTGACCGGTAGCACGAGCAGCGAAGGGGTCGCCCGTCCGGGCGGCCCCTTCCTCGTCGTACGGCGAGGGTCGCTGTCGGTGTCGGTGGTGCGGCGCACACGCCCGGCCGGTCCCGCTAGCGTGTCCCTGTGAGCAACCGATGGGGGATGGCGGGTCCGGGCCGCGGGTCCGAGGACGGCTGGTTCCGGCTAGGGACCGTCGAGGTCACCTCTACCGTCCTGGTCATCGTCCTGTCGATCGTGTCGGTCGTGGAGTGGGCGTTCGAGGGCGGCAGCTACGGGCCGCTCCAGTCGCACCTCGTGCTCGACCCCGACTCCGTGGTGTCCGGCCAGATCTGGCGACTGGTGACGTGGCCCCTGGCCTATCCCACCGGGATCAGCCTGTTCACGGTGATCGCGCTGGTCGTGTTCTGGTACTTCGGCTCCGAGATCGAGAAGCTGCTCGGCAAGAAGCGCATGGTGTGGTTCCTCACCATCGTGACCGTCGGCCTGGGGCTGCTGTGGGTCGTCGTCGTCGAGCTGAGCACGCTCTACGGCCTCCTGGACGGCATCGGGCAGCTCGAGCTGATGGTGCTGCTGGTGTTCATCGCCGAGTACCCCCACCGGCGGTTCTTCTTCAACATCCCCGGCTGGGTGGTCGGGGTCGTGATCGTCGCGATCTCGGTCCTGGGCTACGTCGGCAACCGCCAGGGACTGCTGCTGCTCAACTTCGTGCTGGGACTGCTGCTGACCGCTCTGGTCGCCAAGTCCATGGGCCTGCTCTCCGAGGTGCGGCAGGTGCCGAGGCTGCGCGGGCCGGCGCGGGCGCGGAAGCCGAAGCGGACGCGGGGTGCGCCCAAGGGTGGCCCCAACACCGTGGTCGCCGGCCCCTGGCAGCCGCGCGAGGTGCCGCCGGTCTCGCGCGACCAGGCGGCGCTCGACGAGCTGCTCGACAAGATCAGTGCCGGCGGCATGGACTCCCTGACCGACCACGAGCGCGAGCAGCTGATGGTGCTCCGCGACCGGCTGCGCCGGCGCCCCTGAGCGGGCGAGGAGCGCCATGTCTCTCGGGGACGCCGTTCTGACCTTCGTCTCGGTCTTCGTCGCGGCCCTGCTCGCCTTCTATCTCGAGGGCCTGCGCGAGCGCCGGGCCACGGCGGACTGGGTCCGTGACTACCTCCGCTTCTGGCGTACGACGCTCGAGAGCACCGCGGGGGAGCGCGAGGCCAACCAGGAGGGTCTGCAGCGCATCGACGACGCACTCGGGAGGTGGCTGGACCTCGGGAGCAGCGGCGTCGAGCCGGTCTGGGCCGACCTCGACTCGGTCGGCGTCAACGCGGCGATCACGTTCACGCCACTCCTGCTCAGCAGCGGGGTGAGCGCTGTGCCCGGCGAGCTCCTCCGACTGATGTTCGTGGCTGATGCGAGCGCACCCGCGCTGCTGCGACGTGCCGAGAGCGTCGCCCGGCTGTTCGAGGCCCAGGTGCTCCCACTCGTGCTGAGCCAGGTCACCTGGCTCCAACCCGAGCAGCGGCACGCCGTCGAGCGCTACCGGGTCGAGTTCGCCGGGCTGCGGGCCCAGATGAACGACTACCTCGAGCAGCTGGACCGGATCCGCCACGAGCTGGTCCAGGCAGGCTTCTGACGGCCGGGGCGCCGACACCGGGCCGCCCTCACCGGGATCGCGGCCCCGGCTGGGTAGGGTGAACGTCGCTGCACTTCCCCCGTCGGCACCCGCTACGCCTGCAGTCCGACCTGTTCGTCGCGCCCGCGGCGGATCTCGCCACCGAAACCGGCGACCGGAAGAGGAGCCCCGTGTACCTGAAGAGCCTGACCCTCAAGGGGTTCAAGTCCTTCGCGTCGTCGACCACGCTGCAGCTTGAGCCCGGCATCACCTGCATCGTCGGCCCGAACGGCTCCGGCAAGTCCAACGTCGTGGACGCCCTGGCCTGGGTGATGGGTGAGCAGGGGGCCAAGAGCCTGCGCGGCGGCAAGATGGAGGACGTCATCTTCGCCGGTACGACGGGCCGGCCGCCGCTGGGTCGCGCCGAGGTGCTGCTCACCATCGACAACGCCGACGGCGCGCTCCCGATCGAGTACGCCGAGGTGACGATCAGCCGCACCATGTTCCGCTCCGGCGGCTCGGAGTACGCCATCAACGGGACCTCGTGCCGCCTGCTCGACGTCCAGGAGCTGCTCAGCGACTCCGGCATCGGCCGCGAGATGCACGTGATCGTCGGGCAGGGCCAGCTCGACACGATCCTGCACGCCACCCCCGAGGACCGGCGCGGCTTCATCGAGGAGGCCGCCGGGGTCCTCAAGCACCGCAAGCGCAAGGAGAAGGCGCTCCGCAAGCTCGACTCCACCGACGGCAACCTGACCCGCCTCGGTGACCTGCTCAGCGAGATCCGACGCCAGCTCAAGCCGCTCGGCCGGCAGGCCGAGGTGGCCCGCCGTGCCGCGGCCGTGCAGGCCGAGGTGCGCGACGCCCGCGCCCGGCTGCTGGCCGACGACCTCGTCACCGCCCGCACCGCCCTCGAGGAGGAGCTGGCCGACGAGTCGATCCTGGTCGAGCGGCGCGCCGAGGTGGAGGCCGCGACCGCGCAGGCCCAGGCGGCCGAGGCCAGGCTCGAGGCGTCGCTGCGCGACGACCTGCCGGTGCTGGCGCAGGCCCAGGAGACGTGGTTCGGCCTGTCCGGGATGCGCGAGCGCCTCCGCGGTACGGCGTCGCTCGCCGCCGAGCGGGTCCGCAACGCCGCCGGCTCCGAGCAGGAGAGCCTCGACTTCGGGCGCGACCCCGACGAGCTCGAGGCCGAGGCTGAGCGGGTCCGCGAGCAGGAGCGGCTGATCGCCGCCGAGGTCGAGACCCACCGCGGCGCCCTCGACAGCGCGGTCTCGGCACGTCGTACCGCCGAGGAGGCCGCGGCCGCCGAGGACCGCCGTGTCGCCGGGCTGCTCCGTGCGGCCGCCGACCGGCGTGAGGGCCTGGCCCGACTGGCCGGCCAGGTCAACGCGGTGAAGTCGCGGGCGGCAGCCGCCGACGACGAGCTCGGCCGCCTGGAGTCCGCGCGCGCCGCGGCCGTGGCCCGTGCCGACCGCGCCCAGCACGACTTCACCGCCCTCGAGACCCGGGTGGCCGGCCTCGACGCCGGCGAGGAGGGCCTCGACGCCGAGCACGAGGGCGCCCTGGCCGTGCTCGACGACCTCACCGAGCGCTTGGCCAAGACCCGGCAGGAGTCCGCCCAGGCCGAGCGCGACCGGTCCGGGCTCCAGGCCCGCAAGGAAGCCCTCGAGCTGGGCCTGAACCGCAAGGACGGCGTGGGAGCCCTGCTTGCGGCCTCCGAGTCGGTCTCGGGGCTGATGGGCTCGGTGGCCGCCGTGCTGAGCGTCGACCCCGGCTTCGAGACGGCGGTGGCCGCGGCGCTGGGCACCGCCGCCGACGCCGTCGCAGTCACTGGCTCGGACTCGGCCGCCGGCGCGATCCAGCACCTCAAGGAGGGCGACCTCGGCCGGGCCGGGATGCTCCTGGCCGGCGCGCCGGAGGCCGACCGTGACTGGCCCGGGCTGCCACCCCACGCGACGTACGCCATCGACGTCGTGAGCTGTCCCGACGGGCTGACCGCGTCGGTGGCCCGGCTGCTCTTCAAGACCGCGATCGTCGACGACCTGGCTGCGGCCCGTGCCCTGGTCGCCGACATGCCCGACCTGACCGCCGTCACCCGCGAGGGCGACGTGTACGCCGCCCACTTCGCGGCCGGCGGCTCCACCGCGCAGCCGAGCCTCCTCGAGGTCCAGGCGGCCTACGACGAGGCCGCCGCCTCGCTGTCCGAGGCGGTCGCCTCGTGCGAGCGGCTGGCCTTCGACATCTCCCGGCTCGACACCGAACGCCTCGACGCCCAGCGCCGGGTCGACGTGGCCCTGGCCAAGCTCCACGAGTCGGACGCCACCCTGGCCGCCGTCGCCGAGGAGCTCGGGCACTTCGGCTCGCAGGCCCGGGCCGCCCGGGCGGAGGCCGAGCGGATCGGCTCGGCGATCATCGCGGCCCAGGAGGCGCGCGACGCCGACCTCGCCGGACTGGCCGAGCTCGAGGAGCGCCTGGCCAACGCGCACGACGCCTCCGACGACGAGCCCGACACCACCGAGCGGGAGCGACTCGCCGACGCGGCGCGTGGCGCCCGGCAGGCCGAGACCGATCTCCGCCTCGCGCTGCGCACGAGCGAGGAGCGCGCGCGGGCCCTGCACGGTCGCGCCGACGGGCTGGTGCGGGCCGCCGTGGCCGAGCGGGAGTCCCGGGCCCGGGCGATCGAGCGGCGCGAGCGGCTGATCCGGGAAGGCCGCGCGGCCCAGGCGGTCGGGGTCGCGGTCGGGGTGGTGCTGGGCAGGCTCGAGGTGTCGGTGCATCGCGCCGCCGAGGCCCGCACCCGCGCCGAGGCGGCCCGCAGCGAGCGCGAGCAGGAGCTCCTGGCGGTCCGGGCGACGCTGCGCGACCTGGCCCGCGAGCACGACGAGCTGGTCAACTCCGTGCACCGCGACGAGATGGCCCGCACCCAGCAGCGGATGCGGATCGAGCAGCTCACCGAGCGGGCCATGGAGGAGATCGGGCTCGAGGAGACCAGCCTGGTCGCCGAGTACGGCCCCCACCAGCCGGTGCCCTTCACCGGCGACGTGGCCGAGGGCGAGACGGCGCCCGACCCCACGCCGTACGACCGCGAGGAGCAGACCAGGCGCCTGCGCACCGCCGAGCGGTCCCTGGCGATGCTGGGCAAGATCAACCCGTTGGCGCTCGAGGAGTTCTCGGCACTGGAGGAGCGGCACCGCTTCCTCACCGAGCAGCTCGAGGACCTCAAGGCCACCCGTCGCGACCTGCTCGACATCATCCGCGAGGTCGACGCCCGGGTGCAGGAGGTCTTCACCCAGGCCTTCGCAGACGTGTCCGCGGCCTTCGACCAGACCTTCGCCCGGCTGTTCCCGGGCGGCGAGGGCCGGCTGGTGCTGACCGAGCCCGACGACATGCTCGCGACCGGCGTCGAGGTCGAGGCCCGGCCGCCGGGCAAGAAGGTCAAGCGGCTCTCGCTGCTGTCCGGCGGTGAGCGCTCGCTGGTCGCGGTGGCCTTCCTGGTGGCGCTCTTCAAGGCGCGGCCGTCGCCGTTCTACATCCTCGACGAGGTCGAGGCAGCGCTCGACGACACCAACCTCGGGCGGCTGCTGGAGATCTACGAGGAGCTCCGCGAGAACAGCCAGCTCCTGGTGATCACCCACCAGAAGCGCACCATGGAGGTCGGCGACGCGTTGTACGGCGTGACCATGCGCGGCGACGGCGTCTCGGCGGTGATCAGCCAGCGCCTCCGCGAGCCGGCCTGACCCGACCGGCGGTGAGTGAGGCACGGTTTCCGCGACCGCAAATGGGCCTGGGTCACCGCCGTACGCCGGGGCCCACGCGCAGCGGTGGGTGAGGCACGGTTTCCGCGACCGAAACCGGGCCTGGGTCACCGCCGCTCGGGGACTCCGTCCGCCACAATGACCCCGTGACCGAGGTGCCGACCAGGAGCCCCCGCCCGACGCGGGCCGACTTCGTGCACTGGTCCACCGCGACGACCCGATGGGCCGACCTGGACGGCTTCGGGCACATGAACAACGCGACGTACTTCGAGCTGATCGACACCGCGATCGACCTGCACCTCCAGGAGGCGATCGGGGGAGCGGCCGACAGCATCGACACGATCGGGGTCTTCGCCGAGGTCTCGTGCCGGTTCTTCCGCGAGGTCGGCTACCCCGCGCCGGTCGACCTGGGGGTCAGGGTCGACCGGGTCGGGCGCACCTCGGTGAGCTACCGGGTGGGGCTCTTCCAAGGCGACGACGACGATGCGGCCGCCGAGGGCCGGGTGGTGGTCGTGTACGTCGACAACACCGACCCCGCCCGCCCGGCCACGCCCCTGCCCGCCGCGATCCGGGCTGCGGTCGAGGCGCTGATGCGATGAGACCGCCCCGATGACGCACGACCCCCGCGTCGACGACTACCTCGAGCGCCTGCCCGAGTGGCAGCGCGAGACCCTCCAGCGGGTCCGTGACCTGCTCCACGAGGCCGACCCCGAGATGACCGAGACCATCAAGCGGACCGTGCAGCCCTACTTCGTGCTCGAGGGCAACGTCGCGGCGTTCCTGGCCGCCCGTGACCACGTCGACGTGTTCGTGTACGACGGTGGGCTGGTGCCCGACCCGCACGGCCTGATCACCGCGGGCCACGACAACACCACCGCCCGCACGATCGCCTTCCACGGGGGCGACGAGGTGCCGGCCCAGCCGCTCCTGGAGTTCTTCCGGCGCCTCGTGGCCGACAACCGGGCCGGCGGCTGGCGCCGGCTCCGCGACCGCCCGCGCGCGACCTGACCGGCGTACGACGTCACCGTCGGCGGCGCGCCCGAAGGTGGCCTCCGGGCGCAGATGTGCCAAGGTGACGTCATGTGGACGCTCGTCATCTCGATGCTCGTGGTTCTGGTGCTGGCCGGTCTGGTCGTCGTCTACGTCGCCTTCCCGCACCGCGGTGAGGAGGTCCCGGCCGCACCCTGGCTGGGCGACGCGCTGCGCAAGGGCGTCGACTCCGCACCCACCCTCGACAACACCGCTCAGGACGCCGCCCCGGTCGACGACGGCACGCTGGGCTTCAGCTTCTCCGAGCCCGAGCCGACCGGGCCCAGCCACCGCGACGGCTGAGTTCCCGCGGCCGCCCGCCGGGCGCCGCAGGGTCGGGTACGGTCGCGCCATGGCCACCACCACCGGCATCGCCTCCCGTCGGACGCCGTCGTACGCCGTCGAGAGGGCCACGCTGCGCAATGGCCTGCGGGTCGTGATCGCGCCCGACCGGTCCTCACCGGTCGTCGGTGTCGCGGTCTACTACGACGTCGGGATCCGCTCCGAGCCCGAGGGCCGGACCGGCTTCGCCCACCTCTTCGAGCACCTGATGTTCCAGGGCTCGGTGTCGCTGGGGAAGATGGAGCACATCCGCTACGTCCAGTCCTCCGGCGGCTCCCTGAACGGCTCGACCCGCCTCGACTACACCAACTACTACGAGGCGCTGCCGTCCAGCGCCCTCGAGCGGGCGCTGTTCCTCGAGGCCGACCGGATGCGCGCCCCCGCCCTGACCGAGGACAACCTCGCCAACCAGCTCGACGTGGTCAAGGAGGAGATCCGGGTCAACGTGCTGAACCAGCCGTACGGCGGGTTCCCCTGGCTGACCCTGCCGCCGGTGCTGTTCGAGACCTTCCCCAACGCCCACAACGGCTACGGCGGCTTCGAGGACCTCGAGAGCGCCACCGTCGAGGACGCCGCCGACTTCTTCGACCAGTACTACGCCCCGGGCAACGCGGTGCTCGCGATCGCCGGCGACCTCGACGCCGACCAGGCGATGACCCTGGTCCGCCGCCACTTCGGCGACGTGCCTCGTCGCGACGTACCCCCGCGGCCCGACTTCGACGAGCCCGCGCCTACCTCCGAGCGCCGGGCCGAGCACCACGACGCCCTCGCCCCGGCCCCGGCGGTCGCGCTCGGCTGGCGGGTGCCGGACCCCGCGGACCTCGACGCCTACCTCCCGCACGTGCTGCTGGCGTCGGTGCTGTCGGCCGGCGACGCGTCGCGGCTGCGGCGCCGGCTGGTGCAGGACGACCGCACCGCCACCGACATCGGCGCCCACCTGGCGTTCATGGAGGATGCCTTCGACGTGCGCAACCCGACCGCGATGATCATCGAGGCCCACCACGCCCCGGAGATCCCCGCCGACCGGGTGGTCAGCGCCGTCGACGAGGAGCTCGACCGGATCGCCACCGACGGGGTGCCCGAGGACGAGCTCGCCCGGATCCGCGCCCGCACCGCCTCGGCGATGCACCAGCGCGCCGACCACGTGCTCGCCCGCACCCTGGCGATGGCGTCCTACGAGCAGCAGCGCGGCCGGGCCGAGCTGGTCGGCGAGATGCCGGCCCTGCTGGCCGCGGTGACCGCCGAGCAGGTCGCGGCCGCGGCCGCCTCCTTGAGACCCGACTCCCGGGCCCGCCTCGACGTGGTCGCGGACGGTGCCCGATGAGCCCCGCCCGCCGGGCGCCCCAGCCCCGCGAGATCCCCGGCCTGACCCGGCCCCGTCAGCCGCGCCTGCCGTCGGTCGCCGAGCGCACCCTGCCCAACGGGCTGCGCGTGGTCGCCGTACGACGTGCCTCGGTGCCGCTGGTCCAGGTGCGGATGCGGATCCCGACGGCTGTCCGCCGTCCGGGCGACCTGGCCCGGATGCTGCTCCTCCAGCGCTCGATCATGCTCGGCACCGCGGAGCGGTCGCAGGGCGAGCTCGCCGAGGCGCTCCAGCACCTCGGTGGCTCGCTGCGCTTCTACGCCGACGCCGACGGGCTGGTGATGGCCGGTGACTCACTGGCCTCCGAGCTCGGACCGTTGCTCGCGCTCGCCGCGGAGGTGCTGACCTCGTCGTCCTACCCCCGGGCCGCCGTCGAGCGCGAGGCCGACCGCTTCGCCGACGGCCTGCGGCGCGCGCTGTCGCAGCCCGGGGTGCTGGCCGACGAGGCGTGGCGCGGCCGCGCCTTCGGAGCCCATCCCTACGGCCGCGACGTGCCCTCACCCGAGGAGGTCCTCGAGGTGCCGGCATCGTCGATGAGAGCCGCACACCGGCGTCGCGTCGGCCCCGACGGCGCCGTGCTGGTGCTGGTCGGCGACCTGCGGCCCGCCCGTGCGCTCGACCAGGTCGAGCGGGCCTGGGCCGGCTGGACCGCCGGTGGGGGCGCCTCGCACGTGCCTCCGCTGCCGGCCCTGGAGCCCGGGCCGCTGGTGCTGGTGGACCGGCCCGGAGCGGTGCAGTCCAACCTGCGCCTCGGCGGCCCCGCCCCGCGCCGCGGAGAGCCCACCTATGCGGCCGCCGAGATCGCCAACGCGCTCTTCGGCGGCTACTTCTCCTCACGGTTGGTGACCAACATCCGCGAGGACAAGGGCTACACCTACAGCCCCTACAGCCTGATCAACAACGCGGCCGCCGGCTCGTGGGTGACCGTCGCCGCCGACGTGGCCACGGAGGTGACCGCGCCGGCGCTGCTGGAGACGTCGTACGAGCTGGGCCGGATGGCGAGCCTGCCGCCCGGCGCGGACGAGGTGGCGGCGACCGGGCAGTACCTCGTCGGCTCGATCGCCCTGTCCACGGCCACCCAGTCGGGGCTGGCGGACACGCTGCTCGACCTGCTGACCGACGGCCAGGACGTCGCGTGGCTGCGCGAGCACCCCCAGCGGCTCGCCGCGGTCACGCCGGAGCAGGTGCACGAGGCATCGATCCCGATGCTGGGGCCGGCCGGTCTGGTCTCGGCCGTCGTCGGCGACGCGGAGCTGGTCGAGGGGCCGCTGGCCGCGCTCGGCGAGGTCGTCCGGACCTGAGCCGCCACCGGGCCCGGCCCCCGGCGATGCGGAGCGCCCGGCCTGCTCTGGTTGGATGGTTGCATGGGTGACTGGCTCTACCTGATCATCGGCATCGTCGTCCTCGGCGGTGCCCTCGTGGCCGGTCTGCTGACCTCCGGACGGCGGCGCCGGGGGGCTCCGGGCACCGGCACCGATGTGATCGCGCCGGCTCCGGCCGAGCGTGCCGCGGAGGCGGCTGCGGAGGCAGAGCCCGAGGCTACGGGTGGGGCGCCGACGACCACCCTCGAGCGACCGGAGGGTACGGCGTCGCGGCTGGTCCGCCTACGCCAGCGGCTCGCCGGCTCCCAGGGCGGGCTGGGCCGGGGCCTGCTCGCGCTGCTCTCGCGCGACCGGCTCGACGAGGACACGTGGGAGGCGATCGAGGACACCTTGCTCACCGCCGACGTCGGGGTGGCCCCCACCACCGAGCTGGTGACCAACCTGCGCAACCGGCTGCGCGTCGACGGCAAGGAGGCCGGGGACCCGCGCAGCGTGCTGCGCGACGAGCTGCTCCGGCTGGTCGACCCCGACATGGACCGGCGGCTCCAGGTCTCGGGTGCCGACGGCAAGCCCGGGGTCGTCCTCGTGGTCGGCGTGAACGGCACCGGCAAGACCACCACCGTCGGCAAACTGGCCCGGATCCTGGTCGCCGAGGACCGCTCGGTGGTGCTCGGTGCCGCGGACACGTTCCGCGCCGCTGCGGTCGACCAGCTGGCGACCTGGGGTGAGCGGGTCGGCGTCGAGGTCGTGCGCGGGCCGGAGGGCAGCGACCCGGCCAGCGTCGCCTTCCAGGCGGTCCAGGAGGCCACCGAGCGCGGGATCGACACGGTCCTGGTCGACACCGCCGGTCGCCTGCAGAACAAGGCCGGGCTGATGGACGAGCTCGGCAAGGTCAAGCGGGTGATCGAGAAGCAGGCGCCGGTCACCGAGGTGCTGCTCGTGCTGGACGCGACCACCGGTCAGAACGGCCTGGTCCAGGCCCGCGTCTTCGCCGAGATCGTCGACGTCACCGGCATCGTGCTGACCAAGCTCGACGGCTCGGCCAAGGGCGGCATCGTGGTCGCCGTGCAACGCCAGCTCGGCGTACCCGTCAAGCTGGTCGGCCTCGGCGAGGGACCCGACGACCTGGCGCCGTTCGACGCCGGCGCGTTCGTCGACGCACTGCTCGGCTGACCGCTGCGTCGACGGGCGAGACCCGCCCGAGTTCACACAGCCGTAACACGTGGCGCGCAAACCGTTGCACGACGGCAACACGGCACGTCGTACGACGAAACCTCGGCGACCCAGTCTGTGACCCGACAGGGTGACCGGTCCCGGACGGCGTTGTTCGTGCCCGGTCGCCCATCTGGACACACTTTCCTGGAGGTTCCATGGACGGCTACTACGCCTGGATGATCGTGGCGACAGCCTTCGTCCTGATGATGACCACGCCGGCGCTCGCACTGTTCTACGGCGGCATGACCCGCTCGAAGTCCGTCCTCAACATGATGATGATGTCCTACGTCTCGCTCGCGGTCGTCGGCATCGTGTTCGTCCTGTGGGGATGGTCCGAGGGCTGGGGCGGCGACGGCATCGGGAACGGCAACGGCAAGCTCTTCGCCAACCCGTTCAGCATGTTCGGCCTCTCGGGGGTCTCGCACGGCAACTACATCTACGTGCTCTTCCAGCTCACCTTCGCGGTGATCACGGCGGCGCTGATCTCGGGCGCGATCGCCGACCGGGTGAAGCTCTCCTCCTGGATCGTCTTCCTGCCGATCTGGGTCACACTCTGCTACTTCCCGATCGCCCACAACGTGTGGGGCGGCGGCTGGTTCTACTCGAAGTTCGCCAACCTGGACTACGCCGGGGGCACGGTCGTGCACATCAACGCCGGCATCGCGGGCGGCGTGCTGGCGCTGATCATCGGCAAGCGGGTCGGCTTCATGCGCGACCCGATGAAGCCGCACAACCTGACCCTCACCATGATCGGCGCGGGCCTGCTGTGGTTCGGCTGGTACGGCTTCAACGTCGGCTCGATCGTCTTCACCTCGGACGCGCTGAGCAGCCCGGCGAAGTTCTCCGCGCAGTTCTACAGCGAGACCGGCGTGACGTTCATGAACACGACGGTGGCCACGATGGCGGCGATGCTCGCCTGGCTGCTGATGGAGCGGATCATGCACGGCAAGGCGACCTCCCTCGGCGCGGCCTCGGGCGTCGTGGCCGGGCTGGTGGCGATCACGCCCGCCTGCGGTGCGGTGAACACGCTCGGTGCGCTGATCGTCGGTGCGGTCGCCGGCGCGGGCTGCGCCTACGCGGTCGGCCTCAAGTACAAGTTCGGGCTCGACGACTCGCTCGACGTCGTCGGCGTCCACCTGGTCGGTGGCATCCTCGGCTGCGTGCTGATCGGCTTCGTCGGGACCGACAAGTCGCCCCAGGGCGTCGACGGTCTCTTCGGGACCATGAACGGCCTGTTCTACGGCGGCAACGCGACCCTGCTGGGCCACCAGGTCCTCGGGGTCCTGTTCACCGTGGTCTGGACCGGCGTGCTCACGACCGTGATCGGCCTGGCCATCAAGTACACGATCGGCTGGCGGGTCAGCGAGGACGAGGAGATCGACGGCATCGACTTCGCCGAGCACGGCGAGTCCGCCTACGACCTCGACGGCCGGTCGGGCTCGGTGCTGGGCGGCAGCACCGGCGTCCTGGCACCCGCGCACGCGGCAGCCCCCTCCACCTCCACCGAAGGAGCCATGGCATGAAGCTCATCACCGCGGTGATCAAGCCGCACAAGTGGGAAGAGGTCCGCGAGGCCCTCGAGACCTTCGGGGTCACCGGCATGACCGTCTCGGAGGTCAGCGGCTACGGCCGGCAGAAGGGCCACACCGAGGTGTACCGCGGCGCCGAGTACGACATCGCCTTGGTGCCCAAGATCCGGATCGAGATCGTCGTGGACGACGGCGACGCCGAGGACATCGTCGGCATCGTGCAGAAGACGGCGCAGACCGGCCGGATCGGGGACGGCAAGGTCTGGGTCAGCCCGGTCGACACGGTCGTCCGGGTGCGCACCGGTGACCGTGACAGCGCGGCCATCTGAGAGGTCGTCGTGCGAACCCCGCCGGCTGTCGGGCCGGCGGGGTTCGTCATGGGCGGGGTGGCTCCCGGCCCGGGCGAACCGGAGACTGTGGTGGTGGACAGGGCTGGACGGACCGCGGCGGCCGACGAGCTGTGCGTGTCGGCGTACGCCGCCGCGCAGGCGCCGGAGACCGGCTGCGCGCTGGTGGCCGTGGGCGGCTACGGCCGCGGTGAGCTCGCGCCGTACTCCGATCTCGACGTGGTCCTCGTGCACGAGGCGGCGGTCGGGCTGGGCGATGCCGGCGAGCGGATCTGGTACCCCCTGTGGGACTCCGGGGCGAAGCTCGACCACTCGGTCCGCAGCGAGCAGGACGTCATCGAGCAGGCCGACGCCGACGTGCGGGTCGCGCTGGGCCTGCTCGACGTGCGGCACCTGGCCGGCGACCCCAACCTGACCCTGCGGCTGCGCTCGTCGGTGCTCGCGCACTGGCGTCGCACGGCACGCAGCCGGCTGCCGGCGCTGCGCGAGCTGGTCGCCAAGCGGCATGCCCTGATGGGCGAGCTGGCGCACCTGTCGGTGCCCGACCTGAAGGAGTCCGAGGGCGGCCTGCGCGACGCCACGGTGCTCAAGGCCCTGGTCGCGACGTGGCTTGTCGACGTTCCCCACGTCGACCTGGAGCGGTCCCGCCGGACCCTGCTGGACGTGCGCGACGCGTTGCACGGGGTGGCCGGCCGGGCCACGGACCGGGTCGCACCCGAGCTGTGGGACGACCTGGCCGACGCGCTGGACCTCGAGGGCGCCGACGACGCCCAGCGGCAGGTCCGCCAGCTCGGCCGTCGGATCACCCATCTGTCCCGGCTCACCTGGCGACGGGTCGACGGCGTGCTGGCGCGGCCCAGCAGCGGCCGCCGTGCGGAGCTGGAGACGGTCGAGCCGGGAGTGGCGCTGTCGGCGGGGGAGGTCGTGCTGACCCGTGACGCACGGCCGGCCGACGACCCGACGCTGCTGCTCCGGGCGGCCGCCGTCGCGGCCGAGCGCGACCTGGAGCTGGCGCCGGCGACCGCGGCCCGGCTGGTCGCGGAGTGTCCGGCGCTGCCCGAGCCCTGGCCGCCGGGCGCCCGGCAGGCGCTGGTGCGGCTGCTGGCCGCGGGGACCGGGCTGCTCCCGGTGTGGGAGACCCTCGAGGAGACCGGGGCCCTCGACGCCGTACTCCCCGAGTGGGAGCGGATCCGGCTGCTCCCGCACGCGTCGGCGATCCACCGCTTCACCGTCGACCGGCACGTCGTCGAGACCTGCCGGGAGGCGGCCCGGCTGATCCGCGGGGTCGCCCGGCCCGACGTGCTGCTCGTGGCGTGCCTGCTGCACGACATCGGGAAGGGCGGGCTGACCGAGCACAGCGTCGCGGGGGAGCCGCTGGCACGCCGGATCGCGACCCGCATGGGCTTCGACGACGACGCCGTGGCCTTGGTCGGGCTGCTGGTCCGCCACCACCTGGCTCTCGTCGACACCGCGACGACCCGCGACCCTGCTGACCCGGCGACCGCTCGACAGCTCGCCGACCGGCTGCCGGACGCCGAGGCCCTGTCACTCCTCCTGGCCCTGACCGAGGCCGACGCAAGGGCCACCGCACCGCAGGCGTGGTCGTCGTGGCGGGCCGGCCTGGTCCGTGAGGTGGCGGCGCGCACCGCGACCCTGCTCGGGGAGCCGGCAACCCTGCTCGAGGGTCACCAGGAGGTGTCAGTCCCCCGGGAGGTACGACGTCGGGGAGCGGTGTCGATCCAGGTCGAGCCGGCCGAGGGGGGAGCCCGGGTGACGCTGCTCGCTCCCGACCGGGTGGGTCTGCTGGCCGACGCGGCCGCGCTGTTCGCGCTCCAGCGGGCCTCGGTCCGCTCCGCCCGGGCCTGGTCGCAGGACGACATCGGCGTCTCGGTCTGGGACGTCGCCGACGAGCACCTCGACGAGGCGGTCCTGCGCAACCGGTTCGAGGCGATCGTGGCCGGCCGGGTCGACCCCGGTGCCCGGCTGCGGGGCGACCCGTCCCGGATCGCGCCGACCGTCGTCGTACGCCCGGAGGCCTCGACCCGCTCCACCGTGATCGAGGTGCGCACCGCCGACCGCCCGGGCGTGGTCCACCAGGTCTGCGCCGCGCTGGCCGCCCTCGACCTGACCGTCCGCTCGGCCCACGTCGACACCCTCGGACCCCAGGCGGTCGACGTCTTCTACGTCCAGGAGGCGCACGCCGGGGCGCTGTCCGACACCCGGGCCGCGGAGGCCGCGCACGGGGTGCGCGAGGCGCTCTCCTGAGGCGTGGGTACGCCGGTCAGTAGCCGCAGTGCGGGCCGCGGATGCGGACGGCGCGTGGCGTGCCGTCGGGGTGGAACTCCAGGCGCAGGGGATCGTCCTCGCCCGCGGGCGTCGGGGTGACCGCCCCCGTGCGGCGACCGAGCCGGCCCGGGCCGCGCTGGTGGGCGACGACCGCGACCGCGGCGAGGGCGAGGATCAGCAGGGCGCCCACCACGGTGCCCAGCACCGGGCCCAGCAGCGTGTCCACAGGCACATCGTGCCGGTCGGACGCCGCCGCGACAAGGGCCACCCGGGCCAGGCCGGTTAGGCTGGAACCCTCCACCGACCACCCCGAGGACTGACTTGTTCGCCACGCTCTCCGACCGGCTCGCCGACACCTTCAAGAACCTCCGCGGCAAGGGCCGCCTCTCCGAGGCCGACATCGACGCGACCGCCCGTGAGATCCGGATCGCCCTGCTCGAGGCCGACGTCGCGCTGCCGGTGGTCCGCCAGTTCGTGGACGCGGTCAAGGAGCGGGCGCGGGGCGAAGAGGTCAGCGGTGCGCTGAACCCCGCCCAGCAGGTCATCAAGATCGTCGACGAGGAGCTGGTCGCGATCCTCGGCGGCGAGACCCGTCGTCTGCGCTACGCCAAGACGGCGCCGACCGTGATCATGCTGGCCGGCCTCCAGGGTGCCGGCAAGACGACCTTGGCCGCGAAGCTGGCGCTCTGGCTCAAGGAGCAGGGCAAGCAGCCGGTGCTGGTCGCCGCGGACCTCCAGCGCCCCAACGCCGTCAACCAGCTCCAGGTGAACGGCGAGCGGGCCGGTGTACCGGTCTTCGCCCCCGAGCCCGGCAACGGCGTCGGCGACCCGGTCGAGGTCGCCCGCAGCTCGATCGAGGAGGCCCGCCGCAAGCTGTACGACGTGGTGATCGTCGACACCGCCGGCCGGCTCGGCGTGGACGCCGACATGATGCAGCAGGCGGCCGACATCCGGGACGCGGTCAGCCCCGACGAGATCCTCTTCGTCGTCGACGCGATGATCGGCCAGGACGCCGTGACCACGGCCCAGGCCTTCCTCGACGGTGTCGGGTACGACGGCGTGGTCCTGACCAAGCTCGACGGCGACGCCCGCGGTGGTGCGGCGCTGTCGATCGCCAGCCTGACCGGCAAGCCGGTGATGTTCGCCAGCAGCGGCGAGAAACTCTCCGACTTCGACGTCTTCCACCCCGACCGGATGGCCTCACGGATCCTCGACATGGGTGACGTGATGACCCTGATCGAGCAGGCCGAGAAGTCCTTCGACCAGGAGCAGGCGCTCAAGGCCGCCAACAAGCTGAGCGGGCAGGGCGGTGAGTTCACCCTCGACGACTTCCTCGAGCAGATGCAGCAGGTCCGCAAGCTCGGCTCGATGTCGAAGATCATGGGGATGCTGCCCGGGATGGGCCAGTACCGCGACCAGCTGGAGAACTTCGACGAGCGCGAGATCGACCGGCTCCAGGCGATCATCCAGTCGATGACGCCGGCCGAGCGGGCCAACCCCAAGATGATCGACGGCTCGCGGCGGGCCCGGATCGCACGGGGCTCGGGGCGTCAGGTCTCCGACGTGAACAGCCTGGTCGACCGGTTCTTCGAGGCCCGCAAGATGATGATGTCGTTCGCCAAGGGTGGCGGCATGCCCGGCCTCCCGGGGATGCCGGGCATGGCCGGTGGCGGCAAGCGCGGCAAGGCCAAGCAGGCGGCCAAGAACAAGCAGGGCAAGGGCCGCCGCGTCTCCGGCAACCCCGCCAAGGCGGCGGCTGCTGCCCAGGCGAGCAAGGACAAGGCACCGGCCGCGTCGGCGAACCCGTTCGGCAACCCTGACGGCGAGGACCTCGACTACGAGAAGGCCGCGGCCGCGCTCGACCTGCCGAAGGACTTCTCGAAGTTCCTCAAGTGACCGCCGTGCTGGTCGTCGACGGCGCGAACGTCGTCGGCGCCCGGCCGGACGGCTGGTGGAAGGACCGCGCGGGTGCCGCCCGGCGCCTGCACGAGCAGCTGATGACCGCCGAGATCGACGACGACATCGTGCTGGTGCTCGAAGGTGCGGCCAAGGCCGGGGTCCGGGCCGGTCGCGACGGCCACGTGACCGTGGTCCACGCACCCCAGGACGGTGACGCCGAGATCGTGCGGCAGGCCCACCGGGCCGCCGACTCCGGGGCGACGGTGCGGGTGGTGACCGCCGACCGGCTGCTCGCCGCGCGGGTGGCCAAGGCCGGCCCCACCGTCGGCCCGACCTGGCTGCTCGACCAGCTGGACTGACGTCGTTCGATAGCGGACAGATCTTGTCCGCCAGGCGTCCTACGGTCTGGTCATGACGACGACCGCCACCCTCGCCCCGGCCACCACCATCGACTGGCCGGTCCGCGGCCGCTTCGACCTCGCCCAGTCCATCGGCTTCGGCTTCGGCGGCCGGCCCGCCGCCCGCGGGAGCGCGATGCGGCTCGCCTTCGTCGTCGACGGGTACGACGCCCACGCCGGCGTCGGGGTCACCCAGCTCGCGCCCGACGTCGTCCGCTTCGAGGTCGTCGGCGGCGCCGATCCCGAACGGGTGGCCGCCCAGGCCGCGCGGGTGCTCTCGCTCGACGAGGACGCCACCGGCTACGACCGGATGGTCGACGCCGACCCGGTGCTCCGGGAGGCCTACGCCCGGCGACCTGGGCTGCGGCCGCCGCTGTTCTCCTCGGCGTACGAGGCCCTGGTGTGGGCGGTGCTCTCCGCGCGCCGCCCAGCCGCCCGGATGGCCGTGGTCCGCGAACGGCTGGCTCGCGCCCACGGGCAGGTGCTCGAGGTCGCCGGCGAGTCGGTCGCGGCCGTGCCCACGCCCGACCAGCTGCTGGCCGTGTCCGACTTCCCGGGCATCCCGGAGGTCGCGCTCCGGCGGATGCACGCGATCGCTGCGGCCGCGCGCGCCGGTGAGCTCGACACCGAGGCGCTCCGGATGGGCGAGGTCGGCGAGGTCGGCGACCGGCTCCGGGGCTTCGCCGGGATCGGGCCGTTCTACTCCGAGCTGGTCACGGTGCGGGCGCTCGGCCACACCGACGTGCTGCCGACGTGCGAGCCACGGGTGCTGGCCGCGACCGCCGCCCGCGTCGGCAGCCCCTCGTTGGGCCTCGACGACTTCGCCGCGATCGCCGAGGCGTGGCGTCCCTGGCGGACCTGGGCCTGCGTGGCCCTCCGCGCCGCGGCGTCCTGACCACCGGAGCGTGGTGCTCGGCCTCGGCCCTGGTACGGGATCTGGAACGGGGTGTCGCGCGTCAGCACCGGCTCGGAGCGGGAAGTGGATCAGGGTGCTGTGCCTCAGCGCCTGGGCTGAGGCGGGAAGTGGATCGGGGTGTTCCACCTCCGGGTCCACGCCCGGGCCCGGTCAGGCAGCGACCTCCGCCGCCCGGCCGATCGCCAGGGCCAGCGCCCCCATCACCTCGGCCCGCCCACCGAAGCGCCCGGACACCACGGTGACCGACGCGGCCGCTTCGGGGTGGGCGTAGCGGTCGACGCCGGCCCGGATCGACTCGACCAGTGTCGGGGAGGCGCCGAGCGAGCCACCGACCACGAGCATCCCGGGGTTGAGCGTCGTGCAGACCCCCGCCAGCACCCGCCCGACCGTCTGACCGGCGTCGGTGAGCACCCGACGTACGGCGGTCTCGCCGCGGGCGTCGAGGGCCAGCAGCCCGGGCAGGTCGAGCCCGACTCCGTAGACCGGCCGGAGCAGGTCGAGCAGCCGGCTCGTCGACACCTCGGTCTCGAGGCAGCCGCGGCTTCCGCACCGGCACACGTCGCCGTGCTCCCGTGCCAGGACGTGGCCGACCTCGCCGGCCAGCCCGGCCACCCCATGGTGCAGCCGGCCGCCGAGGATCAGCCCGGCGCCGACGCCGCTGGCGAGCTTGACGTAGAGCACGTCGGTCTCGCCCCGTGCGGCGCCGTGCTGGTGCTCGGCCATCGCGCCGAGGTTGGCGTCGTTGTCCACGACCACCGGAAGGCCGAGCCGCTGCGCGAGCTCGTCGGCCGGCGCCAGCTCGTGCCAGCCCGGGAGCACCGCGTGGTCCACGCGCGCCGAGCGTCGGTGGATCGGTCCGGGGACGCACAGCCCGACCACCAGCAGCTCCGACATCGGGGTGCCGGCCTCGGCCGCCACCTGCCGGACCAGGTCGGCGGCCAGGTCCAGGGTGGTGCTGCCCTGGGGGTCGGCGTCGGTGACCACGTCGACCTCGGCTCGGATCCGGGCGGCGCGGTCCGAGACCGCTACCCGGACGTGTCCGTGCCCGATGTCCACGCCCGCCACACCGCCCGGGCGCAGCGCGAGCGCCACCAGCAGGGGCGGCCGCCCGCTCCCGCCCTTGTGCGGAGTACCCCGCTCGGAGGTCTCGACCACCAGGCCGCTCTCCAGCAGCTCGGAGACCAGGCTGGAGACCGTGGTTCGCGACAGCCCCGAGCCCCGGGCGAGGTCGGCCCGGCTCTGCGGCCCGCCCGAGGCCAGGAGCGCGGTGACCGCGCGCAGGTTGCTGCCGCGCAGCTGGGCGAGAGAGCGTCCGGGCACAGCGGCAGGCTAGACGCTTTCGTCCCGACGTCGGACTAATGGCCGCCGGCCGACACCGATTTCCGCCTGGTCTCGGATGAATCGCGCTCCCGCCATCAGGGTCTCAGTCGACCTGGCCGGGCTTCTCCACACCGAGCTGCTCGAGCTCCTGCTCGGCGATCGGGTGGATCGGTACGGCGTCGAGGTGACGGGTCCGCACGGCGGCGAACGTCCAGAGCTTGTTGAGCACGAACGACAGGGGCGTCACCACGACAATCACGATCAGCTGTGCCCAGTACAGCCGGGTGCGCAGACCCGAGCTGTCGTCCAGTGGGTCGGTGGGCAGCGACAACGGCGACCCGTGGTGCATCAGCAGGGTCAGCAGCACCAGCCCGATCGCCTGGCCGAGCAGGCCGACCGCGAAGAACGGCCAGTACTCCTTGACCCAGCGGGCGTGCTTGCCGCTGCGGAACGTCCACGACCGGTTGAGCTGGAAGTTCCAGAGGTTCGCGACCACGAAGGCGGCCGTGGAGTAGAGGTGGTACCACCTCACGTGGAAGCTGGTCGGCCGCAGTGCGAACAGCGCCACCTCCGGGTCCGGGCCGAGCCGCTTCACGATCACCAGCGCCACGAGGTTCACGACCACCCCGGTGCCCCCGACCAGGGCGAACCGCACGAACTGCGCGGCGTTCCTGCGGGTCCGGCTCAGTGTCTCGGTCCGGGTCGTGCTCACAGTTCGGCACCTTATCCGGGGACCCCTGAGCCGCCGGTCTCCACAGCCCGCCCCGGGGTACGACGTCGTACCCCGGGCAGCCGGTAGCGTCGCCGCCATGACCTTGAGGTTCCGCGGCCCGGTGCTGCCCGACGGCGAGGTGCGCGACCTGTACGTCGTCGACGGGCGGGTCACCCTCGAGCCGGTCGCCGGCGCGGAGACCGCTGCGGAGGGCTGGATCGTGCCCGGCCTGGTCGACGCGCACTGCCACATCGGACTCGACGAGCACGGCGCGGTCGACGAGGCGACCATCGAGCAGCAGGCCCGCGACGACCGCGACGCCGGCGCCCTGCTGCTGCGCGACTGCGGCTCGCCGGCCGACACCCGCTGGGTGCAGGAGCGCGACGACCTGCCGCGGCTGATCCGCTGCGGTCGCCACCTGGCCCGGACCCGTCGCTACATCCGCAACTACGCCCACGAGGTCGAGCCCGACGACCTGCCCGGCTGGGTCGCCCGCGAGGCGCAGGCCGGCGACGGCTGGGTCAAGCTGGTGGGTGACTGGATCTCCCGCGAGGAGGGCGACCTGGCGCCGTCGTTCCCGGCCGAGGCCTTCGCCGCCGCCATCGCGACGGCGCACGAGCACGGCGCCCGGGTCACCGCGCACTGCTTCGGCGAGACCGTGCTGCCCGAGCTGATCGAGGCGGGCATCGACTGCATCGAGCACGGCACCGGCCTGACCACCGACCTGGTCGAGACGATGGCCGCGCGGGGGACGGCGCTGGTGCCGACCGCGGTGCAGCTGAACAACTTCCCCGGCTACGCCGACGCCGGGCGTGAGCGGTTCCCGTCGTACGCCGACCACATGCTGGCTCTGTACGAGAGTCGCCGCGAGACGATCATGGCGGCCTACGACGCCGGCGTACCGATCTTCGCCGGCACCGACGCCGGCGGCGTGCTGCCGCACGGCGGCATCGCCGACGAGGTGGCCGAGCTGGCGGCGTACGGCATGCCGGCCGAGTACGCGCTCGGCGCCGCCAGCTGGCGGGCGCGCGAGTGGCTCGGCTGGAACGCGACCCTCGACGAGGGCGCGCCCGCCGACTTCGTGGTCTACCCCCGCGACCCCGTCGCCGATCTCTCGGTGCTGCGCGAGCCGTCCGCCGTGGTGCTCCGCGGGCGAGTGGTGTGAAGGAGCCGCAGCTGGTCGCGGCCCTGCGCGCCGCGGGCTGCGTCTTCGCCGAGGACGAGGCGCGGCTGCTGATCGAGGAGGCGAGCTCGCCCGGCGAGCTGATGGCCTGGGCCGCCCGGCGGATGGGCGGGGAGCCGCTGGAGCAGATCGTCGGGTGGGCCGCGTTCGCCGGCCAGCGGATCGCGGTCGCCCCGGGGGTCTTCGTGCCGCGTCGGCGCTCCGAGCTGCTGGTGACCGTGGCCGGCCGGGCTCCGGCCCGGGTGGTCGTGGACCTGTGCTGCGGGACCGGCGCGCTCGGCGCTGCGCTGGCCGCCCTCTGGCCGGCGGCCGAGGTCTACGCGACCGACACCGACCCCGCGGCGGTCGCGTGCGCGCGACGCAACCTGCCGCCGGAGCGGGTCCTGGCCGGTGACCTGTACGCCGCGCTGCCGGGCGACCTGCAGGGGCGGGTCGACCTGCTGGTGGTCAACGCGCCGTACGTCCCGACCGACGAGATCGCGACCATGCCTCCCGAGGCCCGCGACCACGAGCACCGCGTCGCCCTCGACGGCGGGCCCGACGGTCTCGACGTGCAACGCCGGGTCGTTGCCGGGGCCCCGGAGTGGCTCGCCCCCGGCGGCCGGCTGCTGGTCGAGACGAGTCGTGGGCAGGCCGACCGCACGGCGGCACTGTTCGGGGCGGCCGGGTTCGCGGCCGTGGTCGAGACCGATGACGACCTCGCCGGCACCGTGGTGGTCGGCACCCGGCCCGTCGCCCTGTGACGCGCGCCCCCGGGTCGGCGCGCTCGGCCCACGTCGTACCGATTCGGACCACCCGCGCGGGTCTGGCAGAATGACGCGCTGAGTCTGCGTGCACCGGACCCTCTCACCCGGGGCGGCGCAGCCCACCGAGACGATCGCCCGTGTCCCCACGTGGCGCGTGAAGTCTCACCCACACTCAACGTTCGAGGAGACACCACAACCGTGGCAGTCAAGATTCGCCTGAAGCGCATGGGCAAGGTCCGTGCGCCGCACTACCGCATCGTCGTCGTCGACTCGCGCAAGAAGCGCGACGGCCGGGTGCTCGAGGAGATCGGGCTCTACCACCCCAAGGAGGAGCCGTCGTTCATCAACGTCGTCTCCGACCGGGCGCAGTACTGGCTCGGCGTGGGTGCGCAGCCCTCCGAGGCTGTCGCCAAGATCCTCAAGATCACCGGCGACTGGCAGACCTTCAAGGGGCTCAAGGGCACCGACGGCACCCAGAAGTTCGCCGAGGCCAAGCCGAGCAAGCAGGACATCTTCAACGAGGCCCTCAAGGAGTCCGCGAACGAGCCCAAGGGCGAGGCCGTGACCCGCAAGGCCGCCAAGAAGGCTGCGGACAAGCCTGCCGAGGCGAAGGCCGAGAAGGCGGAGAAGGCCGAGAAGCCGGCCGCCGAGGCGAAAGCCGAGGAGCCCGCGACCGAGGCTGCGGCCGAGACGCCTGCGGAGACCCCTGCCGAGGAGGCCGCGCCGGTGCCCGCTGACGAGACCCCCGAGGGTGCTGCCGACGCCGCCGAGACTGCCGAGACCGCCGAGGTCGACGCCGACGCCAAGACCGAGGCCTGATCGTGCTCGCCGAGGCGCTGGAGCACCTGGTCCGTGGCGTCGTGGAGCATCCGGACGACGTCATCGTGCGCGACAAGCAGACGCGTCGTGGCCCGCTGCTCGAGGTCCGGGTCCACCCCGACGACCTCGGCAAGGTGATCGGGCGCAGCGGCCGCACGGCCACGGCGTTCCGCACCGTGATCTCGGCCCTGGCCGGGCGCGAGGGCTCGCGGATCGACTTCGTGGACGTCGACCGCGTGCGCTGACCGACCACAGCTTCGACCTCGAAGGGTGTCGCCCGGGCTCCGGGCGGCACCCTTCGTCGTACCTGCTCGGTTCGACCCCACGCGGCTGCGGGCCCATCCGTCCTGGTCGCGCGAGACCTCTCGGCCGAAACCAACGCTTCTCGGCCAGAATTTCGGCTGGGTAGCGGTGGTTTCCCCGGCGCACCGGGGAAAGCTCCGCCCCCTATCCTGACCGCGTGGAGAGCATCGAGGTGGTCGTCGGGCGCGTCGGGAAGCCCCACGGCATCCGCGGGGAGGTGACCGTCGAGCTCCGCACCGACGAGCCGGGCCGCCGCTTCGCCGTGGGTACGACGTTGCGCGCCGAGCGACCGCGGGGCGCGCCGTCGCCGTGGTCGGAGCTGACTGTGACCGCGACCCGGTGGCACCAGACCACGCTGCTGGTGCGCTTCGAGGAGATCGCTGACCGCAACGCAGCGGAGTCGGCGCGCGGCATCCTGGTCCACGCCACGGTCAGCCCCGACGAGTCGCCCGACGACCCGGAGGAGTTCTACGACCACCAGCTGGTCGGCCTCGCCGCCCACGACCTCGACGGCCGCGCCCTCGGCGAGGTCACCGGCGTGCTGCACGGCGCCCAGGACCTGCTCCAGATCCGGACCCCCGACGGCCGCGACACGCTGGTGCCGTTCGTGGCCGCCCTGGTCCCCGAGGTCGACGTGCCCGGCGGCCGGGTCGTCGTCGCCGACCGGCCCGGCCTGGTCACGGCCTTCCCCGACGAGGAGAGTGCCGACGCGTGAGGGTCGACGTCGTCACGATCTTCCCCGAGTGGTTCACAGCGCTCGACGTCTCGCTGACGGGCAAGGCGCGCACGTCCGGGCTGCTCGACATCACCGTCCACGACCTGCGCGGATGGACCCACGACCGGCACCGCACCGTCGACGACACGCCGTACGGCGGCGGGGCCGGCATGGTGATGCGCCCCGAGCCGTGGGGCGAGGCGCTCGACGCCCTGGCCTCGACCCCGCTCGACCGGCGGGAGGGCGAGCCTGGTGGACGTCCCGTCCTCGTCGTCCCGACGCCGAGCGGCGCGCCGTTCACCCAGTCGACCGCCCGCGACCTGGCCTCCGCCGACCACCTCGTCTTCGCCTGCGGTCGCTACGAGGGCATCGACCAGCGGGTCGTGGAGGAGGCCGCCACGGCGTACGACGTCCGCGAGATCTCGATAGGCGACTACGTGCTCAACGGGGGAGAGGTGGCCACCCTGGCGATCCTCGAGGCCGTGGTCCGGCTGCTGCCGGGCTTCATGGGCAACCCCGGGTCGCTGGCCGAGGAGTCGCACGAGGACGGCCTCCTGGAGTACCCCGTCTACACCCGGCCCACCACCTGGCGCGGCCGCGAGGTCCCGGCGGTCCTGCTCTCCGGCGACCACGGCGCGATCGCGGCCTGGCGTCGTGCGGAGTCGGTACGACGCACCGTCGCCCGCCGCCCCGACCTCGCCCACCCCGCCGCGCAGCTGGGTCTCGGCGGGGGGCCCGACCTCGAGATCCGCACCGCCACCAGGGCCGACGCCGGAGAGCTCTTCACGCTGACCCGGGCCTGCTGGCTCCAGGAGCTGGAGGCCAACCCGGGAGTCACCATCCCTGCGCTGGAGGAGTCCCTCGACGACCTGGTGCAGAGCCTCACGGCGTGGACGACGCTGGTCGCCCGGGCCGGCGGTCGGCTCGTCGGCGCCTGCCGGGGCCGGCTCGAGGGCGAGGTCTGGGACATCGGACGCGTGATGGTCGCACCCGACCTCCAGGGCCGGGGCCTCGGCCGCCATCTGCTCGAGCTCGCAGAGCAGGCGGCGCCGGCCGGCGCCACGTCGTACCAGCTGTTCACCGGTGCCGGCAGCACCCGCAACATCGCGCTGTACAAGAAGGCCGGCTACCGCCTGCGCGGGCCGGCCCCGGGCGCCGCCGGCGCGGTGCTGATGACCAAGCCGCGCCACGGCTGACGCGCGCCGGGCCGCGCAGGCTCAGAGGTCCTGGCCGACGTCGATCCGGTTGCCGTCGGGGTCGGCCATCACGAAGGTCCGCATCGCATAGTCGGCGTCCCGGATGCCCTTGACGATCCGCACCCCCGCTGCGGTGACCCGCTCGTGCAGCGCGTCGGCGTCGTCGACCATCAGGTGCAGCACGTTGGCGGTGGTCGCCCGGTGCCCGGGCTGGAGGGTCAGGTGGATCTCGGCGTCGTCACGCTCGACGATGACGAAGCCCACGGGGTCGCCGTTGCGGAAGGTCTCGGCCATCCCGAGCACCCCGACGTAGAAGCCGAGCGCGGCGGTCAGGTCCCGGGTCGGCACCGTCGGTGCGGCCCGGCCGAGGCGGTAGGGGCGGGGTGCGGTCATCGTGGTCTCCTCAGCGTGGCCCACCCGGGTGCCCCGACACGGACGGTGCCGCGGCGGGCGGGTGGGGGAGACGGGACGGTGCCCGTGGACGCGGGCAGGATAGCGTCGATCGGCGTACGACGGAGGCCGGCGCGGGCTCGATTCACGGAGCCCACCCCGGCTGTGGCAGACTCAACCCTCGGCCCAGTCGGCCGAAGGACCGCCTCGCCCGCGAGGGGTCTGCGACGCACTCCTGCCACAGGGGGAGTACGACGCCGCCGGCACCCACGACCGGGCCCACAGCCGAACAACCATCATCCGCGGCTGACCTGTGGCACCCGTGAGGAGAGACATGAGCAACGTAGTCACCGACCTGGGCAACGCGTTCAAGCGCGACGACCTCCCGGCCTTCCGTGCCGGCGATACGGTCAAGGTCCACGTGAAGGTCACCGAGGGCGCCCGTTCCCGCGTCCAGATCTTCCAGGGCGTCGTGATCCGGATCCAGGGCTCCGGCATCGGCCGCACCTTCACGGTCCGCAAGGTCTCCTTCGGCGTCGGTGTCGAGCGCACCTTCCCGCTCCACTCGCCGATCTTCGAGTCCATCGAGATCGTCACCCGCGGTGACGTCCGCCGGGCCAAGCTGTACTACCTGCGCAACCTGCGGGGCAAGGCCGCCAAGATCAAGGAACGCCGCGAAGCCTGAGCCCGGCGAGTCTCGGACCGGTGCGGACGACGTGAGCACCGCCGAGGCGGACCGGTCATCGACTCGTCGTCACCTGCCGTTGTGGCTGGAGACGGTCCTCCTGCTGGGCGTCGCCCTGGTGGTCTCGATCCTGATCAAGACCTTCTTCGCGCAGGTCTTCTACGTGCCGTCGGCGTCCATGGAGCCCGGCCTGGTCAAGAACGACCGGATCCTGGTGGAGAAGCCGTCCTACTGGTTCGGCGGCACCCCGCAGCGCGGTGACGTCGTCGTCTTCTCCGACCCCGGCCAGTGGCTGACCGCCGAGGAGGACGCCGGCCCGACCAGCACGATCGGCAAGGCCCTGGTCAAGATCGGGCTCTATCCCGCGGGCGGCCACCTGGTCAAACGCGTGGTCGGCGTCGCCGGTGACGTGGTCAGGTGCTGCGACAAGCAGGGCCGGATCTCGGTCAACGGCCAACCGCTGGAGGAGGACTCCTACCTCCGCTCGCCGCAGACCCTGAAGTGCAACGGGCCCGAGGTGAACGGCTGCACGAAGGACTGGTCCACCGGCCCGATCCCGCCCGGCACCATCTTCGTGCTCGGTGACAACCGCGCCGACAGCGCCGACTCGGCGTACCACCTGTGCCACCCGCGGGCGCCGTTCTGCGGTCGTGGCGGCCCCTTCGTGCCGGTCTCCGACGTGGTCGGGCGGGTCGAGGCGCTGCTCTGGCCGGCCGGCCGCTTCCACGTCCTGCACCGGCCCTCCGACTTCGCGAGCGTCCCCGACCCGACCTCATCAGCCACTCGTTAGGCTCTGCGGAGTGACCTCCGAGGACAGCTCCACGACGTCGGTGGAGGACCCCCGTCCGGGCCCCTCGGGCAAGCCGCACCAGCATCTCGCGCTGTGGCAGGAGACCGCCCTGCTGCTGGCGATCGCGATCGTGCTGGCGGTCGTGATCAAGGCGTTCTTCGTGCAGGCCTTCTACATCCCGTCGGAGTCGATGGAGCCCGGCCTGGTCAAGAACGACCGGATCCTGGTCGAGAAGATGTCCTACTGGTTCGGCGGTACGCCGCAGCGCGGCGACGTGGTCGTCTTCAAGGACCCGGGTGGCTGGCTCGACCCGTCGGAGGACGCCGGCCCCACCAACCCGCTCGGCCAGGTGATGGCGAAGATCGGTCTCTACCCCTCGGGCGGGCACCTGGTGAAGCGGGTGATCGGCGTCGCCGGCGACACCATCACCTGCTGCGACAAGCAGGGCCGGATCTCGGTGAACGGCCAGCCCCTCGACGAGGGCTCCTATGTGAAGTTCACTCCCGGTATGGGCTGCAACGGCCCGATGACCACGACCTGTCACTGGTCGGCCGGCCCGGTGCCCGCGGGCAACGTCTTCGTGATGGGCGACAACCGCGACAACTCCGACGACTCCACCATGCACCTGTGCCAGCGGCAGATCCCGGACTGCACCCGCGACCCCTACGTCCCGGTCAGCGACGTCGTGGGCAAGGTCTTCGTGCTGCTCTGGCCGCGCGACCGCTTCCACGTCCTGCACCGGCCGGCCGACTTCTCGGGCATCCCCGCTCCCTCCTCGTCATGACCCCGTCGGAGGATCGATGAGCAGGCTCCCGCTCGGGGCGACGGTCCGGCGCGATGCCGGGCTCTACGGCTACGAGCGCGCCCTGCGGCGGGCCGGGATGGAGCTGGTCGCCGGGGTCGACGAGGCCGGGCGTGGTGCCTGCGCCGGACCACTGGTCGCCGGCGCCGCGATCCTCAAACCCGGCAAGGGCGGCGAGATCCCCGGGCTGGCCGACTCCAAGCTGCTCACCGAGAAGGCCCGCGAGCGCTGCTACGACCACATCGTGCGACGGGCGCTGTCGTGGTCGGTGGTGCTGGTGCCGCCCGACGAGTGCGACCGGCTGGGCATGCACGTGGCCAACATCGAGGCGCTGCGGCGCGCGGTGGCGCTGCTCGACATCCCGCCGCAGTACGTCCTGACCGACGGCTTCCCCGTCGACGGGCTCGGGGTCCCGGGCCTGGCGATGTGGAAGGGCGACCGGGTGGCCGCCTGCATCAGCGCCGCGTCGGTCCTGGCCAAGGTGACCCGTGACCGGATCATGGTGGCCCTGGACCTTGACCACCCGTCGTACGACTTCAAGACGCACAAGGGCTACGTGACCGACGTCCACAACGCCGCGCTCCTCGAGCACGGCCCGTGCCCCGAGCACCGGATGCGCTTCGTGAACGTACGCCGCGCCGCAGCGGCCCCCCGGCGGTCGGGCGACTCTCCTCGGTGGTCGAGCGAAGTCGAGACCACGCCAGACCCGGGGTGGTCGGGCGACTCTCCTCGGTGGTCGAGCGAAGTCGAGACCACGCCGGTTAGGGTCGAGTCGACGTCGTCGCGAGGGGAGACAGCATGAGCGCGGAGGATCTCGAGAAGTACGAGACCGAGATGGAGCTCACTCTCTACCGCGAGTACCGCGACGTGGTCGGCATCTTCAAGTACGTCGTGGAGACCGACCGCCGCTTCTACCTCTGCAACCAGGTCGACGTGAAGGCGCGCACCGAGTCCGGTGACGTGTTCTTCGAGGTGTCGATGACCGACGCCTGGGTGTGGGACATGTACCGCCCGGCGCGCTTCGCCAAGAACGTCAAGGTGCTCACCTTCAAGGACGTCAACGTCGAGGAGCTGAGCCCCCAGGAGATCGACCCGCCCAAGGTCTGACCCCGTCTGACCGGCCCAGATCGCGCCGGCGTGCGTCGGCCCCCGGATCCTGGTCTAGACCAGAAAGACTTGACTCGGGGTTTCCGCAGGGGCGAGGAAGAATGACCTCCGCACGGGGGAAAAGGTTTCGGATTCGGGTCCGCCGACCTCAGGCGTTGACCTACTGTCGGGACGCACAGTGGGGACACGTGTGTTCACGCTCCGCGTGCGCGAGAGGACGGGCGAAGTGCTGAAGGCCAGGTTTAGACGACGCGACGACAACGGTGCGGCGGCGGTCGAGTTTGCCCTGATCATGCCGATCCTGCTGATCCTCCTGTTCGGGATCGTGCAGTACGGCTTCTACTTCTATGCGATGCAGGCCGGTAGCTCGGCGGTCGGCGACGCCGCCCGCAGGGTGGCGGTCGGGAACTGCCAGACCACGGCCCAGGTGCAGACCCTTCTCTACAACAAGCTCGGTGGGGCCACGACGGCCTCGTCCTCGAGCGGTGTGACCACGACCGTCGACTACACCAACACCGACGGCTCGCCCGACACCTCGCCCGGGCACATCGGTGGCAGCGTCCAGGTGACCGCCACCTTCCCGACCCTTAACCTGCGGTTCCCCTTCATCCCGGTGCCGAACAACGGCAACGTCACCCGATCGACGTTCGCCCGGATCGAAGACACCGATGCCACCCAAGGAGCATGTTCGTGATCCGCATCCAGAAGCGCGACGACCGGGGCGCCGTCGCTGTCATGGTGGGCCTGTGCACCGTGCTGCTCCTGACGATGGCGGCCCTCGGGACCGACCTGGGCCAGGCCTGGGCGGCCAAGCGCCAGGTCCAGAGCAATGCCGACCTCGCGACGCTGGCCGGTGCCGGCATCTCCGGTAACGACCTCCCCGCGCCCAGTGCCGGCAAGGTGTGCGGCTACGGCACCGGTGCCCTGGCCACCGACCCGGCCGCGATCGACGTGGCCCGGTACGTCGCCTCCAAGGCCTACTCGCCCAACCTCGCGCCGACGGCCGTGCCGGCGGCCACCGTCACCGCGACCGCGACCACGCTGACCGACTGCAACGTGGGCAACGGCGAGATCTTCTACGGTCAGGCGTCGTACACCAAGGCCACGAACACCTGGACGCTGGCCTACAACAAGAACCAGCTGTCGCTGGTGAGCCCTCCGACGAAGGTGAGCTTCGGGTTCGCCGGACTCCTGGGCGTGAACAGCGTCGACGTGATCGGCCAGTCGACGGTCGAGATCCGCTCGCCGAAGTTCTCCGCGCTGCCGTTCTACGCCTTCAACGGCTGCGACTACGGCCCGCAGACGCTCCAGCAGCCGAACAACGGGCACTCGGCCGCCGCGGTGATGCTCTACAAGCCGAGCGACAACGCGAACGCCACGCTCACCTCGATCACCCCGACGTCGTACCCGGTCGACACCACCGGCACGGTCACCGAGAAGCTGGTGATCTCCGGCTCGGGTTTCACGAATGTCACCCAAGTCGGGTTCTTCGAGTCCGGCAACGGCGTGGACGGCCCGCCACCCGTCACTATCGACAACAGCGTGAGCGTCAAGTTCACCATCAGCCCGGATGGCAAGACGATCACCATCCCCGACCTGCCCGACCAGACCCGTGGTGTGTCCGGGGTGCAGGAGTTCTGGTACATCCGGGTGATGATCGGCGGCAAGTGGTCGACCTACTCCGTCGATAACAACGGGAACGTGGTCAACGCCCCGATGCTGACCATCGGCGACCCGCCGCTGCTGTGCGGCCAAGGCTCGTCGTCTGGGAACTTCGGCACGCTGCTGCTGTCGAACCATGTCGGTGGCGGAGCGGATAAAGAGGGCGCTGCCAACGTCGCCATTGGGCTCGACAGCTCTTTGGCCGTCTACCCGGGACCTGCGGGTGACGGAACATGTACCAACGCGCCACCATCGGTGATCTGGACGGCGTCGGGTACCAACTGCGTGTCGACCGACACGGGTATGTCGGCCAACGTGGCCAGTGGCGGCTTCCTCGGCCTCGGCTCGTCGGCCGTCGGCGGAAATCAGTACCTCATGTATCCCAACGGCAAGACGAAATGCGCCAACTACGACGCGGGCTCCGGGACGTACAGCACCGAGGCGACCACCTCGATCAAGGGGAAGCTCGTCAACAACGACACGTTGTCCTGCTTCTTCATCAGCCCTACGACCCACATCAGCGACGTCGACCAGGACCCCGCGACGGGCGGTTACACCGGCTCGGTGCCGCTGATCTCGCCGTCCATCTACGACTCGCCGCGGTTCGGCTACGTGCCGGTGCTGCGGACACAGCCGACGAATGGCAAGAGCACGATGTACCAGATCGTCGACTTCCGAGCCGCGTTCATCACCGACCAGCCACCGTCGGCGGTCAAGGGTGACCCTGCGCAGACTGCCACCAACGGCTTCATCATGGACAACAACGGCGTGAACTCGGTTCAGGTCATCTTCCTGAACCCGAACGCGCTTCCGTCCCCGCCGGTGAAGAACGGCACTATCAACTACACCGGCTCGGGGCCGAAGATCCCGATCATGGTCAACTGACCCGGCCCGCCGGCCGTCCACAGCATCACCCGCAGCCCGCTCCCTCCACAGGGGGCGGGCTTCGGCATCCGGCCCGTCGGTCCGCCCCCGCATCGTGGAGGCATGACCTCAGGCACCCGGGAGCAACCCCCTCCCCACTCACCGCCGTCGCACCGCGCCGCCCTCGGGGCGTACGGCGAGCGCCTCGCAGCGTCGTACCTCGTCCAGCAGGGGCTGGTGGTGCTCGACCGCAACTGGCGCTGCGACGCGGGCGAGATCGACCTGGTCCTCCGCGACGGCGAGGTGCTCGTCGTGTGCGAGGTGAAGACCCGGTCGTCGGTCTCGTGCGGCACTCCGCAGGAGGCGGTGACCCCGGCCAAGCTGGCCCGGCTGCGCAGGCTGGCTGTGCTCTGGATGACCGCCCACGAGGTGCACCCGCGCGAGGTCCGGATCGACCTGGTCGCGGTGCTCCGGCCGCGCCGCGGCGCGTCCACGGTCGACCACGTGCGGGGGCTGGGCTGATGGCGTTCGCGACGGCTCACACGGTTTCCCTGCACGGCGCCCTGGGCCACCTGATCGACGTCCAGGCCGACGTCTCGGCAGGCGTGGTCGGCACCACGCTCGTGGGCCGGCCCGACGCCTCGCTCCACGAGGCCCGCGACCGCTGCCGGATGGCCGTGGCCAACTCCGGCGCCCAGTGGCCCTCGACCCGGAGGGTGACGATCCTGCTGTCCCCGGCCGACCTGATCAAGCGCGGCACCCACTTCGACCTCGCGATCGCGGTCGCCGTGCTGGCCGCGTGCGGCGACATCCCGCAGTCGGCGCTGACCGACACCCTGGTGATCGGCGAGCTGACCCTGACCGGTGGGCTGAGGTCGGTGCCGGGCGTCCTGCCGATGGTGATGGCCGCGTCCGGTCGCGGCTTCCGCCGGGTGATCGTGCCCGAGCCGCAGGCGCAGGAGGCAGCGATGGTCCCGGGCATGGCTGTCTTCGGGATGCGGTCGCTGGCCCAGGTCGTCGCCGAGCTGAACGGCGAGCTGGTCCCCGAGGCCCCACCCGTGGCACCGATGTCGGGCAGCCACCTGATCGCATGGCGGGGGGCCGATCGGATCGACGAGCACGACCTCGCCGACCTCGACGGCGTGCCTGACGTGAAGTTCGCGCTCGAGGTCGCCGCCGCCGGCGGTCACCATCTCCTGCTGTCCGGGCCCAAGGGCGCCGGCAAGACCTCGGTCGCCGAGCGCCTGCCCGGGCTGCTGCCCGACCTCTCACCCGAGGAGGCCCTCGAGCTGACCGCGATCCACTCGCTTGCCGGCGCCCTCGAGCCGGGCGACGGGCTGATCCGCCGGCCGCCGTTCTTCGCGCCCCATCACGACGCCAGCAAGGCCAGCCTCCTGGGCGGTGGCAGCGGACGGGTCCGTCCCGGCGAGATCAGCCGGGCCCACTGCGGGGTGCTCTTCCTCGACGAGTTCCCGCTGTTCCGCTCCGACGTGATCGACGCCCTCCGCCAGCCGCTCGAGAGCGGTGAGGTGACCATCGCGCGCGGCGAGGAGTCGGCCACCTACCCCGCGCGCGGCATGGTGGTGATGGCCTGCAACCCCTGCCCGTGCGGCGGATACTCCGCGGGCGTCGGCGGCAACCAGTGCCAGTGTCCCGAGCAGAGCCGGCGTCACTACCAGCGCCGGATCACCGGCCCGATCCAGGACCGCATCGACATCGTCCGCCACGTCCTGCCGGCGATGTCGGGAGGCGGCGGCGACCCCACCGAGCGGCGCGAGACCTCCGTCGAGGTGCGGGCCCGGGTGGCGGCCGCCCGCGAGCGGCAGCGTGAGCGGTTCACCGGCCGCAGCTGGCGGCTCAACTCCCAGATCCCCAGCGCCGCCCTGGTCACCGACTGGCCGCTGCCCGGGTCGGCCCGGCAGCTGCTCGACACCCAGCTGTACGCCGGGCACCTCAGCCGCCGCGGAGCCGTGCGCGCCCACCGGCTGGCCTGGACCGTCGCCGACGTCCGTGGCTCCGAGCGCCCCGACGACCAGGACGTCCAGACCGCGCTGCGGCTGCGCACCGGGCAGCCGCTGCTGGTGGAGGCGATGCAGCGGAGGGCCTCGTGAGCGACGACGAACGCCTAGCCCGGGTCGCCCTCGGCAAGCTCACCGAGCCCGGCGACGCACGGGTGGCCCAGCTGGTGGCCCAGCTCGGGGCGGTCCGGCTCCACGACCTCCTGCGCGGCGAGCACGAGGCCGACGGCCTGCCCACCGAGGTGGCGACCCGGCTGGCCGGGCTCGACCCCGCCCGTGACCTCCACCGGGCGGCGACCCTCGGCATCCGCTACGTGATCCCCGGTGACGCCGAGTGGCCGGCCCAGCTCGACGACCTGATGCGCGCCGAGGTGCTCGACGAGCGCGGCGGGCCGCCGCTCGGCCTGTGGGTCAAGGGTCCGCGGGGGCTCGACGAGCTCGGCCGCTCCGTCGCGGTGGTCGGTGCCCGCTCCGCCACCACCTACGGCGCCGAGGTCGCCTCGGCGATCGCCGGCGGTCTCGCCCGCGCCGCCCACCCGGTCGTCTCGGGCGCTGCCTACGGCATCGACGTCGCCGCCCACCGAGGCACGCTCGCCGCCGGCGGGGCCACCGTCGCCGTGCTCGCCTGCGGCGTCGACCGCGCTTATCCGGTCGCCCACAAGGAGCTGCTCGACCACCTCGGCCGCACCGCGACCGTCATCGCCGAGGTGCCGCTCGGCTGCGCCCCGACCCGGGGGCGGTTCCTGAGCCGCAATCGGTTGATCGCCGCCCTGTCGGTCGGGACGGTCGTGGTCGAGGCCGCCTCCCGCAGCGGCGCCCTCAACACCGCGAACTGGGCCACCCGCCTCAACCGTCACCTGATGTGCGTGCCCGGCCCGGTCACCAGCGCCCAGTCGCAGGGGGCCCACCACCTGATCCGCATCGGCGCCGCCACGCTGGTCACTCACGGCGACGAGGTGCTCGAGCTGGTCGGCGAGGCCGGCACCCACCTGGCCTCAGCGCCGCGAGCGCCCACCCGGGCCCGCGACAAGCTGTCGTCGCGCCTGCAACGGATCCTCGACGCCGTCCCCCTCGCCCAAGCCGCCCCGGTCGACTCGATCGCCTCGGCCGCCGGGCTCGGGCTGATCGAGGTGCAGTCCGCCCTGCGCCGCCTGCACCGGCTCGAGCTGGTCGAGTGCGCACCGGGCGGCTGGCGGCTCACCCCGGCCGCGCAGGGCTGAGCACCGACGGCGACTGGGCGTCATCGCGACCGCGACCGCGGGTGGCACCTACTGCCCTGGACCAGGACCTGACTCGGCGCGACCCGGCAGGTCGCGACGGGCGCTGCTCCCTCGACGGTCTTGGCCCGGGTGACAGGATGCGCCCATGTCCAGCCGGCTCCTGCGCCTGATCGCCGCGGCGCTGGCCGCGATCAGCCTGGCCGCCGACCGGATCACTCCCCAGCACACCACCGACCACCTGCCGGCCGGGGACGGGTTCATCCCCGGGCACTACCGCGCCCTGGCAGGCCCGATCTTCTCCCCGCCTGCACCCGAGGCCACCACCAACCCGTCGGTGTACGCCCTCCTCGACAACATCCGGCACACCTCACGCGGCGCGACGATCCGGATCGTCGCGTACTCCTTCGCGATCGTGCCGGTCGCCGACGCCCTGATCTCCGCCGACCAGCGCGGCGTCCACGTCCAGGTGGTCGTCGACGGCCGGCACTCGCACGCCTTTCCGGCCACCCAGGCCGTCGAGGCGGCCCTGGGCGGCGACCACACACAGAGCTCGTTCATGGTGCTCACCGACCACTCCGCCCGCGGGGTGGTCAGCCACAGCCACCAGAAGTCGTGGTCCTTCTCCCGCACCGGCAGCTCGCGACACGTGGTGATGGTCGGCTCGACCAACCTCAGCATCCTCGGCACCACCGGGCAGTACAGCGACATGTACTCCTTCGTCGGCCGCCCCGACGTCTGGCACGCGTTCTCGGCGATCTTCCGCGCCCAGGCCCGCGACCAGCCGGTGCCGAACCCTGCGGTCACCGACCACCTCCGCGGTGACACGGCGTACTTCTTCCCCGGCTTCTCGATGACCGACGACCCGATCGCCGACATCATCGCCGGGTTGCCGGCGCAGCCATCGACCCACATCCGGATCGTGATGTTCGCCTGGCACCCGCCACGCGGGCAGCGCCTCGTGGACCTCCTGCTCGAGAAGCTCCAGGGGGGAGCGTCGGTGGAGATCGTCCGCGGCCCCTACGTCCAGCAGCCGCTCGACGCCCTGGTCGCGGCCGGTGCGCAGGTGCACCGCGGCGTCTTCGACAACGGTGACATGGTCCACGACAAGCTGATGATCGCCGATGCCGTGGAGCACGGGCAGCGCGAACGCTTCGTGACCACCGGCTCGGACAACTGGGGCAACATCTCGTTCCTGCGCGACGACGTCGACGTCCGGATCGCGCTCGACGCTCACGAGTACGCCGGGTACCTGGCCTTCTTCGACCAGCTGCTCCAGCGCGGCGCGTCGGAGAAGGCGGCGCCCTCCGGACACTAGATTGGCGGGCGTGCCGCAGTCCGAGGCCCCGGCGACCGAGCCAGCCGGCGACGAGCGCCACCTCGCCGAGGCGATGGTCGGCGTGCTGGCCGACTACGAGCGACACCTGGTCTCCGAGCGCGACCTGACCCCGCACACGGTCCGCGCCTACCTCTCCGACGTCAGCGGACTGCTCGACCACGCAGGGCGCCTCGGCATCGACGACGTCGCCTCCCTCGACCTGCGCACCCTGCGCAGCTGGCTGGCCCGGCAGCAGGTGACCGGACACTCGCGCACCACCCTGGCCCGCCGGGCCACCGCGGTGCGGGTGTTCACCGGGTGGCTGGCCCGCACCGGACGCATCCCGGCCGACATCGGTGCCACCCTGCGCTCGCCCAAGCCGCACCAGGCCCTGCCGTCGGTGCTGCGTCAGGACGAGGCTCGCGACCTGATCGACGCCGCCACCCGGCTCGCCGACGACGGCAGCCCGACCGGGCTGCGCGACGTCGCCATGCTCGAGCTGCTCTACGCCACCGGCGTCCGGGTCGGCGAGCTGGTCGGCCTCGACGTCGACGATGTGGACCGCTCGCGCAACGTGCTCCGGGTGTTCGGCAAGGGCCGCAAGGAGCGGACCGTGCCCTTCGGGAACCCCGCTGCGGCTGCCGTCGACACCTGGCTACGACTCGGCCGCCCCCGGCTCGTGGTGCCCGGAGCCGGCGCCTCCCTGTTCGTCGGCAGCCGAGGCCGGCGGATCGACCAGCGCGCGGTCCGCACGCTGGTGCACCGGCGGATCGCCGATGTCGAGGGTGCTCCCGACATCGGGCCGCACGGACTACGCCACACCGCAGCGACGCACCTGCTGGAGGGCGGCGCGGACCTGCGCTCGGTCCAGGAGCTGCTCGGTCACGCGTCGCTGGCGACCACCCAGCTCTACACCCACGTCAGCACCGACCGGCTCCGCCAGGCCTACCGGCAGGCCCACCCCCGGGCCTGACCGGGTCAGGTCAGCACCGGCCTCGCCCACGAGCGTGGCACGGCCACGGTCCGGACCCGGGCAGGCGCCCGGGCCCAGGGCAACAGCGACACCCGCCCGTGTGGTCGAACCCCCAACGGGACCGCCAGACCGGCGACCACGCCGGCGTACGGCTGGGCGGGTGGCAACCACCGCGCCCCCGGCTGCTCCCCGGCCGGGATCCACAGCGGAAGCAGCCGGATCGGCCCCACGCCGACCAGCAGCAGGGGGTCGAGATAGGTGTCGCCGCGCAGCCAGCCCCAGTGCAGGCACGCCTGCGGGAAGCAGTGGGAGCCGGCCAGCTCGAGCGCGCCCAGCGGCTGGCCCCCCAGCACCACGTCCCCCACGTGGACGCTCGCGCTGACCGGCTCATAGGTGGTGCGGGTGTCGCCGTGGTCGACGACCACCACACCGCGGCCCGCCAGTGGTCCGGCGTAGGTGACCCGCCCGGGCAGGGCGGCATGGACCAGCTGCCCGGGCGAGCCGGCGAGGTCGACGCCGCGGTGGCCGCTGCCGAACGGCAGGTCCGGCGGGTCGAACGCCCGGACCACCGAGGGTCGTGGTTGCAGCGGCCACACACCCATCGGAACCGGGGCCACGGGCGCACCGCGGGCACCGACCGGCCACGTCAGGGAGACGAGCGCGGCCAGCAGGACGACGACGACCTGCGGCACGCGACCGTGGCCCCGGATCGGACGGAAGTGGGAGAGCTGCATGCCGACACGGTGCCCGGGCGGGGCGTGGTCGGGGCGGGTCGAGCGGCCGGCTGGGGACGACGGCGTACCGGACCGGGGCTGTGGACGGTGGGCGGGCTCGGAGTGGTCTCGACTCCGCTCGACCACCGAGGTGGCGCTCGACCACCGAGGTGGCGCTCGACCACCGAGATGCCGCTCGACCACCGAGGTGCCGCTCGACCACCGAGGTGGCGCTCGACCACCGAGATGACGCCCGACCACCGAGGCCGCCCTCGACCACCGAGATGACGCCCGACCACCGAGGCCGCCCTCGACCACCGAGGTGGCGCTCGACCACCGAGGTGATGGTGGACCACCGAGGTGCCGTTCGACCACCGGGGCCGCGCTCGACCACCGCACGCACGTGACCTGCGCTGATTGGCTGCGTGCGCGACGCTCGCGTACGCTGAGTCCAGCAGTCCCTCCGGGGGCTGACTTCGCACGTCCGCAGACCGCGACGCCTGCCGCTCCGGCAGACGACCACCCGTGGGCGACGATCCTCGGTCCCGGCCACCAGGCCGGGTCGGATCGCGCGCAGACGTCAGGGCCAAGGGCAACCGCCGGCGGCAACGAACTGAAAAACCCGGGGTGACCGGCGCGAGCCGGACGCTCCCCACACAGGAGAACACCTTCATGGCAGTCGTCACCATGCGCCAGCTCCTCGAGAGCGGCGTCCACTTCGGACACCAGACCCGTCGCTGGAACCCGAAGATGAAGCGCTTCATCATGACCGAGCGCAACGGCATCTACATCATCGACCTCCAGCAGTCGCTGGCCTACATCGACCGGTCCTATGCCTTCATCAAGGAGACCGTCGCCAAGGGCGGCACGATCATGTTCGTGGGCACCAAGAAGCAGGCCCAGGAGGCGATCGCCGAGCAGGCGACCCGCGTCGGGATGCCCTACGTCAACCAGCGCTGGCTGGGCGGAATGCTCACCAACTTCCAGACCGTGCACCTGCGGATCAACCGCCTCAAGGAGCTCGACGAGGTCGACTTCGAGGACGTCGCCGGCAGCAGCCGCACCAAGAAGGAGCTGCTGCAGATGCGCCGCGAGCGCGACAAGCTCAACAAGTCGCTGGGCGGGATCCGCGAGATGAGCCGTACGCCGTCCGCGGTCTGGATCGTCGACACCAACAAGGAGCACCTCGCCGTCGAGGAGGCCCGCAAGCTGCACATCCCGATCATCGGGATCCTCGACTCCAACTGTGACCCCGACCTGGTCGACTTCCCGATCCCCGGCAACGACGACGCGATCCGCGCTGTCGGTCTGCTGACCCGCGTGGTCGCCGACGCCGTGGCCGAGGGCCTGATCGCCCGCTCCGGTGTCAAGACCGGTGAGACCGCCGACGCCACGGCCGCCGAGCCGCTGGCCGAGTGGGAGCGCGAGCTGCTGGGCGGCGACGCCGAGCAGGCCGCGGTCGCCGCGACCGGTGGGGACGAGACCAGTGCGGCTCCCGCCGCCGAGGCGACCGGTGCTGCTACCGAGGCCGCGGAGGCGACCGAGGTCGCTGCCGAGGCCACCGATGCCCCGGCCGAGGCGGTTGCTGACGCGCCGGCCGCCGAGGAGGCTCCCGCGGAGACCACCGAGGTCGACGCCGAGGCTGCGACGACCGCTCCGGAGACCGTCGCGACCGAGGCCACCGCCGACTCCGCGGCTCCGGTGTCGACCGAAGGTGAGTTCGGCGCCGACTCGGCCGCTCCGCTCGAGGACGGCTCGGCTCCCGAGGGCTTCGAGATCAAGGGCAACAAGAACTCCATGAAGTTCCACGCCCCGAGCAGCCCGTGGTACGCCCGCACCAACGCCGAGGTCTGGTTCCGCACCGCCGAGGCCGCCGAGGCCGCCGGCTTCGCCAACGCCGAGTCCGGTGCCGACGCCGCGGCCGAGAGCACCGAGGCCGAGACCACCGAGGCCTGACCGCCTCACCACGCCGTACGGCGCGCGACCTCGCGCGCCGCACGGCGTACCCCCGTCAACTCAGAAAGGCAACGCGATGGCCAACTTCTCCGCATCGGACGTCAAGAGGCTCCGGGACATGACCGGCGCCGGCATGATGGACGCCAAGAACGCCCTGGTCGAGGCCGAGGGCGACTTCGACGCCGCCACCGACATCCTGCGCACCAAGGGCGCTGCCAAGATGCAGAAGCGCGGCGCCGAGCGCGAGGCCACGGCCGGCCTCGTCGCCCACTCCGCGGGCGTCCTGGTCGAGCTCAAGTGCGAGACCGACTTCGTCGCCAAGAGCCCGGACTTCATCGCCGCGGCCCAGAAGATCGCCGATGCCGCTTCGGAGGCCAAGCCCGCCGACGTCGAGGCGCTCAAGGCCGTCCAGGTCGGCGACGAGACGGCGGGCGACATCGTGGAGGGCCTGGCCATCTCCATCGGCGAGAAGATCGAGCTCGGTCAGTACGTCCACTTCGACGGCCCCGCCGTGGCCTACCTGCACAAGCGTGCCGCCGACCTGCCGCCTGCGATCGGCGTCCTGGTCGAGTACGACGGTGACGCGGACGCTGCGCGCGGCGCGGCCAAGCAGGTCGCGGCGATGCGCCCGCAGTACCTCACCCGCGACGAGGTCCCCTCCGACATCGTCGAGCACGAGCGCCAGATCGCCGAGGCGACCTCGCGCGAGGAGGGCAAGCCCGAGCAGGCGATCGCCAAGATCACCGAGGGCCGCCTCAACGGCTTCTTCAAGGACGTCGTCCTCCTCGAGCAGCCGTCGGTGACCGAGAACAAGAAGTCGGTCAAGGCCGTCCTGGACGAGGCCGGCACCACCGTGAAGCGGTTCGCCCGTTTCGAGGTCGGAGCCTGACGCACTAAGGTGCGGCGTGGTGGTCTCGACTTCGCTCGACCGACGAAGACCTTCGCTCGACCGGCGAGGACGGGCCGCCGAGAGCTACGGGGAGGCCGGTTGCGAGGAGTCACGCGAGTGATCCGCGACCGGCCTTCCTGCATGTCCCGACCACCTCGTCCCCCTCAAGGAGCCACCCTGTGACCGCTTACCACCGCGTCCTGCTGAAGCTGTCCGGTGAAGTCTTCGGGGGCGGCAAGGTCGGCGTCGACCCGGACGTCGTGCACCGGATCGCCGGCGAGATCGCCGAGGTGGCCCGGGAAGGCGTGGGGATCAGCGTGGTCGTGGGTGGCGGCAACTTCTTCCGGGGCGCGCAGATGCAGCAGCGGGGCATGGACCGCGCCCGTGCCGACTACATGGGCATGCTCGGTACGGTGATGAACTGCCTGGCCCTCCAGGACTTCCTGGAGAAGGAGGGCATCGAGACCCGGGTCCAGACCGCGATCACGATGGGACAGGTCGCCGAGCCCTACATCCCGCGCCGTGCGATCCGGCACCTGGAGAAGGGCCGGGTCGTGATCTTCGGCGCCGGCGCCGGCATGCCCTTCTTCTCCACCGACACCGTGGCCGCCCAGCGGGCGCTGGAGACCAAGTGTGAGGTCGTGCTGATGGCCAAGCAGGGGGTGGACGGCGTCTACAGCGCCGACCCCAAGCTGGACCCGAGCGCGACGAAGTACGACACCCTGACCTTCCAGGAGGCGCTCCAGGGCGGGCTGCGGATCGCCGACGCGACGGCGTTCGCCCTCTGCATGGAGAACCGGCTCCCGCTGATCGTCTTCGGCATGGAGGACGAGGGCAACATCCTGCGGATCGTGCAGGGTGAGAAGATTGGCACGCTCGTCACCGCCGACTAGCGGGCCGCGACATGGTCTCGACTTCGCTCGACCACCGAACGACGCTCGACCACCGAACGACGCTCGACCACCGAACGACGCTCGACCACCGAACGGGACCGCTCGACCACCGAACGACGCTCGACCACCGAATGACAGCGAAGGGAAGCCCGCCGTGATCAACGACATCCTCCGTGAGGCCGACGGCAAGATGGACAAGTCGGTGGAGGCCACTCGGGAGGAGTTCTCCGCCATCCGCGCCGGGCGGGCCAACCCGTCGATGTTCGCCAAGATCATGGTCGACTACTACGGCACCCCGACCCCGATCCAGAGCCTGGCGTCGTTCACCTCGCAGGAGGCCCGGATCATCCTGGTGGCGCCGTACGACATCGGCGCCATGGGCAACATCGAGCGGGCGATCCGCGACTCTGACCTGAGCATCAACCCGGCCAACGACGGCAAGGTGCTGCGCTGCGTGTTCCCCGAGCTGACCGAGGAGCGCCGCAAGGAGTACATCAAGCTGGCCAAGGCCAAGGCCGAGGACGGCCGGGTCGCGGTCCGCAACCTGCGCCGCCACGCCAAGCAGGAGCTCGAGCGGCTGGAGAAGGACGGCGACGCCGGCAAGGACGACGTCGCCGGGGCCGAGAAGCGGCTCGACTCCATGACCAAGAAGCACACCGACACGATCGACGAGCTGCTCAGGCACAAGGAGTCGGAGCTGCTCGAGGTCTGAGCCTCGACCCTCCGGTTCCCGATGACCACCTCCACGCCGCCCGTGCCGGCGCAGGACCACGGGCGGGCCGGCCGCAACCTGCCGGCCGCGATCACCAGTGCCGTCGTCCTGGTCGCGCTGATCATCGTGACCCTGGTGATCTGGAAGACCCTGTTCATGGTGGTCGTGGCGGCTGCCGTGCTGGTCGCGATGTGGGAGCTCCATCGCGGTTTCGCGGCCAAGGGGATCGACCTGCCCGAGCAGCCCCTGATGGTCGGCGGCGTGATCATGGTGGTCGTCGCCTACTTCTACGGCGCCCCGGCCCTGGTCACCGCGACCGCCGTGACCGCCCTCGTGACGATGCTGTGGCTGCTGCACCGCGGCGTCAACGGCTACGTCCAGAACGCCTCGGCGTCGGTCTTCGCCCTGGTCTACGTGCCGTTCCTCGGCTCGTTCGTCGCGCTGATGCTGCGTGAGGGTGGGGCGATCCACGTCGACGGCATCGACGCCGGGGTCAAGGGCATCTTCACGTTCATCGCGGTGACCGCCGCCTCCGACATCGGGGGTTACATCGCCGGCGTGCTGTTCGGCCGGCACCAGATGGCGCCGGTGATCTCGCCGAAGAAGTCGTGGGAGGGCTTCGCCGGCTCGGTGGTCTTCTGCATCGCGGTCGGCGTGGCGATGATCGTGTGGGTCCTCGACGCGGACTGGTGGATCGGCGTCGTCCTCGGCCTGATCGCGGTGGTGATGGCGACCCTCGGCGACCTCTGCGAGTCGGTGATCAAGCGCGACCTGGGTGTCAAGGACATGAGCCAGGTGATCCCCGGCCACGGCGGCCTGATGGACCGCCTCGACTCGCTGCTGGCCACGATCGCCCCGATCTGGCTGCTGCTCCACTACCTCGTCTTCTGAGCCGACTGCCGCCGTGGAGCTCTACCTCGTGCGCCACGGCCGCCCCGCCGTCGACCGCTCCCGGCCGGCCCACGAGTGGCACCTCGACCCGGCGTACGACGACGACGTGCGTGTCCTGCGCGACCGGCTCCCGAGCGGCGCGCGGTGGTTCTCCTCGCCCGAGCCCAAGGCGTTCCTGACGGCCCGGCTGCTCACCGAGGAGCCGATCGAGGTCGTGGCCGGCCTGCGCGAGCAGGAGCGCGACACCACCGACTGGATCGAGGACTTCGACGCCGTCGTCGCCCGGGCCTTCGCCGAGCCGGACCTCCCGGCGTACGACGGGTGGGAGCCGCTGGCGCGGACCCGGCACCGGGTGGTCAGGACGCTGCAGGAGCTGCTCGGCCGCGCCGGCGATCGCGACCTCGTCCTGGTCGGCCACGGCACGGCGTGGACCTGTCTGGTCGCGGACCTGACCGGACGCCCTCCCGACCCGGCAGCCTGGGCGACTCTGGCGATGCCGGACGTCGTCCCTTGCGGTGATCCTCGGGGTCGGGGTGACATGCTGAGCACATGAGTGAGACCGGGGCGCGCGCCGCCGACGACGCGGGCCTCGGGAAGCACGTCGTGGAGCCCGAACCCGAGCCCACCTCCCAGACGTCGGCCGAGGTCGACGCCCCTGCCGAGCCCGGGGTCGAGCCCGACTGGTGGCACCGCTCGCACCCGACCTTCGCCGGGGTGGCCGGCTTCTTCACCGGCATCGCGTTCGTGATCGCCGTGCCCGGGGTCTACGCCACGCTGCTCAACGCCTTCCTGGGTGAGAAGACCGCCCAGCGCCTGTTCCCCTACGTGCTGATCGCCCTGCTGGTGCCGCTCGGGCTGCTGGTGCCGCGCAAGACGCGCCGCTTCGCTCAGCTGATGCTCGTGGGCATGGTGGCCACCGTGATCGTGGTGGCGGTCACCGCCGGCATGGTGCTGTGGTTCCTGATCTCGCGCGACAACTGAACGCGGTTTTCTCAGGGGCTTCACAGACGCGGCGCTGAACGACCCGCCACCTGCGCGCCGTACTTCTCCTTGCAACCGAACGAGGAGAAGAACCATGAAGATCCCCGCCATGATGGCCGTCGCCGCAGCCTCGCTGCTCACCCTGAGCGCCTGCGGCAGCAGCAGCAACAGCACGACCGCGTCGCCGCCCGCAGGAGGTGCCGGCAACGGCTCGCCCGCCGGGTCGGCCAGCGGCCTCCACGTCGCCTCCACGTCGCTGGGCAAGGTGCTCGTCGACGCCAAGGGTGACACCGTCTACATGCTCACCGCGGACAGTGCGGGGACCTCGACGTGCTCGTCGGCCTGCCTGACCTACTGGCCGCCCGTCGTGCCCGGCGCGGCAGCCTCGACCGTGACCGGCAAGGTCGCCAGCACCACGACCACCACGGGCGGCAAGATCGCCACCGTGGCCGGCTGGCCGCTGTACACGTTCGTCCAGGACCAGAAGCCCGGTGATGTCACCGGTGAGGGCATCTCGAACTTCGGCGGGGTCTGGTACGCCGTGTCCCCGTCCGGGCACCCGGTCAAGGCCGCGGGTGGCAGCTCGTCGAGCTCGACCTCGGGCTCCGGCCCGGCGTACGGCGGTGGCGGGTACTGAGATTCGTGGGGGCCCGCCCGTGGATGGGACACTGGGCGGGCCATGTCCCAGCCACCGACCTCCCCGTCCCCGAAGCAGCTCCCCCTGGTGATGTCCGAGCCGCGCGGCCGGGCCAAGCCGCCGCGCCACCTCGCCGACCTCACCCTCGACGAGCGCACGGCCCTGGCTGCCGAGCTCGGCCTCCCCGCCTACCGCGGCAAGCAGCTGTCCACCCACTACTTCTCGCGGCTGGTCGACGACCCGGCGGCGATGACCGACCTGCCGGCCGTCCAGCGCGACGAGCTGGTCGCCGCGCTGCTCCCGCCGCTGATGACCCCGCTGCGGACCCTCGAGGCCGACAAGGGCACCACCCGGAAGACGCTCTGGAAGCTCTTCGACGGCGCGCTGGTCGAGTCGGTGTTGATGCGCTACCCCGACCGGGTCACGATCTGCGTCTCGTCGCAGGCGGGCTGCGGCATGGCGTGCCCCTTCTGCGCGACCGGTCAGGGCGGCCTCCAGCGCAACATGTCGACCGCCGAGATCGTCGAGCAGGTCGTCGCCGGGGCCCGGTCGCTGGCCCGCGACGAGGTGCCGGGTGGCCCGGGCCGCGTCTCCAACGTTGTGTTCATGGGGATGGGCGAGCCGCTGGCCAACTACAAGGCCGTGATCGGCGCCGTACGCCGTCTCACCGAGCCGGCGCCGGGTGGCCTGGGCATGAGCGCCCGCGGCGTGACCGTCTCGACCGTCGGTCTCGTGCCGCGGATCAACCAGCTGACCGACGAGGGCATCCCGGTCACCCTCGCCCTCTCGCTGCACGCGCCCGACGACGAGCTGCGCAACGAGCTGGTGCCGATCAACACCCGCTACTCGGTCGCCGAGACAGTCGACGCCGCGTGGAACTACGCCCGGGTCACCAAGCGCCGCGTCTCGATCGAGTACGCCATGATGCGCGGCATCAACGACCAGGCCTGGCGTGCCGACCTCCTCGCCGACGTCCTGCTCGCCCGCGGGGACTGGGGCTGGGTGCACGTCAACCTGATCCCGCTCAACCCCACGCCCGGCTCGAAGTGGACCGCCTCCGACCCCGCCGACGAGCGCGAGTTCGTACGCCGCCTCGAGGCGCGCGGCATCCCGACGACGGTCCGCGACACCCGGGGCCGTGAGATCGACGGCGCGTGCGGGCAGCTCGCCGCGACCGAGGTCTGAACGGCTCCCCGGCCGGGCTCGCCGACGGACACCTGGTCGCTCCTACCTCAATGGGGCCGACCGGACCCATTGAGGTAGGAGCGCTCCACGCGCCGTCCGGACCGCACCGACCGATCCCGGTGGTCGACCACCGCTCACCCGCCCACCAGGGCGGCCGCCTCCTCGACGGTGTCGACCAGGTGCACGTGCGGCTCCATCGCCCGGCCGCGGGCCAGCGCCTGGAGCAGCGGCCAGGCCGGGTAGTCGACGGTCCAGTAGGAGCGCCCGACCAGCACCATCGGGGCCACCGACTCCGTGGCGGCGTAGTAGTTCTCGCAGGCATCCTGGAAGATCTCCTGCACCGTGCCGGCCGCGCCGGGCAGGAAGACGATCCCCGCGTCGCACACCTGGAGCAGGATCGCCTCGCGGGTGGCGTTGCGGAAGTACTTCGCGATCGCGGTGGCGAAGACGTTGGGCGGCTCGTGGCCGTAGAACCACGTCGGGATCCCGAGCGTCGGCGCGTCGCCCAGTGCGTTGACCGGCAGGGCGGCAGAGACCCAGGCATCGACGGAGGGTCGGAACGACGGTGTGTCGGCCAACCACGCCAGGGCCTCGTCGAGGGCCTCCGCACCGACGTGGGCCAGTCGCCCACCGAGGTTGGCCGCCTCCATCGCACCGGGGCCGCCGCCGGTGGCCACCGTGTGCGAGGCGCCGAGCAGGGATCCCAGATGGACGGCCTCGGCGTAGGCCCGCTCGCCGCGCATCAGCTCGTGCCCGCCCATCACCCCGACCAGGTGGCGGCCGGCGAGCCACGCGGTGAGGGCCTGGTCCACGGCGTGGTCGTGCAGCGCCTGGGCCAGGGAGTCGGCCGAGGTCGGCGGGCGCAACGACCACGCATAGGTGCGGGCGTCGAGCGAGTCGGCGTAGACCGGGGCGTCGTACAGCTCGGCGGCCGTGTAGAGCGTGGTCCGGTAGGGGTCGACCGGCAGGTCGTCGAGCTCGACCCGCGGCGCATCGGAGGTCGAGCCGACCCGGATCGACCGCCCACGGACCTTGCGCACGCCCAGACTCTAGAACGCGTGCGCCATCAGCTCCCCGAACAGCTCGTGCTCGTCGACCTCGAGACCCTTGCCGCGGAACCAGCCGCAGATGTTGGTGCAGTCCCGCATCAGGAAGTCCATGCCGTTCTGGTTGCCCACCAGATCGACGATCTGGGGCAGGTCGATGATCACCAGTCGCGGTCCTGCGGCCAGGATGTTGTACGCCGAGAGGTCGCCGTGCACGATCCCGGCCTGCACCATCGTGGCCAGAGCGTCCCGCAGCTGGTCGAAGTAGGACTCCAGCAGGGCCCGGTCCGGCCGGGTCTGCGCCAGCCGCGGCGCGGTCTCGCCGTCGTAGGTGATCCACTCCATCAGGATCTCGGTGCCGTCGATCTGCACGGGGTAGGGGACCGGCAGGCCGAGCCCGTGCAGTCGGTTCAGCGCGCCCCACTCCGAGATCGCCCACTCGCCGGCCGCGACCAGGCGGCCGAACGTGCTCTTGCGCTTGAGGGCGCGCTCGTCGCGGGAGCGCTTCATCGAGCGACCCTCGGTGTAGGCGGCCGAGCGGTGGAAGGTGCTGTGCTCCGGTGACCGGTAGCGCTTGGCCGCCATCACCACGGCGCGCTCCGGCTCGAGCGGGTCGGCGCGCTCCAGCAGGAACACGTCGGCCTCCTTGCCGGTCTTGAGGATGCCGAGCTCGGTGTCGATGGCGCCTTGCGAGGTCACCAGCCAGTCCGGGTGCGGCTCCGGGCCGCGGCTCAGCGGCTCGACGGAGAGCCACGTCGAGAAGCGCTGGCCGTCCGGCAGGTCGTCGTCGGGGAAGTAGGCGTGGAAGTCGAAGACGAACGACGGATCGAGGCCGCTGAGCGGGTCGACGTGGGTGTAGGTGTCGGTGAGAAAGCTGTCGAACGCCTCAGCGTTCGGGATGTGCTCCGATGTCATCGGTGACGGTGCTCCAGAGGTGAGAGGGACGGTCTGCGGGCAGGCCGAGGACAGTGATGGTCATGTCACGTCTCCTCTCATCGGGCACCGGAGATCACCGGGCGCTCCGAGTGTGACAGCGCGGGCTGCGGGTCGCAAACGGAATTCGACGTTCCGCTAGGTTGCGCAGGTGCTGACCCGCTGGCTGACCTGCTGGGCCGCCGCGGCGGTCGCCCTGGCCCTCCTCCTCGGCGGCGGGGCAGCCCCGACGGTGGCGACGGCCCCGTCCGCGGTCGCCGGGGCGCCGGGCATCGGTGACCCCTACTTCCCGCTCGACGGCAACGGCGGCATCGACGTGCTGTCCTACGACGTGCACGACGGCTACCGCTTCGGCGACCGGCGGATCCGAGGCTGGACCAGGGTCACGTTGCGCGCCACCGAGCGGTTGTCGTCCTTCGACCTCGACTTCCTGCTGCCGGTCTCGTCGGTCCGCCTCTCGACGGGCCGGGCCACCTTCGCCCAGCCCGACGGGCACGAGCTGGTGATCACCCCGGCGCATCCGATCCCGACCGGGGGCACGGTGCGGGCCCGGATCGCCTACTCCGGCCACCCCGATCGCCAGGGTTGGGAGGGCGAGCACAACTGGGTCGCCGACGACGCCGAGGTGGTCGCGGTCAACGAGCCGCACATGGCCGCCTGGTGGTTCCCCTCCGACGACCATCCGCTCGACAAGGCCCGGATGGACCTGCACCTCACCGTCCCGCGTGCCGACCGGGTGATCGCCAACGGCCGCCTCGTCGGGGTCCGCCGCGACGGCGCCCACACGACGTACCACTGGAGTGGCGGCGGCCCGATGGCGACCTACCTGGCCTTCTTCGCAGCCGGCAGGTTCGAGGTCCGGCACGGGGTCCACCGCGGGCTGCCGTGGTACGTCGCGGTGTCGCGCCAGCTTCCGACCGCCCGACGCCGGGCGGTGCTGCACGGACTGCTCCAGACCCCGCACATCGTGGGCTGGCTCCAGCGGCACCTCGGCCCCTACCCGTTCGCGGAGACCGGCGGCGTGGTCACCGAGCTGAACCCCGGCTTCTCCCTGGAGACGCAGACCCGCCCGACGTACCCGCTGGACGTCTTCGCCACCCTGATGGTCCACGAGCTGGCCCACCAGTGGTTCGGCGACTCGGTGTCGGTCCACCACTGGCGCGACATCTGGCTCAACGAGGGGTTCGCGACTTTCATGGAGGCCCTGTGGACAGAGAGCCACGGCGGTGTCAGCATCCGCCGCTGGCTGCACGAGACGTACGCCGCCAACCCTGACGGAACCGAGCTCTGGAAGCTCCGGATCTCCGACCCGGGGCCGGGGCACCTCTTCGACCAGGCGGTCTACGAGCGGGGGGCCCTGGCCCTGGCCGCCCTCCGAGAGCGGATGGGACACCCTGCGTTCGCCCGGCTGCTCCGCGCCTGGACGCGCCAGCACCGGCACGGCCACGGCACGACCGCGGCGTTCGAGGCGCTCGCCGTCCAGATCCACGGCCCCGGCCTGCGACCCCTGTTCCGGGCCTGGCTCGACGTGACCGGTCGGCCGGCGGACTCCGCCGCGGACGGGCTGTGAGGGACCCGCGCCGCTAGCCGATCAGCGGCGCGACGACCTTGGCGATCCGGCTCTCGCGACCCGTGCGCGCCTCCTCGGAGTCGGCCCAGGTCATCGCGCGCAGGCCGGCGTTGATGCCCAGCCAGCGCAGGGGTTCTGGCTCCCACGAGCGCGACCGGTGGTCGACCCAGGGGAGTCGGGTCAGCTCGGTGTCGCGCCCGAGGACGAGGTCGGCGAGGGTCCGCCCGGCGAGGTTGGTGGTGCTGACGCCGTCGCCGACGTAGCCGCCCGCCCAGCCCACGCCCGTGCTGCGGTCGAGGCCGACCGAGGCCGTCCAGTCGCGGGCGATGCCGAGCGCACCGCCCCAGGCATGGGTGACCCGGGCCGGAGCCACGGCCGGGAAGAGGTCGACCAGGGTGGCGTGCAGCGCCGCGAAGACGTGCTCGTTGCGGTCGAACCCCGGCCGGATCCGGGAGCCGAAGTGGTAGGGCGCCCCGCGCCCGCCGAAGACCAGCCGGTCGTCGGCGGTGCGCTGGCCGTAGATGATCAGGTGCCGGTGGTCGTTGAAGGTCTCGCGCCGGCGCAGCCCGATCTGCTCCCAGGTCGCCTCGGGCAGCGGCTCGGTGGCGATGATCAGCGAGTAGACCGGCACGATCTGACGGCGTTGCCCGGCCAGCGTCCGGGTGTAGCCCTCCGTGGCCCGGATCACGTGCGCGGCCCGGACCGTGCCGTGCCGGGTCTCCACGCGGCCCGGCGCGATCTCGGTGGCCGGGGTCTGCTCGTAGATCGTGCCGCCGCGCCGCTCGACCGCCGCCGCGAGGCCGCGCACGAGGCGGCCGGGGTGGATCGCGGCGCAGTCGGGGGTGTACGTCGCGCCCCGCACCCGGGTGGCGGCCAGCACGCTCGTGGCCTCGGTCTCGCTGAGCAGCCGGACCTGGTCCTCGCCCAGACCCCAGCTGCGGGCGTGCTCGACCTCCGCCTTCGCGCGCGCCAGCTGGGGGCCGCTACGGGCCAGCGCGATGGTGCCGCCCTTGGCCATCTGCGCGTCGATGTCCTCGGCAGTCGCGGCCAGGATCACCTCGTCCACGCTGTGCCGCATCGCGGCGTACTGCGCCAGGGCCGCGCTCCGGGACGACCGGCGGGCCAGGGAGTCCAGGGAGGAGGGGAAGAGGGCCGAGCACCAGCCGCCGTTGCGCCCGCTCGCGCCGAAGCCGGCGGTCTGCGCCTCGACCACCGCGATCCGCAGGGTCGGCTCCGCCCGGGCCAGGTAGAGCGCGGTCCACAGGCCGGTGAAGCCCGCGCCCACGATCGCCACGTCGACCTCGCGGTCACCGGGCAGGGGCGGCCGCGGGGTCCAGTCGTCGCCCGGCGTGGTCTGGTGCCACAGGGACAGGCTGCGCAGGTCGGGGGAGTCGGTGCTCAGCGCACACCCCACGAGTAGGTCTGCTTGCGCAGCTTGAGGTACATGAACGTCTCGGTGCCGACCACGCCGCTGATCCGGCGGATCTTCGACGAGATCACCTCCAGGAGGTGCTCGTCGCTCTCGCAGACGACCTCGACCAGCAGGTCGTAGGCGCCGGCGGTGATCACGACGTAGTCGACCTCGTCGAGGTCGGCGATCGCGTCGGCCACGGGCTCCATCGGCCCGTTGACCCGGACCCCGACCATCGCCTGTCGGGCGAAGCCCAGCTCGAGCGGGTCGGTGACCGCCACGACCTGCATCACGCCCCCGTCCACGAGGCGTTGGACCCGCTGCCGGACGGCGGCCTCGGAGAGACCGACCACCTTGCCGATCGCGGCGTACGAGCGTCGGCCGTCCTGCTGGAGCTGCTCGATGATGGCTTTGGATACATCGTCGAGGGCTGCCCGAGGCTGCTTCTTGGTCATGGACACCTATGCTGTCAGGCACTGGGGTGCGGGTCCAGCACCGTGTTACCGCAGGATTTCGTCGTGTCCGGGCAAATGAAACACGGAATCCCTTGTTACCGATGCCTGCGCATGACACGATCCGAACCGAATCGGCAGGCAGAGGCAGGAGTGCAGATGGCAGGCGGATCCGGGGGCGTCTCTCGCCGTACCGTCGTCCGAGGCGTGGGGGGAGCAGCCTTCGCAGGCGCCAGCCTGGCGGCTCTCAAGCTTCCCTTCTTCGGCGTCGGCGGCTCGCAGCAGGACCCCGCGACGTGCAAGGCGACCGACGTCTCGGCCACCGACAGGCGGTTGATCGTCTCCAACTGGCCGGCCTACATCGACCCCCCGCACAAGGCGGGCTCCACGCTGGCGGTCTTCCAGGACCGGACCGGCATCTCGGTGAAGTACAACGACGACGTCAACGACAACAACGAGTTCTACGCCAAGGTGAAGAACCAGCTCGGCGCCTGCCAGCCGGTGCAGCGCGACATCATGGTGCTCACCGACTGGATGGCGGCCCGGATGATCGGCCTGGGCTGGATCCAGCCGCTGGACGCGAGCAAGGTGCCCAACCTTCACAAGAACCTCATCCCGCGGTTGCAGGGCAAGGCCTGGGACCCGAAGGAGACCTACCACGCGCCGTGGCAGAGCGGCCTGACCGGGATCGCCTACAACGCCTCGAAGACCAGCGAGGTGAAGAGCTTCACCGAGCTGATGACCCGCTCGGACCTCAAGGGCAAGGTCACCCTGCTGACCGAGATGCGCGACACGATGGGCTTCATGCTCCGCACGGTCGGGGCACACCCGGACAACTTCACCGACACGCAGTGGCAGAACGCCATCGACTCCCTGCACAAGGCGGTGTCCGACGGCCAGGTCCGCTCGTTCAACGGCAACGACTACCTCAACGACCTCGCCTCCGGCAACACCCTGGCCTGTGAGGCCTGGTCGGGCGACGTGATCATCGCCCAGCAGGACAACCCCGACATCAAGTTCGTCACGCCCGAGGAAGGCCTCGCGCTCTGGGCGGACAACATGCTGATCCCCAACCTCGCCCAGCACGAGCTGAACGCCGAGGAGTGGATCAACTACTACTACGACCCCGTGGTGGCGGCCAAGCTCGCCGACTGGAACTACTACATCTGCCCGGTGCAGGGCGCGCAGGAGGAGATGTTGAAGCTCGACAAGCCGGCCGCCAAGAGCCCGTTGATCTTCCCCGACGACAAGATGCTGTCGACGACGTGGGGCTTCATGCCGCTCAACGACCAGCAGGAGCTCCAATACGAAAAGGACTGGACCAATGTCACTTCCGGCTGAGACCACCGAGGCGCCAGCGGCGGGATCGGCCGGCGCCGGCCTCGAGCTGCGCGAGCTGACCAAGGACTTCGGGACCTTCAAGGCGGTCGACTCCCTGGACCTCGACGTACCGAGCGGATCGTTCTTCGCGTTGCTCGGCCCCTCGGGCTGCGGCAAGACCACGACCCTGCGGATGGTCGCCGGCCTCGAGACGCCGACGTCCGGCACGATCCGGCTCGGCGAGCGCGACATCACGTTCGAGAAGCCCTATCGGCGTCCGGTCAACACCGTGTTCCAGAACTACGCCCTGTTCCCGCACCTCGACATCTTCGAGAACGTCGCCTTCGGCCCGCGCCGTCGCAAGACCGGCGACGTCGACCGCGAGGTCACCGCGATGCTGGAGCTGGTGGAGCTGACCAGCCAAGCCCGCAAGAAGCCGGCCCAGCTCTCCGGTGGCCAGCAGCAGCGGGTGGCGCTGGCGAGGGCCCTGATCAACAAGCCCGAGGTGCTGCTCCTCGACGAGCCGCTCGGTGCGCTCGACCTCAAGCTCCGCCGGCAGATGCAGATCGAGCTCAAGCGGATCCAGGACGAGGTCGAGACGACGTTCATCCACGTCACGCACGACCAGGAGGAGGCCATGACCATGGCCGACACCATCGCGGTGATGAACGCCGGGATCATCGAGCAGATGGGTGCTCCCGACGAGCTCTACGAGAACCCGCGGACCACGTTCGTGGCCAACTTCCTGGGCCAGTCCAACCTGATCGAGGGCACGATCCAGAGCCGCGACGGCGACCTGACGACGGTCGACATGCACGGCATCGCGATCTCGGTCCCCAAGTCCCGCACCCACGCCGAGGGCGACCAGGGCTGGGTCGGCATCCGGCCGGAGAAGGTCCTGATCGGTGACGAGGGAGAGGCTCTCGACGCGCCGGGCAACACCATCCCCGGTGGCGTGGTCACCGACGTCAGCTTCGTCGGCGTCAGCACGCAGTACCTCGTCCGGATGCCGTGGGGCCAGGAGCTCCAGGTCTTCGAGCAGAACACCGGACGCCGCCGGATCTTCCGGCACGGCGACAAGGTCGAGCTCTCCTGGCGGCCCGAGTACGCCTTCCTGCTCGACCACGACCAGGACGCGTCGGCAGGCTCCCACCTGGACGACGAATGAGCGAGACCGTCCGCAAGAAGGGGATCGTCGGCTACGTCCTGCTGGCGCCCGCCTTCGTCTGGCTGCTGCTGTTCTTCCTGATCCCGTTCTACTCGTTGCTGGCGACCAGCCTGTTCAACGCGAACGGCTCGGACTTCCGCGGCTACACGATGGTCTACCAGTGGAGCAACTTCTCCGGCGTCATCCGCGACTACTGGCCGCAGATGGCGCGGTCCCTGGTGTACGGCGCCATCGCCACCTTCCAGTGCCTGATCCTGGGCTACGTGCTCGCCTACGCGATCGCGTTCAAGGCCGGCCGCTGGAAGAACCTCATGCTGGTGCTGGTGATCGCGCCGTTCTTCACCAGCTTCCTGATCCGGACCCTGTCGTGGAAGCTGATCCTCGCCGACGACGGCGTGGTGGTGAACTCCCTGCATTTCGTGCACATCCTGGGCCCGAACGGCCACCTGCTCTACACGCCGTTCGCGGTCGTGATGGGGCTGACCTACAACTTCCTGCCCTTCATGGTGCTGCCGCTCTTCGCCAGCATCGACAAGATCGACTACCGGCTGATCGAGGCCTCGAACGACCTCTACGCCAACCCGGTGGTCGGGTTCTTCAAGGTCACCTGGCCGCTGTCGTTGCCCGGTGTCGTGTCGGGGACCCTGCTGACGTTCATCCCGGCGGTCGGTGACTACATCAACGACCAGCTGCTGGGGAGCACGCAGACCCGGATGATCGGCAACACGATCCAGGCCCTGTTCACCGAGGCGAACGACTACCCGGCGGCCGGTGCGCTGTCGGTGATCCTGATGGTGATGATCGTGGCGATGGTGCTGTTCTACGTGAAGCGCGCCGGGACGGAGGACCTGCTGTGAGGTGGCTGCGCAGCAGGATCGTGCTGCTCCTCGGCATCCTGGTCCTGGTCTACACGTTCGTGCCGATCTTCATCGTCGTGATGATGAGCTTCAACAAGCTCCCCAGCGAGCAGTCGAAGATCTACAAGTTCTACTCCTTCACCTGGGACAACTGGCTGCACCCCTGCGCCGCGGAGGGCATGTGCCACGGCCTCGTGCTCAGCATCAAGATCGGCCTGCTGGCCACCCTCGGTGCGACCATCCTCGGCACCCTGGCGGCGTTCGCCCTGGTCCGGCACGACTTCGCCGGGCGGTCCGCCACCAACGTGCTGATCTTCCTGCCGATGGCCGCGCCCGAGATCGTGATGGGCTCCTCGCTGCTCGCGCTGTTCGTGGCCGCGGGCTTCGCCGGACAGCTGGGCTTCTGGACCATCCTGATCGCCCACATCATGTTCTGCCTGTCGTTCGTCGTGGTCACCGTGCGCTCGCGGTTGGCCGGCATGAGCGACACCCTCGAACAGGCGGCGATGGATCTGTACGCCACACCGCAGCAGACCTTCTGGAAGGTCACCTTCCCCCTGGTCTTCCCGGGCATCCTCGGAGCGGCCCTGCTGAGCTTCTCGCTCTCCTTCGACGACTTCATCATCACCAACCTCAACGCCGGCACCACCACGACGTTCCCGATGTACGTCTGGGGTGTGGCCCGCAAGACCGTGCCCATGCAGATCAACGTGATCGGCACGATGATGCTGCTGGTCTCGGTGCTGATCGTGGTCGGCAGCGAGCTGCGCAGCCGGGCCCGGCAGAAGGCCCTCGCGGGCTGAGCGGGGCCGCGGCTTTCCCCGGTTCACCGGGGAAACCGTCGCTTCCCAGCCGAAATTTCGGCCGAGAAGCGACGGTTTCGGCCCGGTAGTTCCTCCCGGCAGCCGCCCTCAGACGACCGAGACCCCGCCTCGAAACACTCGGGGCGGGGTCTCGGGGTACGACGTCAGATCAGGTCGCCGGCCTTGGTCAGCACCTCGCGCAGGATCTGCTCCATCTCGTCGAAGTGCTCCTGGTCGCAGATCAGCGGGGGAGCGAGCTGGATCACCGGGTCGCCCCGGTCGTCCGCGCGGCAGTAGAGCCCGGCGTCGTACAACGCCTTCGACAGGAAGCCGCGGAGCAGCTTCTCCGACTCCTCGTCGTTGAAGGTCTCCTTGGTGCCTTTGTCCTTGACCAGCTCGATGCCGAAGAAGTAGCCGTCACCGCGCACGTCGCCGACGATGGGCAGGTCGAGCAGCTTGGTCAGCGTCTCGCGGAACGCGCCCTCGTTGTCGCGGACGTGCTCGTTGATCTTCTCCTTCTCGAAGATGTCGAGGTTGGCCATCGCCACCGCGGTGGAGACCGGGTGGCCGCCGAAGGTGTAGCCGTGCAGGAACGTCGTGTCGCCCTTGAGGAACGGCTCCATCAGGCGGTCGGTCGCGATCATCGCGCCGAGCGGGGCGTAGCCCGAGGTCAGGCCCTTGGCGCAGGTGATGATGTCGGGCTGGTAGCCGTAGCGCTCGGCGCCGAACATGTGACCCAAGCGACCGAAGGCGCAGATGACCTCGTCGCTGACCAGGAGGACGTCGTACTCGTCGCAGATCTCGCGGACCCGGTCGAAGTAGCCCGGCGGCGGCGGGAAGCAGCCGCCGGAGTTCTGCACCGGCTCGAGGAACACCGCAGCGACGGTCTCGGGCCCTTCGTTCTCGATCGCCACCGCGATCTCGTTGGCCGCCCAGAGGCCGAACTTCTTCTCGTCGTCCTCGAAGTACGGCGCGCGGTAGTAGTTGGTGTTCGGGACCCGGAACGTCGAGGGCACCAGCGGCTCGAACATCGCCTTCATGCCGGGCAGACCCGTGATCGACAGCGCCCCGTGGGGGGTGCCGTGGTAGGCGATGGCCCGGCTGATCACCTTGTGCTTGTGCGGCTTGCCTACCAGCTTGAAGTAGTTCTTGGCCAGCTTCCACGCGGTCTCGACGGCCTCGCCGCCACCGGTGGTGAAGAAGATCCGGTTGAGGTCACCGGGCGCGTAGCCGGCGACCCGCTCCGCGAGCTCGATGGCGTTGGGGTGTGCGTAGGACCACAGCGGCATGAAGGCCAGCTTCTCGGCCTGCTTGGCGGCCGCCTCGGCCAGCTCCGCCCGGCCGTGCCCGAGCTGGCTCACGAACAGGCCGGCCAGGCCGTCGAGGTAGCGCTTGCCGTCGGAGTCGTAGATGTAGGCGCCCTCGCCACGCACGATGATCGGCACGTCGGCGGACTGGTAGCCGGAGTGCCGGGTGAAGTGCATCCAGAGGTGGTCACGAGCCGCCTGCTGCAGGTGGGCGTTGTCGTAGACGTGTTCGTCCTGACCGAGCATGAGTATCGGTTCCTCGTCTGGGGGGTGCGGTTACGACCATGATCTAACCCGAACGGAGTTCCGGCAAGCGAATCCGTAGGTCTTGACCAACTTACTGACGGAATCCGAAGGTGTGTCGCCGTGACCCGCCGTACTGGTAGGAAGTTCCCATGACACGCTACGGCGCCCAGTTCGGTCCGGACATCACCTTCCTCGGCGTCCCGGCCGTCGACGTCGACGACACCGCCGCTCTGGCCGCGGCCGACGTGGTCGTCGTGGGGGCGCCGTTCGACGGGGGTACGTCGCACCGGCCCGGCACCCGGTTCGGCCCGATGGCGATCCGGCAGACCGACTACCTGCCGCAGGACGGGTCGCGCCCGCATCTGGCGCTCCGGGTCGACGCGCTCCAGGACGTCACCGTCGTGGACATGGGCGACGTCGAGATGCCGCCGGGCGAGATCGAGCGCGCGCTCCAGGCCCTCGAGGACGCCGTGTACGCCGTCGCCTCGGCCGGCGCGATCCCGCTGGTGCTCGGAGGCGACCACTCGATCGCCCTCCCGGACGCGACCGGGGTGGCCCGGCACCACGGGTTCGGCCGGGTCTCGATGATCCACTTCGACGCGCACGCCGACACCGGTGACATCGAGTTCGGCTCGCTCTACGGGCACGGCCAGCCGATGCGCCGGCTGATCGAGTCCGGTGCGCTGCGTGGCGACCGCTTCCTCCAGATGGGGTTGCGCGGCTACTGGCCCGGCCCCGAGACGATGGCGTGGATGGCCGACCAGGACATGCGGTCCTACGAGATGACCGAGATCGGCAGGCGCGGGCTGGAGGCCTGCCTCGACGAGGCCTTCGAGATCGCCCTCGACGACTGCGACGCGGTCTTCCTCTCGGTCGACATCGACGTCTGCGACCCCGGCCACGCGCCCGGCACCGGCACCCCCGAGCCGGGTGGGCTGTCGTCGCGCGAGCTCCTGGACGCCGTACGCCGGATCTGCCGGGAGCTGCCGGTCGCCGGCATCGACGTGGTCGAGGTGTCCCCGCCCTACGACCACGCCGAGATCACCTCCTACCTCGCCAACCGGGTCTGCCTCGAGGCGCTGTCCGGGCTGGCCGCGAAGAAGGTCGGGATCACCCACGACCCCGCCGGCCCGCTGCTCGAGGGTCGCTGATGTCCACGCTGTTCACCGGCGGCTCGGTCTTCGACGGCCGCCGCCACCTGCCGGGTTACGACCTGCTGGTCGACGACGGCACGGTCGTCGCCGTGCTCGGGCCCGACTCGGCGGGTGAGGACCTGAAGGACCACGACGTCGTCGACCTCGCCGGCGGCCTGGTCGCACCCGGCTTCACCGACGCGCACTGCCACCCGATCCAGGGCGGCCTGGAGCGGAGGCAGTGCGACCTGACCGGCGGGGCGAGCCGGGACGAGTACCTCGCCCTGGTCCGCGCGTACGCCGACCGGCACGACGGGCCGTGGATCCGGGGCGGTGGCTGGGCGATGTCGGCGTTCCCGGGCGGGACGCCGTCGGCCCTCGACCTCGACACCGTGGTGCCGGACCGTCCGGTCTTCCTGCCCAACCGCGACCACCACGGGGCCTGGGTCAACTCGCGTGCCCTCGAGCTCGCCGGCATCACCGCCGAGACGCCCGACCCGCCGGACGGCCGGATCGAGCGGCTCCCCGACGGGCGACCGCAGGGCACACTTCACGAGGGCGCGATGGACCTGGTGGCGAGGCTGCAGCCCGACCTCCCACCCGAGGCGTACGCCGAGGCGCTGGTCGAGGGCCAGCGCTACCTGTTCTCCCTCGGGGTCACGGCCTGGCAGGACGCGATCGTCGGCGCGTACGACGGCATGGCCGACACCGGGTCGACGTACCTGGACGCGGTCGCGAACGGCGACCTGCTCGCCGATGTGGTCGGCGCGCTCTGGTGGGAGCGCGGGCTCGGGCTGACGCAGATCCCCGACCTGGTGGAGCGCCGTCAGCGGCAGACCGGCGGTCGCTTCCGTGCCACCAGCGTGAAGATCATGCAGGACGGCGTTCTCGAGAACGGCACGGCCGCCCTCGGTACGCCGTACCTCGACCGCTGCGGGCACGCCACCGACAACGCCGGGCACTCGTTCGTGGACGGCGCCGAGCTGAAGGAGGTCGTGGCCGCGCTGGCGGCCGAGGGCTTCCAGGTGCACGTGCACGCGATCGGCGATCGCGGGGTGCGCGAGGCGCTCGACGCGTTCGAAGCGGCCCGGGCCGCCGGGCACGGCGAGGACCTGCGGCACCACATCGCCCACCTCCAGCTGGTGCACCCCGACGACGTGCCGCGCTTCGCCGCGGTCGGTGTCGCGGCCAACGCACAGGCGCTCTGGGCGTGCAACGAGGAGCAGATGACCGAGCTCACGATCCCGTTCCTGGGGCCCGAGCGCGCCACCTGGCAGTACCCGTTCGGCGGGCTCCACCGCTCCGGCGCGCGCCTGGTGATGGGCAGCGACTGGCCGGTCACCTCGCCCGACCCGCTCGCCGCGATCCACACCGCCGTCACCCGCACGTCGTACGGCGAGGAGGGGCCGGCCGGGCACGACCCGTTCCTCCCCGAGCAGGGGCTCGATCTGGCCACCGCGTTCGCGGCGTACACCTCGGGCTCGGCCTGGGTGAACGGGCGCGACCGGATCGACGGCGCCGGCGTGCTGGCCCCCGGCAATGTCGCCGACCTGGTCGTCCTCGACCGCGACCCCTTCGCCCACCCGACCGACGAGATCGGCGCGACCAGGGTCGTGTCGACCTGGGTGGTCGGGAAGGCCGTCTACGCGGTCTGAGTGGCCGGGTGCGTCTCCCCCACGAGGTCGGTCAGGACGGCGTGCACGGCGGCCGGGTCGCGGTACACGTCGGCCCAGAGGAACCGCACGACGCGCCAGCCCGCGCGCACCATGGCCGTGTAGCGGCGGACATCACGGTCGAACGGCGACCGGTCGCCGTGGTAGGCCCACGACTCCGCCTCGATCACGATGCCGAGGCGGACGTCGACCAGGTCGGCGGCGCCGATGAACTCCGCGCCCCCGATGTGGACCTGCGGCTCCACCGAGAGCCCCGGGACGTCGAGCGCGATCCCGCGGAGCATCGACTCGAACGGGTTCGCGGCACGCGGGTCCGCTGACTCGGCCACGCGTACGGCGCGCGAGCGGCCGGTCCGGGGCGACGCGCGGGCGGCTGCCACCAATTCGTTGCGGGTCAGCCCGCCCGAGCGGAGAGCGGAGTCTGCGACGGCGAGAGCCTGACCGAACCCCAACGTGCGGGCACAGTCCACGACGGTGCGCGCCGGGCCGGTGACGCCGTTCGCCACCTCCAGGTCGGTGAGGGTGCCCCAGAAGATCCGCACCCTTGCGCGATCGGCGGCGGAGACCTGGCCGGACCGCGGCACCGTGACCATCGGCCGCGTGGGCGGCACCGCGATCGCCCAGCCGTGGTCCAGAGCGGCGCTGAGATGGGAGCGTGCGCCCTGCACTGCGCGCACGGTTGTCTGGGTCGGGTCGAGGGCGGGCAGGGCCACCGTGCCGCGACCGAGTCGCCGCACGACGCCCTGCGCCACGGCGGCGCGCAGGGCCCGACGCGAGGTCAGGGCACGCAGGTCGGCGCTGGTGGAGACGCCGCCCAGCTGGGCCAGCGTCACCGCCACCTCCACCGGCGTCGTCATGAGCCCGAGGCTGCCACTGGTGCGCCCGTGCCGGCGCCCGTTCTCCACAGGCCCGGTGGTCGCCCACGGCGGCAGTTCGGGTGGGGGTTCGACGGCTGCAGCGTGGCACGAGGAACGCCAGGCGTGAACTGCAGCGCACGATGACCACAACAAGGCCCACCGGCGCGCCACGAGCGCGTTCAGCCCGCCGTACGACCCGGGTCTGACGAAATCCGTCGTTTCGTGGACCCGCCTCTACCGATTCCGTCGCCTGCTGGTTAGGCTCCCGCCCATGGCTGACGAGGCGTTCCGCAACATCGTCGACGGTGGTCCGGTCGACAGTGCGTCCGGGCAGACCTACGACATCGTGGACCCGACGACGGGCGAGGTGTACGCGACGGCGCCGCTGTCGGGCGCCGAGGACATCGACCGGGCCTACCGGGCGGCGGCCGACGCCTTCGAGGCGTGGGGTGACACCACCCCGAAGGTCCGGGCCCGCGCCCTGCTGCACATCGCCGACGCGATCGAGGCGCGGATCGACGAGATCAACGCCGTGGAGTGCCGCGACACCGGCAAGCCCCTCGGGCTGACGATGTCGGAGGAGATGCCTTACGCCTCCGACCACTTCCGCTTCTTCGCCGGCGCTTCGCGGGTGCTGGAGGGCAAGTCGGCGGGGGAGTACCTCGAGGATCACACGTCGTGGATCCGGCGCGAGCCGATCGGCGTGGTCGGCCAGGTGACGCCCTGGAACTACCCGCTGATGATGATGATCTGGAAGATCGCACCCGCGCTCGCAGCCGGGAACACGGTCGTGCTCAAGCCCAGCGACACCACCCCGGCAAGCTCCACGCTGCTCGCGGAGCTGTGCCAGGAGTTCCTGCCTCCCGGCGTGCTCAACGTCGTGTGCGGCGACCGGGACACCGGCCGTCTGCTCGTCGAGCACCCGACCCCGCAGATGGTCTCGATCACCGGCTCGGTCCGGGCCGGGATGGAGGTCGCCGGCGCGGCGGCACAGGACCTCAAGCGGGTCCACCTCGAGCTCGGCGGCAAGGCGCCGGTGATCGTCTTCGACGACGCGGACATCGAGAAGGCGGCCGAGGGCATCGCGATGGCCGGCTACTTCAACGCCGGCCAGGACTGCACCGCGGCCACCCGCGTGCTCGCCGGGCCCGGTGTCCACGACGACTTCGTGGCCGCGCTCACCGAGCAGGCGAGGAACACCAGGACCGGGCTCCCCGACGACGAGGACGTCCTGTACGGCGCGCTCAACAACCAGACCCAGCTCGAGCGGGTCGCCGGCATGGTCGACCGGCTGCCCGACCACGCCAGCCTCGAGACCGGCGGCCGTCGCCAGGGCGACCGGGGCTACTTCTACGAGCCGACCGTGCTCTCCGGGCTCCAGCAGGACGACGAGCAGATCCAGAACGAGATCTTCGGTCCGGTGATCACGGTGCAGCGGTTCTCCGACGAGGCCGAGGCGCTGCGCTGGGCGAACGGCGTCGACTACGGCCTGGCCTCCAGCGTGTGGACCCGCGACCACGCCCGCGCACTGCGGATGTCGAGGCACCTCGACTTCGGCGTGGTCTGGATCAACACCCACATCCCGTTCGTCTCGGAGATGCCCCACGGCGGGTTCAAGCACTCGGGCTACGGCAAGGACCTCTCGATGTACGGCCTGGAGGACTACACCCGGGTCAAGCACGTCATGAGCTACCACGGCGAGTGAGGACAGGCACTGTGAGCGCCACCGTCGACGTACTCGTCACCGGGCACGTCGAGGAGACCGACGCCGGCTCGTCGGTGCACCCCACGATCAGCCTGGTCCGTGACGCCGACCTGGTGCTGGTCGTCGACCCCGGCATCCTCTCCGACCCGTCCCTCCTCACCGATGCGCTGCGGGAGCACGGAGTCGGCGCCGAGGACGTCACGCACGTCTTCGTCACCCACCACCACGTCGACCACACCCGCAACGTCGGCATGTTCGCCCGCGCCGTCGTGGTCGACGTCGACTCGGTGTACGACGGGTCGCTGTGGCTCGAGCACGGCGGCGACGGGCATCAGCTCAGCGACCGCGTCCGGGTGATCGAGACGCCGGGGCACGCCGCCGAGTGCGCGGCCCTGGTCGTCGACACCGACGACGGCACCGTCGTGCTGACCCACGCGTGGTGGTTCGCCGACATGACGCCCGTGGAGGATCCTCTGGCGTGGGACCAGTCGGCGCTGGAGAAGAGCCGCGCGCGGATCCTCGAGATCGCGGACGTCGTCGTACCAGGTCACGGGCCGGCCTTCCGGCCGGCAGCCCGGCCGGAGTCACCCCAACCGAACGAAGGGACGTCATGAGGATCCTGCTGATCGGCGCCGGAGGTGTCGGCGGTGCGTTCACGGCGATCGCCGCGCGCCGCGACTTCTTCGAGACGATCGTGGTCGCCGACTACGACGTCGCGAAGGCCGAGCGTGCCGCAGCCACCGACCCGCGCTTCGTCGCCGCCCGGGTGGACGCCTCGGACGCGGCCTCGGTCACGGCGCTGTGTCAGGAGCACGCCATCACCCACGTGATGAACGCGGTCGACCCGGTCTTCAACATGCCGATCTTCGACGGAGCCTTCGCGGCCGGCGTCGACTACCTCGACATGGCGATGTCGCTGTCGAAGCCGCACCCCGAGGCGCCGTACGAGAAGACCGGCGTGATGCTCGGCGACGAGCAGTTCGCGGTCGCCTCCGCGTGGGAGTCGGCCGGCCGGCTGGCCCTGGTCGGGATGGGCGTCGAGCCCGGCCTCTCCGACGTCTTCGCGCGGTACGCCGGCGACCACGACTTCTCCGAGATCGACGAGCTGGGCACCCGCGACGGCGCCAACCTCGTGGTCACCGATGACGACGGCAACGAGATCTTCGCGCCGTCGTTCTCGATGTGGACCACGATCGAGGAGTGCCTGAACCCCCCGGTGATCTGGCAGGACGGCGCGTGGCACACCACGGCGCCGTTCAGCGAGCCCGAGGTCTTCGACTTCCCCGAGGGCATCGGGCCGGTCGAGTGCGTGAACGTCGAGCACGAGGAGGTGCTCCTGATGCCGCGCTGGGTCGACTGCAAGCGGGCGACCTTCAAGTACGGCCTCGGCGACGAGTTCATCAACATCCTCAAGGTGCTGCACACTCTCGGGCTCGACAGCACCGAGAAGATTCGGGTCAAGGGCGTCGAGGTGAGCCCGCGCGACGTCGTGGCCGCGGTGCTGCCCGACCCGGCGACCGTCGGGCCGCGGATGAAGGGCAAGACCTGCGCCGGGCTCTGGGTGACCGGGACCGGCAAGGACGGCCAGCCGCGGTCGACGTACTACTACCACGTGGTCGACAACGAGCAGACGATGGCGGAGTACGGCCACCAGTGCGTCGTCTGGCAGACCGCGATCAACCCGGTTGTCGCGCTCGAGCTGCTGGCCAACGGCACCTGGCAGGGCGCCGGCGTGCTCGGCCCGGAGGCCTTCGACGCCGTACCGTTCCTGGACCTGCTGACCGCGTACGGCTCGCCGTGGGGCGTGCAGGACGTGGGTGCCTGAGTGCCCGCAGCGGTGTCCGCTCGGGGACTGACCAAACACTTCGGTGACGTGCACGCCGTCGACCAGCTCGACCTCGACGTCGAGGACGGCGAGTTCTTCTCGATGCTCGGCCCGTCGGGATCAGGCAAGACCACCGTGCTGCGGCTGATCGCTGGCTTCGAGCGGCCGACCTCGGGCCGGATCCTGCTCGGCGACGACGACGTCACCGACCTGCCCCCGCACCTGCGCAACGTGAACACGGTGTTCCAGGACTACGCGATCTTCCCGCACATGGACGTGATCACGAACGTCGAGTACGGCCTGCGGGTCAAGAAGGTCGACCGCAAGCTGCGCCGCCAGCGGGCCGAGGACGCGCTGGCCTCCGTCCGCCTCGAGGGGTACGGCGGCCGCAAGCCGCACCAGCTCTCCGGTGGGCAGCGACAGCGGGTCGCCCTGGCCCGGGCCCTGGTCAACTGGCCGAAGGTGCTGCTGCTCGACGAGCCGCTCGGCGCCCTCGACCTCAAGCTGCGCCGCGAGATGCAGCTCGAGCTGAAGCTGATCCAGCGCGAGGTCGGCATCACCTTCGTCTTCGTCACCCACGACCAGGAGGAGGCGCTCTCGATGAGCGACCGGGTCGCGGTCTTCAACGAGGGCAGGGTCGAGCAGGTGGCCACGCCGGTCGAGCTCTACGAGCGCCCCGCCAGCTCCTTCGTGGCCGGCTTCGTGGGCACCTCCAACCGGATCGGTGGAGACGCGGCCGTGGCTGTGCTCGGGGTGGCCGGGGAGTACGCCGTACGCCCCGAGAAGCTGCACCTCGCCGGGCCCGGCAGCCCGCACGACTCCGACGAGATCGCCGCCCCCGGCACCGTGCGGGAGGTCGTCTATCTCGGCCCGAGCACGCACACGATCGTGGAGCTCGACGCCGGGCCGCGGCTCACGGTCTCCCGCCCCAACACCGGCGCCAGCGCCCACGACGCGCTCGAGGCCTCCGGCGCCCGCGTCGACGTGGTCTGGAACCGCGGCTCACAGATTTCTCTCTCGGGGCCCCACGATGACAACCAGGAGAAACCATGACCACGCGCATCCGATCCCTCGGCGCCCTGATCGGGGTCGCCGCGCTCGCTCTCGTCGCCGGCTGCGGCAGCCAGGGGAGCTCGACGTCCGGTACTCCCGGCGCCGGGGGCTTCACCCCGCCGAGCATCCCGATGAAGCAGTCCATGGGGAAGATGGAAGGTTCGGTGAACATCCTGGCCTGGCCGGGGTACGCCGAGGACGGCTCCAACGACCCCAAGGTCGACTGGGTCACGCCCTTCGAACAGCAGACCGGCTGCCAGGCCAACGTGAAGTACTTCGGCACCTCCGACGAGGCGGTCAACCTGCTCAAGACCGGCAACTACGACGTGGTCTCGGCCTCCGGCGACGCGTCCCTGCGGCTGATCGCGGGGGGCGACGTGGCCCCGGTGAACACCTCGCTGATCAAGGACTACAACCAGATCGAGCCGTTCCTGAAGGACAAGGCCTGGAACAGCGTCAACGGCCAGATGTACGGCGTGCCGCACGGCTGGGGCGCGAACCTGCTGATGTACCGCACCGACCTGGTCTCGCCGGCCCCGACCAGCTGGGGCGCGGTCTTCGACCAGTCGTCGACCTACAAGGGCAAGGTGACGGCGTACGACTCCCCGATCTACATCGCCGACGCCGCGCTCTACCTGATGAAGACCCAGCCCGACCTGGGGATCAAGAACCCCTACGCGCTGGACCAGACCCAGCTCGACGCCGCGGTCAGCCTGCTGAAGAACCAGCGCGCCAACATCTCGGAGTACTGGTCGGACTACCTCAAGGAGGTCTCGGCGTTCAAGAGCGGCGACTCGGTGATCGGCACGACCTGGAAGGTGATCCAGCAGGTGGCGGCCAGCGAGAAGGCACCGGTCAAGGCGATCCTGCCCACCGAGGGTGCCACCGGCTGGTCGGACACCTGGATGATCGGCGCGCACGCCCAGCACCCGAACTGCGCCTACGCGTGGATGTCCTACATCACCGAGCCGAAGCCGCAGTCGGAGGTGGCGCAGTACTTCGGTGAGGCGCCGGCCAACGGCCAGGCCTGCAAGCTCACCGGTGCCGCGTTCTGCAAGGCCTACCACACCACCGACCAGGCCTTCGCCGACAAGATCTGGTACTGGACCACCCCGATCTCGCAGTGCCTGGACGGCCGCACGAACACCACGTGCACCAACTACGGCGACTGGACCCAGGCCTGGACCGAGATCAAGGGCTGACCTTGGCGGTCACCACGACGGACCCCGCAACCCCCGCCCGGACCGGGCGGGGGTCGGTCCTGGCGCGCTCCTCGGGGCTGCGCACCGGGCTGCTGCTCCTGCCGCCCATGCTGTGGCTCGGGGTCGCCTACCTTGCTGCCCTGGCGGCGCTGTTCATCACGTCGCTGTGGGGGCAGGAGGACTTCACCGGCGCGATCGTGCGGGTCTGGACGCTGCAGAACTACCACGACCTCGTGCACATCTCGGTCTACCGGACCATCGCGTTCCGCACGATCGGGATCGCCGCCCTCGTCACGGTCGTGGACGCGATCGTCGCGTTCCCGATCGCACTCTTCATGGCCAAGGTCGCCTCGCCGCGGGTGCGCCGGCTGCTGGTGATCGCGGTGCTGATGCCGCTGTGGGCGTCGTACCTCGTGAAGGCCTACGCCTGGCGCGGGATGTTCTCGGAGGGTGGTCTGATCGACTGGGTGGGCAAGCCGTTCGGGCTGCACTCGCCCGGCTACGGCCTGGTCGCGACCACCATCACGCTGGCCTACCTGTGGCTGCCCTACATGATCCTGCCGATCTTCGCCGGGCTGGAGCGGGTGCCGAGCTCGCTGTTCGAGGCGTCCGGCGACCTCGGCGCGGGGGCGCTGACCACGATCCGGCGGGTGGTGCTCCCGATGGCGTTCCCGGCGATCGTGGCGGGCTCGATCTTCACCTTCTCGCTGTCGCTGGGCGACTACATCGCCGTGCAGATCGTCGGCGGGGCCAGCCAGCTGCTCGGCAACGTCGTCTACGACAACGTCGGCTCGGCCAACAACCTGCCGTTCGCCTCGGCGCTGGCGACCGTGCCAGTCGTGGTGATGCTGGTCTACCTCGCTGCCGCACGGCGTACCGGCGCCCTGGACAACCTGTGAGCGCCGCATGATCATCTCGCCGCGGCTCAAGGCCGTGCTCCGGATCCTGACCGCGCTGGTCGTGGTGGTGGTCTACGTGCCGCTCCTGCTGGTGATGGTGAACTCCTTCAACGTCGACCGGACGTTCGGCTGGCCCCCGCGCGGGCTCACGCTGCACTGGTGGAACGTCGCCTTCCACAGCTCGGGGGCCCGGCACGCGCTGCTGGTCAGCCTCGAGGTCGCGTCGCTGGCGACCCTGATCTCGCTGGTGCTCGGCACCTGCGGGGCCCTGGCGCTGCGCCGCACGCGGTTCTTCGGGCGCAACACCGTGTCGCTGCTGATCATCCTGCCGATCGCACTGCCCGGCATCGTGACCGGCATCGCGCTGAACAACGCCTTCCGCACGATGCTCGGCCTCCAGCTCGGCTTCCTGACCGTGGTCGTCGCGCACGCGACGTTCTGCATCGTCACCGTCTTCAACAACGTGCAGGCCCGCGTGCAGCGCCTGGGTACGTCGCTCGAGCAGGCCTCCGCGGACCTCGGGGCCGGGCCGTTCCGGACCTTCGCCCTGGTCACCTTCCCGAACCTCCGGTCGGCCCTGCTGGCCGGCGGGTTGCTGTCGTTCGGGCTGTCCTTCGACGAGATCGTGGTGACCACGTTCACCGCGGGCCCGCAGACCCAGACGCTGCCGATCTGGATCTTCCAGAACCTGTTCCGGCCCAACCAGGCGCCGGTGGTCAACGTCGTGGCCGCCGTGCTGGTGCTGGTCTCGGCCGTGCCCATCTATCTGGCGCAGCGGCTCTCCGGCGACACCGTCGCCCCCAGCGCCGCCACGCCCTGACGGGAGCGGCTCAGGGCCGTCGGAGGGCGTGGTCGCCGCGCCACAGGCCGGGCGCCTTCCCGTAGGTTCGCTTGAACGCCCGGCTGAACGCCTCCTCGGCGTCGTACCCGACCCGGCGAGCGACCGCAGCCACGCCGAGGTCGGTGGAGGCCAGGAGGTCCTGGGCGAGATGCATCCGCCACTCGGTGAGGTAGCGGATCGGCGAGCGGCCGAGCACCTGGCGGAAGCGGTCGTCGAAGCCGGACCGCGAGACCGCTGCCACCCGGGCGAGGTCGGTCACCGTCCACTTGCGCTCCGGTGCCGCGTGCAATGCGGACAGCGCCGGGTTGAGCACGGGGTCGTGCAGCGCGGCCAGCCAGCCCTGGTCCACGGCCGGTGCGGTGGCGAGGTGCTGGCGGAGCACCTCCACGAGCAGCATCTCGGGCAGCCGAGTCGGGATGGCGTCGGGTCCGAACGGCGCGACGTCGGCCTGGGCCAATGCGTAGTCGACGTTGGCGCGCACCCACGCGGCGCCGGCCGCACCGCTGGGCCGGACCACGAAGGCGGACGGGAACACCCGCAGGGACGGGTCGAAGAGCACGTCGTCGCTGTGCAGGTAGCCGCACACGACGTCGGTCAGGTCGCCGTCGGCGCCGGCCCGGAGCAGCGGCATCCGCGGCCACGGCGGGGCCGGCATGAAGGTCATGATCGGGACGGTCTCGCTCTCGCCGATGCCGCCCATGCTGTGCTGGTCGCCGTACGGGAGCACGATAACGTCTCCGGCCGAGGCCCAGTGCTTCTCCTGGTCCCCGACCTGGACCCAGCACGTGCCGCCGGCGACCACGTGGAACAGGATCACCCGGTCGGTTCCGGGCCGCAGGATGTGCGCGGTGGCGGGTCCCGGCAACGACTCGTAGGCCCATGGCTCCCGGTATTCGGCGCGCAGGAACACCGCTCCCTCGAGTCGGAGCCGCCGCAGGGCGGCCTCGAAGAGGTCGGGCAGTGGTGGGGTCAGGTCACTTCTGGTTGCCCGGTCAGCCGGCCCGGTCGCCGGGTCATGGCCTGCAGTCTGCTGCTGCACGAGGCTGATGGTGGCACAACGACAGTCGTGGTGCCTTCGAGAAAAGGAGAGCAGACATGGCTCTGTTCATGGATGTGCACACGTTGGACGGCCCGGTCGGCATCGCAGATGTCGCTCAGGCCCATGCGGCGGACGTCGCCACCCAGGGGCGCTACGGCGTCGACTACCAGCGGTACTGGGTGGACCAGGAGGCCGGCAAGATCTTCTGTCTGGTGGAGGCGCCGGACGCCGAGGCAGCGGCGAGCGTCCACCGCGAGGCGCACGGACTGGTGGCCGATGCCATCTTCGCCGTGGCCGAAGGCTCCTGACGGCATCCGCGATGGATCCCCTGCTGGAGCAGCTGGCCGGTGTCCGGCTGAGAGATCGCCTGGCCGAGGCCGAGGGGCTCCGACGAGGCCGTCGCCACGTCGCGGCTCGCCGGCTGGGACGCAAGGCCGAGGACGTCGCCCGTCGGGTGCGCGTCGCGCCGGCCCGCACCCTGTGAGGGCGCGGGCCGGTCACCGGCTCAGGCCAGGGCGTCGGCCAGGAGACGCAGGGTGGCCTCACGCGCCGGCGCCCGGTCGGCCGGGGTGCCGGCCACGGCACCCGCGACCGGGTGCAGCATGACCTCGTCGACGTCGTACGTCGCGGCGAGCTTGGCGACCTGCTCGGCCGCCTCGTCGGGGGTGCCGACGATCCACCTCGCGAGCATCTGGTCGGCCAGCGGGCGATGCTGCTCGGGCAGTCCGCGCTGCTCCGCCTCCTCGACCAGCAGCTGCGCGGCCAGGGTCCCACCGGTCCGCAGCGCGACCATCGACAGCAAGTTGGGCAGCACCAGCCGGTCCGCCTCCGCGCGGGTCGGCGCCACGGCCACGTTGACGGTGAGGAAGGTGCGTGGCTCCGGGTGCACCGCGCTGGGCCGGTACGACGACCGGTACAGGTCGAGCGCCTCGGCGGTGCCGCTGCCGGAGAAGTGGTGGGCGAAGACGTAGGGCAGCCCCTTCTCGGCGGCCAGCCGGGCGGAGTAGTCCGACGAGCCGAGCAGCCAGACCGTGGCCACCGAGGTGGCCCGCGGGGTGGCGTTGAGCGGGTGCATCCGGCCGTTGACCTGGAGGCCCGCTCCGCCCGGGGACATCATGGTCACGATGTTGTCGACGTACGACGGGAACAGCTCGACCGCCTCGTCGGTGACCCCGCCGGCGCCGTGCCGCAGGGCGTACGCCGTCACCGGGTCGGTGCCTGGCGCCCGGCCGATCCCGAGGTCGATCCGTCCGGGGTGCGCCGCCTCGAGCAGCGCGAACTGCTCGGCGATCACCAGGGGTGCGTGGTTGGGCAGCATCACGCCGCCCGAGCCGACCCGGATCCGCTCGGTGGCGGCGGCGACCATCGCGATCAGGACCGGCGGGTTGGTCGCGGCGACGGCCGGCATGTTGTGGTGCTCGGCGAGCCAGTAGCGCCGGAACCCCAGCTCGTCGGCCACCCGGGCCAGGCTCCGGGTCGCCGCGACGGCGTCACCCGTGGTCTGGTCGCTGCGGACGGGGACGAGGTCGAGCACGGACAGGGCGGGAGTGGTCACCCCGGGGAAACACCCCGGTCCCCGCCCCCATTCCTCCGATAGTCCGGCACGCCTGGCACCCACTTGGCCTCGCCGAGGGTGCGTAGCGTGCCGGACTATCGCGCTGTCAGGCGGTGGGGCCCTTGGTCCGGACGTCCGCCACGTGGGTCATCGCCTCGCGGAGCTCGGCCAGCCAGTCGTCCTCGTGCTGGGCGACCAGGCGGACGCACCAGGCGAGAGCATCGGCCCGAGAGCGGGCGACGCCGGCGTCGACGAGGGTGTCGAGCACCTGGCGCTGCGGCTGGCGCAGCCGGGTCATGGTGGGGGAGGCGAGGTGGGTGTAGAGCTCCTCGTGCTCACCGATCCGCACGCCCCAGCTGACGGTGCGCTCGTAGCGGTGCTGCGCCTCGCGGGCGATCGCGATCCGCTGCTCGCGGGTGTCCTCACGGAACGCGCTGGCCCGTCCGGCCCGCGCCCCCTCGGTCTCGGCCTCGGTCTGGCCCGGCTCCACGTCGGGGAGGTGGAGGGTCACGACGATCTCGTCGCGGTCGATGCTGATGTCGGCAGGCTCGGTCTGCCAGTCCTGGGGGAGACGGCCGGAGAACCAGCCCCTCACCCGTTCGAGCGCTTCGTTCGTAATCATGATTACATCATTACACAGCGACTCAAGTGGAGGACTACATCCGCTCCGGAGCCTCGATCCCGAGCAGCCCGAGCCCGGTCTCGAGCACGTCGAGCGTGACCCGGGCCAGCGTGAGCCGGGACGCCCGGGTCGGCTCGTCGGGGGCGCCCAGCACCGGGCAGTTCTCGTAGAACGCCGAGAACGCCTGGGCCACCTCGAAGAGGTAGCCGCACAGGCGGTGCGGCTCGAGCAGGTCGCCGACTTGCACCACCACGTCGCCGAAGCCGAGCAGGGCCAGCGCCAGGGCTCGCTCCGAGGGCTCGTCGAGCCGCACCGGACCGGGTACGGCGTCCCCGGCCGACCGCAGGATCGAGCGCACCCGTGCCGCGGCGTACTGGAGGTAGGGGCCGGTGTTGCCGGTCAGCGCCACCATCCGGTCGAGGTCGAAGACGTACTCGCTGTCGTGAGCCACCGACAGGTCGGCGTACTTCACCGCGCCGATGCCGACCTGCGGGGCGATCGCGGCCCGCAGCGCCTCGTCGAGGTCGGGCCGCGACTCGTCGACCACGGCTCGGGCCGCGGCCACGGCCTCCTCGAGCAGTGCCATCAGCCGCAGCGGGGCACCGGAGCGGGTCTTCAGGATCTTGCGGTCCGCGCCCAGCACGTTGCCGATCTGCACGTGCACCACCTCGACCGTCGGCGGCAGCCAGCCCGCCTTGCGCGCGGTGTCCCACACCATCTGCAAATGCAACGACTGCGGAGCCCCGATCACGTAGAGCATCCGCTCGGCGTGCAGGTCGCGCACCCGGTGCCGGACGGTCGCCAGGTCGGTGGTGCCGTAGCCGTAGCCGCCGTCGGACTTGCGGATGATCAGCGGCACCGGCTTGCCCTCCCGTCCGGTGTACCCGTCGAGGAACACACACAGCGCGCCCTCGCTCATCGTCGCGATCCCGGCGGCCTCGAGCTCGTCGCAGACCGCGGCCAGGTCGTCGTTGTACGACGATTCGCCGGCCAGGTGCTCGTCGCGCAGGCCGACCCCGAGCGTGCTGTAGATCGTGTTGAAGTAGATCTTCGAGAGGTCGACGAGCTCCTGCCAGAGCGTCAGCGTCTCGGGGTCGCCGGCCTGGAGCGCGACCACCCGCCGGCGCGCCCGGTCGGCGAACGCCACGTCGCCCTCGAAGGCCTCACGTGCCGCCTGGTAGAACGCGTTGGGGTCGTTGCGCAGCTGCGCAGCCTCGGGGGAGTCCTCGCCGACGTCGAGCAGGTGCTCGATCAGCATCCCGAACGGCGTACCCCAGTCGCCGACGTGGTTCTGCCGGACCACCTGGTGGCCGAGGTGCTCCAGGGTCCGCGCCAGCGCGTCGCCGACCACGGTGGTCCGCAGATGGCCGACGTGCATCTCCTTGGCCACGTTGGGCGCGGAGTAGTCGATCGGCACGACGAGCCGGTCCTGGGTGGGGACGCCGAGCCGCGGGTCGCGCGACAGGTCGTCGACGGCGCTGCCCAGCCAGGTCTCGTCGAGCCGCAGGTTGACGAACCCCGGGCCGCTCACCTCGGGCTCGTGGCAGACCCCGGTCACGTCGAGGTGCTCGACCAGCAGGTCGGCGACCTCGCGCGGCGGGCGCCCGAGCCGCTTGGCCAGCGCCAACGCGACGTTGGCCTGGAAGTCGGCGAACTGGCTCGGCCGCAGCACCGGGTCGGTGTCGGCGTACTCCTCGCCGAACGCCGCCACGAGGGCGGTCTGGACGAGGTCGTGGAGGGCCGAGGCCGGGCTGGTCACGGTCGTGACGCTACCGACCGGTCAGGCAGTTGCGGCAAACGCCTCCGCCACGACGTCGAACGCCTCCTCGAGCAGGTCGTCGGGGATCGACAGCGGGGGCAGGAAGCGGAACACGTTGCCCCAGGTGCCGCAGGTCAGCACGACGACTCCGTTCTTGTGGCAGTACGCCGCGACGGCAGCCGCGCGGGCGGCGTCGGGCTCCAAGGTGCCGGGCTTGCAGAGCTCGATGGCCATCATCGCGCCGCGGCCGCGGATGTCGGCGATCACCGGGTGGTCGGCGGCGATGGTGTCCAGACGCCGGCGGATCAGCGACTCGACCGCGCGGGCCCGCGCGCGGAGGTCGTGCGACCGCATCTCCTCGATCGCGCCGAGGGCCGCTGCGCAGGCGACCGGGTTGCCGCCGTACGTGCCTCCGAGGCCGCCGACGTGCACGGCGTCCATGAGCTCGGCGCGGCCGGTGACCGCCGCCAGCGGCAGTCCGCCGGCGATGCCCTTGGCGGTGGTGATCAGGTCGGGCACGACGCCCTCGTGGTCGCAGGCGAACCACTCGCCGGTGCGGCAGAAGCCGCTCTGGATCTCGTCGGCGACGAAGACCACATCGTGGTCGCGGCACCACGCGGCCAGGGCCGGCAGGAAGCCCTCGGCCGGTACGACGAAACCGCCCTCGCCGAGGATCGGCTCGATCACCACGCAGGCGAGGTTGTCCGCGCCGACCTGCTTCTCGAGCTGGTCGATCGCCCGGGCGGCGGCGTCCTCGCCCTTGATGCCCGCGGTCTCTCGGAAGGGGTAGGACATCGGCAGCCGGTAGACCTCGCCCGCGAACGGCCCGAAGCCGTTCTTGTACGGCATGTTCTTCGCCGTCATCGCCATGGTCAGGTTGGTGCGCCCGTGGTAGGCGTGGTCGAAGACCGCCACCGCGTCGCGTCCGGTCGCGACCCGCGCGATCTTGACGGCGTTCTCGACGGCCTCGGCGCCGGAGTTGAACAGCGCCGACTTCTTGGCGTGGGCGCCGGGGGTCAGCTCGGCGAGCGCCTCGCAGACGTCGACGTAGCCGTCGTACGGCGTGACCATGAAGCAGGTGTGGGTGAACGCCGCGACCTGCTCCTGCACCCGCCGCACCACCTCGGGCGCCGCGTTGCCGACCGTGGTGACCGCGATCCCGGAGCCGAGGTCGATCAGGGAATTGCCGTCGGCGTCGAGCAGGATGCCGCCCCCGGCGGCCTCGATGAACACCGGCAGCGTCGTGCCGACCCCGTCGGCGACGTACTTCTGCTTGCGCGCCAGCTTCTCGGCCGAGCGCGGGCCGGGGATCTCGGTGACCAGGTTGCGATGCTGGGCCAGGCTGGCGCTGGTCGGGGTCGTGATGCTCATTCCGCCACTCTAGGGGTCGACGTTCTGCGGAACCAGTCGGAGAGAGCGCCGCTCGCAACGGTTTCGGCCATGCGTCAGCGCACCAGCCGGTGCAGCGCCAGCCGGGCCACCGGGAGGTACGACGCGACCAGCGGCGCGAAGCCGGTCACCCGGAGCCAGGTGCGCGAGCCGGACCCCTGCGCTGCGACGCCGTGCGTCATCCGGAGCCGGGCCACGCGGAGGCCGCGGACCAGCGGCGGCTGGGGCTGGACGACCCACGACCACTCCCGGGTGTCCTCGCTCCAGGCGACCACCCGGAAGTCGACGGCGACCCCGAGGGGACCGTGCACCCGGCCCGTCTCGCCACCCGAGAGCCGCTCCACCCCGACCTCGACGCTGCGGATCTGCGGCGCCCACGTGTGCCAGAGCCCGGGTCGCGCGTACCTCTCCCAGGCCTCGTCCGGCGGCAGCGGACCCGAGGCGGAGACTCCCAGCGTCGTCATGTCCCCAGCATGGGGCAGACTTCGGGCCATGGCGCTGGCGACCTACAAGGACCTCTGCATCGACGTCAACGACGCCCGGCTGGAGGGCACGTTCTGGGCCGGGACGCTCGGGTGGCAGCTGGAGATGCACGACGACGGCGACGCACATCTGCGCGACTCCGACGGTCGCATCCAGCTGTGGCTCAACCAGGTGCCGGAGCCCAAGACGGTGAAGAACCGCATCCACATCGACGTGAACGCGACGTCGCTGGAGGAGGTGCTCGACCTCGGCGCCACCGTCGTCCAGGAGCAGGCGCGCTGGACCACCCTGGCCGACCCCGAGGGCCACGAGGTGTGCGTGTTCGTCCGCGAGGCGCCGGTCACCTCCCGCACCTACGAGCTGATCTGGAACTGCGCCGAGGGCGCCCGGGCCAGCCACGACAACGCAGCGTGGTGGGGCGAGGTGCTCGGTGCGGTGGTCGTCGACGACGACCGCGGGTTCTCGTGGATCGAGCAGATCCCGGCCTGCCCCTGGGAGTCCTTCGACTGGGCCGGCGTGGCCGAGCCCAAGACGGTGAAGAACCGCGTGCACATCGACGTCGCGACCGACGACCTCGACGCCCTCGTCGCCCGGGGCGCCACCGTGCTGCGCCCGAAGGGCGACGACGGCCTCCGGTGGACCGTGCTCGCCGACCCCTGGGGCAACGAGTTCTGCGCCTTCACCGACTGACGGGCCTCACCGGTCAGGGTGTGTGGCGCAGTCGCACCGACAGGCAGGTGACGCAGCCCTCGAGCTTCTCGTACTCCGAGATGTCGACCGCGACGACCTCGAGGCCGCGCGCGGTCAACAGCTCTCGGGTGCGCGGGGCGGAGGCACCCATCAGCACGAGGTCGTCGCCGAGCAGGACCACGTGGGCCCCCGGCTCCTCCGGCACCTCGAGGAACGACGGCCACCGGGTCGCGTCGTCCACCAGCGGCGGATAGCCGATCACGGTGCCGTCGGGCAGCGCCGTGACCGCCGACTTGAGGTGCAGGACCTTGCGGACGGGCACACCGACCACGCGCGCGCCGTACGGCCCGAGGTACGCCGCCAGCTGCTCGACCCCGGCCTCGTTGGTGCGCCCGCCGAGCCCGACCCACACGGCGCCTCCGTGCTTCAGCACGTCGCCCCCGTCGAGCGTGCCCGGCGCCTCGATCGCCACCACGTGGTAGCCGAGGTCGCGCAGCACCTGCTCGGTCCCGGCCGTCTCGGGTTTGCGCTCATCGGCCCCGGGCCGGGTGATCACGGCCAGCTCGCCGTACATCACGACGGTGTCCTCGACGAAGACGCTGTCAGGGCAGTCGTCGGCCGGCGGCACCTCGATGGTCTCCCAGCCGGCGTCGTGGAGCGCGCCGACGTAGCCGTCCCACTGGGCCCGGGCGAGGTCGAGGTCGACCGACGTCCGCTCCAGATGGGTGACCAGGCCCTCGGCCAACCGGGGCGAGGGACGGCGGACCAGGGCGCGGTGGGCTTCCATGGCCGGAGTCTAGGAGTTCCCCCTGCCGACGCAGCCCGAGCCGCCGGCCAGGTCCAGGGTGGCCAGGCACGTCATCGTGGAACCATGAGCCCATGACCAGCCGCCGCGACGTCACCGTCCTGGGCTCGACCGGGTCGATCGGCACCCAGGCGCTCGACCTGGTGCGGGCCAACCCCGACCGCTTCCGCGTGGTCGGGCTCACCGCCGGCGGGAGCAACCGCGAGCTCTTCGACGCCCAGGTGGCCGAGTTCGCGCCGGCGTTCAGCGGTCTGGGCGAGGCTGCCTCCAGCGAGGCTGCCTCGCGACCGACGGACGTGGTGCTCAACGGCATCACCGGCGCGGTCGGGCTGCGGCCCACCCTGGCCGCGCTCGACGCCGGCAACACGTTGGCGCTGGCCAACAAGGAGTCGCTGATCATGGGCGGCCCCCTGGTGCTCGAGCGTGCGGAGGCCGGCCAGATCGTGCCGGTCGACAGCGAGCACAGCGCGCTGGCGCAGTGCCTGAGGGCCGGCAGCAGCGACGACGTACGACGGCTCGTGCTGACCGCGTCCGGCGGCCCGTTCCGCGGCCGCAACCGCGCCGATCTCGAGCAGGTGACCGTGGAGGAGGCGCTCCAGCACCCGACGTGGGCGATGGGTCCGGTGATCTCGATCAACTCCGCCACGCTGGTCAACAAGGGGCTCGAGGTGATCGAGGCGCACCTGCTCTTCGGCATCCCGTTCGACCGGATCGAGGTGGTCGTCCACCCGATCTCGGTGGTCCACTCGATGGTGGAGTTCGTGGACGGCTCCACGGTGCTCCAGGCGAGCCCGCCGACCATGCTGATCCCGCTGGCGGTGGGCCTGGCCTGGCCGGACCGGGTCCCGGACGCCGCACCGCCGGTCGACTGGACCTGCAGCAACACGTGGGAGTTCTTCCCCCTCGACGACGAGGCCTTCCCGGCCGTCGGCCTGGCCCGCCGCGCCGGCGAGATGGGAAGCACCGCACCCGCGGTCTTCAACGCCGCCAACGAGGTCGCGGTCGAGGCGTTCCGGACCGGTCGCCTCCGGTTCGTCGACATCGTCGACACGATTGCCGCCGTGGTGGGGAGGCACGACGTACCCTCGGAGCAGACACTGACCGTCGACGACGTGCTCGCCGCCGACGCCTGGGCGCGTGACGAGGCCGTCCGCGTGATCGAAGGGAAAGCATGACCGCCGTCTGGTACGTCGTGGGGGTCGTGGCGTTCTTCGCCGCGATCCTGGCGTCGATCGGCCTGCACGAGCTCGGCCACATGATCCCGGCGAAGGCGTTCGGCGGAAAGGTCACCCAGTACTTCATCGGCTTCGGCCCCACCGTCTGGAGCCGGCAGCGCGGCGAGACCGAGTACGGCGTGAAGGCGATCCCGCTCGGCGGCTACGTCAAGATCGTGGGGATGCTCCCGCCCGACGCGGAGCACCTCGGCGAGGTCGAGTTCGACGCCGACGGCAACCGCGTGATCAAGGTCCGCAAGTCCAACACGGGGTTGTTCGCCCAGCTCGTCTCGGACGCGCGGGCCGCTGAGTGGGAGACGATCACCGCCGCCGACTCCGACCGCCTGTTCTACAAGATGGCCTGGTGGAAGAAGGTCGTGGTGATGGCCGGCGGACCCACGGTCAACATCGCGATCGCGTTCTTCATCTTCCTCGGCCTGTTCATGACCTTCGGAAACCCCCAGGACGAGCACATCCACACCACCGTCGACACGGTCTCGGCGTGCGTGATCCCGGCCACCCGCACCACCGACGTCTGCCGCAAGACCGATCCGGTCAGCCCGGCCCGCCGCGCGGGCCTGGAGCCCGGTGACCGGTTCGTGGCCTTCAACGGGACGCCGGTGACCAGCTGGACCCAGCTGCAGACCCTGATCCGGGGCAACGCCGACGGCACCGCCACGATCGTGGTCGACCGGGCCGGGCAGCAGCTCACGCTGCACACCAACACGCTGGTCACACCCCGGCCCACCGACGTCAACGACCCGACCAAGCTGACCCCGGTCGGCTTCCTCGGGGTGGCACCCACGACCAGCCTCGGGCACGGCGGCCCGCTCTACACGGTGCAGGCGATGGGCGGCTTCGCCCAGAAGTCGCTGAGCGCCCTGGGCACGCTGCCGGTCAAGGTGTGGGGAGTGGGCGAGGCGATCGTCGGGGTCAAGGCGCGCGACGCCAACGGCCCGGTCAGCATCGTCGGCGGCGGCCGGCTGGCCGGCGAGACGGTCTCGGCCAAGGACTTCCCCCTGAAGGCCAAGGTCGTCGACCTGCTGGGCCTGATCGCGGGCTTCAACTTCTTCATCGGCCTGTTCAACTTCGTGCCCCTGCTCCCGCTCGACGGCGGCCACATCGCCGGGGCCCTGTGGGAGGCGGTCCGCCGCGGGATCGCCCGCCTGCGCCGGCGGCCCGACCCCGGGTACGTCGACGTGGCCCGGCTGCTTCCGGTCGCCTACGTCGTCGCCAGCTTCCTGCTGGTGATGGGCGTCGTCCTGATCATCGGCGACCTCGTCGTACCGGTGCACCCTTCCTGACTTCGCCCCACCACCGCACGGCACCTACGCTGGAGACATGACCGCCGTCAGCCTGGGGATGCCCGAGGCACCCCCGCCCGTCCTCGCGCCCCGCCGCAAGACCCGCCAGATCAAGGTGGGCAAGGTGGGCGTCGGCAGCGAGTCGCCGATCTCCGTGCAGTCGATGTGCACGACCCTGACCTCCGACGTCAACACCACGCTCCAGCAGATCGCCGAGCTGACCGCGGCGGGGTGCGACATCGTGCGGGTGGCCTGCCCCAGCCAGGACGACGCCGACGCGCTGCCCGAGATCGCGCAGCACAGCCAGATCCCGGTGATCGCCGACATCCACTTCCAGCCGAAGTACGTCTTCGCCGCGATCGAGGCCGGCTGCGCGGCGGTCCGGGTCAACCCCGGCAACATCCGCAAGTTCGACGACCAGATCAAGGAGATCGCCCAGGCCGCCAAGGACCACGGCACCTCGATCCGGATCGGCGTCAACGCGGGCAGCCTCGACAAGCGGGTGCTGGAGAAGTACGGCAAGGCGACTCCCGAGGCCCTCGTCGAGAGCGCGGTCTGGGAGGCCGGCCTGTTCGAGGAGCACGACTTCCACGACTTCAAGATCTCGGTGAAGCACAACGACCCGGTGGTCATGGTGCGCGCCTACGAGCTGCTCGCCGAGGCGGGGGACTGGCCGCTGCACCTCGGCGTCACCGAGGCCGGCCCGGCGTTCCAGGGGACGATCAAGTCCGGCGTCGCCTTCGGCGCGCTGCTCAGCCAGGGCATCGGCGACACCATCCGGGTCTCGCTCTCCGCGCCCCCGGTCGAGGAGGTCAAGGTCGGCATCCAGATCCTGGAGTCGCTCAACCTCAAGCCACGCCGGCTCGAGATCGTCTCCTGCCCCTCCTGCGGTCGCGCCCAGGTCGACGTCTACAAGCTGGCCGAGGAGGTCACCGCCGGGCTCGACGGCCTCGAGGTCCCGCTCCGGGTCGCCGTGATGGGCTGCGTCGTCAACGGTCCTGGCGAGGCCCGCGAGGCCGACCTCGGCGTGGCGTCCGGCAACGGCAAGGGCCAGATCTTCGTCAAGGGCGAGGTGATCAAGACCGTGCCCGAGTCCCAGATCGTCGAGACCCTGATCGAGGAGGCCATGCGCCTCGCCGAGGGCATGGAGCCCGTCGACGGCGCGGGCGCCAGTGTCTCGGTCAGCTGACCGCCCGCCCACCCGGGCGCGCCTCCTCGGCGTCCTCGGTACGGCGTTCGCGGTGCTGGGCGTCACCCTCACCCTGACGCTGCACCCGGGGCCCGCCGACCGCGCCACCCCGACGGCCTCGGTCACCCCGCCGGTGGGGCACGTCTTCGTGATCAACATCGAGAACAAGAGCTTCGCCCGTACTTGGGGCAGTGGCTCGCCCGCGCCGTACCTCGCGAAGCGGCTGCGCGCCCGCGGTGTGCTGCTGACCCGCTACTACGCCACAGCCCACCACAGCCTGGGCAACTACCTCGCCCAGATCTCGGGCCAGGGCCCGGACCGCGCCACCCAGGGCGACTGCGTCCGTTACACGCCCTTCCGGTCCACGGGGCCCGTCGTGTCCCCGCAGCAGGCGGTCGGCAACGGCTGCGTGTACCCACGCTCGGTCCGGACGCTGCCGCGGCAGCTGACCGCGGCCGGGCTCGGCTGGAAGGGCTACCTCGAGGACAGCTCGCGCCCGTGCCAGCACCCGCAGCCCGGAGCCACCGACCCGTGGTTCCGGGCGACCGCCGCCAGCCAGTACGCCACCCGCCACAACCCGTTCGTCTACTTCGCCTCGATCACCTCCCGACCGGCCTACTGCCGGGCCCACGTGGTCGGCCTCGGCCGGCTGGAGGTGGACCTCCGGGCCGCTTCGATGACCCCGGCGCTGTCCTACATCACCCCCGACCTGTGCCACGACGGCCACGACGCGTCGTGCGCGGACGGCGGCCCGGGAGGGCTGAAGGCGGTCAACGGCTGGTTGAGGACGTGGGTGCCGCGGATCCTGCACTCGCCGGCCTACCAGGCCGACGGCATGCTCGTGATCACCGCCGACGAGTCCGACGGGGTCGACCAGGACTCCTCGGCCTGCTGCGGCGAGGGACCGGGCCCCAACGCCGCGCGGCCCGGCATCAAGGGGCCCGGGGGCGGCCGGGTCGGGGCGCTCGTCCTCTCGCCGTACGTCGTACCGGGGACGACCAGCAAGCTCGGCTACAACCACTACGCCCTGCTGGCCACCATCGAGGACCTCTTCGGGCTCGACCGGATCGGCTACGCCCGCACCGTGCCGCGGACCTTCGGCAGCGACGTCTTCGGCGCCCCGTGAGCCCCCGGTGAGCGGGCGGAGCCGGCGGGCGTGACCAGATGGCGCGTCGACGGGTGACTTATCGGCGCCGCTGACCGATAGTTCACCTGTGACCGTTTCCCGAAGGACCCTCCTGGGCGCCGCTGGCGCCGCCGGTGCGCTGACGGCGACGGGCGGCTACCGGCTGCTCGGCGACAGCGCGGACGCCGCCACCGCCCTGCCGCTGCCCGGCGACTCGGGCATCGAGCACGTCGTGGTGCTGATGATGGAGAACCGCTCGTTCGACCACTTCCTGGGCTGGCTCCCGGGGGCGGACGGCCAGCAGGCCGGTCTCACCTACGTGGACCGCTACCGCGTGCCGCACGACACCCACCACCTGACGGTCACCTCGAGCTGCGGCTTCCAGGACCCCGACCACAGCTACGAGGGCGGCCGGATCGAGCTGAACAAGGGCGCGTGCAACGGCTGGCTGCGGGCCGGCCTCAACGACAGCATGTCGATCGGCTACTACGAGCAGGCCGACCTCCAGTTCCTGGGCCAGGCGGCTCCGGACTGGACCACCTGCGACCGCTACTTCGCCGCCACCATGGCCGAGACCTACCCCAACCGTTTCTACATGCACTGCGCGCAGACCGACCGGCTCCACAACAACACGACGTTCTCCTCGATGCCGACGATCTGGGACCGGCTCAAGGCCAAGGGCGTCTCGGGCACCTACTACTACAGCGACGCCCCGTTCGCGATCCTGCTCGGCGCCCACTCGCCGGCCCGCTCCCTGGTCGGCGACCCGCTGGTCTCCGCGGTGCCGGGCACATTCTTCGGTGACGCCGCGACCGGCAACCTGCCGGCGGTGTCCTTCGTCGACCCGTCGTTCAACGGCGAGGACAACGGCACCTCGAACGACGACCACCCGCACGCCGACATCCGGGCCGGCGAGGCGTTCATGAACCAGGTCTACAACGCGGTCCGCAACGGCCCCGACTGGGCGAGCACGGTGCTGGTGATCACCTACGACGAGTGGGGCGGCTTCTTCGACCACGTGCCGCCGTCCCACACGTGGGACGTCTCCAAGAAGACCAGCCTGCGTGGTTTCCGGGTCCCCACCGTGGTGGTCTCCCCGTTCGCCCAGCGCAACCACGTCGCCCACGAGACCCTCGACCACACCTCGATCCTGAAGATGATCGAGTGGCGCTGGGGGCTCGCGCCGCTCACGGTGCGCGACGCCCACGCGATCAACCTGGCCCGGGTGCTCGACTTCACCCGAGACCCGGCGGCCGCCACACCGTCCTACACCGTGGCGCCCTTCGACCCCGTCACCGGCGGCTGCGCGACCGCGGCAGCCGAGTCGGGCGTCGAGGCCCGGGAGTGGAAGCCGTTGATCAAGCTCGCCAAGGCACACGGATGGAAGGTCGGTTGATGAGGTCTCGTCGGACCATGGCCCTGCGCTGGATCCCGGCCGTCCTGGCGCTCGGGGTCGGCGTCGGGCTGAGCCCGTCCGTCGCCTCGCAGGGCGCCCCGGTGACCGCGTCGAAGGGCCAGGCCGCGCCGAGGCTGCCGCGACCGACGTACGTCCCCCCGGTCAAGCACGTCTTCGTGGTCAACATCGAGAACAAGGGGTACGACGAGACCTGGGGACCCACCAGCACCGCGCCCTACCTCGCGCACAAGCTGCGCAAGAAGGGGGTGCTCCTCAACTCCTACTACGGCACCGCGCACAACAGCCTGCCCAACTACCTGGCCCAGATCTCCGGCCAGGCCCCGAACGCCGCCACCCAGGGTGACTGCCAGACCTACACGCCGTTCGTGGCGAGCGGGCCGGTCCAGGCGCCGCAGCAGCAGGTCGGGGCCGGCTGCGTCTACCCGCGGAGCGTGCGCACCCTCCCGCGCCAGCTGACCAACCACGGGCTGACCTGGAAGGGCTACATGCAGCAGGCGCGCGGCAACTGCGTGCACCCCAAGCTGGGGGCGGTCGACACCACCCAGCACGCGACCAAGGGGCACAACTACGCCGTGCGGCACAACCCGTTCATGTACTTCCGGTCGATCACGAGCCGGAGCTACTACTGCCGGCACCACGTGCGCCGCCTCGGTGACTTGAAGGCCGATCTGAAGCACGTGCGGACCACCCCCAACCTGACCTACATCACCCCCGACCTGTGTGCGGACGGCCACGACAACCCGTGCGCCAACGGCCAGCCCGGCGGCCTGGTCCAGGTCAACGCCTTCCTGAAGACCTGGGTCCCGCGGATCCTCGCGTCACCGGCGTTCCGGAAGAACGGCATGCTGGTGATCACCGCCGACGAGTCGGACGGTCCGGTGCAGGACTCCACGTCGTGCTGCGGCGAGCCGAGCGGTCCCAACACCACCGCTCCCGGGATCCTCGGGCCGGGTGGGGGCCGGGTCGGCGCGCTGGTGGTCTCGCAGTGGTCGTCGCCCAACACGTTCAGCTCCACGCCGTACAACCACTACGCGCTGCTGGCGTCGCTGGAGGAGATCTTCGGTCTCGCCAAGCTCGGCCTGGCCGGTCAGGCGGGTCTGGACCGCTTCGGGCTCGACGTCTACAACACCACCTGGTGGACCCCCTGATCCGGCTGCCGTCGGGTCCGGCTCGCGCGTAGGCTCCTGACGTGTCGTTGTCCCGGTCCCGCGCGCGACAGGGCGTGAATGTGCTGGGTCCCACGGACCTGGCCGACTTCGTCGCGCTGGCCGGTCGCCACCCCGTGGTCAACGCCTTCGCCGAGTACCGCGCGCGCAGCACCCACCTCGAGCCGCGTCTGCTGGCCGGCGAGATCTGGGGACGGTACGACGCCGGGGAGCTGGTCGCCGCCTGCCACGTCGGGGCCAACCTGGTGCCGGTCGAGTGCACCGAGGACGACGCCCACGCCTTCGCGGAGCGGGCCCTGACCCGGCCGCGCTCGGTGGTCACCATCGTCGGCCTCCAGGACCAGGTCTGGCCGATGTGGGACTGTCTGTCGGACACCTGGGGTCCCTCGCGCGAGGCCCGCTGGGACCAGCCGCACCTCGAGCTGGCCCGGGCGCCGCTGGTCGCCCCCGACCCGCTGGTCCGCCAGACCACGCCCGACGACTTCGACGCCCTCTACCCGGCCTGCGTGGCGATGTACACCGAGGAGGTCGGCGTCGACCCCGAGGCCGAGGGCGGTGCCCCGATCTACCGGTCCCGGGTGCGGCAGCTGATCGGGCTCGGCTGGTCGTTCGCCCGGATCGAGCAGGGCCGGGTGGTGTTCAAGGCCGAGATCGCGCACGCGACGCCACGGGCCGCCCAGATCCAGGGCGTCTGGGTGGCGCCCGAACGCCGCGGCCAGGGGCTCGCCGCCGCCGGTGTGGCCGCCGTCGCAGCGGCGTGCCGGCGCGAGATCGCCCCGGTGGCCTCGCTCTACGTCAACGTGTGGAACGAGCCCGCCCAGCGGGCCTACGCCAGGGTCGGCTTCGAGCAGACCGGCACCTTCGCCACTATCATGTTCTGATCTCGGAACCAGGTCGCCCAGAGGTTTCACCGCACGTTCACCGGGCACGCCGCTCCGAGCCATCTCGGACCCGGAGGTTGTGCACATGACCACGAAACCCTTCTCTCGTCTCGCGCTGGCAGCGGTCTCGGCGGCCGGCCTGGCCCTCGCCGTGGCGCCGACCGTCCAGGCCGCGTCCCGGCCCGCCGCGCCGGCATCGGCCCACCCGGCATCGGCCCACCCGGCGCCGGGCCGACCCTCGACGCTGCCCGGCGGCTACCAGCACCTGGTGGTGATCTACGAGGAGAACCACTCCTTCGACAACCTCTACGGCCACTGGGGTAACGTCCGCGGCCAGCACGTCGACGGCAGCAGCGACGCGACCACCGCGCAGCAGACCCAGGTCGGCCAGGACCGTACGCCGTACACCTGCCTGCCCCAGGACGACGTCAACCTGACCTCGCCGCCGCTGACCAGCACCTGCTCGGACGCGACGCACGGCATCGCCGCGAGCCACTTCGCGAACTCGCCGTTCTCGATCGACGACTACATCCACCCGTCCGACACCACCTGTCCGGCGCCGGGTGTCTTCGCCCCGAACGGCGTCCTCAAGGGGTCCGGCGACCCGGGCGGCTGCACCCGCGACCTGGTGCACCGCTTCTACCAGGAGCAGTTCCAGATCGACGGCGGCCGGCAGGACCGCTACGTCACCGGCTCGGACGCGGTGGGGCTGAGCATGGGCTCCTACGACACCACCCGGCTCCCGATCTACTCCTACCTGCACGGCAAGGGCGCCCCGAAGTACGTCCTGGCCGACCACTTCTTCCAGGCGGCCTTCGGCGGCTCGTTCCTCAACCACCAGTGGCTGATCGCGGCGCGCAGCCCGCTCGACACCGACAAGACCGCCACCTACAACAAGCTCCCGGACGGGACGCCGGATCCGGCGTCGTTCGCCAAGAACGCCGTGCTGGACAGCAACGGGATGCCCACGTCCTACCCGCAGTACCACGCGACCGGCCCGGTCGTGGACGGCGCGCTCACGCAGAAGTGCGCGGACGGCCAGAACCACTACGCCCAGGCCTGCGGCGACTACGCGGTGAACACCATTCAGCCGGGCTCGGCGCCGCACGGGGGTGGCGCGTACCTGCCCCTCATCGACGACACGGCGTACCCCAACATCGGCGACGAGCTGAGCGCCCAGGGCATCAGCTGGAACTGGTACTCCGGCGGCTGGGACGCCGCCGCGTCGGGCCACCCGGGGCCGCTGTTCCAGTACCACCACCAGCCGTTCAACTACTTCGCGAACTATGCTCCCGGCCAGCCGGGCCGCGCGCACCTCCAGGACGAGACGAAGTTCATCTCCGCCGCCAGGTCCGGGAACCTGCCGACCGTCTCGTTCGTCAAGCCGTACGGCGCGGAGAACGAGCACCCCGGCTACGCGAGCGAGTCCGACGGCTCCGACCACCTGGTCGACCTGCTGAAGACGATCGAGAACGGGCCGCAGGCGGGCAACACCCTGGTGGTGGTGACCTATGACGAGTTCGGCGGGCAGTGGGACCACGTCGCGCCGCCCACCGTCGACGCGTGGGGGCCGGGTACCCGGATCCCGGCGCTGGTGATCAGCCGCTCGCTGAAGCACTCGGGCGTCGACCACACATCGTACGACACGACGTCGATCCTGGCCACGATCGAGCGCAGTTATGGCCTCGCGCCGCTCTCGTCGCGGGACGCGCAGGTCAACGACCTGTCGCACGCCGTCGCCGTGGGCGGCCGCTGAGCCCATCCCGGGCCGAGCCCGCCCCGGTCACGCACCGGGGCGGGCTCGGCTGCAGCGCGGCTGCGTCGCGAGGGTTCCGGCTGGCTACGCTGAGCCGGTGAAGCTGCCTCGCGACGTCGCTGCCCTGGTCGGGATCTTCGCCGTCAGCGGGGTGGTCCACCTGGTCAGGCCCCAGGTCTACGAGCCGCTGATGCCCTCGTGGGTGCCGCGCCATCGAGAGGTGATCCTGGGCAGCGGGGTGGCCGAGCTGGCGTGCGCCGCCGGGCTCGCCGTCCCCGCCTCCCGTCGTACGGCGGGCTGGGCGAGCGCCGCGCTGCTGCTCGGGGTGTTCCCGGGGAACGTGAAGATGGCGCTCGACGCCCAGCGCTCCCGCCGTCCGGGACGCCGGACGACGGCGCTGAAGATCGGCACGCTGCTCCGGCTGCCGCTGCAGTGGCCGATGATCCGGGCGGCCCTGCGCGCGGCGCGGAACTGATCCGAAACCGCTTCGCGGAGCTCGGAGACCCGCCCGTAGGCTGACGCCCATGACCGGCACCGTGCTCCGCATGTCCAGCCTCTTCGTCCGCACGTTGCGCGACGACCCGGCGGACGCCGAGGTGCCCAGCCACCGGCTCCTGCTGCGGGCCGGCTACATCCGCCGCGCCGCGCCGGGGATCTACACGTGGCTGCCCCTCGGGCTGCGGGTGCTGCGCCGGATCGAGGAGATCATCCGCGACGAGATGGACGCGATCGGATCGCAGGAGCTGCTGTTCCCCGCGCTCCTTCCCCGCGAGCCGTACGACGCCTCCGGGCGCTGGACCCAGTACGGCGCCGGGATCTTCCGGCTCAAGGACCGCAAGGGCGGCGACTACCTCCTCGGCCCCACCCACGAGGAGATGTTCACCCTCGTCGTGAAGGACCTGTACTCCTCCTACAAGGACCTCCCGCTGTCGATCTACCAGATCCAGACCAAGTACCGCGACGAGGCGCGGCCCCGGGCCGGGCTGCTGCGCGGGCGCGAGTTCGTCATGAAGGACGCCTACACCTTCGACATCGACGACGCCGGCCTCGACGCGTCGTACCAGAAGTTCCGCGACGCCTACATCAGGGTCTTCGACCGTCTGGGCTTCGACTACGTCATCGTCAAGGCGCAGTCGGGGGCGATGGGAGGCTCGAAGTCCGAGGAGTTCCTGGCCACCGCGGCGGTCGGCGAGGACACCTACGTGCGCTGCACGAACTGTGACTACGCCGCCAACGTGGAGGCGGTGTCGGTGCCGGTGCCCGCCCCGGTGGCCTACGACGACGCGCCCGCGGCGCATGCCGAGCAGACACCGGACACCCCGACCATCGAGACCCTGGTCGACCACCTGAACGAGAAATACCCCCGCGACGACCGGCCCTGGCACGCCGGCGACACGCTGAAGAACGTGGTCTTCTCGGTCCGCCGGCCCGACGGCACGGTCCAGGCACTGGCGATCGGGTTGCCCGGCGACCGCGAGGTCGACGAGAAGCGGCTCGAGTCGCAGCTCGGTGAGGGCGCCGTGTTCGAGCCCTTCGGCGAGGCCGACTTCGCCGCCCGCCCCACGCTGAGCAAGGGCTACATCGGGCCCGGTGCGCTGGGGGAGGACAAGCCCGCCGGGGTGCGCTACCTGGTCGACCCGCGGGTCGTGGAGGGGACCCGCTGGGTGACCGGCGCGGACGTGTCCGGCAGCCACGTGCTCGACCTCGTGGCCGGTCGTGACTTCACCGCGGACGGCGTGATCGAGGTCGCCGAGGTGCGCGACGGCGACCCCTGCCCCAACTGCGACGGCGGGACCCTCGAGTCCGCCCGCGGCATCGAGATGGGCCACATCTTCCAGCTCGGCCGGCTCTACGCCGACGCGCTCGGGCTCCAGGTGCTCGACGAGAACGGCAAGCTGGTCACGGTCACGATGGGGTCCTACGGCATCGGGCCCTCACGGGCGGTCGCGGCGATCGCCGAGGGAACGCTCGACGACATCGGGCTGTGCTGGCCGCGCAACGTCTCGCCCGCCGACGTGCACATCGTCGCCACCGGTAAGGACGACGCGATCTTCGAGGCCGCATCGACCCTGGCCGACGACCTGCGCGACCGTGGCCTCACGGTGCTGTACGACGACCGGCCCAAGGTCAGCCCGGGCGTGAAGTTCAAGGACGCCGAGCTGATCGGCGTCCCGACGATCGTCACCGTCGGCCGCGGTCTCGCGGACGGGGTCGTCGAGGTCAAGGACCGCCGCAGCGGCGACCGGAACGACGTACCCCTCGCCGAGGCCGCCGCCCACCTCGCCGCCCTCACAGGCCGCTGAGTCGGCACAAACAGACACCGGCACGACGCCGAGTCGGCAGAAACAGGCAGCAGTACGAAGCCCAGTCGGCACAAACAGACAGCCGTAAGACGCCGAGTCGGCACAAACAGACAGCTGTACGACGCCGAGTCGGCACAAACAGTCTCCAACCACTGCTTCGTGGCGCCGACTCAGCGGCTTCGGCGCGCCCCTTTGCGCCGACTCGGCACCATTGGCGCGCCCGTTCGCGCCGACTCGGCACCATTGGCGCGCCTGTTTGCGCCGACTCAGCGGCTTGGGCGTGCCTGTTTGCGCCGACTCGGCGGGGGAGGGTGAGGTGAGGCTACGGTCGGGGCGTGGACCTGGATGCGGTGATCTTCGACTGGGGCGGGACGCTGACCCGCTGGCACGACGTCGACTTCCATGCGGAGTCGATGGCCCTGGCCGCGGCGGCGGTCGACCACGGGCTCGACGTGGCGGCGGCGAGCGCCCGGCTGCACCAGGCCGGCCAGGTGGTGTGGGGTCGTTCGCGCGACCACCAGCAGAGCGCCACGGTGGCCGACCTGTTCGACGAGGCGGGGCTCGGTCACGACCCCGAGCTGCTGACGGCCTACCGCGAGTTCTGGGAGCCGCACACCCTGACCGATCCCGAGGTCGGACCGATGTTCGAGCGGCTCCACGCGGCCGGGCTCCGCATCGGAGTGCTCTCCAACACGATCTGGCCGCGCGCCTGGCACGTCGAGTTCTTCCGGCGGGACGGGGTCTACGACCTGATCGACGGCGACGTCTACACCAGCGAGATCCCGTGGACCAAGCCGTCCACGCACGCCTTCGGGGCAGCTCTGGACGCGGTCGGGGTGACCGACCCAGCGCGGGCCGTCTACGTCGGCGACCGGTTGTACGACGACATCTGGGGAGCTCACCAGGCGGGCCTGCGCGCGGTCCACATCCCGCTCAGCACCATCCCGGCCGAGCAGGTCGGCCACACCGAGGGAACCCCCGACGGAGTGGTCCACTCGCTCGCCGAACTACCCGCTCTGCTGGAAAGTGCAACCTTTCGCATTGCAAGAACATGAGGCACGAAGGATCAGACAGGCACCCGATGCTCGTTGCATGATTGTGCACAGATGGTCGCGGGGCACCCCCCTTGCTCTCCGACCGTGGTCGATTCCCCCCAATCGGCCTCAGCGATCTGGTGCTCCGGGGGATGTCTCGGGAGTTCCTCGGAGCACCAGACGCCCACCTCGGCGGTGGGTGTCTCTCGATCAGCTGCCGGGGAACTCGGTGTCCATCCCCGGCAGCGGTTCGGGTGAACCCCCGAAGCCCAGCTCGGACGTGGCCGTCTCGACGAGCGCGTCGACCGCCCAGGTGCGGTTCGTCCCGGTGCTCGCGGCGACCAGCACGCCGTACGACGTGAGGCAGGCGCGCTCGACGCGCAGCGCCTCGGCCGAGATCTCCGTCGGGGTGGTGAGGGCGCGGCTCACCCGATAGGCGGGCTCGGCCGGCACCGGGTCGGCACCGGTCGAGGTGATGGTGGCGGTCAGGTCGTCGCGACGCCCCGCATGGACGGCGTACGCCGTGCTGATGGCGGCCCGCAGGACCGGGGCGGGCAGGCCGGCCGCACGGCCGCCGAGCACCCCGAACACGTACACCGCGGCATGCTCGGCGGCCAACGTCTGCTGGAGGGCGTCGAGCTCGCTCATGCTGCGGCCTGGAGCTCGGGCTGCATCCGGATGCCGGCGGCCACCGAGGCGAGCACCCGAGCCAGGTCGCCGTCGCGGCACGTCTCGGCCCAGTGCGTGAAGCGGACCACCGCCCGACGCTCCCGGAGCACGGTCTCGGTCGTGGTCAGCGGGTGGGTCCGTCGCGTCGACGGGGGCTGCCCGCCCAGGGCGAGCAGCTGGGTCCGGTGGCAGGCGACGAGGGAGGCGGCGCGTCGGGAGCCCGAGAGCCCGATGATCAGCGAGGCCAGCTCGGCCCGGGCAGCGGCCAGCACGGAGGCGTCGGGATCGGGGGTCGAGGACGCGGCCGGACGGGTCGGCGGTGCCGGGTCGAACCGGCAGCCGGCCAGCAGGCTCGCGGCGCCGACGGTGGCGGTCAGGCCGGCTCCCGACAGCAGCCCGCGACGCGACAGCGGGATCCCGGACACGTCCGCGACCCTATCTCCGCGGGCAGTCCGGGCGTCCGGGCGGCGCCCCGAGCCGGTGGTCCGGGGTCGCCCGTGTCACCCGCTATCGTGAAGGCCGACAACAGCACAAGGAGGCCGCGACGTGAGCCCGCTCAACCCGGACAGCTCCCGGATCAACGACGTGCTCCGCGACCCCCTGGCCACCCTCGACCTCGACCTCGAAGCGGTGGAGCTCAGCCCGGCCGGCAAGTTCCGGATGCTCCGCATCGCCGTCGACAAGGACGGCGGGGTCACCCTCGACGACATCGCCGAAGCGACGAAGGCGGTCTCCGCGGCCCTCGACGAGTCCGACCTGATGGGCGAGACGGCGTACACCCTCGAGGTCACCTCCCGCGGGGTCGACCGCCCGCTCAGCGAGCCGCGCCACTGGCGGCGCAACCACGACCGGCTGGTCAAGGCGACGCTGGCCGACGGCTCGCAGCTGACCGGTCGGGTGGGAGCCAGCGACCACGACGGGGTCACCCTGGACGTGTCCGGTGTCGAGCGCCGGCTGGCGTACGACGACATCGCCAAGGCCCTGGTCCAGGTCGAGTTCAACCGGAAGACGAAGGAGTCCTGATGGACATCGACCTGAGCGTCCTGAGGATGCTGGAGCGCGAGAAGGAGATCTCCTTCGACGTGCTCGTGGGGGCCATCGAGCAGGCGCTCCTCACGGCGTACCTCAAGACCCCCGGCGCGCAGGAGAAGGCCCGAGTGGTGCTCGACCGGCACAGCGGGCACGTCACGGTGTTCGCCGCCGAGCTCGACGACGAGGGCAACCAGATCGCGGAGTACGACGACACCCCCGACGGCTTCGGGCGGATCGCCGCGACCACCGCGAAGCAGATCATGCTCCAGCGCCTGCGCGACGCCGAGGACGACATCCGGTACGGCGAGTTCTCCGGCAAGGAGGGCGACCTGATCTCGGGTGTCATCCAGCAGGGCCGCAACCCCGACGACGTGATGGTCGACCTCGGCAAGCTCGAGGCGCTCCTGCCCCTGGGGGAGCGGGTCCCGGGGGAGAAGTATCTCCACGGCGAGCGGATCAAGTGCCTGGTGATCTCGGTGCGCAAGGGCATGCGCGGACCGCAGATCACGCTCTCGCGCTCGCACCCCAATCTGGTGAAGAAGCTGTTCGCGCTCGAGGTGCCCGAGATCGCCGACGGCACCGTCGAGATCGCCGCCATCGCCCGCGAGGCCGGTCACCGCACCAAGATCGCGGTGACCACCCAGGCGCCGGGCGTCAACGCCAAGGGCTCCTGCATCGGGCCGATGGGCCAGCGCGTGCGCCAGGTGATGTCGGAGCTGCACGGCGAGAAGATCGACATCGTCGACTGGTCCGAGGACCCCGCCGAGATGGTCGCCCACGCCCTGTCGCCGGCCCGCGTCTCCCGCGTCGAGATCGTCGACGCGGAGGCGCGCTCGGCCCGGGTGATCGTGCCGGACTTCCAGCTCTCGCTGGCGATCGGCAAGGAAGGTCAGAACGCCCGGCTCGCCGCCCGCCTCACCGGCTGGCGCATCGACATCCGCTCCGACGATGAGCCGGCCAGCGAGGCGTGAGCGTGTCGAGACCCGGTGAACGTGCGCAGGCGGGCCGGCGCGTGGTCTCGACTCCGCTCGACCACCGGGGCGGCGGGGTCACGACTCCGCTCGACCACCGAGGCGGCGCGGTCACGACCCGGCTCGACCACCGAGGTCGGGTGGACGACCGACCGGGCGTCCTCCGATGAGGCTGCTCGGCGTCCTCGGCGGCATGAGCTGGACCAGCACCGAGGCCTACTACCGGCTGCTCAACCTCGGCGTCGGCGAGCGCCTCGGGGGTCTGCACTCGGCGCGGATCGTCCTGCACAGCGTCGACTTCGACGAGATCGCGGTCCGGCAGCACGCCGGCGACTGGGAGGGTACGGCGCAGGTGCTGGCCGAGGCCGCTGCCGGGCTGGCCGCGGCCGGTGCCGACGGTCTGCTGCTCGCGACGAACACGATGCACAAGGTGGCCGACGTGGTGCAGGAGGCGTCCGGGCTCGAGCTGCTGCACATCGCCGACGCCACCGCTGCCGCGATCTCGGCGCGGGGGCTGACCCGGGTCGGGCTGCTGGCCACCGCCTTCACCATGGAGGAGACGTTCTACGTCGAACGCCTGGCCCGGCACGGCATCGAGGCGCTGGTGCCTGACCCGGTCGGGCGGGCCGACGTGCACCGGGTCATCTACGACGAGCTGGTGCGCGACGTCGTACGACCGGAGTCGCGGGAGCGCTACCGCGAGGTGATGGCCGACCTGGTCGGCCGTGGCGCCGAGGGGATGATCCTGGGCTGCACCGAGGTGGGGCTGCTGGTCGGCCCGGACGACACGACCGTGCCGACGTTCGACACCTGTCGCCTGCACGCGGCTGCGGCCGTCGACTGGATGCTGGCCGAGACCTCAGCCTGACTCGCCACCGATCCAGTCCACCTCGAGGGCCGGCACCGACGCGACGCCCGGCCAGTCGGGGAAGTCGAAGACCGCGACCATCACCTGGAGCGGGTACGTCGGGGGGTTGCGGCAGGTGCGGACCAGCTCGCCGTCGACGGAGAACTCCGCGACCTGCTCGTCCCAGCGCACGGCGTACTCGTGCCACTGGCCGACGTCGACGGGCAGGCGCGGCGCCTCGAAGTCGTGCACCAGCCGTGGGTCGTTGAGCCGCTTGATGCCCATGCCGACCTGTGCCGACCGACGCGGCTCGCGGTCCTTGCCGAAGACCTCGACCAGGCACAGCTCGCCGGAGTCCTCCGGGGACTCCTCGAAGCCACTGAGCCAGACCGCCGCCATCGACCGGTCCGAGAGCTCCATCCGGCAGACCACGGCCAGGGACCCGCTCCGCGGCAGCCAGCCCTCGAGGCGCGGCTGCTCCTCGCGGACCTGCTGCGTCTCGAGGAACCGCTGCCCACCGACCGGGCTGCCCACCGGGCCGGAGTGTGCTCCCGAGGCGATGCCCGAGACGCGAAGCGGGGTCGGGTGCAGGTCGGGGCACCACAACGGCTGGTCGGGAGGGATCCACAGGCGCAGCCGGCCGCCCGCGACCCGGTGCCGGGCCCGCGTCGCCGCCCGGGAGCTCCAGTGCGGGAGGTAGTGGGGGTCCCACACGCCCGGATCGAGCTCCGTGCCGTCGAAGTCGTCCCGGAAGGGGCCCATGGGCGAGACCCTAGGGGCAGCACCGGGGCGCCGCCACCAGCCGGTTCGGGGAATAGCCGTGCGGCGCGGTAGGGTTCTGCCCAGTGGTTCGCGCAACGATTCCTCCTGCCGTCACGGCCCCCAGTGGTCCGGTCCGCACGTGCATCGGGTGTCGGGAGCGGGCCGCGAAGAGCGAGTTGTTGCGGGTGACCGCCGGCTCGGATGCCTCCGGCCGACCAGCCGTGGTGCCCGATCCAGCAGCCACCCGGCCCGGACGAGGGGCGCATCTGCACCCCACGACCGTGTGTTACGACCTCGCCGTACGTCGTCGAGCTTTCGGCAGGGCCCTCCGGGCCACCGTCGGGTTGGACAGCGCACCGGTGGCGTCGTACCTCGCCTCGCTGGACACACCAACCGACCGATGACCGACTGATCAGGACTGGAGCATCAGCTCATGAGCACTCGATGAGTAACTCCCGATGAGTTTGCAACACCCACCAACGGTCTGAGATCCACCCCCGGACATCCCCGGGGAAGCGGGTCTGGGGCCAGAAGGAGAAACGTGGCCAAGACCCGAGTACACGAGCTCGCCAAAGAGTTCGGTGTCGAGAGCAAGTTCGTTCTCGAGAAGTTCAAGGAGATGGGGGAGTTCGTCAAGTCGGCGAGCTCCACTGTCGAGCTGCCCGCCGAGATGCGCTTCCGCAAGGAGTACGGCGACGGCCTGAAGGCCCAGCAGGCCAAGGCCGCGCCTCCCGCGAAGCCCGCCGAGGCCCCCGCAGCCACCACGACGCCGACCACGTCCGAGGCGCCCGCCGCGTCGGTCGACGGCGCCCAGGTCGCGCAGACCGCGGCCGAGTCCGCCCCGGCGCCCGCCGCCGGTGGCCCGAAGCCCGGCCCGAAGGCGGCCCCCGCCCCGGCCGAGCCCGAGGCGCCTGCGGCGTCCTCCGAGGCCGAGACCCCGACCGCGCCGGCACCCCGCCCGGCCGCCCGCCCCGGCGCCCCGCGCCCGGGCAACAACCCGTTCGCGTCCAGCCAGGGCATGGGCCGACGCCCCGCCCCCGCACCGCGCGAGACCGAGGACGACGACACCCGTGCTCCGCGTCCGCCGGCTGCCGGCGGACGGCCCGGGATGCCGCGCCCCAACCCGGCGATGATGAACCGCTCTCCCGGCGCGTTCGGGACCGGCCCCGGTGGCCGTGGCCCGGCCGGTGCCGGTGGTCCGGGTCGTCCCGGTGCTCCCGGCCGCGGTGCCCCCGCTCGTGGCGGTGCTCCCGCTCGTGGCGGTGCCCCCGGCCGTGGTGGCCCGGGCGCCGGCGCTCCGGCCGGTGCCGGTGCTCCCGGCCGCAGTGGTCCCGGCTTCGGCGGTGGCCCCGGTGGTGGCCGCGGTCGCCCCGGTCAGCGTGGACAGACCCAGGGCGCCTTCGGTCGCCCGGGCGGGCCGTCGCGCCGTGGTCGCAAGTCGAAGCGGGCTCGTCGTCAAGAGTTCGAGCAGATGGAGGCCCCGACGATCGGCGGCGTGCGTGTCCGCAAGGGCAACGGCGAGACCGTTCGCCTGGCCCGCGGCGCCTCGCTGACCGACTTCGCCGAGAAGATCAACGTCGACGCCGCGTCACTGGTGCAGATGCTCTTCTCGCTCGGCGAGATGGTCACCGCGACCGAGTCGGTCAACGACGAGACGCTCGAGCTGATCGGCGAGGAGCTGAACTACGTCGTCCAGGTCGTCTCGCCCGAGGACGAGGACCGCGAGCTCCTGGAGGGCTTCGACCTCGAGTTCGGTGCCGACGAGGGTGACGAGGACGACCTGGTCGTCCGCCCTCCGGTCGTGACCGTGATGGGTCACGTCGACCACGGCAAGACCAAGCTCCTCGACGCCCTCCGCTCGGCCAACGTCGTCGACAAGGAGGCCGGTGGGATCACCCAGCACATCGGTGCCTACCAGGTCGAGACCGAGGTCGAGGGCAACGAGCGCTGGATCACCTTCCTCGACACCCCGGGTCACGAGGCGTTCACCGCCATGCGTGCGCGTGGTTCGCAGTCGTCGGACATCGCGGTCCTCGTGGTCGCCGCCGACGACGGCGTGATGCCGCAGACGGTGGAGGCGCTCAACCACGCCCGCGCCGCCGGCGTGCCGATCGTGGTCGCGGTGAACAAGATCGACAAGGAGGACGCCGACCCCACCAAGGTGCGTGGCCAGCTCAGCGAGTACGGCCTCGTCCCCGAGGAGTACGGCGGCGACTCGATGTTCGTCGACGTGTCGGCCAAGTCCGAGCTCAACCTCGACAAGCTGCTCGAGGCGATCGTGCTGACCGCCGACGCGGCACTGGACCTGCGGGCCAACCCCACGCAGGACGCCCAGGGCCTCGTGGTCGAGGCACACCTCGACCGCGGTCGTGGTCCGGTGGCGACCGTGCTGGTCCAGCGCGGCACGCTGCGGGTCGGCGACTCGATCGTGGCCGGTCCGGCCCACGGCCGGGTCCGGGCGCTGCTCGACGAGCACGGCACGGCGATGGACGAGATCTTCCCGGGTCAGCCCGCGATGGTGCTCGGCCTCTCGGCCGTGCCCGGTGCGGGTCAGAACTTCCTGGTCGTCGAGGACGACCGGATGGCCCGTCAGATCGCCGAGAAGCGTGAGGCTCGCGAGCGCGCCGCCATGCAGGCCCAGCGCCGCGTGCGTCGTACCCTCGAGGACTTCATGGCCTCCATGGAGAAGGGCGAGAGCCAGGAGCTCAACCTGATCCTCAAGGGCGACGTGTCCGGTTCGGTCGAGGCCCTCGAGGACTCGCTGGCCAAGATCGACGTCGGCGACGAGGTGTCGCTGCGCGTCATCGACCGCGGGGTCGGTGCGATCACGGAGACCAACGTCATGCTGGCGGCGGCCTCCGATGCGATCATCATCGGCTTCAACGTGCGGCCGCAGGGCAAGGCGACCGAGCTGGCGGACAAGGAAGGCGTCGAGATCCGCTACTACTCGGTCATCTACAACGCGATCGAGGAGATCGAGGCGGCCCTCAAGGGCATGCTCAAGCCGGAGTTCGAGGAGTCGACCCTGGGGCAGGCGGAGATCCGTGCGATCTTCCGCTCCTCGCGGCTCGGCAACATCGCCGGCTGCATGGTCACCAGCGGTGTCATCCGGCGCAACGCCAAGGTGCGCCTGATCCGCGACGGTGCGGTCGTGGCCGACAACCTCGACCTGGCCTCGCTGAAGCGGGAGAAGGACGACGCCTCCGAGGTCCGCGAGGGCTTCGAGTGTGGTCTGGTGCTGCGCAACTACCAGGACATCAAGGAGGGCGACGTCGTGGAGGCCTTCGAGATGAAGGAGATCCCGCGCGCCTGACGTCCCTGGGTGTTCGCCCCCGATCCGCTCACGCGGGTCGGGGGCGTTCCCGTTGTGCGGTGGGGACGACGTCAGCCGACGAGGGCCCGGTTCAGCAGGCTGACGATCGGCCAGGCGCCGTCGGACCAGTTCGAGAGCACGGTCCAGGTGTCGCCGGAGACGGGGTCGTGGTGGCTGAGCATGGAGACGCCGGCGTCGTAGCCCTCGAGCCAGACGGACTCGCCGGTCTCGTGCAGGTGCAGACCGAGCCCGTAGCGCTCGTGCTCCTCGGGCCAGTCGCTGCGGGGCCTGGTCATCTGGGCGACCCGCTCGAGGGGGAGGATCCGGCCCGCGAACAGGGCGGCCCACAGCGCGTGGAGGTCCGCGGCCGTCGTGTAGGCCCCGCCGTCCCCGCTGCCCAGGACCGGTAGGTGCAGCACGTTCGTCCGCAGCCCGTCGCGGCCCAGGTAGTGCCGCGCGGCCCGACCGGGCAGCTCGTCGGAGCGCAGGAAGGCGGTGTCGGCCAGCCCGGCCGGCTCCCACACCAGCGTCCGGACCAGGTCGTGGAAGCCGACCGCAGCCGCGCGCTCAGCGATCAGGGCGAGCACGACGTACCCACCGTTGCAGTAGGCGAAGCGGGCGTCTGCTGCGAACGCCGTCGGGTGTCCGTCCAGCACCGCGAGGTACTGCTCGGTGGTCTCCAGCTCGTGCACCGGGACCCGCAGCACGTAGTCGGTGATGTGGTTCCCCGCGACCCCCTCGTCGAGGTAGTCACCGATCCCGGAGCGATGGGCCAGCAGGTGCTCGACGGTCACGTCGTCGGCGATCAGCGGCAGGTCGTCGCCGAGCACCGACCGCGCGGTGGTCGACAGCTCCAGGGTGCCGCGCTCGACCAGCGCCATCACGGCCAGCGCCGTGAACCCCTTGGTCCCGCTCGCCGTCGCGAACGGGGTGTCCACGGTGTTCGCGATCTCGTGCGCCCGGTCCGCGAAACCGTAGGCGCGGGCCAGCTCGGTGGTCCCGGCCCGGTCGACGCGGATGACCCCGGTGAACCCGCAGCGGGCGACCTCGGCGTCCAGCACATCGTCGAGCGAAGGCATGGTCGCCAACCTAGTGGGCGCCGGGACGGTGCGGAGAAGTAGGTTTGCCCCATGGCCAACCCACGCGTCCGCAAAGTCGCCGACCGGATCCAGGTGATCGTGGCCGAGATGCTCGAGCGACGGATCAAGGACCCCCGGGTCGGGTTCGTCACGATCACCGACGTCCGGGTCACCGGTGACACCCAGCAGGCCACCGTCTTCTACACGGTGCTCGGCGCCGAGACCGACCTGGCCAGCACCGCGGCGGCGCTGGAGTCGGCCAAGGGGCTGCTGCGCTCCGAGGTCGCCAAGCAGCTCGGGATGCGGCACTCGCCGAGCCTGACGTTCGTCCCCGACGTCGTGCCCGAGAACGCGCGCCAGATCGACGAGGTGCTGGCCCGGGCCAAGGCCCTCGACGCGGAGGCCGCGGCGCAGCGTGGCGCGTCGTACGCCGGTGAGCCCGACCCTTACAAGAAGCCGCGCGAGGACGACGCCGCGGAGCCCTCGGGCGAGGGCGCGGGTGCCGTTCCGGCGGCCGAGCCCGATGCCTGAGCCGGCCTCCGGGCTGCTCGTCGTCGACAAGCAGGCCGGGATGACGTCGCACGACGTCGTGGCGCGCGTACGCCGGCTGGCCGGGACCCGCAAGGTCGGCCACGCCGGCACTCTCGACCCGATGGCGACCGGAGTCCTGGTGCTCGGGCTGAACCGGGCGACCCGGCTGCTCGGCCACCTGACGCTGACCGACAAGCGCTACGTCGCCACGATCCGCCTCGGCGCAGCCACCACCACCGACGACGCGGAGGGCGAGGTGACCGCGACGGCGTCGACCGACGGGTTGACCGAGAGCTCCGTGCGCGAGGCGCTGACGGCCTTCGCCGGCGAGATCGACCAGGTGCCCAACGCGGTCTCGGCGATCAAGATCGCCGGCAAGCGCGCCTATGCCCGCGTGCGCGAGGGCGAGGTGGTCGAGATCCCGGCGCGGCGGGTGACCGTGCACTCGCTCGAGGTGACGGCGGTCGACCTGCCCGACGTCGAGATCGCGGTGCACTGCTCCAGCGGCACCTACATCCGGGCGATCGCCCGCGACCTCGGCGAGGCGCTCGGTGTCGGTGGCCACCTCACCGCCCTGCGCCGGACCGCGGTCGGGCCGTTCGGCATCGACTCGGCCCGGACGCTCGACGACCTCGAGGCCTCCTTCACGATCACCCCGATCTCCGATGCCGTGCGGGCGTGGTTCCCCGCGCACGAGCTCGATGCAGCGGGCGCCGCCGCGGTCCGTGTCGGTCGCACCCTCGACCTCTCGCTGGACGTGCTGACGGGCGTCTTCGCACCCGACGGCACGTTCCTCGCGCTCTACGAGCCGAGCGGCGAGACCGCCCGCCCGGTGGCCGTGTTCGTCTGAACGACGGACCACCGGGGAGGGTGAGGACCCCCGCTCGCGGGCATGGCAGGGTTCGGGTGGTGAACGCCGTCCTCTGGCTCCGCCGCGACCTGCGTCGCCGCGACCTCCCGGCGCTGGGCGCCGCCGCCGACGTGGCCGGCGACGGCGAGGTCCACGTGCTGTTCGTGATCGACCCGGTCCTCTGGGACGGCTGCGGGCCGGCCCGGCGCGGCTGGCTGGCCGCCAGCCTGCGCGCCGCCGCGGCGTCGTACGACGGCCGGCTGACGGTGCGCGTGGGCGACCCGGTGACCAAGGTGGCCGCGTTCGCCGCAGACGTCGGCGCCGGCTCGGTGCACGTCAGCGCCGAGACCACGCCGTACGGCGCGCGGCGCGACGAGCGGGTCCGGGCCCGACTCGCCGAGCGTGGGCTCGACTGGGTCCCGACCGGCTCGCCGTACGCCGTGGGGCCGGGCCGGGTGCTGACCAAGGACGGCACGCCGTACCGCGTCTTCACGCCCTTCTCCCGCGCCTGGCGCGAGCACGGCTGGGCCGAGCCCGCGACGGCGCCTCGCGACCTGGCGCTCGGCGACGACCGGAGCGACGACCGGGCCGCCCGGCGGCTCGACGACGCGCTCGCCGACTGCCCGGTCGGCCTGCCGACCGCGGGGGAGGACGCCGCGCTGCGGCGCTGGCGGGCCTTTCGCGACGACCGCCTCGCGGCCTACGCCGACGGCCGCGACCGGCCCGACGTGGCGGGCACGTCCCAGCTCTCGCCGTACCTCAAGGTCGGGGCGATCCACCCGCGCACCATGCTCGCCGACCTCGCGGGATCGCGGTCGCGCGCGGCCGAGGTGTTCACCAACGAGCTCGGCTGGCGCGAGTTCTACGCCGACGTCCTGCACAGCAACCCCGAGTCCGCCTGGCACGACCTGAGGCCCGAGCTCGGGTCCATGGCGTACGACGCCGACCCGGCGCTGGTGAGCGCGTGGCGGGAGGGCCACACCGGCTTCCCGATCGTCGACGCGGGGATGCGGCAGCTGGCCGGGAGCGGCTGGATGCACAACCGGGTGCGGATGATCACCGCCAGCTTCCTGTGCAAGGACCTCCACGCCTGGTGGGGTGCCGGCGCGTCGCACTTCCTGGCCCACCTGATCGACGGCGACGTCGCCAGCAACAACCACGGCTGGCAGTGGGTGGCCGGGACCGGCACCGACGCCTCGCCGTACTTCCGGGTCTTCAACCCCGTCACCCAGGGCAAGAAGTTCGACCCCCAGGGCGACTACGTGCGTCGCTGGGTGCCCGAGCTGGCCCATGTGGCGGGCGCGAAGGCGCACGAGCCGTGGACCGTCGACGACGGCTACCGGCACGGTTACCCCACGCCGGTGGTCGACCACGCCGAGGAGCGCGTCGAGGCCTTGCGCCGCTACGAGGAGGCGCGTCGCTGAGAGCCGCGGGGGGCTCGTTATCCTCGGGCCGTGCAGACCTCCACGCCGCGTGAGCCCCGGATCTGGCGGTCCCTCGCCGAGATCCCGGGCGACCTCGGTCGCACGGTGGTGGTGATCGGCAACTTCGACGGCGTCCACCTCGGTCACCAGCACGTGATCCGCGAGGCCCGGGCCGCGGCCGACGCCGAGCACCTCCCGGTCGTCGCGGTGACCTTCGACCCGCACCCGATGGCCGTGCTGCGCCCCGAGCACGCACCGACGGCCCTGACCGACCTGGCGACCCGTGCCCGGTTGCTCGCGGCTGCGGGCGTCGACGACGTGCTGGCCGTCCCGTTCGACCGCGAGATCGCTGCCTGGAGCCCGCACGAGTTCGCCGAGCGGGTGCTGGGCGACGCCCTGCACGCGACCGTGGTCGTCGTCGGCGCCAACTTCCGGTACGGCGCGCGGGCGGCCGGTGACGTCGCGTCGCTGGCCGCCAGCGGTGAGCAACTCGGGTTCCGGGCGATCGGCGTCCCCCTCGACGGGGGACCGCAGGTGTGGTCCTCGACCTATGTGCGCACCTGCCTGGCCGCCGGCGACGTCGCGGGTGCCGCCGAGGCCCTGGGGCGGCCGTTCGCCGTGCGCGGCGAGGTGGTGCGGGGCGACCGGCGCGGGCACGAGCTGGGCTACCCGACCGCCAACGTGCCGACCGGAGGGATGACGGCGGCCCCCGCCGACGGCGTGTACGCCGGCTGGCTGCAGCGCCTGGACACCGGCGAGACCTACCCGGCCGCGATCAGTGTGGGCACCAACCCGACCTTCGAGGGCGAGCGCGACCGGCGGGTCGAGTCCTACGTGCTCGACCGCGACGACCTGGAGCTGTACGACGTGGTGGTCGAGGTCGCCTTCGTGGAGCGGATCCGGGGCATGGTGCGCTTCGACGGCGTCGAGGCGCTGGTGGAGACGATGGCCGGCGACGTGGCCCGTGCACACGAGATCCTGGGAGTGGCCCGGCCGTGAGCGACCGACGGCCGATCGTCGACCTCACCGACGAGGAGGCCCGGCGCGCCCTGGTGCTCAAGTGGGGCAGCGTGCCGGCCGACGTGATCCCGGCCTGGGTGGCCGAGATGGACTACCACCTGGATCCCGTCGTCCACGCCGCGGTCCGCCGTGCCCTCGACGACGGCGTGACCGGCTACCCGCTGTTCGGCTCCTCCGACGGCCTCGGCGCGGCGTACTCCGGCTTCGCCCGGCGCCACTTCGGGGCCGAGGTCGACCCCGACTGGGTGATCCCGACCGTGGACGTGACCTCGGGGGTGCGGCTGGCCCTGACCCTGCTGTCGGAGGACGCGCCCGTCGTCTACCCGACCCCGGGCTACCCGCCGCAGTTCGGCGTGCCCGGCCTGACCGGTCGCACGCTGGTTGAGCTGCGCGCCGACCCCGAGTCCGAGACGGCCGACCTCGACCTCGACCGGCTGGACGCGCTGCTCGTCGCCGGGGCCCGCACCCTGCTGCTCACCCAGCCGCACAACCCCTGGGGCCGGGTCTTCACCCGCGCCGAGCTCGAGGGCGTCCGCGACGTCGTGACCCGGCACGGAGCTCGGGTGATCAGCGACGAGATCCACGCGCCCCTCGTGCTGCCCGGAGCCGAGCACGTCCCCTACCTGTCGATCGAGGGCACGCACGACCACGCCGTCGCCGTGGTCGCCGCCTCCAAGGCGTTCAACACCGCGGGGCTGCGCTGTGCCCAGCTGGTGGTGCCCGACGACGCCGCCCGGCGACGCGTGCTGGACTGCCCGCCGGCCGCCAACGACTCCTGGTCACCGCTGGGCGTCGTCGCGGCACGGACCGCCTACGAGCTCGGTGACCCGTGGCTGGCCAGCCTCGTCGAGCGGCTCGACCAGCAGCGCACCCTGCTCGGGGACCTGCTCGCCGAGCACCTGCCGGAGGTACGCCGCTGGCCGCACGAGGCGACGTACCTCGCCTGGCTCGACGTCGGCGCCTACGGGTTCGACGATCCGGCCGCGGTTGCCCTCGAGCGCGGCCGGGTGAAGGTCTCGCCCGGGGCCGACTACGCGTCCGACCTGGGCGACCATGTGCGGCTGAACTTCGCCACCAGCCCCGAGCGGCTCACCGAGATCGTGCGCCGGCTGGCCGCTGCCTGGACCTGAGCGAGGACCGCACCGGTCCGGTTACGCGTCGAGGTCCTTCTCGACCATCGCCGCGATCGTGTCGACATCGGCCTCGTTGTCGCCGGACACCTCGACCGTGTCGCCCTTGGCGGCGCCCAGGGTCATGATCATCAGGGCCGAGCTGGCATCGACCGGGTCCCCGCCGGGCATGCCGATCGTCACCTCGGAGTCGAGTTCGCCGGCCGCCTCCGAGATCAGGGCCGCGGGGCGGGCGTGCAGGCCGACGGCCGAGCCGACGATGACGGACTTGGTGGGCATGTGTGCTCCTTCGAGTGGGCGGGACGTGGTCAGACGGTAGCGACGTCGGTGTTGACCGGCCACACCGTCTTGGCAGCGATCACGGCGGCGGCACCGACGAGCACGCCGGCGATCAGGGCGATGAAGTACCCGGCGATGTTGTGCACGGCGAACAGCACGAAGATGCCACCGTGCGGTGCCCGCACGCTGACGTTCAGGGCCTCCGAGAGCGCCCCGGTGACGGCGCTGCCCAGCATGATCGACGGGATCACCCGCAGCGGGTCGGCGGCCGCGAACGGGATGGCGCCCTCGGTGATGAACGACGCCCCGAGAGCCCAGCCGGCCTTGCCGTTCTCTCTCTCCGGGAGGGAGAACAGCGCAGGTCGGACCACCGTGGCCAGGGCCAGGGCGATCGGCGGCACCATGCCGGCGAGCATGACCGCGGCCATGATCTGCAGGCGCGGGTCGTCGGCCGCAGCCGAGGCGGCCGCGCCGACGCCGGCGGCGGCGAAGCTGTAGGCCACCTTGTTGAGCGGACCACCCATGTCGAAGGCCATCATCAGTCCGAGCACGACCCCGAGCAGGACCGCGTTGGAGCCGCTCATGTTGGTCAGGCCGCTGTTGAGCGAGTCGATCAGCTTGCCGATGGGCTTGCCCAGCACCACGATCATCACGAGTCCGACGATGATGGTGGTCAGCAACGGGATGACCAGGACCGGCATCAGACCCCTGGCCCAGGCCGGCACCGTCCAGCTCGCGATCCAGTGCGCGACCAGGCCGGCGAGCACGCCGCCGACGATGGCGCCCAGGAAGCCGGTCGCCGGCAGGCTGGTGGGGTTGGCGGTGGCGCCGTCGGTGACCGCGAAGATGTTCGTGGCCAGACCGCCCATGATGAAGCCCGGGGCGATGCCTGGCCGGTCGGCGATCGCATAGGCGATGTAGCCCGCCAGGGCCGGCACGAAGAACATGAACGCCGTCTTGCCGAAGATGAAGAAGAGCGCGCCCAGGTAGGCGAAGAAGCCGGAGTGGAACAACGCGTGCGGCAGCGCGAGAGCCGTGGGGTCCGGCAGGTTGAGGAACGTGTTGTCCACGGCGATCTTGCCGTAGCTGTTGACGATCTCGTCGCCACCGAAGAGGAACCCGAGGGCGATCAGGAGGCCGCCGGCGGCGACGAAGGGGATCATGTAGGACACGCCGGTCATCAGCACCCGGCGGGTGCGCCCGCCCCACGTCTCGGCTGCTCCGGTCTGCGTGGAGCCGGACGCGGCCGAGCCCTCCACTCGCGGGGCGTTCGGGTCGTCGGCGTAGCGCAGGGCCTCGGCGATCATGGCGTCACCGTCGTCGATCGGCCGCTTGACCCCCGAGGACACCACCGGCTTGCCGGCGAAGCGGCCGCGGTCGCGGACCCCGACGTCGACGGCGAAGATCACCGCGGACGCGGCCGCGATGGTGGCCGGCGCGAGCGGCTTCGAGCCGGCGGAGCCCTGGGTCTCGACCGAGATCGGGACCCCGGCGCGTGCGGCCGCGGCCTCGAGGGCCTCGGCGGCCATGTAGGTGTGGGCGATCCCGGTCGGGCAGGCGGTGACCGCTACCAGCGAGCGCCCGCCGGAGGGGGCCGGGCCGGCGGCGGCGCCGGGCGCGACCGCGGCGGCCGGCTGGTCGCCGACCGCGGCCATCACCAGGTCGACGACCTCCTGGGCGGACGAGGCGCCGCGCAGGCTGTCGACGAAGTCGCGCTTGACCAGCGACCGGGCCAGCTTGGTGAGCAGCTGCAGGTGGGTCGCGTCGCCGCCTGCCGGGGCGGCGATCAGGAACGCCAGGTCTGCGGGGCCGTCCTTCGCACCGAACTCGACCCTCGGCTGGAGCCTCGCGAAGGCGAGCGTCGGCTCGGCGACGCCGGCGGTGCGGCAGTGGGGGATCGCGATGCCTCCGGGCAGCCCGGTGGGAGCGGTGCCCTCGCGGGTGATCGCGTCCTCGGCCAGCTGGTCGGGGTCGTCGGCGCGGCCGGCCTCCCCGACGATGCGGGCCAGGGCGCGGATGACGTCGTGCTTCTCCGACCCGAGATCGGCGTCGAGCCGGATCAGGTCGGCGGTGATCAGGTCGGACATGGGGGTCACCTTCCGGTGGTGAGGGGGAGGCGGGTGACCGTCACGAGCTCGGGTCGGACCTGCCGGGGGTGGGGGATCGTCGTACCCGGGAGGCCGGCGGCGGCGCTGCCGTAGGCGACTGCGAGCGCGAGTCGTTGGTCGGGGCTGCGTCCGGTGACGTCCCCGAGGAGGTAGCCGAACAGGCTGGAGTCGCCCGCCCCGACCGTGCTGACGACCGTGGTCGGCGGGGGCGTGGCGTGCCAGGCCGCGTCCTTGTCGACGAGTACGGCGCCGTGCGGACCGAGGGTCACCAGCACACTCTCCACTCCATGCTCGATCAGCGCCAGAGCTGCGCGCCCGGCGGCCGCCGGATCCGACTCGAGACGGTCGGCGTCGGCGCCGGTGAACGACGCCAGCTCCTCGCCGTTGGGCTTCATCAGGTGGGGTGCGCTGGCGGCGTCCGCCGAGAGGGCGTCGACCAGCGCCTTGAGCGGTGCGTCGCTGGTGTCGACCGCGACCCGTGCCCCGGCACCTCGCAGCGCGGCGACCAGCTCGGCGTACCACTCGGGCGGCGCACCCGGGGGGAGCGATCCGGCCAGGACGATCCAGTCCGCGCTCCCTGCGCGCCGGACCAGTGCCTCGGTGAGCTCGTCGAGCAGCCGGGTCGTGGCCTGGGGTCCGGGGCTGTTCAGCTTGGTGGTGGTGCCGTCGGGCTCGGTGATCGTGATGTTCACGCGCAGGTCGCCCTCGTGGGGCACCGGGCGGCAGTCGATCCCGGCCGCGAGGAGCTCGAGGACGAAGGGGTCCTCCTTGGTGGCGGGGAGCACGGCGATGGACGGGATGTCGGCGGCGACGCAGGCTCGAGAGATGTTCACGCCCTTCCCTCCGGCCTGGGAGATCACCGACTCCGCACGCTGGACGGTGCCGCGCTCGAGGGGTCCGGACAGGTTCACCGTGCGGTCGTGGCTCGGGTTGGCGGTGAGGGTGACGATCATGAGCGCTCCCCGTTCATGCGACGACGATCTCCATGCCGGCTCGGGCCAGCGCGCGGCGGTCGGCCGACGACACCTCGTCGTCGGTGACCAGGACGTCGACCTCGGCCGCCGAGGCGAAGCGGACGGCGGTCTCGATGCCGAACTTGGAGGAGTCGGCGAGCACCACGACCCGGCTCCCGCTCGCCACCAGGGCTCGCTTGACGGCCGCCTCGTCGGCATCCGGCGTGGTCAGGCCGTGCTCGGCGGTCAGGCCGTTGGTGCCGATGAAGGAGACGTCCACGCGCAGGTCGCTGAGGAAGGAGACGGTGTCGGCGCCCACGGCTGCCTGGGTGGTACGCCGGACCCGGCCGGGCAGCAGCCGGAGGTCGATCTGACGCAGCCCGGCCAGCCGGGACGCGATCGGCACGGCGTGGGTGAAGACCGTCAGCGCGTGGTCGGAGGGCAGCAGGGTGGCCAGGCGAGCGGTGGTGGAGCCGGCGTCGATCAGGACCGTGCCGCCGCTCGGTGGCAGCTGGGCGACCGCCGCCCGGGCGATCCGCTCCTTGCGCTCGGTGTTGACCTGGTCGCGCTCGCGGATGCCGGACTCGATCAGCGACAGGGAGCTGGGGGGTACGACGCCGCCGTGCACCCGGCGGACCAGCCCGATCCGCTCCAGGCTCGACAGGTCCCGGCGCACGGTCTCGGTGGTGACGGCGTACTCTCGGGCCAGCTGGTTGACCGACATCCGCCCGCGCTCGGTGACCAGACGCGCGATCGCCTGCTGGCGTTCCTCGGCGTACATGGGCAGCAAGCTCCTCACATCTGTGTCTGTGTGGTTTTACGCCCGAACGTGTTGACTTGTCAAGGGGGGTCAGGAGTAGCGTGTCGCCATGAGCGACCAGTCGTCCACCGGCTCCCTGCACGGCACCCCGGTCGTCCCCGGAGTCGCCTACGGCCCGGCCCTGGTCGTCCGGGGCGAGGTCTCGCCCGAGGCGATCGCGCGCTTCGACGGTGCCGCCCTCGACGAGGACGCCGCCCTCACGGCGTACGACGAGGCTGCCGACGCCGTCGCCACCGGCTTCACCCGCCGTGCCGACAAGGCCTCGGGCGCGGCGGCCGAGGTGCTCACGGCCAGCGCCGGCCTGAGCCGCGACAAGGGGCTGCGCTCGGCGGTCCGCAAGCACCTGCGCAGCGGCGAGGACCTCCTGACCTCCGTTCACGCCGCTGTGGAGCAGTTCACCGCGGTGTTCACGCAGATGGGCGGCCTGATGGCCGAGCGGGTCACCGACCTGCGCGACATCGAGCGTCGGGTCGTCGCCCACCTGGTCGGCGAGCCGGAGCCCGGCGTCCAGATGCCGGAGGACCCGGTCGTCCTGCTCGCCGCGGACCTCGCGCCGTCCGACACCGCCACCCTCGACCCGCGGGTCGTGCTCGCCCTGGTCACCGAGCGGGGCGGGCCGACCAGCCACACCGCGATCATCGCCCGCCAGCTCGCGATCCCGTGCGTGGTCGGCGCCCCCGGGGTCACCGACATCGCGACCGGTACGCCGCTCCTGGTCGACGGCACCACCGGGTCCATCGAGACCGCACCGGACCCCGACCAGGCGCGGCGCCAGGTCGAGGCGGACCGCGAGCAGCGCGCCGCGCTGGCCACCTGGAGCGGCCCGGGCGAGACCGCCGACGGCACCAGGATCAAGATCCTGGCCAACGTCGCCGACGGCGAGTCCGCCCGAGGAGCGGCGGACGGTCCGGTCGAGGGCGTGGGCCTGTTCCGCACCGAGCTGTGCTTCCTGAACCGCACGGAGGAGCCGTCGGCCGAGGAGCAGGCACAGATCTACGGCGAGGTGCTGGCGCCGTTCAAGGGCCGCTACGTCGTCGTCCGCACCCTCGACGCCGGGTCCGACAAGCCGGTGGCCTTCGCGACCCACGAGGGCGAGGAGAACCCCGCCCTCGGCGTGCGCGGCCTGCGCCTCTCCTTCGACAACCCCGACCTCCTCGTGCGCCAGCTCGACGGCATCGCGGCGGCCGCCGAGGCGACCGGCACCGAGACCTGGGTGATGGCCCCGATGGTGGCCACCGTCGCCGAGGCGGCCGAGTTCGGCGAGGCCGTGCGCAGTCGGGGGCTCAAGCCCGGCGTGATGGTGGAGGTGCCGTCGGCGGCGTTGCTGGCGCACCGGATGCTGGAGGTGGTCGACTTCCTCTCGATCGGCACCAACGACCTGACGCAGTACACGATGGCCGCCGACCGGATGGCCACCGACCTGGCCCACCTCACCGACGCGTGGCAGCCCGCCGTGCTCCAGCTGATCGCGATCACCGCCGAGGCCGGCAAGCAGGCCGGCAAGCCGGTGGGCGTGTGCGGCGAGGCGGCCGCGGACCCGCTGCTGGCGTGCGTCCTGGTCGGGATGGGCATCACGTCGCTGTCGATGGCCTCGGCTGCGGTGCGTCCGGTCGGGGCCCGGCTCGCGGCCGCCAGCATGGACCACCTCGAGGACGCCGCCGAGGCTGCGCTGGCCGCCAAGGACCCGATGGCGGCCCGCGCCGCCGTCCGGGCCGTGCTGGACGCCTGAGCGGAGCGAGGAGGGCAGGCCGCGAGCCCGGGGGGCGGTCAGGCCGGAGCGGCCGCCACGGTGACGGGTACGCCGTTCAGGGCGGCGTTGCCCGAGAGGTCCAGCAGCTCGGGGTCGGTCAGGTCGTTGATCGAGACGCCGGCGACCTTGGTGGCGTTGCGCAGCCGGGTGCCGTCGACCTGGTGACCGTAGCCGTGGGGGAGCGACACGACGCCCGGCATCATGTCGTCGCTCGCCGCGACCTCGACGTCGACCGAGCCGACCCGCGAGGTGACCGTGACCAGCGCGCCGTCGTCGATGCCACGCTCGGTCAGGTCCTGCGGGTGCATCAGGAGCTGGTGCCGCGCCCGGCCCCGGGTCAGCCGGGTGGAGTTGTGGAACCACGAGTTGTTGTCCTGCTTGTGTCGGCGGCCGATCAGCACCAGGGCGTCGTCGGGGCGGTCGTCCAGCCAGCGCTGGAGCCGGTCGAGGTCGCCGACCAGCAGCGCCGGGGCGAGGTCGATGCGGTGCTCGGCCGTCTGGAGCCGGCCCGGCATGGTCGGTCGCAGCGGGCCGAGGTCGACGCCCTCGGGATGGCGCCGCAGCCGGCTCAGCGAGACCCGGCGGCCGGTCCGCAGCAGCACGGCGAGCTGCCGGGTCGGGCTGGTGGCGAGGCGCAGCCGTCGGGTGAGCCGCGCGCGGCGACCCGCCAGGCCCGGTGTGCGCGGCCGCCGCGCGGCGATCCGGGCGGCCAGCTCACGGTAGATCTCCCAGTCGTGCATGGCGTCGTCGGGCTTGGCGAACACCGCGGAGCTGAAGCGTGCCGTGTTGCGCACCGCCAGGCCGTGGAAGACCAGGTCGTAGTGGTCGCGCTCCAGGGTCGTGGTCGGCGGCAGGATCACGTCGGCGTGCCGGGTGGTCTCGTTGAGGTAGATGTCGATCGCGGCCATGAAGTCCAGCGAGTCGAAGGCCTCCCCGAGCCGCCGGCCGTCGGGGGTCGAGAGCACCGGGTTGCCGGCGATGCTGACGAAGGCCCGGATCCGGCCCTCGCCCGGGGTCTCGATCTCCTCGCGCATGCACGCCGCCGGCAGCTCTCCGCCGTACTCCGGGAGTCCGCGTACCCGGCTGCGGTAGAGGTCGTAGTGGCCGGGACCGATGAACCGCCGACCGACGACGTCGACGGCGGGCTCGGGGAACAGCACCCCGCCGGGCCGGTCGAAGTGGCCGCCCAGCAGGTTGAGGCAGTTGATGGCCCACTGGCTCACCGATCCGAACCCGGTGGTGGAGACGCCGAGCCGGCCGTAGGCCGCGGCGCCGCGGGCCGCCACGAACTCGTGGGTGATCCGGACCAGGTCGGTCGCCGAGACCCCGCTGACCTGCTCGGCGAGCTCGGGGGTGAACGGGTCGACCAGAGCCCGCACCCGGTCGACGTGGTCGACGTACGACGGCGGGTCGGCCAGGTCGTCGGAGAACAGCGTGCGCACCATCGCCAGCAGCACGACCACATCGGAGCCCGGGCGCACGAAGTGGTGCTCGGTGGCGATCTTGGCCGTCTCGGTGCGACGCGGGTCGAAGACCACGATCTGCCCGCCGCGGTCCTTGATCGCCCGGGCCCGGTGCGGGAAGTCGGGGCTGGTCATCAGGGAGCCGTTGGACGCCATCGGGTTGGCGCCGAAGACCAGGAAGTACGAAGTGCGGTCCAGGTCCGGCACCGGCAGCAGCAGCTGGTGGCCGAAGAGCTGCCAGGCGACCAGCTGGTGCGGGATCTGGTCGACCGACGAGGCGCTGAAGCGGTTGCGGGTGCCCAGCGACTTGACGAACGGCAGCGCGTGGGTCGCCGAGCCGAGCGCGTGGGCGTTGGGGTTGCCGAGGTAGACGCCGACGGAGTTGCGACCGTGGGTGTCGAGTGTGCTCGCCAGCGCGTCCGCCACCCGGTCCAGCGCCTCGTCCCACGAGATCTCGACCCACTCGTCGCCCACCCGCCGGATCGGACGGCGGAGCCGGTCGGGGTCGTCGTACACGTCGGCCAGCGCGACTCCCTTGGGGCAGATGTAGCCGCGCGAGAGAGGGTCGTCGGGGTTGCCGCGGATGCCGGTGACCCGACCGTCCTCGAGGGTGAGCTCGAGGCCGCAGATCGCCTCGCACAGGTTGCACGCTGTCAGCCGGGTGCCGGTGAAGCCCGGCGGCACCGGGTCCTCCGCCAGCCGAAGACTGCTCGGAAGGGTGGGCATCCGGAGATCGGGGGGCACGCCGTCGAGTCTCCCCCATCACGCCGTACGGCGACAGGGACGGCCGCGACGACCTCACCCTCAAGGGTCTGACCGGGCTGCGGACGAGCCGTTAGCGTGCCCGCGACCCGCCCGTCCCGGGCGGCGAATCGAAGGGATGTTCCCCATGGGATACGGACTCGGAGTGTTCCTCCTGGCCGTCGGCCTGATCCTGGTCTACGCGGTGCAGGACGCCATCAGCGCCGTGGACCTCAGGATGGTCGGCTGGATCCTCGTCCTGGCCGGGGTCCTGGTGATCGCGCTGACCGCGCTGACCATGAGCCGCTCGCGGACCGCCCGCACCGTGGCCACGACCACCCACCCCGACGGGTCGCAGACGACCACGGAGCAGGCCAGCAGGCAGGACCCCCCGCCCGCGGTCTGAGTCGCACCAGAGCACAGCACGACCGCCAGGGGCGGGCTCCCGCAAGGGGGCCCGCCCCTCGCTCTGCCCCCTGGCGCACGCTCCGTTCGGGCCGCCTGCCGTTTTGGGCGGCGTACCGGCCCGCTGATAGCCTTCTGCGGTTGCCGTGAAACGGCCGCGGATCCAGAGAGCCTCAGGCGTTCCGGCCTGTCGCGCCGCGCAACGATCAGCGCCCACCGGGGCGGAGAAGGAGCTCGCATGTCGATCGGTACCGACGCCGACACCAAGAAGAAGATCATCGCCGACTACGCCGTTGCCGAGGGCGACACCGGCTCCCCCGAGGTGCAGATCGCGCTGCTCAGCCACCGGATCGCGCACCTGACCGAGCACCTCAAGACGCACAAGCACGACCACCACACGCGTCGTGGCCTGCTGCTGCTGGTCGGCCAGCGCCGCCGGCTGCTGAACTACCTCAACAAGACCGACATCGAGCGTTACCGCTCGATCATCGAGCGTCTCGGCCTGCGCCGTTGACGTCGCGGAGCGGCTGACCCTCGCGGGGCGGCCGCTCCTTTCACGTCCGGCCCGCCGGCAGATCCGGCGACGTGGGTGGCCAGCAGTTGGCCGCTAGGGTCGATCACAACTGAACACATCAGAAACCAGGAGCGACCCGCCCACGTCGGCTCGGTCCTCGGTAGTGGCTCTCGAGATCGACTCCGATCCGCGGGCCTCGATCGAAGACCGGCACAGACACTGGCTCGAGGTCTTCGAGCAGCGGGACGTTCGCGGGGTCGCTCCGCGAAGAGAGAGGGACAGGGAACCTGTCCATGTCAGCATCATCTGAAAACCCGATCATTTCGGCGGTCGAGACCGTTCTCGACAACGGCAAGTTCGGCCAGCGCACGATCAAGTTCGAGACCGGCCTGCTGGCCCGTCAGGCCGCCGGGTCCGTCACGGCGTACCTCGACGACGAGACCATGCTGCTGTCGGCCACCACGGCCGGTAAGCACCCCAAGGAGCAGTTCGACTTCTTCCCCTTGACGATCGACGTCGAGGAGCGGATGTACGCCGTGGGCCAGATCCCCGGCTCCTTCTTCCGGAGCGAGGGTCGCCCCGGCGAGGACGCGATCCTCACCTGCCGGCTGATCGACCGCCCGCTGCGCCCGACCTTCAAGAAGGGTCTGCGCAACGAGGTCCAGGTCGTGATCACCGTGCTCGCGCTCGACCCCGACCAGCCCTACGACGTGCTCGCGATCAACGCGGCGTCGCTGTCGACCCAGATCTCCGGCCTGCCGTTCTCCGGCCCGGTCGGCGGCGTCCGCGTCGCCCTGATCGAGGGTCAGTGGGTCGCCTTCCCGAGCCACAGCCAGCTCGAGGGTGCCGTCTTCGACATGGTCGTGGCCGGCCGCGTGACCGAGACCGGTGACGTTGCGATCATGATGGTCGAGGCCGAGGCCACCGAGCAGACGTGGGACCTCGTCCAGTCCGGCACCCAGGCGCCCACCGAGGAGATCGTCGCCGGCGGCCTCGACGCCGCCAAGCCCTTCATCAAGCAGCTGTGCGAGGCGCAGAGCGAGCTCGCCAAGCAGGCCTCCAAGCCGATCCAGGAGTTCCCGGTCTTCCTCGACTACGAGGACGACGTCTTCGAGGCCGTCGAGTCGGCCAGCAAGGCCGACCTGGTCTCCGCGATGACGATCGCCGACAAGCAGGAGCGCGAGCAGCGCGTCGACGAGCTCAAGCAGAGCGTCCTGGAGAAGGTCGCCCCTCAGTTCGAGGGTCGTGAGAAGGAGATCGGCGCGGCGTTCCGCTCGGTCAACAAGCAGGTCGTCCGCGAGCGCGTGCTGCGCGACAAGATCCGCATCGACGGGCGCGGCCTTGCCGACATCCGCCCGCTCCACGCGGAGGTCGCGATCCTGCCCCGCGTGCACGGCTCGGCGTTGTTCGAGCGTGGCGAGACCCAGATCCTGGGCGTCACCACCCTGAACATGCTCAAGCTGGAGCAGCAGCTCGACACGCTGTCCCCGGAGAAGCACCGCCGCTACATGCACAAGTACGTCTTCCCGCCGTTCTCCACCGGTGAGACCGGTCGGGTGGGCTCGCCCAAGCGCCGCGAGGTCGGCCACGGTGCGCTCGCTCGTCGGGCACTCCTGCCGGTGCTCCCGACGCGTGAGGAGTTCCCCTACGCGATCCGTCAGCTCTCCGAGGCGATGGGCTCCAACGGCTCCACCTCGATGGGCTCGGTCTGTGCCTCCACGATGTCGCTGCTCCAGGCCGGCGTGCCGCTGCGCGCAGCGGTCGCGGGCATCGCGATGGGCCTGATCTCCGGTGAGGTCGACGGCGAGACGCAGTACGTCGCGCTGACCGACATCCTCGGCGCCGAGGACGCCTTCGGCGACATGGACTTCAAGGTCGCCGGCACCAAGCAGTTCGTCACCGCGCTCCAGCTCGACACCAAGCTCGACGGCATCCCCGCCGAGGTCCTGGCCGCCGCGCTGACCCAGGCCCGCGACGCGCGCCTGACCATCCTCGAGGTGATGGGCGAGGCCATCGACGCACCCGAGGAGATGTCGGTCCACGCTCCGCGGATCATCAGCATCAAGGTGCCGATCGACAAGATCGGCGAGGTGATCGGGCCCAAGGGCAAGGTGATCAACCAGATCCAGGACGACACGGGCGCGACGCTGTCCATCGAGGACGACGGAACGGTCTACATCGGGGCGACCAACGGCGAGGCGGCCGAGGCCGCCCGCAACGCGGTCAACGCGATCGCCAACCCGACCATGCCCGAGGTCGGCGAGCGCTACCTCGGCACGGTCGTGAAGACGACCAACTTCGGGGCGTTCGTCTCCCTGCTCCCGGGCAAGGACGGTCTGCTCCACATCACCAAGCTCCGTGCCCTGGTGGGTGGCAAGCGGGTCGAGAACGTCGACGACGTCGTCTCGGTCGGCCAGAAGATCCAGGTCGAGATCGGTGAGATCGACGACCGCGGGAAGCTTTCGCTGATCCCCGTCGTCGAGGACTCCGCGGCGGCCGGTGACGAGTCCGACGACAGCGCCGACGAGCCCGTCGTCGAGGCCGCGGACGCCGAGTGACCCACGTGGTCCCTGCGACGACCGGCCGGCAGCCTGCTGCCGGCCGGTCGTCGGTTTCCCAGGCCAACGGATCGACGCGGACCCTGCTGAAGGGTGACGACGGCGTCGTCCGCCGGACGGTGCTGCCCAGCGGCCTGCGGATCATCACCGAGCAGGTGCCCGGGCAGCGCTCGGCCACCATCGGGGTCTGGGTCGGGGTCGGCTCGCGCGACGAGACGCCGGCCCTGCACGGCTGCTCGCACTTCCTCGAGCACCTGCTCTTCAAGGGCACCCCCGAGCGCTCCGCGCTCGAGATCTCGATCGCGCTCGACGCGGTCGGGGGTGAGTTCAACGCCTTCACCGCCAAGGAGTACACCTGCTTCCACGCGCGGGTCCTCGACGAGGACCTCCCGCTGGCGGTCGACGTGCTCGGCGACATGATCACGTCCTCGACGATCACCGAGGACGACGTCGACGCCGAGCGCGAGGTGATCCTCGACGAGATCGCCATGCACGACGACGACCCCGACGACGTCGCGCACAACCTCTTCTCCGCCCAGGCCTGGGGCGACTCGCCCCTGGGCCGACCGATCGCCGGCACCGCGGCCTCGATCGAGGCGATGACCCGCGACCAGGTCCTGCGGTTCTACCGTCGTCACTACCGCCCCGAGCGGATGGTGGTCGCGGTCGCCGGCAACGTCGACCACACCAAGGTCGTCCGGCTGGTACGCCGCGCGTTCGCCCGCAACGACTTCCTGGCCGGCACCGCCAGCCCGGTCGCCGCCCGCCAGGTCGCGAAGGCACGCCGCGTCGGCTCCGGGGTCGTCGAGGCGACCCGGCAGTTCGAGCAGGTCAACGTCGTGCTCGGCGTGAACGGGATCACCCGCTCCGACGACCGGCGCTTCGCGCTCGGCGTGCTGAACGCCGCCCTCGGTGGCGGCACGTCCAGCCGGCTGTTCCAGGAGGTCCGCGAGAAGCGCGGCCTGGCCTACTCCGTCTTCTCCTTCGCCAGCCAGCACATCGACGCCGGGCTGGTCGGGGTCTCGGTCGGCTGCCTGCCGGCCAAGCTCGAGCAGGTGCTCGAGGTGGTCCGCGCCGAGCTCGCCAAGGTCGCCGACGCGGGCATCACCGCCGACGAGCTGGCCCGCGGCAAGGGGCAGCTCAAGGGCGGTCTGGTGCTCGGGCTCGAGGACTCCGCGTCCCGGATGAGCCGGCTGGGCAAGTCCGAGCTCGTGGACGATGACCTGCTGAGCATCGACGAGGTGCTGGCGCGGGTCGAGGCCGTCACCCTGGACGACGTGCACGCGCTGGCGACGACCCTGTTCACCCAGCCGGAGATCCTCGCGGTCGTCGGACCGAGGTAGGCGCTCACGCCACCAGGTGCAGGTGGTGCTCCGAGCGGGTCACGGTCAGGCTCTGGCCCCAGGTCAGCTCGAGCCGGTCGGTCTCGATGCCGTCCCCGAAGACGACCATCCGCTCCGACTCCACGCGGAGCGCGAGGCCCGCGGCCTCCAGCAGCCCCTCGGTGTACGTCGTGCCGGTGGCGGGGGAGGGCCAGGCCTCGCGCACGAACCACGCCAGCCCGGGGTCGGTGGGGCCGGGGAGCGCGAGCCGGCTGTGGTGCTCGAGCCACAGCGACCGGCACCACCCCGTCGCGCCGGTCCCCGTGGCCACCACCAGCCCCGACGAGGCCTGTGCCTCCCGGCGACCCTCGGCCTCGAGGGTGTAGCGGGCCGTCTGGTGCGACGCCGGCCCCACGAACACCTCGTTGAGGGCCCGCAGCCGCTGGCCGTCGTCGGAGGCCGCCTCGACCATCGTCAGCAGGTCCTGCGGTCCGGCGGAGCGCAACAGGTCACCCACGGCCTCCGGCCGGTGGCGCACGAGCACGCCCGGGTTGCGCGCCGGATCGGTGTCGATGCCGATCACCGGCTGGTCGTCGAGGTACTTCGCGACGTTGGCGACCAGACCGTCCTGCCCCACCACCACGACGACGTCCTCGGGGCCGAACAGGAAGCGATCGAGATCGGCGCGCTCGACGCGTCCCTGCCGCCAGTCCACCGGGACCGCGGCCGTGATCGTCGACAGCGCCTGCTGCAGGGAGCTGTGCCGGGCCTCGACCTCGGCCAGGTCACGGCCCCGGCTGCGCAGGAAGAACTCGACCTGGCCGCGGGTGCCGTGCCGGGCCAGGAGCTCGTCGAGCTCGGTGGCCCGGTGGACCACCACCACCCGGGGCGCGATGCTCATGACGCCGAGCTCGAGCCGAGCCTGGCGAGCAGGGGAGCGAGCAGGTCGGGGGTGAGCACCAGGCTGTCGATGTCGGGCAGCCGGCCCGAGAGCTCACGCAACGCCTCGGTCCACAGCACCTGGTCGGGCAGGTCCCGCAGGGCGGCGAGGTGGGCCGACTCGGCCGCTGCCTCGGCCTCACCGCGGGTTCTGGTCGCAGATGCCTCGCCCTCGGCGAGGGTGAGGGTACGCCGCGCCAGTGCCTCGGCGCCGATCTGGCCGGCGGCCGCCTCCTCCTCGGCCTCGCGCCGGGCGTTGGCGCCGCGCTGGGTGACCAGCTGCTCCTCGCGCCGCGCCAGCTCGATCCTGCTCTGCAGCTCGTTCTCGCTGATCGCGCGCTCCCGCTCGACGGCCACCGCACGCCGCTCATAGGTGGCGCGGTCGGCCTCCTGCTGCACCTGCTCCCGGGCGGGCGTGCGCAGGGCCTTCTCCACGTCGGGCTCGGGCCGGATCGCCACGACCCGTAGTGCGACGACGCTGATGCCGGTCTCGGCGAGCCGCGCGTCACTGCCGATGGCGGAGCCGACCGTGGTGAGCAGGGCGTCGACGCCGGTGACGAGCGCGGAGGTGAGCGGCACGGCCGCCAGCAGGGCGATCGACTGCTGCTGGACGATCTCGGTGAGCAGCCCGGCGACCTGCTCCAGCGGCATCGTCCGCCAGGCGCCGGTGTCGGGGTCGACGGAGAAGTCGATCCGGCTGGAAGCCAGGTCGGGATCGGCGATCCGGTAGGTGACCGTGGCCTGCACCGTGACGTCCTGGAAGTCGGAGGTGCGGGCGTGGAAGAGCATCGGCAGCTCGCGGTCGGCCACCGGGACCTCGGAGAGGACCGCGCTGAGCGGGCGGAACCAGAACGACAGACCGGTGCCCGCGTGGCGCACCCTGCCGTTGCGCACGTGCTGCACGTGGACGGTGGCGGTGCCGCGCAGGTGGCGGGTGAACGGGTAGCGGGTGATGTCGGCCATGTGAATCGTCTCCTCCAGAGGTAATCGTCGTTATGACGATAACGCGAAGAAGTCTTTCTCGTCAAGTCGACGATTAACGGCTACGCTCAGCGCCATGGAGATCTCCGTGACGGTCGACCTGGTCATCCTGACCATCCGGGACCAGCTGCTGCACGTGCTGCTCGTGCGACGTGGGATCCCGCCGTACCGGGGACGCTGGGCCCTCCCCGGGGGCTTCCTCGAGGAGCGGGAGGATCTCTCCGCCGCGGCCGCCCGCGAGCTCGAGGAGGAGACCGGACTGGCGCTGGGCGACGTGCACCTCGAGCAGCTGAGGACCTACGGCGCCCCGGGCCGCGACCCGCGGGGGCGCGTGGTCACCGTCGCCCATCTGGCATTGGCGCCCGACCTGCCCGCACCGATCGCCGGGTCGGACGCCGCCCACGCCGAATGGGTCCCGGTCGACGTCGCCCTGGCGCGCGGCGACCGACTGGCGTTCGACCATCTGGCGATCCTCACCGACGGCGTCGAACGGGCGCGCTCGAAGCTGGAGTACACACCGCTCGGCACAGCGTTCTGTCCTGAGGAGTTCACGGTCGGGGAGCTGCGCCGGGTCTACGAGGCGGTCTGGGGACGCGAGCTGGACCCGCGCAACTTCCACCGGAAGGTGACCGGCTCGTCCGGCTTCCTCGCGGACACGGGGGAGCGGACGAACCGCGACGGCGGTCGTCCCGCCCGGCTGTACCGACGGGGGACGGTCGAGGTGTTGCACCCACCTCTGCTCCGTGGCGACTGAACCGTCCGTGTCGCCTCAGGGACGTTGGACGTCGACCAGACCGTAGAAACCGGGCAGCCGCTGGGGGCCGTCCAGGGTCCACAGCACCTTCTGCCGGCCAGGCTCGTCGGGGACCGTCACCTGCATCGCGAACCTGACGTTCGTGAAGGCCGGCAGGACGGGTCGGCCCTGTCCGTCGTGGAAGGGCACCTGCGCGCAGTTGAGCCGCCAGGTGCGTGCGGTCGTCCCGAAGGCGATCGTGAAGTCCGGGCACGGACTCAGCGGGATGGTCGTCGAGGACTCGAGGACGGCCGTGAAGAGCACGGTGTCACCCGGGTGGGCGTGGCCCGAGATGTGGCCGGTCGCCGACAGCCGGTCGTACGGCGTCACGACCTCGCCACCGACCCGGTGGCGCACGTCGGGGTGCCCGGCGGGAAGGGCGCGCCACGGCACGACCTGGTGGCCGGTGAGGGTGCCGGAGGTCGACGGCCCGGTGGCCGGGTGCGGCGAGGACGAGTCCGCGACCCGGGCGATCATCGAGGCTCCGCCGGCGACCACGAGCACGGCAGCGGCGGCAGTCGTGAGCGGGCGCCAGGGCAACCGACGGCCGGGCAGCCGCTCGCCGAGCCGCTCGAGGGGAACCGCGGGCGGTGGCGGCAGCTCGGCCTGCCAGCGTCGTGCCGCGGCCTGGATCCGCTCGTCCATGAGGTCAGTCATCGTCGTCTCCCAACAGCTCTCGCAACCGTGCCCGGGCCTGGTGCAGGGTCGCCTTGACGGTGCCGGGCGCACAGCCCATCACCTCGGCGGTGGTCGCCACGTCCAGCCCGACGAAGTAGTGCAGGTCGACGGCCTGGCGCTGGCGGCGGCTGAGCCCCTCGACGGCTCGGGAGAGGTCGAGGTCGTGACTCGCCGTCGGAGCGGCGCCCTGGTCCACCAGCTCGACCACCATCCCCGCCGGCTGGCGGGTGCGGTAGCGCCGGCACCGGTCGGCGGTGATGCCGAGCAGCCAGGCGACCGGTGTGCCACGCGAGGCGTCGTACGTCGCCCAGCGTTGCCAGGCGCGGATCAGGGCCTCCTGCACCACGTCGTCGCGGTCCGCGGCCGCCACCTGGCGGGCGGCGTACCGGGTCAGGACCGTCAGGTGGGGCTCGACCCAACGTGCGAAGTCCCCAGGGGTCCCACGCTCGGTCATGTCCCGCCCTCCGGAGATCAAGGTCTCCATACCCGTTCTACGCCACGGGAGGTGGTTTCGGTTTAGTCGGGGCGCCGACCGGTCTCCGCGTCGCCACGCCGTGACCTCCTTGGTCGGTCACGACGGGTCCGCGGGTCTCGACTCGCCCGTCGCGGCTTCGCGGGCTCAGCCGCGGGGCTTGCTCGACCTCCCCGTCGCCACGCCGTGACCTCCTTGGTCGGTCACGGCGGGTCCGCGGGTCTCGACTCGCCCGTCGCGGCTTCGCGGGCTCAGCCGCGGGGCTTGCTCGACCTCCCCGTCGCCACGCCGTGACCTCCTTCGTCGGTCACGACGGGTCCGCGGGTCTCGACTCGCCCGTCGCGGCTTCGCGGGCTCAGCCGCGGGGCTTGCTCGACCTCCCCGTCGCCACGCCGTGACCTCCTTCGTCGGTCACGGCTCGACGGTGACCTTGATCGCCTCACCCTTCTTGACGATCTCGAAGGCGGAGAGCACGTCGTCGAGCGGGATGTGGCGGGTGATCAGGTCCTTGACCGGCACCTGGCCGGTGGAGATGTACTGCAAGGCCCGCTTGTTGTGCTCGGGTGCCGAGCCGTTCGCGCCGTGGATGTGGAGCTGGCGATAGTGCACGAGGTTGGAGTCGCAGGTGATGGTGGGGTCGGTCTTGGGCAGCCCACCGAAGAACGAGATCCGGCCGTTGCGCGCGGCCATCGCGATCGCCTGCTCCTGGGTGACGTTGGCTGCCGTCGCGGTGATCACGACGTCCGCCCCGCGGCCGCCGGTCAGCTCCATCACCCGGGCAACGACGTCCTCCTGGGAGCCGTCGATGGTCTCCTCGGGCTGGACGGCGTCGGCCGACATCTTCAGTCGCTCGGCGTTGACGTCGACGAGGTAGACCGGGCCCGCCTCGTGCACGCCACGGGCGATCCGGATGTGCATGCAGCCGATCGGGCCGGCGCCGAACACCACGACGGTGTCACCCGGCTCGATGCCGAGCAGCTCCTGGGCGTTGATCGCGCAGGCGAACGGCTCGGCGGCGGAGGCCTCGTCGTACCCCACGTTGTCGGGGATCTTGTTGAGCCCGTCCACCTTGAGCACCTGGTGCGGCACGATCATGTACTCGGCGAAGCCGCCGTCGTACTGGTAGCCGACCGAGGTCTGGTTCTGACAGACCGCCATCCAGCCCTTCCGGCACTCGTAGCACTCACCGCACGGCACGGCCGCGATCACCTGCGCACGGTCGCCGACCTGCCACTCGCTGCCGTACGTCGTGTTGACCTCCGCGCCGACCTCGACCACCTCGCCGGCGATCTCGTGCCCGATCGTCCGGGGCGGGGTGAGGTTCTGGTGGCCGTTGTAGAAGATCTTCACGTCCGTGCCGCAGGTGGAGCAGTTGCGCACCCGGAGCTTGATCTCGTCGGGTCCGCACTCGGGCTCGGGCACGTCCTCGAGTCGTACGTCCTCGGGCGCGTAGAACCGCAGGGCCTTCATGGGTGATGCCTCTCGTCGGGTGTCGCGGTGGGGGGTGGGGCGGTCAGTCGTCGTCGTCCTCGGCGGTCAGCAGGGTGAGCACCTCGTCGACATTGGTGGTCTCGCGCAGCCGCTGCGCGGACTCCTTGTCGGTGAGCACCATCGCCAGGGACTGCAGGATGCCGATGTGCTCGTCGCTCTTGCTGGCGATCGCGATGCACACGAAGCACTGCTTGCCGTTCCAGTCGACCCCGTCCGGGAACTGGAGGAACGCCAGCGCCGCCCGGTTGATGTGCTCCCGGCTGGCATCGGTGCCGTGGGGGATGGCGAAGCCTTCGCCCATGTAGGTCGACACGGACTGCTCGCGCTCGAGGATGGCGTCGGCGTACGCCGGTCCGGCCGCACCGATCTCGACGAGCACGGCACCGCACTGGCGCAGTGCGTCCTCCTTGTCGGTGGCGCTCAGGCCGAGGCGCACGGCCTCGGCACTGAGCACGTCGTTGCCGGCGGCCTCAGGACTCAAGGGTGCCGCCGTCCTTGATCGCGTTCTCGACCTTCGCGAACGCCGGGTCGCCCATGAAGATCTGGAACGGGATGACGACAGCGTTGGGGCTGACCATCTTGGCGCGATCGGCGAGGCCGGCATGACACAGCACGACCTGGGCGTCGGCGGGGATGTTGTTGACCGGCGAGTGGACGACCTCGACGTCGTACTTCTTGAGCTTCTTCTTCATGGTGCTGGCGACCATCACGCTGCTGCCCATTCCGGCGTCGCAGGCGATGATCACCTTCTTGACGTCTGAGCCGTTGACCTGCGGCATGGAACTTCCTCTCGTCGGGGTGTGCGGGCCGGGTGCCACTCCATCGTGGCACCCGGCCCGACGGGGGTCGAGGACGCGGTGGGCCTAGCTGCCCACCAGCACTTCCTCCTCCGGCAGGTGCGCCGTCTCGTTTCGTGCCGCTCGTCCGAAGCCCATCAGGGCTGCCGCGACGATGAACGACACGCCCGCGGCGACGACCACATCGGAGTAGACCGCCACCCAGTTGCCGAACCCTCGTGGAGTCTCCGCGATGTAGGCGAAGATCGATCCGGGTGCGGGCGGGCCGACCAGACCGGCGTGCAGCGCGTTGCCGACCGCCAGGCCGGACATGCCGCCGGCGATCGTGGCCAGGATCAGCTGGGGCTTCATCAGCACGTACGGGAAGTAGATCTCGTGGATGCCACCCAGGAACTGGATGATCAGCGCGCCGGGGACGCTGGGACGCAGCGCCTTGGGACCGAAGAAGAAGTACGCCAGCAGCAGACCGGCGCCGGGGCCGGGGTTGGACTCGACCATGAACAGGATCGACTTGCCGTGGTCGAGCACCTGCTGCGAGCCCAGCGGTGTGAAGACACCGTGGTTGATCGCGTTGTTGAGGAAGAGCACCTTGGCGGGCTCCACGATCAGCGACGCGAGCGGCAGCACGTGGTGGTTGACGAGCCAGTTGACGCCGTCGCCGGCCCAGTTGACCAGGTGGTCGACCGGGGGACCGATGACGAGCTTGCCGACGACGGCCATCACCAGGCCGATGATGCCGGCCGAGAAGTTGTCGACCAGCATCTCGAAGCCGCTGGCGACCTTCTCCTGGATCGCGTTGTCGACGACCTTGATCAGGTAGCCGGCAAGGGGACCGATGATCATGGCACCGAGGAACATCGGCACGTCCGAGCCCACGATGACGCCCATCGTGGCGATCGCACCGACCACGGCACCGCGCTGGCCGTGCACCATCCGGCCACCCGTGTAGCCGATCAGCAGCGGCAGCAGGTAGGTGATCATCGGGCCGATCATCTCCGAGAGGCTGTTGTTGGGAAGCCAACCGCAGCCGGAGTGAGAGGCATGGCAGGCGGCGGCGCCGCCCTCGGGCACGAGGAAGAGGCTGGTGATCAGGCCCCACGCGATGAAGGCCGAGATGTTCGGCATGATCATGCCGGCCAGATAGCCCCCGAAACGCTGGACCCGCGCGCGTCCCCCTCCCCCCGCCACGTTCTTGTTGGCCAATGCGTCAGGCAAAGCCATGGTTTCCGTCCTTTCGAGCAGCTGCGTCGCCTCTGTGGCGCCAGTCACATCTGTGTTTCTCTGTATATCTGCCCGTATGTGTGGTCGTCAAGAGTGAAGCAGGCGTTTTGGGCGCGCAAAACCACGCAACCGGGCATCAGTGCGGGCGCCCAGGGTCGGGCCCGATGGGCTCAGCGCGCGAGCGTGGCCAGTCCGGCGCAGGCGACCGCCCACAGCACGCTGGTGAAAGTCCCGATGATGAACCGCTCGGCCGCGCCGGTGTCCTCCTGGTTGCGCAGCTCGGGATAGCGCCCGAGGCCCTTGACCGCGAGCACGATCGCCAGGCCCGGGCCCCAGCCGGCGACGAGCGCCGCGAACACCGCAAGCCGTTCCAGGGCGCCGATCCAGGCGCCGCCGCGCAGCACCTCGCCGGCGCGGACGGTCCGGGCGTCCCGGTCGACCAGTGCGAAGACCTGCGTGGTGACCAGTCCGCCGCCGGTCACCGCGAGCACCCCCGCGAGCAGCAGCACGACGCGCGGTGCCGAGTCGGCAGCCGGGAGCTCCCCGAACCAGACCAGGCCCAGGGCCAGTCCGAGCAGCGACGTGACTGCCACGGCGTACGCCCGTCCCGCGCGCCCGGTGACCAGGCCCGTCGTCGCGATCGCGGCGGCCGCGCCCACCGCGACCAGCTCCAGCCAGCCCGTGCCGGTCATCGTGGTCCCTCCAGTGCGGTGCCGGTCAGGAACTCCACCAGCTCGCGAGCCCGGCGGCCCTCGGCGATGCCGGCAGCAGCGGCCCGCTGGCTCACCGCCGACTGGGTGATGCCCAGCCGGGTCGCGGCCTGGTCGTAGGTGAGGCCCTCGTCGACGAGGTCGGAGACCTGCCAGCCGCGCTCGGTACGACGGGCCAGCAGCGCGGCCCACAGCCAGATCGCCGACTCGAGCGCACGGGTCGCCGGAGAGGCGCCGTTCACCCGCAGCCGCCACGGGCTCGACTTGGCAGCCGTCACGGCCTCGCGAGCGGCGAGATAGGCCTCACCGCGGCCGGCGCGGGCCTGGTCGGGCAGGGGGGTCTCGACCGGGCCGAGCCCGATGCCGATGTTCCAGCCGCCGGAGCGGAGCAGGGGCTCGAGGGCCGCCGGCAGGGCCGCGGGGTCGTCGAGGAGGCCCTGGAGCTCGTCACCCACGGTGCGCTCGAAGGGTCGCAGGCAGGGCACGGCACGGAGGGCGTCGAGCGCCGTCGGCACCTGGTCGAGACCGGTCCGGCTCTCGTCCTGGTCGACGGTGAGCACCACGACGTCCATGTGGCTCCTGTCAGCGTGAGATCCTCGATATTAGAGAATACCCTAATATACAGTCAATATCAGGGACTAACCTAACGCTTGCCGATGATCGCCACGACCGGGGGCGCCTTCTGGTCCACCACGGAGACCCGGAAGCCGCCTTCGCTCAGCGCCGCCGAGGCCTTCTTCACGATGTTGGGCACCAGCTCGGGCTGGGTGGTCTCGTAGAACAGGTGGATCGCGCCCCCGGGCAGCACTCGGTCGTGCAGCAGCGCGACCTCGTCCGCGCAGCCGCGCACCCAGAACAGGTTGACGTTGAACGCGAACACCTTGTGCAGCCGCTTGACCGGCACCCGCAGCGTCGCCAGGTCGATCTGGCGGACGGTCAGCCGCCCGGCGTCGACGTACTTCTGGTTGCGCCGCCGGGTGCGGTCCACGCCGGACTCCGAGCGGTCGATGGCGAACAGCTTCCCGGTGGTGAGTCGGGCGCAGATGAGCTCGGCCGCAGCGCCGGGCCCGCAGCCGATCTCGAGGACGTTGTCACCCGGTTGCGGGTCCATCAGATCCACGGCCCACGCGATGCGCGGGGGGATCGACTGCGCTGGCATGGGCTCAGCCTGCCACTTCGGCGTTCCGAGGTCAGCCACCGGCGCGGCTAACCACTAGGTTGGCTCCCGTGAGTACGGCGATCAGGGTGGGCGTGCTCGGCGCTCGCGGCCGAGTCGGGTCCGAGGTCTGCCAGGCCGTGCGCGAGGCCGACGACACCGAGCTGGTCGCCGAGGTGGACCAGGGCGACGCCCTGGACGCGCTGTCCGCGGCCGACGTCGTCGTCGACTTCACCCACCCTGACGTGGTGATGGACAACCTGCGGTGGTGCATCGCCGCGGGCCTGCACTGCGTGGTCGGCACGACCGGCTTCGACGACGAGCGGCTGGCGGCGCTGCGTGCGCTGCTGGCCGACGCGCCGGGGGTCGGGGTGCTGGTCGCCCCCAACTTCTCGATCGGCGCGATCCTGATGATGCGCTTCGCGGCCGCGGCGGCGCCCTTCTACGAGTCGGTCGAGATCATCGAGCTCCACCACCCCGACAAGGCCGACGCCCCCAGTGGGACCGCACGGCGTACCGCCGGGCTGGTGGCGTCCGCGCGACGGGAAGCGGGCCTGGGTGCGATGCCGGACGCGACCTCGACCGGGGTGGCCGCCGCCCGTGGTGCCGACGTCGACGGGGTCCGCGTGCACTCCGTGCGGGCCCGAGGGCTGGTCGCGCACCAGGAGGTGCTCCTCGGCGGGCCGGGGGAGACCCTCACGATCCGGCACGACTCCCTCGACCGGGCCTCCTTCACGCCCGGCGTCCTGACCGGCGTCCGCGCGGTGGCCGAGCATCCCGGGCTCACGGTGGGGCTCGAGCACTTCCTCGCGATGGTCTGACGCGACGCGACGCGTCAGCGCAGCGTGATCACGCCTGCAGCGTGGGGCTCGCGGCCCGGGGCGACGATCTCCCACCAGTACCTCTGGAGCGCCTCCACCGGAGCCAGGCGCAGCTCGAACCCCACTGGTCGACCCGCCGGGAGGTGAGGACGGCCCCGGGCGTCGCGGTAGGGGGCGTACGCCGTCTCCCGGCGCCCCCGGACCACGTGCGGAGGGAAGAACCGCGTGATCCCGATGGAGTGCAGCGGCCGGTCGGCCCCGAAGTCGCAGGTGTCCGAGATCGAGCCCATCGGCACCGCCCAGGCGCGTCTGGCGTACGTGAGGGTCACCGCGGCGCGTCCCGAGGGAGCGAGGCAGGCGCTGGGCCAGACGAGCTGCGCGAGGGCGTCGGCGCGGTGGGTGAGCAGGACCGGCTCGGAGTACCGCGAGGTGAAGGTGGAAGGGACGCCGGGCAGGGTGTCGCCCTCGACCATGCGGAGCGTCGCTCCGGGGCGCCCGGAGACGGAGCAGGGTCGGTGTCCGTCGGCCAGCGAGAAGCGCAGGGCCTTGACCGTCGTACCCATGGCGGCGCCGTTACCGAGGTCCCTCAGATCGAGGTCGGCGGCCCGGCACGGTCGAGCCGCTGCGGCGCGCGCGGGATCGGGACGGGGCGCGAGTCGGGTGCTGGCGAGGTGCGGGTGGGTGGGCGGGAGGTCGGCCCAGGGGACAGGGGCGACGGTGGTGGCAGCGGCGTGCGGGGACGAGTCCGCGCCCCCGCACGCAGCCAGCGTCAGGGCGCCGACCGCGAGCACGAGTGTCGTCGTACGCCGCACGGGCACCTCCGCGGAACGGGAACGCGGAGATGGGACGCACGGAGCGCCCGACGTTGTTGCGATGCGTTCCGCGCGGCTATCGCTAGACCACGAGCCGGAGCAGGGCGGCGGTCACGGCCGCCACGAGCACGACGGCCAAGAAGGGCGCGCGGAGCAGCAACGCGACGACGGCGACCGCGAGCCCGGCCGCCCGGGCGTCCACCGTGAGGTGCGGGCCGCGGGCGAAGACCTGGACGGCGACCAGCGCGGCCAGCAGGGCGACCGGGATCAGGTCGGCGATCCGCTCGACGAGCGGCCGCTGGAGCACCCGCGTCGGGATCGAGAGCCCGGCCAGCTTGAGCAGGTAGCAGCCCGCTGCAGCGCCGAGGATCGCCCACCACATCACGACGGGATCTCCGTCGCGTCGGTGGCGCCGCGGGTCAGCACGCCGGCCAGCAGAGCGACCCCGCCGGCCACGAGGACCGGGACACCGGCGGCGGTCAGCGGTACGACGCCCAGGGCGACCGCGGCGGCGATGACGGCGATCACCCGGTTGCGGGGGTCGGCCAGCCGGGGCCAGAGCAGGGCCAGGAAGGCGCCACCCACCGCGGCGTCGAGGCCGTAGGTGCGGGGGTCGCCGATCAGGTTGCCGGCGATGGCACCGACCAGGGTGAACAGGTTCCAGAAGACAAAGACCGAGATCCCGGTGCTCAGGAAGCCGACCCGGGCTGCCTCGGCGGAGTCGCGGGTCACCGACATCGCCGTGGACTCGTCGATCACGAGCTGGGCGGCGGCCGGGCGCACCCAGCCGCGGAAGCCGAGCAGCGGAGCCAGCTTCAGGCCGTACAGGGTGTTGCGGGTGCCGAGCATCAGCGCTGTCGCGGCGCCCGAGAGCGGCGCACCACCGGCCGCCGCGACGCCGATGAAGGCGAACTGCGAGGCACCGGTGAACATCAGCAGCGACAGGGCGCAGGTCTGGAGCACCGAGAGCCCGGCCGCCACGGACACGGCCCCGAACGAGGTGCCGTACAACCCGGTCGCCAGGCCGACACCGAGGCCGTCGCGGATGATCCCGCGGCGCTCCGGTTGCGCGGGCGCGGGTGTCGGCGGGGTCACCCGCCGACGGTAGCGAAGGTCAGCGGCGCCGCTCGACGCGGACCGGGCGCGGCTGGGGCTGGTGGATCACGGCGTACGACGCGACCAGGCCGAGCAGTCCGCCGGCCAGCGCACCCATGGAGACGGCGAGCGGCAGCGGGGTCATGTGCGCGACCCAGGCACCCGCAATCACGCCGCCGAGCAGGGTGATCGCGACCAGGACGAGCCTGTGGAGCAGCGGCAGCGGTCCGAACATCGTGGGTCCCCCGATCCTGATCTCGCAGCGGCTGCCGCGACCGCTCCATCGTGACGCGGCGTGGCCAGAAAACCAAGGGTCGGGTCTCAGCTCAGCCGGGTGTGCAGCCTGACCTGTCGCACCTGGCTGGAGCCGCTACCGTCGAGGTCGAGCGTGCGGTGCGCGGCGTCGGCGGCCCACCCCGCCGAGGTGAGGAAGGTCCGATAGGTGTCGTCGTCGGCGACCAGCCAGGCCACGGCGCGGGTGAACCCGTCGGCGAGCATGGTGTCGACCGCGGCCTGGAGCAGCCGGGAGCCGTGACCCTTGCCGCGCTCAGCCTCGTCGACGGTGAACTCCATGAGCTCACCGTCGGTCACCGGGTCGCAGTCGGGGTCGGTGGCGGGAGTCGTGATCGCGAAGCCGACCACCCGGTTGCGCTCGAGCGCGACCAGGGCCCGGTGCCGCGCGTCGGCGGGCCGGGTCAGCGCGTCGCGCCACAGCTGGGCGAAGTCGGCCGGGCGCAGGTCTCCCGCGGCCGGCACCAGCACGGCGTACGACGTCGCCCAGGCACGCGCCTGGATCTCGGCGATCGCCTCCGCGTCGTCGGCCCAGGCGACGCGGACCGAGACGTCGGCCGACGGGCCAGAGGGGCTGCTCATGCCCCCATCATCTCAGCGGGGGAGGTGTTACACCTGACCGGCACAGATGCAGATCGGTGTCACAACGACTGGTAGCGTGGGCTCGATGTACGGCAACGACTTCGGCCACGCCCCCGGCGAGCCGGCTCCCGACGTCCTCCACGACGACGCGGCGTTCACCGCGCTGCTCGCCGACGAGGGCCGGGTCGAGCCGCGCGACGACATGCCCGAGGCCTACCGCAAGACGCTGGTCCGCCAGATCGCCCAGCACGCCCACTCCGAGATCATCGGGATGCAGCCCGAGGGCAACTGGATCAGCCGGGCTCCCAGCCTGCGCCGCAAGGCGATCCTGATGGCCAAGGTGCAGGACGAGGCCGGCCACGGGCTCTATCTCTACGCAGCGGCCGAGACCCTCGGCGTGGACCGCGCCGACCTGGTCGACCAGCTGCACTCCGGTCGTCAGAAGTACTCGTCGATCTTCAACTACCCGACCCTCACCTGGGCCGACGTGGGCGCCATCGGCTGGCTCGTCGACGGCGCGGCGATCACCAACCAGGTGCCGCTGTGCCGGTGCTCCTACGGGCCGTACGCGCGGGCCATGGTCCGGGTCTGCAAGGAGGAGTCCTTCCACCAGCGGCAGGGCTTCGAGATCCTGCACACGCTCTCCCACGGCTCCCCTGCGCAGAAGGCGATGGCCCAGGACGCGGTGAACCGCTACTGGTGGCCGGCGCTGATGATGTTCGGCCCCCCCGACGACGACTCACCGAACTCCGCCCAGTCGATGGCGTGGGGCATCAAGCGCTTCTCCAACGACGAGCTCCGCCAGCGGTTCGTGGACATGACGGTGCCGCAGGCCGAGGCGCTCGACCTCAGCCTGCCTGACCCCGACCTGCGGTGGGACGACGAGACCGGGCACTACCGCATCGGCGAGATCGACTTCACCGAGCTGTTCGAGGTGATCAAGGGCAACGGCCCCTGCAACACCGAGCGGATGGCCCACAAGCGCCGCGCCCACGCCGACGGCGCCTGGGTCCGTGAGGCGGCCGAGGCGTACGCCGCCAAGCAGGCCGCCCGAGCCGCGAGCGTCGAGTCGGTGGCCTGATGGCGGAGCGGACCGGCGACTGGCCCCTGTGGGAGGTCTTCGTCCGGGCGCGGCGTGGGCTCTCCCACGTCCACGCCGGGTCCCTGCACGCCCCCGACGCCGAGATGGCCCTGCGCAACGCCCGTGACCTCTACACCCGGCGCAGCGAGGGGGTCTCCCTGTGGGTGGTCCGGGCCTCCGACATCGAGGCGTCGACCCCCGACGAGCGCGATGCCTTCTTCGACCCGGCGGCCGACAAGATCTACCGCCACCCCACGTTCTACGACGTACCCGAGGGCGTGGAGCACCTGTGAGCGCCCCACTCGTCGAGTACGTCCTCGGCCTCGGTGACGACGCCCTCGTCTCCGCCCAGCGGATGGGCTGGTGGATCAGCCGCGCTCCGGAGCTGGAGGAGGACGTCGCGCTGGCCAACATCGGCCTCGACCAGCTCGGCCAGGCCCGCGTGCTGCTGGCCCGGGCCGGTGAGCTCGAGGGCGACGGCCGCAGCGAGGACGACCTCGCCTACCTGCGCGACGAGCGGGAGTTCCGCAACGTCAAGCTGGTCGAGAGGCCGATGACCGACTTCGGGGTGGCCATGGCCCGGCTGCTCGTCGTGGCGACCTGGCAGGCGCATCTGTACGACGCGCTGCGGGCGAGCTCCGACGAGGTGCTCGCCGGGGTCGCCGGCAAGGCGGTCAAGGAGGTCGACTACCACGTGGACCACGCCTCCCACTGGGTGCTGCGGCTCGGCGACGGCACCGACGAGTCGCACGTGCGGATGCAGGCGGCGCTGGACGCCGAGTGGCCGTACGTCGAGGAGCTCTTCGAGGCGCTGCCCGAGGACTCGTCCGGTCTCGAGGGGGTCGCCGTCGACCCGATCTCGCTGCGTGAGCCGGTGCTCGCCGACCTGCGCCGGGTCGTCGAGCGGGCCACCCTGACCGTGCCCGAGGTCCGGCCGGCGCTCGGTGGCGGGCGGCAGGGCCGGCACACCGAGGAGCTCGGCTACCTGCTGGCCGAGATGCAGCACCTCCACCGTTCCCACCCGGGAGTGACCTGGTGAACCTCCGGCCGCGCACCCTTCCCGATCCGGCGCCCGCACCGGACGCACCGGCGCCGGACGCCCGCCGGATCGCCGGCTCGGTGGTCGACCCGGAGCTGCCGATGGTGACCATCGAGGACCTCGGGATCCTGCGCGACGTCACCGCCGACGACCAGGGCCGCGTGCACGTGACGATCACCCCGACCTACTCCGGCTGCCCGGCGATGGAGACGATCCGGGCCGACCTGGTGGAGTCGCTCAGCTGCGCGGGCTACCAGCGGGTGGACGTCGAGTTCGTGCTCAGCCCGGCCTGGACCACCGACGACCTGACTGACGCCGGGCGGGCCAAGCTCGCCGAGCACGGCATCGCCCCGCCGGGGCCGGTCGGCGCCCGCCCGTCCGGCCCGGTCGCGCTCGCCCTGTCGGTGCGCTGCCCGCAGTGCGGCAGCAACGACACCCGTGAGTCCAGCCGCTTCGGGTCGACCGCCTGCAAGAGCCTGTGGGTCTGCCGGTCCTGCCGCGAGCCCTTCGACCACTTCAAGGCCCTGTAGTGGCTCAACCCCGGTTCCACCCCTTGCGGGTGGCGTTCATCGAGCCGTTGACCGACGACGCCGTCGCGCTCACCTTCGCCGTGCCCGACGACCTGGCCGACGACTACGCGTTCGTGCACGGCCAGCACCTGACCATCCGGGGTGACGACGGCGAGCGCCGCAGCTTCTCGATCTGTACGACGCCGCGCTCGGGTCGGTTGAGGATCGGGGTGAAGAAGCTGCCCGGCGGTGCGTTCAGCGAGGGCGTCGTGGACGGGCTCCGCGTCGGCGACGAGCTCGACGTGATGACCCCGGCCGGGCGGTTCACCACCACGCTCGACCCCGCGTCGGCGAAGACCTACGTCGCGGTCGCGGCCGGCTCGGGGATCACCCCGGTGATCTCGATCGTCTCCACGATCCTCGAGGAGGAGCCGCACGCGCAGGTGATGCTGGTCTACGCCAACCGCACCCACCGCACGGTGATGTTCCTGGAGGACCTGCACGACCTGAAGGACCGGTTCCCGGAGCGCTTCTGGCTCGTGCACGTGCTCTCCCGCGAGGAGCAGGACGTCGAGCTGTTCTCCGGTCGGCTCGACGGCGAGCGGCTGACCCGGATCCTCGAGTCGCTGATGCCGGCCTCCGACGTGGACGAGTGGTTCCTGTGCGGCCCCCAGCAGATGGTGGTCGACCTGCGCCAGGTGATCCTCGACCACGGCGTCGACGCCCACGACGTGCACACCGAGCTGTTCCACGCCGACCCCGCACCGCGGGCGCCGGTGGCGGCGACGTCGACGGTGGAGGGTGCCGCGCACGTGACCTTCAAGCTGGACGGGCGCACCTCCGAGCTCGCCCTCCGCCCTGACGACGTCGGCGTGCTCGAGGCTGCACTCCGGGTGCGCTCGGACCTGCCGTTCGCCTGCCGGGGCGGGGTCTGCGGCACCTGCCGCGCCAAGCTGGTGGAGGGGACGGTCGCGATGGACGTGAACTACGCCCTGGAGCCCGAGGAGATCGAGCAGGGCTACGTGCTCACCTGCCAGTCGCACCCGACCTCGGAGCGCGTGGTCCTCGACTACGACGCATGAGCGGAGGCGGTCCGGCGGTCAGCGGTAGGTCGGCGGGAGCTGCTGACCGAGCTTGACCTGGGCCTTGGGCATCCGCATGAAGCGCATCTGCAGCGACCGGCTCATGGCGTAAAACGTCGTCCCCTGGGTGCTGACGCCGGGGAAGCGGGTCGCCAGCTCCCGGCGGAGCCGGAACCGCAGCCGGACCAGGTCGAAGATGATCAGCACGAACGCGGTCAGCATCGCCAGGTTGGCGTACGACGTGATCGTCGGGTTGCCGGTGTAGGCCAGGAGCAGGACCACCAGCATCAGCGGGATCATCAGCTCGACGACCGAGAAGTGGCTGTCGACGTAGTCGCGGATGAAGCGCTTGACCGGGCCCTTGTCGCGCGGCGGCAGGTAGCGCTCCTCGCCGGTCTTCATCGCCTGCCGCATCTGGGTGCTCGACTCGCTGCGGTTGGCCTTCTGGGCCGCGGCCATCTCCTTGCGGGTGCGCGGCACCTTGGCCCGGGCCTTGGCGGCGGCCTCGGCCTCCTTGCGGGTCGGCGTCGGCCGGCCCTTCTTGTCGGGCGCGGTGACCTGACCGGTGGCCGGATCGGTCGGCCGGTGCTCGGTGTCGGACTTGGTACGACGGAACAACGTGGAACCCTCAGCTCAGGGACTGGATGCGGCCGGTGCGGCCGTGACGCCAGCCTACCGGTGCCGGCTCCGGCGGCTGCCGACCAGGCACCGAGGCGTCGTACGTGAGCCTCGCCTGCCTTGACGCCAACCCATAGGCTGACCCCATGAGCATGTGGCAGCGCATCAGCCTGATCTTCCGGTCCAAGGCCAACAAGGCGCTCGACCGCGCCGAGGACCCACGCGAGACGCTCGACTACAGCTACCAGCGTCAGCTCGACCTGCTCGCGAAGGTACGCCGCGGGGTCGCCGACGTGGCCACCTCGCGCAAGCGCGTGGAGCTCCAGGTCAACCAGCTCACGGCGCAGTCCGCCAAGCTCCAGGGCCAAGCCGAGCAGGCGATCGCCGCGGGTCGCGAGGACCTCGCCCGTGAGGCGCTCACCCGCAAGTCCGGGCTCACCCAGCAGATCACCGACCTCAAGGCCCAGCAGGCCCAGCTCCAGGGCGAGGAGGAGAAGCTGGTCCTCGCCCAGCAGCGCCTCAGCGCCAAGGTCGAGGCGTTCCGCACTCGCAAGGAGACGATCAAGGCGACCTACACCGCGGCCCAGGCCCAGTCCCAGATCGGCGAGGCCATGTCTGGCATCGGCGAGGAGATGGGTGACGTCGGCCTGGCCATCCAGCGGGCCGAGGACAAGACGGCCCAGATGCAGGCCCGGGCCGGTGCCATCGACGAGCTGATCGCCTCCGGCGCGCTCGACGACGCCAGCTCGCTCAACAGCGGCGACGACATCTCCCGCGAGCTGGAGGCGATGAGCTCGCAGTCCGACGTCGAGGCGGAGCTGGCCAGGCTGAAGGCGGGCAAGGCCCCCGACGCGATCGAGGCACCGCAGGACGGCGGCGCGATCGTGGCCGCCGAGCCGGAGAAGACCGAGTCGACGGGCGAGACGCCCGCATGATCGTGCGGATCCTCGGTGAGGGGCAGTACGACCTCTCCGACGAGGCCGTCTCCGCCCTCAACGACCTCGACGCCCAGGTGGAGTCCGCGGTGGAGGCGGGCGACGAGCACGCCTTCGCCGGTGCGCTCACCTCGCTGCTGGACGGCGTACGCACCGCCGGGGTGGCCCACGACGCCGACTCCCTGGAGCCGTCCGACCTGATCCTGCCGATGGCCGACGCCACGCTGGCCGAGGTCCGCGACATGCTCAGCGGCGACGGTTTGATCCCTGGTTGACACTGGGTACATGGCCCGCACCCGTTTCGCCTCAGACACCGGACTCACACTCCGGATGACCTCCGTGATGTTCCTGCTCGGAGGGATCTTCGTCGCGCTCGTCGTGGTGGTGATGCTGGTCCTCCCGGTCGGCTACGCGCCGATCATCGGGATCATCGGGATCGGCATCGCCTGGGGGCAGTGGTACTTCTCCGACACCGTGGCGATGAAGGCGATGCGGGCCCGCGAGGTGACGCCCGAGGAGGCCCCCGAGCTGCACGGTGTGATCGACCGGCTGTGCGCGATGGCCGACATGCCCAAGCCCCGGGTGGGCATCGCCGACCTCTCGATCCCCAACGCCTTCGCCACCGGCCGGTCGCCCGAGCGCTCCGTGGTCTGTGTGACCACCGGCATCCTCGGGATCCTCACCGCCGACGAGATGGAGGCGGTGCTCGCCCACGAGCTCAGCCACGTCGCCCACCGCGACGTCACCGTGATGACCATCGCGTCGACCGCGGGCATCGTGGCCGGGATGCTCACCCGCGGTGCGCAGTACGGCGCGATGTTCGGCGGCGGGCGCCGCAACAGCAACGACAACAACAGCGGCGTCCCGGTCTGGCTGGTCATCCTGGTGGTGAGCCTGGTCGTCTACGCCGTCAGCTTCTTCCTGACCCGGCTGCTCTCGCGCTACCGCGAGCTGTGCGCGGACCGCTCCGGTGCCTACCTGACGATGAAGCCGCGGGCACTGGCCACGGCGCTGCAGAAGATCGCCGGCCACATGAACGGCATCCCCGACCAAGACCTGCGCACGGTCGACTCGATGAACGCGTTCTTCATCTCCCCGGCGATCAAGGCCGGCTTCGGCCAGCTCACCTCGACCCACCCGTCGCTGGAGCAGCGGCTCGAGCAGCTGGCGAAGATCCAGGCCGAGCTCGGTCGCCCGGTCGACGGGTCGCCGGCTCCGTGACGCCGTTCTGGGACGCGATCACCGGGCGCACGACGCCCAAGAAGGCCGACCTGGACTCGCTCTTCCTCGTGCCCAGCGCCGCGATCACCCTGGAGACCTCGGCCGGGCTGACACCGACCGGGACCGGCTCGGTGTGCTTCCGCGCGGCCGACGGCGCGGCGTACCAGCAGACCCAGGACGACGTCATCGCACTGATCCGCGACGACGCGGACAAGCCCGACGTCTCGGTGCAGCGTGACGACTTCGGCTTCACCTGGCTGGTCGTCACCCGCGCCACCTCCGACGTGGAAGGGCTGTGCACCGACCTGCACGCGGTCAACACCAGCCTCGAGGAGCAGGGCTTCGCCGGAGGGCTGCTGTGCACCGTGGTGCCGTTCGCCGACACCACCGGACGCAAGGTCGGGCTGGTCTACCTCTACAAGCAGGGCACGTTCTACGGCTTCGCCCCCACCGGCGCCAAGACCCGCGACAACCTGCTCGAGCTCCAGGTCCGCGACGAGCTCAAGGCGGAGCTGCCGATGGAGGAGGACCTCCAGCGCTGGCTCGCCCTCTGGGGCGCCCCCGGCCTCTGACCAGTCGGCGCACACAGGCACCCCCACCACGCCGAGTCGGCGCAAAGAGGCACTCGAACCGCGCCGAGTCGGCGCAAAGAGGCACTCGGACCGCCCCGAGTCGGCGCAAAGAGGCACTCGGACCGCCCCGAGTCGGCACAAAGAGGCACGCTCTGAGCAACCTCGGACCGGTAAGGATCCGTTCAGGGGGTGACGAGGGGAGCCGGGCGATGAAGGACGCCGACCGGGCGGAGTTCGAGCAGTTCGTGGACGGACACGGCCGCGAGCTGCGACGTACGGCGTACCTGATGTGCGGCGACTGGCAGCGGGCCGAGGACGCCACCCAGGACGCGCTTCTCAAGCTGTACGGCGTGTGGTCGCGGCTGGAGCGGTCCGGCGGGCTTCGGTCCTACGCCCACCGCGCCGTGACCACGGCTGTCCTCGACCAGGGGAGGCGTCCCTGGCGTCGCGAGGTGTCCACGTGGAGCCCGCCCGACTCGGCCTTGGACCCGACCTCGGCGGTGGATCGCCGCCTCGCCGTCCTCGAGGCCCTTCAGGCCCTGCCGCACCGACGCCGGCAGTGCCTCGTCCTGCGCTACTTCGCCGATCTCTCGGTCGAGGACACCGCCCAGCACCTCGGGATCAGCCACGGGACGGTCAAGAGCCAGACCGCCCGCGCGCTGGACCAGGTCCGCACCTCCTTGGTCGCCCTGGGGCTCGATGTCGAACTGGAGGAGCTGTCGTGAACGAACGCATCACCGACCTGCTGGACCACGCCGCCGACGACGGGGGAGCTCCGCTGGGGTTCGACGGCTCCATGATCGCCCGGAGGGCGCAGGCCCGCCGGCGTCGTCGGTACGGCGCCTCCGCCGCCGGTCTGGTGGCCGCGGGAGTCGTCGCAGTGGTCGTGGGCGGCCAGCTGCTGGGCTCCGCCGGCGCCGACAGGGTGGGGCCCGCCGGGTCGACCGGGACGACGGCCACGCCCGACTCGCCCACCACCTCGCCCCCCGCCCTGACCCCCCAGGAGCAGTCCGTGGTCGACCGGTGCGCCGCCGTCGCGAAGCCCGCGCGACTCGGCCCCGGGCGCCTGACCAGCGGCGGGCGCGTCCGCCAGGGGGTGACGATCACGGGCCCGAAGGTGCACACCGTGACGCCGGCCGACCTTCGGGACGGCTGGACCCTCGACACCTACACCGAGGACGCGCAGGGACTCACCGCGACGTTCGTGAGCCCGGGCCACACCCGGTTCGCCCGGTGCAACGTCGCGGCCGGCGGCACCGACGCCGAGAGCGGCGTCGAGGACGGCGGGCCGCTGCCCACCGGACCGGTGCCCCGGAGCTGGCACGGCCCGGACGGCTTCCGGCACCAGGACACCAGCCCGGCCTGGGCCCAGGTGTGCGCGCCGGGTGACGGCAAGGTCTGTCCCCGGGAGCTGTTCGCCGGTGCCTTCGCGTTGTACGACGGCGTGCGGGCCGTGCGCGTCGACGCACCCGACGGGACGGTGCTGCACCCCGTGCTCGGCACCTACACCTACGTGTTCCGGCACACCGAGCAACGGGTCGACCCGCGTCGCGCGGCCGACGACTCGCAGCCACTCCCGTCGATGCCGGTCACCCTGCTCGACGGGCAGGGTCGCCGGATCATCCGCTACGACTACTACCCGTCGTACGTCGTCCCGAGCGGCTGTCCCTCGACCGGGGGCTGCTGATCAGTCGCGGTGGGATCGGCCGGGCAGGTCGAGCATCCGCTGGAGCGCGATCTTCGCGAAGTGCTCGGTGTCGGGGTCGACCTCGATCCGGTTGACCACCGCGCCGTCGACCAGCGACTCCAGGGCCCAGACCAGGTGGGGCAGGTCGATCCGGTTCATCGTCGAGCAGTAGCAGACCTTGCGGTCCAGGAAGGCGATGCTCTGCTCCGGGTGGGCCCGGGCCAGCCGCTGGACCAGGTTGAGCTCGGTGCCGATCGCCCAGCTCGAGCCGGGCGGGGCCGCCTCGACGGTCTTGATGATGAACTCCGTCGAGCCGACCAGGTCCGCGGCGGTGACCACCTCGTGGGTGCACTCGGGGTGGACCAGGATCTTGATGTCCGGGTCGCGCTCGCGCAGCGCGTCGACCACGTCGACCGAGAAGCGGCCGTGCACCGAGCAGTGGCCGCGCCACAGGATCATCCGGGCCGCGGCCAGGTCGTCGGGCGCGACGCCGCCGCCCGGGAGGTGCGGGTCCCAGACGACGCAGTCGTCGAGCCCCATCCCCAGCTTCAGTACGGCGGTGTTGCGGCCGAGGTGCTGGTCGGGCAGGAACAGCACCTGGGCGCCCGGCTTCTGCGCGAAGGCCCACTCGAGCGCGACGTCGGCGTTGCTCGACGTACACACCGCGCCGCCGTGCCGACCGCAGAACGCCTTGATGTCGGCGGAGGAGTTCATGTAGGTGACGGGTACGACGTGCTCGGCCAGGCCGGCGTCGGTCAGCGCGTCCCAGCAGTCCTCCACCTGGGCGAGACGGGCCATGTCGGCCATCGAGCAGCCCGCGGCGAGGTCGGGCAGGATCACCTGTTGGTGGGGCGAGGTCAGGATGTCCGCGGACTCGGCCATGAAGTGCACGCCGCAGAAGACGATGAACTCGGCCTCGGGCCGCCCGGCGGCGTCGCGGGCGAGCTTGAACGAGTCGCCGGTGACGTCGGCGAACTGGATCACCTCGTCGCGCTGGTAGTGGTGGCCGAGGACGAACGCCCGCTCGCCGAGGGTCGCCCGCGCTGCCCGGGCGCGCTCCACCAGGTCGGGGTCCGACGGGGACGGCAGGTCGCCCGGGCACTCCACCCCGCGCTCGGCCGTCAGGTCGGTGCCTCGACCGAGCGGGAGCAGCGGAAGGTCGACGGTGGTCATGGCGCCATCGTAGGCAGTCGGTCCTGGGTCACCGCAGGCCCTACATCAAGGCGCCGTTCGCGAGGTACGGCGCCGGCGGGCGCATGTGGCGCAGGGCCAGGAACCCGGCCTGGTCGAGCTCCAGCCCGGCGGCCAGCCCCACGTCGACGGCCCAGCTGTTCTCCGGGGTGACGTGGCCGACGAGGACGTCGTCGCTGGAGGCGATCGCCTCCCACAGCAGGCGGGCCGCGGTCCGTCGGTCGGTGGCGGCGAGCAGGGCGACGCCGTCGTCGAGGTAGGCGTACCCCTGCCCGCCCGAGGTGTCGCTGACGACCAGCCGGTACTGCTGGAACAGGATCTGGTGGTCCGGGCCGTGCGCGGCACCGCGGGTCCGCCGGTCGATGGAGTCCATCAGGTCGACGTCGCCGAGGCTCCCGTCGCGGACCCGGTCGATCACCGGGATGCGGGACCGGTCCGGCGTACCGCGCAGGAACATCTGCGGATGGAGCGTGAAGCCGGCCGCGTGGTAGCGGCGGACGGCCTTGGGGTCGTTGGAGGCGTTGAGCATCCCGCGCAGCGAGCCTTTGCCGTAGTCGAGCGCCGGAGCGAGCAGGGCCTTGCCGAGGCCGAGGCCCTGCGAGCCGGGCACCACGGCGTACGACGCGAGCAGCCACATCTTCTCCCGCTCGAAGGAGACCACCACGCCGAGCATCCCGGTGCCGTCCTCGGCCACCCAGCACCCGCCGGGGTCGGTGCCGAGCAGGTGGCGGGTCCGGGCGATCCAGTTGGCGCCACGGTCGGGAGGCCGCAGCTGGGGTTCGGGCCAGGCGCGACGGAACATCCGGGTGTCCAGCTCGTGGAAGCCCACCGCGGTGATCCGCTCGGCGGTGGGTACGTCCTCGTCGGTCATCGGTCGGATCCGTACCTCGCCCACCGGACCCATTGTGCCCAACGGGAGGAGCCCAGGTTGAGTGACAGGTCCGCGGTTCGCAAGGTGGGGGTCGAGGAGGAGCTCCTGTTGGTGCACCCCGACTCCGGAGAGCTGGCCAACGCCGCCGGTGCGGTGCTGCACGAGCACCGAGCCGAGCGCGGGGGTACGGCGTCACCGTCGGCCTCGCGCGACCTCGAGGGCGAGCTGCTCCGGCACATGGTCGAGACCCATACCGACCCCTCGACCGACCTGACCGAGATCGGCCACCAGCTCCGGGGGGCACGGCGCACGGCGATCGCGGCGGCCGAGGACTCGGGGGTCGCGGTCGCCGCGGTGGCCACCGCACCGCTCGGGTCGGCTCCGCCGGCCGTGACCGCCAACCCGCGCTACGAGCGGATCGTCCAGGAGTTCGGGGACACGGGTCGTGGCGCCGGGACCCTCGGGATGCACGTCCACGTCGACGTCGCCGACGACGAGGAGGGCGTGCGCGTGATCGACGGGCTGCGTCCGTGGCTGCCGCTCCTGACGGCGCTCTCGGCCAACTCGCCGTACGCCTCGGGGCGCGACACCGGCTACGCCTCCTGGCGCCAGCAGGTGTGGACCCGCTGGCCGACGGCCGGTCCGGCCGAGCCCTACGGCTCGGCAGCGGAGTACCGCCGGGTCAGCGAGACCCTGATCCGGCTCGGCGCCGCCTTGGACGACGGGATGCTCTACTACGACGCCCGACTGTCCGCGTCGTACCCCACCGTCGAGATCCGGGTGGCCGACACCTGCACCGACGTCGACGACGCGCTGCTGGTCGCAGCCCTGGCCCGGGCGCTGGTCGAGACGCTGGCGGTCGCCGACGAGCCGGCCCGGCCACTGCGCAGCGACCTGCTGCGCGCCGCGTGGTGGCGGGCCGCTCGGCACGGCCTGAACGGCGACCTCGTGCATCCGGTGACGAGGGAGCCGGTGCGGGCGGGCGAGGCGCTCCGCGCCCTCCAGGAGGCGGTCGGCCCGGCCCTGGAGTCGGCCGGGGACGCGGCCCTGGTCGAGGAGGGGCTGGCGCGACTGGCGACCGCGGGCACCGGCGCCCGACGGCAGCGGCAGGCCTTCGAGCGCACCGGTGACCTGCGCGGTGTGGTCGCCGACGTCGTCGCGCGGACCGCAGGATCGGCCGGGTGACGGTCAGCCGGTGCGGCCGCGTCGGCGGTGGTCGACCGGCCGGACGCCGTACGACCGCTGGAAGGCGTCGCTGAAGGTGAACGGGCTCGAGTAGCCCACGGCTCGGGAGATCGACGCCACGGTGTCGTCGGTCCCGGCCAGGAGGTCGGCGGCGAGGGCGAGTCGCCAGGCGCTGAGGTAGGCGATCGGTGACTCGCCGACCGCGGCGCCGAACCGACGGGAGAAGCCCGCGCGTGACAAGCCGACCTCGCCGGCCAGCGAACCGAGGGTCCAGGGAGCCTCGGGGCGGTCGTGGATCAGGGCGAGCGCTCGGCCCACCTCCCGGTCGTCGCCGGCGCGGAGCCAGGTCGGGAGGTCGTCGGCGGTCGCCGCCCACTGCTGCACGGCGGCGACCACGAGGGCGTCGAGCAGTCGATCGAGCAGGCTGACCTGTCCGGGTGCCTCGCGCTGCAGGTTGTCGTGGAGGAGCCCGACGAGGGGGCTGTCCCACTCGTCACCGCGCAGCACCAGGGCCGGCGGCAGCGCCGACAGCATCCGGGCCCCGACCTCGCCGACGGAGGAGTAGTTGCCCACGAGCAGCGCGTCCTCACCGCCGGGGTCGTTGCCCCAGGTGCGGATGCCGTGGGTCATCGGCAGGTCGAGGCTGACCCCGACGGGGGTCTCGCTCCGGTTGCCGGGGTGGATCACCGCCAGCGGCTCGCGACCGGGCTCGTCACCCACGTCGTAGGGCTCCGGTCCGCGCACCAGCAGCAGGTCGCCCCGGTCGAGCCGGACCGGCGCGTCCGAGCCCCGGGTGAAGACGGCGGACCCCTGGGTCACCGTCACGACGGTCAGCGGCGCCTCGTCGCGGATCCGGATCGCCCAGGGCCGCGCCATCGGGACTCGGAGCAGGAAGGCGCCGCGGGCACGCGGGGCGTCGATCAGGCTCGACAGTGGGTCCATCCGACCGACCCTAGACGAATTCCGATGTAGCGGGCATCCACACGCAGGGAAAGTCTCACACCGGTGCGTTGCGATGGGTGCATGAATCTCACCCAGACCGCCACCGCCCTCGCCGCCCTCGGCTCCGCCACCTTCGGGGGAGTGCTCTTCGCCTTCTCCGCCTTCGTCATGCCCGGCCTCGACGCCTCACCCCCCGACGCGGCGGTGGTGACCATGCAGCAGATCAACAAGGCCGCGCCGCGGTCGCCGCTGGCCGCCGAGATGGTCGTGACCCTGGTGCTCTGCCTGGTCGTCGCGGCCACCGCCCTGATCCGGCTGCGCAGCCACGGCGGGGTGGGCACCGTGCTGGTGCTGGCCGGCTGCCTGCTGTTCGTGGCGTCGTTCGCGATCACCGCGATCTACCACATCCCGCACAACGACGCCTTCGCCTCGGTCGCCTCCGGCGGGGCCGGGACCGCCCAGGCGTGGCGCGACTACGCCCGGCCCTGGGAGCTGTGGAACCACGTGCGGTCGGCCTCGGCGCTGGCCGGCTCGGCCCTGATGATCGCCGGGCTGCTGGCCCGGGCGGCCTGAGGCGGCACCACCCCGCGACAATGACCACATGCGCGTGCTGATCGCGCCGGACAAGTTCGCCGGCACCCTGACCGCGGTGGAGGCCGCCCGCGCGATCGCGGACGGCTGGCTGCGCCAGGCGCCCGGTGACGAGGTCGACCTGGCCCCGATGGCCGACGGCGGCCCCGGCTTCGTCGACGTGCTGCACGAGGCGCTCGGCGGCGACCTGGCCGCGCTGACCGTGAGCGGCCCGCACGGCGAGCCGGTGCCGGCCACCTGCCTGCTCGGCTCGCAGGGCCGGGCCTGGGTCGAGAGCGCTCAGGCCTGCGGGCTCGCGCTGACCGGCGGGGAGCGCGCCGAGAGCGCCACCACCTGGGGCGTCGGCGAGCTGGTCATGCAGGCGATCGAAGCAGGAGCCACCGACATCGTGGTCGGCCTCGGTGGCTCGGGCACCAACGACGGCGGAGCCGGCCTGCTCGGAGCCCTCGGCGCCACCGCCGACCGACCGCTGGACCAGGGAGCCGCGGGCCTGGCCGGGATCGGGCAGGTCGACCTCGCACCGGCCCGCGAGCGGCTCGCCGGGGTCTCCCTGCTCTGTGCCACCGACGTCGACAGCCCCCTGACCGGCCTGTTCGGTGCCACCAAGACCTTCGGCCCGCAGAAGGGCATCGCCGAGGAGCGGCTGCCGGCCGTGGACGGCATCCTCGAGGCGTTCGCGGCCGTGACCGGGCGTCGTACCGCGCTGGAGAAGGGGGCCGGTGCCGCTGGTGGGCTCGGCTTCGCCCTGCTCGTCCTCGGCGCCGAGCGACGTCCCGGCTTCGACCTCGTCGCCGACGCCGTGCGCCTCGAGCAGCGGGCGCGGCAGGCCGACCTGGTGATCACCGGTGAGGGCGCGTTCGACTTCTCCAGCCGCTCCGGCAAGGTGCCCTACGGCGTCGCCACGGTCGCCGCCGAGGCGTTGCGACCGTGCGTCGCGCTGGCCGGCCGGGTCCTGGTCGGGTCGCGCGAGATGCGGGCCCTCGGCATCGAGTCGGCGCACTCGCTGGTGGACCTGGTGGGGGAGGAGCGGGCGCTGGGAGACCCGGCCGGGAGCCTGGCCACCCTGTCCGCCCGGGTCGCTCGCAGCTGGTCGCGCTGACCTGGCGCGGATCCGGAGGAATAACCTGCCCTGTGCGAGAATTGGGTCAGACGTACGACGGATGGCACCCCCAGCGAAGGAGCAGCAGATGACCGACCAGGTCACCGAAGAGCGCCGGACCGACCAGATCAACCTCAGCTCGGTCGCCGCCACCAAGGTCAAGAGCCTGCTCGAGCAGGAGGGTCGCGACGACCTCGCGCTGCGGATCTCGGTGCAGCCCGGTGGCTGCAGTGGTCTGCGCTACCAGCTGTTCTTCGACGAGCGCACGCTCGACGGCGACGTCGTGACCGACTTCGACGGCGTGGCCGTGGTCGTCGACCGGATGAGTGTCCCCTACCTCAGCGGCGCGATGATCGACTTCGTGGACACGATCGAGAAGCAGGGCTTCACCATCGACAACCCCAACGCGACCGGCTCCTGCGCCTGTGGCGACTCGTTCCACTGAGCCCGCGGGCCCGCTGTGCGGGTCCTCGAATCTGACGAAGCCCCCGTCCGAGTAGTTCGGCGGGGGCTTCGTGCTGCGTGCGACGTCGCGCGGTTCAGTCGAGGTGCAGGTGCAGGGCGTTGGCCAGCGTGGCAGCCGCGTCGGTGATCCGGATCTCGCGCTTGGGCACCTCGCGCGGGTAGTCGTCGTACTCCAGGCTCGGTGCGCCGGCGACGGCGGCGCGGGCCACCCGGTCGAGCCGCAGGGCCCGCCCGACCGCGGCGCAGTCCTCGCGCTGGCGGCTCACCGCGTCGAGCTCGTCGTGGATCAGGTGCGAGGGAGTCGTCGGGACCATGCTCACGACGCTAGCGGCTACCCGTCGGTAGCGGGAGCAGGAGCGATGCTGCGCCGACGATGGGTCCCCCGGCGCGCTCGGTCGGTAGGGTTCCGTCACGTGTCCCTGCTGATCTGCGGCTCCATCGCCACCGACCACCTGATGTCCTTCGCGGGACGCTTCAAGGACTCGCTCGTCGTCGAGCAGCTGGACAAGATCTCGCTGTCCTTCCTGGTCGACGACCTCGAGATCCGGCGCGGGGGAGTGGCTCCCAACATGTGCTTCGGCCTCGGCCGCCTCGGGCTGCGCCCGGTGCTGGTCGGAGCGGCCGGCGAGGACTTCACCGACTACCGGAGCTGGCTGGAGCGGCACGGCGTGGACTGCTCCTACGTCCACATCTCCGAGACCCGGCACACCGCCCGCTTCGTGTGTACGACGGACAGCACCATGGCGCAGTTCGCCTCGTTCTACCCCGGAGCGATGAGCGAGTCCCGGCTGATGGAGCTCGCCCCGATCGTGGCCCAGGTCGGTGCCCCCGACTTCGTGCTGATCGCGGCCGACGACCCCGAGGGCATGCTCCGGCACACTCGCGAGTGCCGGCAGCGCGGCTACCGCTTCATCGCCGACCCGAGCCAGCAGCTCGCCTTCAGCGAGGGCGGTCTGATCCGCGACCTGATCGACGGCGCGACGTACCTGTTCTCCAACGAGTACGAGTCGGCCATGATCGAGGCCAAGACCGGCTGGTCGGGTGCGGAGATCCTCGACCGGGTGGGCACCCAGGTGACCACCCTCGGCGCCGATGGCGTCCGGATCCTGGCCCGTGACGCCGCTCCGATGGAGGTCAAGGCCGCATCAGGTGTCACCGCGGTCGAGCCGACCGGGGTCGGCGACGCCTTCCGCGCCGGCTTCCTGGCCGGGCTCGAGTGGGAGCTGGGCCACGAGCGCGCGGCGCAGGTCGGCTGCGTGCTCGCCGCGTACGTCGTCGAGACGGTCGGCACCCAGGAGTACTCCTTCACCGCCACCCAGTTCGTCGACCGGGTGCGCCGCTCCTACGGCGACGCCGCGGGCGACGAGATCGCCGCCCGGATCGTCGGCTAGAGCGACCGGCGTACGACGTAGCGCGGCACCCCGTCGTCGGCGGTCTCCTCGCCGACGTACTCGTGCCCGGTCATCCGGCACCAAGCGGCCACGTCGACCCGGGCCGCGGCGTCCGTGGTGACCACCGCTAGCAAACCTCCGGGCGCGACGTCGCCGAGGTGGCGAGCCAGCTCGATGATCGGCGCCGGACAGACCATCTCGCGACAGTCGAGCTCGATCACCGGACCCGCCCCCGGAGCTCGGCGACGACCCCGGGAAGGGCCGCCAGGAACAGCTCCACGTCCTCGGCGCTGGTGTCCCGGCCCACCGAGACCCGCACGTTGCCGTGGGTCAGCGCTCCCATCGCGGCGAGCACGTGGCTCGGCTCCAGCGTCGAGGCCGTGCAGGCAGAGCCGCTGGCCACGGCGAAGCCCCGCCGGTCCAGCTCGGTGACCAGCGCCTCGCCGTCGAGGTAGAGGCAGGAGAAGGTGACCAGGTGCGGCACCCGGTCGTCCGGGTCGCCCACCACCTCGGTCTCGGGGAGCGCCGCGGCGGCGGCGCGGACCCGGTCCACGAGGGCGCGCTGGCGGCGGTTCTCCGTGTCGCGGTCGGCGACCACGGCCTGCAGCGCAGCCGCGGCCGCGAAGATCGCCGGCACGTTCTCGAAGCCGGTGGCCCGCGGGTCGGTGCGGTCGTCGGCCGGGAAGGGCTCGCGCCACCTCGCCCCACGTCGTACGACGAGAACGCCGACGCCGGCGGGCCCACCCCACTTGTGCGCCGAGGCCGCGACGGCCGACCAGCCGTCGGGGAGCGGCATCCGCCCGGCCGAGGCGGACGCGTCGACGAGGAGCGGCACGTCGCCGACCCGCTCGGCGAGGGCCGCCACCGGCTGGATCGTGCCGACCTCGTGGTTGGCCGACTGGCAGGCCACGACCGTCGCCGACGTGACATCGACCTCGTCGAGGCGCAGCCGGCCCAGGTGGTCGACGGGAAGCACCCGGCTCGGGGCGCCCGACCACCGGGCTGCCTCGAGCACCGCCGAGTGCTCGACGGCGGTGTGCACGACGGTGTCGCCGCGGCGGCCGCCGCCGCGGTGCAGCCCGAGCAGCCCCCGGTGCACGGCATCGGTCCCGGAGGCCGTGAAGGTCACCTCGTCGGCGCGCACGCCGAGGGCCTCGGCGGTCACCGCGCGGGCGTTGTCGAGCAGCAGGCGGGCCGTCCGGCCCTCGTGGTGCAGCCGGCGCGGATCGGCGTACGACCCGTCCAGCGCAGCCACCCAGGCCTTCCGCGCCGCGGGGTGCAGGGCCTCGCCGGACGCGGTGTCCAGGAAGACCCGGTCCGCGGCCGGCCGACGGCGCTCGGGAGGCGACACGGGGCCCAACCTAACCGGGCGGCGTGCCGGGTGACCCACCACCGCAAGTGGTTCCCCGTTCGGATAGTGTGCGGGCTGTTGGTGAACGCCGAGAGAAAGGCTCGTTCGTGGGTCGGCAAGTCCCTGCTTCCTCGGACGCAACACCTCGTCGTACTCCCAGTCGGGGGACCGGCAGCCGGGTCGGGCTCGTCCTGGTGTCGCTGCTGCTTCTCGTCGCGCTCACCGGCTGCTCGGGACAGACGCAGCACGAGTGGTCCAACCTCGCCATGCCCGACCCCGCGACCTCCCAGGGCGAGCACGTCTTCATGCTCTGGCGCTGGGCCTGGGTCGCCGCGCTGGCCACCGGCGCCATCACCTGGGGCCTGATCTTCTACGCCATCTGGCGGTTCCGCCGTCGCAGCGACGACGAGGTTCCCGTGCAGACGCGCTACAACCTGCCGCTGGAGATCTTCTACACGATCGCGCCGATCGTGATGGTCGTGGTCTTCTTCGTGCACACCGAGCGCACGCAGAACCTCATCCGCGAGGACGTCCCGCCGCCCGACCTGACGGTGTACGTCGTGGGGCAGCAGTGGACGTGGACGTTCAACTACCTGCCCGGCGGCAAGGTGCCGACGCCCGGCAACCAGGTCCTCTACAGCGTCGGTGAGGCCGGCAGCCCTCCGACCCTCTACCTCCCGGTGGACAAGACCGTGGAGTTCAAGCTGCACTCGCCCGACGTGATCCACGACTTCGGGGTGCCGGGCTTCCTGGAGAAGATGGACGTCATCCCCGGGCCGGTCAAGGACGACAACCACTTCTCGGTCACCCCGACCGTGATCGGTGACTACCGCGGCAAGTGCTACGAGCTCTGCGGGGTCTACCACTCGCGGATGCTCTTCAACGTCAAGATCGTCAGCCAAGCCGACTACACGACGTACCTCCAGAGCCTCCAGACGCAGGGCAACGTGTCCGACCAGCCGCTGCTGGGCGGGATCACCTCCCAGACGCAGGCCGGCCTCGAGACGACCCCGGGAGCAGCCAAATGACGGCCACCACCGCGCCCACCACGATGGCGCGTCCGCGGCGCGAGCTCGGCAAGTCGATCGTCCGGGTGATCACGACGACCGACCACAAGGTGATCGGCAAGCTCTACCTCGCCACCTCGTTCGCCTGGTTCCTCGTCGGCGGGATCATGGCCCTGCTGATGCGCTCGGAGCTGGCCAACCCCGGCATGCAGTTCGTCAACGACGAGGTCTACAACCAGCTGTTCACGATGCACGGCACGATCATGCTGTTGCTGTTCGCGACGCCGCTGTTCTTCGGCTTCGGCAACGTCCTGATGCCGCTCCAGATCGGCTCGCCCGACGTCGCGTTCCCGCGGCTGAACATGTTCAGCTACTGGCTGTTCCTGTTCGGCGGGCTGATCGCGGGCTCGGGCTTCCTGACCCCGTCGGGTGCGGCCGACTTCGGCTGGTTCGCCTACACGCCGCTCTCGGACGCCGTCCGCTCACCGAGCGTGGGTGGTGACCTCTGGATCATGGGTCTGTGGATGGCGGGTCTCGGCACCATCCTCGGCGCGGTCAACTTCATCACCACGATCATCTGCATGCGTGCGCCCGGGATGACGATGTTCCGGATGCCGATCTTCGTGTGGAACACGATGGTCACCAGCCTGCTCGTGCTGGTCGCGTTCCCGGTGCTGGCCGGGGCCCTGCTGTCGCTGGAGGCCGACCGACAACTCGGGGCCCACGTCTTCGACACCAGTCACGGCGGCGCCATCTTGTGGCAGCACCTGTTCTGGTTCTTCGGGCATCCCGAGGTCTACATCATCGCGCTGCCGTTCTTCGGCATCGTCTCCGAGATCATCCCGGTCTTCAGCCGCAAGCCGATCTTCGGCTACGTCGGGCTGGTCGGCGCCACGCTCGGCATCGCGATCCTCTCGATCGCGGTGTGGGCCCACCACATGTTCGTCACCGGCAAGGTCGACCTCCCGTTCTTCTCCGGTATGACCTTCCTGATCGCGGTTCCGACGGGGGTCAAGTTCTTCAACTGGATCGGCACGATGTGGGGCGGTTCCATATCGTTCGACACCCCGATGCTCTGGACGCTCGGGTTCCTCACGACGTTCCTGTTCGGTGGCCTGACCGGCGTGATCCTGGCCAGCCCGCCGCTGGACTTCCACGTCTCCGACTCCTACTTCGTGGTCGCGCACTTCCACTACGTGGTCTTCGGGACGGTGGTGTTCGCGATGTTCGCGGGCTTCTACTTCTGGTGGCCGAAGATGACCGGGCGGATGCTGGACGAGCGGTTGGGCAAGGTCCACTTCTGGATGCTGTTCATCGGGTTCCACACCACCTTCCTGGTGCAGCACTGGCTGGGGGTGGAGGGCATGCCACGGCGGTACGCCGACTACCTCCCGCAGGACGGCTTCACGACGCTCAACCAGATCTCCACCGCGGGCGCGTTCCTGCTGGCGGCGTCGACGTTCCCGTTCCTCTACAACGTCTGGATCTCCCGCAACGCACCGCTCGTCGAGGTCGACGACCCCTGGGGCTGGGGACGGTCCCTGGAGTGGGCCACCAGCTGCCCACCACCGCGCCACAACTTCGAGTCGATCCCGCGGATCCGCTCGGAGTCGCCGGCCTTCGACCTGCACCACCCGGAGATCGCAGCCATGGAGATGGAGCAGAACGACGCCCTCGGCGAGACCAACGTGGTCGACGCGCCCAGCGTGGACGGCCGTGAGGAGCACCTGCGCGAGCAGATGGACGGGGGCGACGAGCAGTGAAGGTCGAGGCCTGGATCTTCGGCATCACCACGGCGTTCTTCGTCGTGGTCAGCCCGGCGTACTGGCTGATCGCCGGTGACTGGACCGGCACGTCGGCACTGGTGATGACCACCCTGCTGGCCGCGATGGTGACCCTCTACCTCGGTTTCCACGCCGCCAAGATGGAGCCGCGACCGGAGGACCGCAAGGACGCCGAGATCGCCGACGGCGCCGGCGAGCTCGGGTTCTTCCCGCCGTACTCCTGGTGGCCGTTGTGGTGCGCCGGCGCCCTCGCGGTGATCGTGTACGCCGTGGCGATGGCCGCGTGGTGGCTGGTGATCATCGGCTTCGGGCTGGGCGCGCTGGCGCTGTCCGGCTTCGTGTTCGAGTACTACCGCGGCGAGCACGCCCACTGAGGCCCTGTCCGGGGCTCTTCACAACCGTTCCGGGGTCCGGCACGTCCTAGTGGTGGGTGGTCTCCGACCGCTCGGCGATTCCCGTCCCCCGTGGGGTGCCGGGTTAGTCTGAGGTGTCCGTCTTTACCTTCGGGGAGTTCGATGTCGTTCTTGCGTGTGCGCGCCCTTGCGGTGGCGCTGGGGTGTGCCGGGGTGGTCCTGGCCGGCTGTGGCACGGGCAGTGGCTCGTCGCCACAGAGTGCCGGTGGACCCACCAAGGGAGTCCACACGACGCCCAGCAGCCAGGCTCCGGTGGTCGGTGCGGTGGCCAGCAACATCGCGCGCGGGGCGACCGGTGTGCCCGTCGACCGAGTGGTCAAGGTGAAAGCCGACCACGCGACGCTCGACTCGGTCACGGTGACCTCCAAGGCCGGCTCGGTGCCGGGCAAGCTCTCGGCCGACCAGACGTCGTGGACAGCCGGCGCCCTGCTCGAGCCCGGTACGTCGTACACCGTGCGGGCGGCGGCCACGACCGACGCCGGTGACGCGCTCAACCGGATCAGCCACTTCCGGACGGCCGCGCTGACCCTGGACCAGCAGACCTTCCCGTCGATCACGCCCCTGGACGGCCAGACCGTCGGGGTGGGGATGCCGGTGATCGTGCACTTCGACGTGCCGGTCACCGACCACGCCTCGATCGAGAAGCACCTGCAGGTCGTCTCCGCGCCCGCCCAGAGGGGTAGCTGGCACTGGATCAGCGACACCGAGGTGCACTGGCGTCCGGCGACGTACTGGAAGGCCGGCACCCAGGTCACGGTGAACACCGACATCAACAGCGTGCCTGCGGGCAACGGGATCTTCGGCCAGCTCGACCGGCAGATCCACTTCACGGTCGGCGACGCGCACATCTACAAGGTGAACGCGAAGACCGACCAGCTGCGGGTCTTCAGCAACGGCCAGCTGCTGCGCACGATCCCGGTGACCACCGGCATGCCCGGCTTCACCACCCGGTCCGGGGTCAAGGTGATCGTGGAGAAGGACCGGCGCACCCGGATGAACTCCGAGACGATCGGCATCGACCCCAACAGCCCGAACGGCTACGACCTGAACAACGTCGAGTTCGCGATGCGGATGACGTTCTCCGGGGAGTTCCTGCACGCTGCGCCGTGGTCGGTGGCCTACCAGGGTCACTCGAACGTCTCGCACGGCTGCACCGGCATGAGCACCTCCAACGCCGGCTGGCTCTACCACCTGAGCCGGGTCGGCGACGTGGTCGAGACCACGGGCACCGACCGCCCGATGACGCTCACCAACGGCTACGGCGACTGGAACGAGTCCTTCAAGACCTACGCCCAGGGCTCCGCCCTCCACTGACTCGGCACAAACAGGCAGCCAGAACACGCCGAGTCGGCACAAACAGGCAGCCAGAACACGTCGAGTCGGCACCCAGGGGCAGCGATCTCGAGGCGTCGTCCACAGGGCGCGAGCCGAGTCGGTTGGTGCACTGCCGGCCCGGGCATCCCAGCTGCATGTACTCCTGGCCCTCCGCCTACCTGACCACCGCGGCGCGCGTGCCCGTCGACCGTCCGTTCACCACACGGTGGGCGCGGAAGCAGGGTGTGGATCCTCGGCGGCTCCGCGCGTGGGTGCGCGACGGCCTCCTCGTGGCGCCCGTGCACGGCGTCTTGTACGCCGCCCAGCTCGAGGACTCCCTGGACCTCCGTCTGGAGTGTCTGCGACTCGTCGTTCCCGCGAAGGCCGTCGTGACCGACCGGACCGCTGCCTGGCTCCATGGCGCACCGATGGTCCTCGAGCCCAACGCGCATCTCCAGCTACCGCCGCTGGACCTGTACCTGCCTCCCGGTGGGCGGATCCGACGCGGACTCGTCCGCAGCGGTCAACGCCAGCTCCTGGCATCGGAGATCGAGGAGATCGGCGGCCTCCGGGTCACCACACGGCGGCGCACGATGTGCGACCTCGGGATGCACCTGCCTCGCCGCCAAGCGTTCGCCGCCATGTGCTCGATGCTGAAGGTTGCTGACTTCACCCTGGACGACATCAGGCTCCAGGCTGATGGTCGGTTCAAGGGTCACCGCTGGGTGTGCCAGCTGCGTGACCTGACGCCCCTGTGCGATCCGCGGCTTGCCTCACCCGGTGAGTGCAACCTGGCCCTGATCTGGCACGACACTCCCGGCCTGCCGCCCTTCGAACCGCAGTTCCAGGTGGCCGGGCCGCGTGGCTCGTTCTACCTGGACTTCGCCGTTCCGGAGCTGAGGTACGCCGCGGAGTACGACGGGGAGGAGTACCACGGCCAGGACCGTGCCGAGGCGGACTCCTCGCGACGCGCGTGGCTGGAGGAGACCGATGGCTGGATGTTCGGCATCTTCGTGGCCGCAGATGTCCGCGGGACGGGCCACGTCGCCTCCGACCGCCTGACCCGCGACATCGCCGAGGCGCGCCGTACGCTTCGAAGTCGTCGCCGCGTCATCAGGTGAGGGATCGGCCGCGCGCCTCTCTGCGCCGACTCGGCTGCCTCCGCGTGTCTCTTTGTGCCGACTCGGCCGCCTGCGCGTGTCTCTTTGTGCCGACTCGGCCGCCTGCGCGTGTCTCTTTGCGCCGACTCGGCGGCCTGCGCGTGTCTCTTTGCGCCGACTCAGTGGGAGCGGAGGGGGACGTCCGGGGTGTCGCGCAGGGCGTGGTCGTCGAACTCGTGACCCGACGCCGGGTGGTCGAGGCCGGCCTCGAGCTCGCGGGCGTGCTCGGCGTGATGCCGGGCCTCCTCGAGCTCCTCGGCGGTCGGCTTCTGCACGTTGTCGGCGTACATCGCCCGCGAGAGACGCGCCCGCACCCGGCCGGCGCGGGTGCCGGGGGCGACCACGCCGTTCTCGTCGGTGTCGGCCTCGGGGACGTACACCTCGTCGCGCTGCCGGGCGGTGAGCGTGTAGGCGCTGGCCTCGCTGATCGGTAGGTGGCGCTCGGTGTACCCGCCCTCGGCCGAGCGCATGATGATGCCGCTCTCGTAGCCGTGTAGCAGGCGGTCGTTGTCGGCGCGCTGCAGCCCGATGCACCAGCGCCGGGTGATGAAGAACGCGATCGGCGGCACGATGAAGATCGCGGCCCGCATGAAGTAGGTGATGTGGTTGATCGACGAGTGGAACGTGATCGCGATGATGTCGTTGCCGCCCGCGGCCCAGAAGAGCCCGTAGAGCGTCATCAGCGCCACCATGGTGGCGGTGCGGGTCGGGGCGTTGCGCGGCCGCTGGAGCAGGTGGTGGTTGCGCTTGTCACCGGTGATCCACGACTCGATGAAGGGCAGCATCAGCAGCACCGTGAACATCACCCCGGGCAGCACCTGGATCGGCAGCAGCACGTTCCAGGAGATGGTGTGGCCCCAGATGTGGGTCTCCCAGTTGGGCATGATCCGCAGGGCGCCGTCGGGCCAGCCCATGTACCAGTCGGGCTGGGATCCCGCGGTCACCTTGGTCGGGTCGTAGGGCCCGAACTTCCAGACCGGGTTGATCGAGAGCAGCGCACCCATCAGCGCGGTGACCCCGAAGACCATGAAGAAGAACCCGCCGGCCTTGGCCATGTAGACCGGCAGCATCGGGTAGCCGACGACGTTCTCCTCGGTGCGACCGGGGCCGGGCCACTGGGTGTGCTTGTGGAAGACCAGCAGCAGCATGTGCGCGCCGATCAGGGCCAGCAGCAGACCCGGGATCAGCAGCACGTGGACGGTGTAGAGGCGCGGGATGATCGACTCACCCGGGAACTCGCCGCCGAACAGGAAGAAGTCCATGTAGGTGCCGACCACCGGCGTCGCCTTGATGAAGCCGTCGGCGGCGCGGATCCCGGTGCCGGAGAGCAGGTCGTCCGGCAGGGAGTAGCCCGTGAAGCCCTCGAGGGTGCCGAGGAGCAGCAGGATGCAGCCGATCACCCAGTTCAGCTCGCGAGGCTTGCGGAACGCGCCGGTGAAGTAGACCCGCAGCAGGTGGATCATCATCGAGCCGACGAAGAGCATGGCCGCCCAGTGGTGCATCTGCCGCATCAGCAGACCGCCGCGCACGTCGAACGAGAGGTGCAGCGTCGAGGCGAAGGCCTCGGACATGGGGACGCCCCGGAGCGCGGCGTACGAGCCCTGGTACGTCGTCTCGCCCATGCTGGGCGTGAACCACAGGGTCAGGAACACACCGGTCAGCAGGAGGACGACGAAGCTCCACAGGGCGATCTCGCCGAGCATGAAGGACCAGTGGTCGGGGAAGACCTTGCGCAGGTTCTTCTTGGCCAGCGTCGCCAGGCCGAGCCGGTCGTCGGCCCAGGTGGCCGCGGCACCCGCCTTGCTCGACTTCTGGGCGGTGGCCGGCTTGTCGCGGTTGGTCGAGGCGATCTTGCTGGTGTCCAGTGACATCTCAACCACGCTCCCAGAAGCTAGGTCCGACCGGTTGGGTGAAGTCGCGCCGTGCGGCGAGGTACCCCTGTTCGTCCACCGTGAGCTCGAGCTGGGGCAGCGCCCGGGCAGCCGGCCCGAACAGCACCCGGCCGCTGTCGGCCAGGTCGAAGGTCGACTGATGGCACGGGCAGAGCAGGTGGTGGGTGGTGCGCTCGTTCAGCGAGATGGGGCAGCCGACGTGGGTGCAGATCTTGGAGTAGCAGACGATGCCGTCGACCGACCAGTTCCTGGTCTGCGCCGACACGATCTCCTGCGGGTTCATCCGGTGCAGGATCACCGCGGCCTTGGCGGTGGCGGCGATGCGCTCGGTGCCGTCCACGATCGGCTGCTGGTTGTCGTCGACGGCGAAGAGGATCTCCGGCTCGGCGTTGACCAGGTCGCCGACCTCGAGGTCGGTGAGCTTGATCGGAGTGCCGATCACGTCGCGTACGACGCGCTGGAGGGTCCGACCCTGGGTCTTCCACCACGCCTGCTCGGCAGGCGTCCAGGTGTCGAGGTCCCAGATGGTGTGGTCGAGCTTGTCACCGGGGAGCGGGCCGAGGTCGCGCAGCATGATCACCGGGACCAGGCCGAGCACGCCGCCGGCGGCCAACAGGGTGTTGCGGATCAGGGGACGACGACCCAGTCCGGACTCCTCGAGACCGGTCTGGAGGATGCCGACGGTGGCCTCGCGGTCCTCCTGCGGGGAGGCGGCCGGGTGGCGCATCTCCACGATCTCGTGGTCGGCCATCAGCTTGCGGGCCCACTGGATGATGCCCGCGCCCATGGCGAGCAGGGTCAGCGACAGGCACAGGCCGAGAGCGAGGTTGGAGGCGCCGAAGTGGCCGATGGTGTCGGGGTTGTCGCCCACCTGGAAGACGACGTACGAGGCGATGAAGAGGACGACGCCGAGGATCGCGAGCAGGAAGAGCCCCGCGACCTGACGCTCCGCGCGCCGCTCGGCCTTGGGGTCGACGTCGGTCGGCCGCCACTGGTGCGGAGCCAGACCGGGGTTGGGCAGCGGCTCCTCGACCCGGGCGGGGGTGTGTCCCTCGTCGGCCGTCGCGTCGCCGTGGTGGGTGACGTCAGGAAGCGTGTCGCTCATGCCTGGACCTTCGCCTTCGTCCTCGACGTGCGGGCGGTGTGGGCCGCGATCCAGGTGGCGACGCCGACGAGACCGCCGATGCCCACCAGCCACGCGGCCAGGCCCTCACTGACCGGCCCGATGCCACCGAGGCCGAATCCTCCGTAGTCGGGGCTGTCCTTGAGGGACTGGAGGTAGGCGATGATGTCGCGCTTCTCGGCCGGCGAGAGGTTGCCGTTGGAGAAGTTGTCCATCGCCTGGGGACCGGTCAGCATCGCCTCGTAGATGTACTTGGGCTCGACGCCGAGGATCTTGGGGGCGTAGCCGCCCTGCGGCATCGCACCGCCTGCGCCCTCGAAGTTGTGACAGGCCGTGCAGTTGGTCCGGAAGATTAGCCCGCCCTGGACGATCATCTCCTGGCGCGCGGCGGGCGACAGCCCGTCGAGGCTGTAGTCCTGGGTGGTGGGGATCTCCGGGCCGGGGCCGAGGGAGGCGACGTACGCCGCCATGTCCGCGATCTCCTGCGGCGTGTAGGCGACTTCCTTCTGCGGGATCTGGGCGCCGGGCTGCGCGACCGGCATCCGGCCGGTGCCGACCTGGAAGTCGACCGCGGCGGCGCCGACCCCGACCAGCGAGGGGCCGAGCTGGTTGCCGTCGAGGGTCTTCACGCCCTGGCCGCTCTGGCCGTGGCAGAAGGAGCAGCCGACCAGGAAGAGCTTGCGGCCCGAGGCGATCTGCGCCGCGCTGTTGTCGGTCTGCGCCGAGGCGGGGGAGAAGGCGGAGTAGAGGCCGCCGGTCAGCAGGAGCCCCAGCAGCAGGACGAGCAGACCCGCGACGGGGCCGCGACGGTGCCGGGAGAGTCGTCCGAGGGAGCGATCCAGGAGGCGCACAGTCTGTCCTTGAGGGGTCACTTGATGAGGTAGATGGTCGCGAACAGTCCGATCCACACCACGTCGACGAAGTGCCAGTAGTACGACACGACGATGGCGGTGACCGCCTGCTCGTGGGTGAACCGCTTGGCCAGGAAGGTGCGCCCGAGCACGAAGAGGAACGCGATCAGGCCGCCGGTGACGTGGAGGCCGTGGAAGCCGGTGGTGAGGTAGAACATCGACCCGTAGCCGGAGCTCGGGATCGTGATGCCCTCCTTGACCAGCGAGGCGTACTCGGTGGCCTGGCCACCGATGAACACCGCGCCCATGATGTAGGTCAGCACGAACCACTCGCGCAGGCCCCAGCCTTTGACCTGGAAGACCGATCCGGTGCGGCCGACCTGGCCGCGCTCGGCCGCGAAGACACCGAGCTGGCAGGTCGCCGAGGACAGCACCAGGATCGTGGTGTTGACCGAGGCGAACGGCACGTTCAGGTGCGAGGTGCTCTGCGCCCACAGGTCGGGGCTCACCGAGCGGATGGTGAAGTACGACGCGAAGAGGGCAGCAAAGAACATCAGCTCACTGGAGAGCCAGATGATCGTCCCGACGCTGACCATGCTCGGGCGGTCGTGGTGTCCGTGGAGCCGTGAGGCCGGGATCGTCGTCGAAGCTGTCGCCACGGTCGCCATTATGTCCCGAGCCTCCTCGGGTGGGCACCCCGACCCCCTCGGGGTGGACGACATATTCTCGACGTCGTGATCCCCGCCGTTCTGCTGCACGTCTCGGAGGGCCAGGACGCGCTCGCGCGCTTCACCCCGAGCCGAGTCTTCACGACGTGGGATCCGCTGTCACCGGCCGCGCTGCTGGTCGTGCTGACGGCCGCGCTCTACCTCTGGGGCGTCGTCGTGCTGCGACGACGTGGCGACTCCTGGCCCCTGGGCCGGACCATCTCGTTCGTGGTCGTCGGCATGGGCAGCGCCGCGGTGGCCACGGTGTCCGGCCTGGCGGCGTACGACGACACCCTGCTCAGCGTGCACATGGTCCAGCACATGATCCTGACCATGCTGGTGCCGCTGGCGATGGCGCTGGGAGCCCCGGTCACGCTCGCGCTGCGCACCCTGCCGAAGCGGCCGCGCCGCTGGCTGCTCGCCGTCCTGCACTCACGGGTGGCCCGGGTGCTGTCCTTCCCGCCGCTGACCTTCACCCTCTACGTGATCACGCCGTGGGCGCTCTACTTCAGCGGCTGGTACGCCGCCACCCTGCACAACGACTACCTGCACGAGATGAGCCACCTGCACCTGGTGCTCGTCGGCTCCCTGTTCTTCTGGCCGCTGATGGGTATCGACCCGCTGCCGGGCCGGATCACCTACCCCGCCCGGATGATGCTGGTCGTTCTCACCCTGCCGTTCCATGCCTTCCTCGGCATCACGATCATGACCCAGGAGCGACTGCTCGGGGGCTCGTGGTACCCGGCCCTGCACCACGGTCCGATGGCCGCCTGGCTGCCCGACCCGCACACCGACCAGCAGCTGGCCGGCGGCATCCTGTGGAGCTCGGGCGACGCGATCGGGCTGGTCTTCTTCGGAGTGCTCTTCGTGCAGTGGGTGCGGTCCTCCATGCGCGAGGCGGTCCGTGAGGACCGCCGCCTCGACCTGCTCGAGGCGCGGGAGGCGAAGCAGGTGCAGGAGCGCGCTGCCGCAGCGGGCGTGGGCCGTCCGGTCGCCGGCGATCCCGACCGGTAGCCTGCTGCTCGTGAACGACTCCCACGCGGCCGGGCCCCGCACGTTGCGGGTCCTCGTCTACAGCGACGACATGGACGTCCGCCAGCAGGTCATCCTCGCCCTGGGTCGCCGGCCGCATCCCGACCTGCCCGAGCTGACCTACGTCGAGGTCGCGACCGAGCCCGTCGTGATCGCGAACATGGACGCCGGCGGCATCGACCTGGCGATCCTCGACGGCGAGGCCGTGCCCGCCGGCGGCATGGGAATCGCCAAGCAGCTCAAGGACGAGATCTACCGCTGCCCTCCGGTCCTCGTGCTCACCGGTCGCCCCCAGGACGCCTGGCTGGCGACGTGGTCACGGGCCGAGGCGGCCGTGCCGCACCCGATCGACCCGGTCCAGCTGGCCGAGGCCGTGATCGGCCTGCTGCGCTCGCGCGTGCCCGCCACCTCCTGACCACGATGAGCCCCACCTGGCCGGAGGTCCTCGGCGCACTCGTGCAGGGTCGTGACCTCTCCACCGACCAGACCGCTTGGGCGATGGGGGAGGTCCTCGCCGGCGCCGCGACGCCGGCCCAGATCGCCGGGCTGGCGGTCTCCCTGCGCGCCAAGGGCGAGACCATCGACGAGGTCACCGGCTTCCTCGACGCGATGTACGACGTGGCGACGCCTATCGCGATCCCCGGCCGGGCACTGGACGTCGTGGGCTCCGGTGGCGACCGCTCGATGAGCGTGAACATCTCCACGATGGCCGCGATCGTGGCCGCGGGTGCGGGGGCCCGCGTGGTCAAGCACGGCAACCGGTCGGCCTCCAGCCAGGCCGGCTCGGCCGACGTGCTCGAGGCCCTCGGCATCCGGCTCGACCTGCCTCCCGACCGCGTCGCCCGGATGGCAGAGGAGGTCGGCATCACGTTCTGCTTCGCGGCGGCGTTCCACCCGGCCCTGCGCCACGCCGCCGTACCCCGGCGCGAGCTGGGCATCGCCACGACGTTCAACATCCTCGGGCCGCTGGCCAACCCGGTGAAGCCGGCCGCGCAGGCCATCGGCTGCGCCGACGCGCGGATGGCGCCGGTGATGGCCGGTGTGCTGGCGCGCCGGGGCGTCGACGCCTGGGTGTTCCGTGGGGACGACGGCCTCGACGAGCTGACCACGACCACCACGTCCCGGGCCTGGCTCGTGCACGACGGCATCGTGACGCCGTCGGTGGTCGACCCGGCGGCGCTCGGCATCGCGCCGGCCCGTCCGGAGGACCTGCGCGGTGGCGACGTCCACCACAACGCCGACGTCGTACGACGCACCATGGCCGGGGAGTCGGGGCCGGTCCGCGACGCCGTCCTGCTCAACGCCGCGGCCGCGCTGGCCGTCTACGACCACCCGGCGCTGTCGGTGGAGGAGGCCCTGCCCGAGGCCTTCCAGCGGGCCACGGCTGCGGTCGACTCCGGCGCCGCGGCGGCGCTGCTCGACCGCTGGGTCGCCGCCTCAGCCGGCTGAGGAGAAGCCCGGCGCCACCGGGCTCTCCGTGGTCACCCACGTGCGCGGCGCGCGCAGCATCACCACGGTGGGCGAGCTGTGCACCACCCGCCAGTGCTCCTGGTCGGTGAGGGCATAGGCCAGCCGCGAGTAGGTGCGGATCACCGCGACCCGGGCGCCGGTCCCGCGCAGGGACTGGTCCCAGCCGGGGTCGAGGACGAGCAGGCCGTTGTTGCGGGTGAGCTCGGCGGTGGTGAACGTGTCGCCGTACCCGTGCATCAGCAGGTCGAGCTGCGGGTATCGCCACATGTAGTAGCCACCCCAGCTCCAGTCGTCGAGCACCTTGGTGCCCGCGGGCAGCCCGCTCAGCGCCGGGTCGAGCCAGCGTGGCTCGGCGGGCAGGTCGTCGGCGGTGTGGGGGACGACGACCGCCAGCACGGCCAGGGCGAGCAGCGAGGCTGCGGCCACCGTGAGCCGCTCACCCCTCCCGGCCGGCGTACGACGTGCCAGCAGGTCCTGCACCGGCCCGGCTGCGAGGGGCACGACCATCGCGGCCGCGACCGGGACGGTCCGCAGCGAGTAGACCGCGAAGCCGCCCGCCAGCACGACGAGGAGGATCTCGGTCCAGGAGTTGTGCGACCGCTTCCACATCGCGGCCGCGGTCGATGCCAGGAGCAGCCCGACGGTCAGCGTGGAGCTGGTCGTGAAGTCGGGCGGGTCCCACTCCTCGAAGAACGAGGATCGTGAGCCGACCGCGAGCACAGCGGTGTAGAGCGCCGGGCCGACCGGGGTCAGGGCGGCGGCGACCGCCGAGGCGAGCGGGACCGCCAGCGCCTTGAGCACCAGAGGTCGCGGCGCGCGGTCGAGGGCCAGGCCGGCGACGGCGACGACGCCGATCACCAGGGCGACCGGCCACATCCCGTGCAGCATCCCCCAGAGCCAGGTGACCGCCACCAGCCACCACCGCGGGCGCCCGTCGTGACAGGTCCGGAGCCAGGCCGCGGTGACCACGACGACCAGCAGGTAGCTGAGCACCTGCGGCCGCATCGACAGGCCGGTCTGCATGCCGAAGAGCGCCAGCCCGGTCAGGGAGACGGCGACGAACGGGTTCGCCCGGCGACGTGCGGCGACGTACAGGGTCACGAAGAGGGCGATCTCCATCAACCCGGACAGCCACGCCAGCCCGGGCAGGCCGAACCACTGCTCGGTGCGTGCCATCACGATCTCGGGCAGCCACTGCGTGGGCACCCACGGGCGGGTGGCGAAGGTGCTCACGCTGCCCGGATGGCGCAGCGACCAGCCGTCGAGGAACTCCTGGCCGAAGCGGAGGTGGAAGTAGGTGTCGGTGTTGGTCAGCGGCTGTGCGCAGTTGACCACCAGTGAGACCAGCACGATGAGGAGGACCAGCACGGAGCCGACCGTCGGCGCGGCCGCCCGGGCCCGGCCGCGCAGGCCAGGGCTCGTCGCGGGCAGGGCTGGCATGAGTGGAGCCTAGGTGCAGCCGGTCACGGCTCCGTGACGAAGTCGATCAGCTCCTCGACCCGCCCGAGCAGGGCCGGCTCGCAGTCGGCGTACGACGTCACCCGCGACAGGATGTGCTGCCAGGCCCGGGCGATGTCCGCCTGGTCGCGGTGCGGCCAGCCAAGGCGCTGGCAGACGCCCTTCTTCCACTCCTCGGAGCGCGGCACCTGCGGCCAGGCCTCGAGACCGAGCCGGGCCGGCTTGACCGCGGCCCAGACGTCGACGAAGGGGTGCCCCACGATGAGCACGTCGCGGCCGGCCGGCGAGCGGCGGATCGAGTCGGCGATCCGGCTCTCCTTCGAGCCGCGGACGAGATGGTCGACCAGCACCCCGATCCGGCGCCCGGGTCCGGGGCGGAACTCCCGCAGGTGGTCGGCGAGGTCGTCGACACCCCCGAGGAACTCCACGACGACGCCCTCGACCCGCAGGTCGTCGCCCCACACCTTCTCGACCAGCTCGGCGTCGTGCCGGCCCTCGACGAAGATCCGGCTCTCGCGTGCCACCCGGGCCCGCTGCCCGGTCACCGCGACCGATCCCGAAGCGGTCCGACGCGGCCCGGGCGACTGTCCGACGGGGGCAGGTAGGGTCACCGGCGCGGTCAGGACGACGGGGCGGCCCTCCAGGAGGAAGCCGGGGCCGAGCGGGAAGGTCTTGCGGCGTTCGCGGCGGTCGGCCAGCGTGAGCACGCCGAGGTCGCGGTCGACCGACACGATCTCGCCGCACCAGCCGGTGATGACCTCCTCGACCACGAGTCCCACCGTGGCCTCCGCCGGCACCGCGCGACCGCGAGCGGGGGCGCGCCAGTCGGTGCCGAGGACGTCGTTCCCGTAGCGGTCGTTGCTCACCGCGCCACGGTAGGCGGCCGGTCGGCCCGAGCAGATCCGGACGCGCCGGGTCAGTCGGACCGCTCGGAGGACGCCTCCGACGACGACGTGTCCGAGACGTCGCCGTTCCCCGATTCCGAGGCGTCCCCCGAGGTGCCCCCCGAACCCGCGGGCCCGAAGCCCTGCGTGACGAGATCGTCAGGGACGTCCTCGTCAGCCGGCTGGGCCAAAGGGTTGTCTTCCGTCGGCTGTAGGTCCTCGGGAAGCTGCTCGTCCGGGATGCTGACGACGTCACCCTCCGCGGATGACGACGTCGGCTGGTCGGACGAACCTTGGCTCACCCGATCGTTTCTAACGGGCAGTGAGGGGGCTGTCACCACCCCCATGGGTGTGATGGCGGGTCAGGCCAGGGGCAGGGAGCGGCCGCTGGGCGGCAGCTCCGCGTAGCCACGGGTCACCGCGTTGGCGATCCGCTCGTCGCGCTCCCAGGGCCACTCGCCCTCCGCCACCGCCCGGTCCGCGGGGACGCCGCTGCCGGCCAGCATCCGCACCGTCTCGGCGATGGCGACGAGCTCGTCGCGCTGGGTGTCGACGAACTCGCGGTCGACGGGTACGCCGTGCCCGGGCACGACCACGGTGGTCGCCGTGGTCATCGCCACCACCAGGTCGAGCGAGCCGGGCCAGTCGAAGACGTAGGAGTCCAGGCCGATCCAGGGTTTGGCCGACTCCTCGACCAGGTCGCCGGCCAGCATCACGTCGACGTCGGGGACCCGGACCACGAGGTCGCCCGAGGTGTGGCCTCGTCCGGGGAACACCAGCTCGACGCTCCGGTCGCCCAGGTCGAGCACCCGGGTCGAGGAGAACGTGTGGTCGGGGATCACCAGCTCGGTGGCGACCACGTCGTCGCGATGCGGGTCGTCGGACTCGGCGAAGCGCGACTGCATGGAGGCGCCCTTGTCGGCGAGCAACGCGGCGGCGTCCTCGTGGGCGTGGATCGGCACGTCGGGCGTCTCCTCGCGGAAGGCCGCGTTCCCGAAGCTGTGGTCCCAGTGCCAGTGGGTGTTCACGACGGCCGTCACGGGTCCGGCCCCCAGCCTGCGTAGGTCGTGGAGCACGGCCCGACCCGCTGCGGTCGACCCGTGGGTGTCGACGACGACGAGGCCGCGGTCGCTGCCGATCGCGGTGACGTTGGCGTCCGCCCACTCGTAGCGCGCCACCCAGACCCGATGGGCGACCTCCTGGAAGTCCGGCACGACCGCGATCCTAGTAGTCTTGGCACTCCCGGGTGGTGAGTGCCAGCCCGGGTCTGATGGCCGCGGAGGTGACGATGCAGGACGAACGACGGCTGGCGGTGCTCCGCGCGATCGTCGAGGACTACGTCGCCACCCAGGAGCCCGTCGGCTCCAAGGCACTCGTGGAGCGGCACGGGCTCGGCGTCTCCCCGGCGACGGTCCGCAACGACATGGCCGCGCTCGAGGAGGAGGGGCTGATCACCCAGCCCCACACGAGCGCCGGCCGGGTGCCCACCGACAAGGGGTACCGCCTCTTCGTCGACCGCCTGACCACGATCAAGCCGATGAGTGCGGCCGAGAAGCGTGCGATCGCCACGATCCTGGACGGTGCGGTCGACGTGGACGACGTCGTACGCCGTTCGGTGCGGCTCCTCGCCCAGCTCACCCATCAGGTCGCGCTCGTGCAGTACCCCACGCTCTCCCGCTCGACGGTGCGCCACATCGACCTGGTCTCGCTGAGCCAGACCCGGGTGCTGGTGGTGGCGATCCTGAGCAGCGGGCGCGTGGAGCAGCGCCTCGTGGAGCTCGACCGGCCGCTGGACGACGACACGGTCGCCGACATCCGCGGCCGGGTCGCCGCCGTGGTCACCGGCCGGATCATCGCCGACGCCACCACGGCTCTGGGGGACCTGGTCCCCCCGCCCGGTGACGAAGCGGTGGCGCAGGGCCTGGTCGTCGACGCGCTGCTCGACGCCATGTCGGACCACCGCTCCTCGGAACGGGTCGCCGTCGGTGGCACCGCCAACCTGGCCCGCTTCGGCGACAGCTTCGAGGTCTCCGTCCGCCCGCTCCTCGAGGCCCTCGAGGAGCACGTCGTCCTGCTCAAGCTCCTGGGCGAGGCCCGGACCGGTGGCGCGGTGACCGTGCGGATCGGCCACGAGGGTCCTTACCAGGAGTTCGCGACCACGAGCGTCGTCGCCACCGGCTACGGGCCGGGCGAGGAGGCCGTGGGCAACCTCGGCGTGGTCGGCCCCACCCGCATGGACTACCCCGGAACGATGGCGTCGGTCCGGGCGGTCGCCCGTTACGTCTCCCGCATCCTCGACGAAGCCTGAGAACATGACTCCCGATCCAGACCTGTACGCCCTGCTCGACGTCGCCCGCGACGCCGACCCGGACACCATCAAGAAGGCCTACCGCCGGCTGGCCCGGCAGCTGCATCCCGACGTCAACCCCGACCCGGCGACGCAGGAGAAGTTCAAGGAGATCTCGCGCGCCTACGAGATCCTCAGCGACCCGCAGAAGCGGGCCGTCTACGACCGGGGCGGCGACGCCTTCGCCGGGGCCGGCGGCTTCGGCGCAGGCTTCTCCTTCACCGACATCATGGACGCCTTCTTCGGCGGCCAGGGCGGGGTCGGCGGTCAGGGCCGCGGCCCGCGCCCGCGGGTCCACCGCGGCCAGGACGCGCTGATCCGGATGGAGGTCACGCTGGCCGAGGCCGCGTTCGGGGTGTCGCGTGAGCTCAAGGTGGACACCGCGGTGGTCTGTACGACGTGCCAGGGCGAGGGCACGGCGCCGGGCACCCACCCGATCCCCTGCGAGACCTGCCGTGGCTCCGGCGAGGTGGCCCACGTCCAGCGGTCGTTCCTGGGCGAGATCCGCACGTTACGACCGTGCTCGGCCTGCCGCGGCTTCGGCACGCTGATCCCCGACCCCTGCCGGGAGTGCTCCGGCGAGGGCCGGGTCCGGGCCCGCCGTTCGCTGACCGTGAAGATCCCGGCGGGTGTCGACAACGGCACCCGCGTGCAGCTCGCCGGGCAGGGCGAGGTCGGTGCCGGCGGTGGCCCTCCCGGCGACCTCTACGTCGAGGTGGTCGTCGCGCAGCACCCGGTGTTCACCCGCGAGGGCACCACCCTGCGCTGCGAGGTGAGCGTCCCGATGACCGCCGCGGCGCTCGGCACCACGCTGACCCTGCCGACGCTCGAGGCCGACACCGAGTCCGGCGCCGGCTCGGGCGTCGAGACCACCTTTCCGCTGGAGATCCGGGCCGGCACCCAGTCCGGCAGCGAGCACACGCTGCGCGGCCGCGGGGTCCCGGGCCTGCGCGGCGGCCGGGGCGATCTCGTGGTCACGGTGGTCGTGGACACGCCGACCCGGCTGGACGGCCGTCAGGAGGAGCTGCTCCGCGAGCTGGCCGCGATCCGCGGCGAGGAGAAGCCCGACGGCAACCTCTCGCCCGGCGGTCGGCCTTCGGTCTTCGGCCGGATCCGCGACGCCTTCAAGGAACACTGACCGCGATGTCCTTACCGGTGCACTGGGTCGCGTCGCTGGACGGCGTCCGGCCCGGTGGCACGGTCCGGGTCGAGGGCGACGAGGCACATCACGCGGTGGCCGTACGCCGGCTCCGGGCAGGTGAGGGCGTCCTCCTGACCGACGGTGCGGGCCACCTGGTCAGCGGCACCGTGGTCGCGACCGGCAAGCGCGAGCTCATCGTCGAGGTGACGGACGTGACGGCCGTCCGGGCACCCGAGCCATCGCTGACGGTGGTCCAGGGCTTGCCCAAGGGCGACCGCGGCGAGCTCGCGGTCGAGGTGCTGACCGAGGTCGGGGTCTCGACGATCGTGCCGTGGGCGGCGAGCCGCTCCGTGGCGGTCTGGAAGGGGGAGCGGGCGGAGAAGTCGCTGGCGCGCTGGCGGAGCACCGCGCGCGAGGCCGCCAAGCAGTCCCGGCGGGCGTGGTTCCCCGAGGTGCGCTCCCTCGCCGGCACCGCCGAGGTGCTGGACGTCCTCGCGGCGGCCGACCTGGCCGTCGTACTCCACGAGCAGGCGACCGGTTCGCTCCCCGCGCTCGACCTGCCGACGACCGGCTCCCTCGTCGTGGTGGTCGGCCCCGAAGGTGGGCTCACCGACGAGGAGGTGGCGGCGTTCAGCGCCGCCGGCGCGCTCTCGGTGCGGCTCGGTGCCGAGGTGCTGCGCACCTCCACCGCCGGCGTGGCAGCCTGCGCCGCGCTGCTCTCGCGGACCGACCGCTGGGCCTGACCCGCGCCCGGCGGTGGGTGAGGACTGGTTCGGTGGTCCGAAACCGGTCCTGGCTCACCGCCCCTGGCTGACCCACGCCCGGCGGTGGGTGAGGACTGGTTCGGTGGCCCGAAACCGGTCCTGGGTCACCGCTCGGGCTACTTGACCTCGAGCGTGCGGGTGTCCTGGGCGGGGTTCCCCTGTCCGGACGGGTCGTCGTTCTGGGCGACGAGGGTGTACTCGCCGGGTGTGACCTTGGTCAGGTCGAGCGTGGTCTTCCAGGGGTAGAGCTGGTCCGGGCCGAAGCCGCCGATCACCGGGGTGGTGAGGTACTTCTTTCCGTTGCGCTCCAGGTAGATGACCGACGTGCCCTCGAAGGCGTTGTTCACGCCGGTCACGGTCAGCTGCCCCGACACCTGGAGGCCGTCGTTGGGGGAGGAGATGTTGACCAGCGAGCACACCTTCACGGGGTTGCCCTGGCTGAGCGGCTCGGCGGTCGGCACGCCCAGGACCTGGTCGATCGGGTTGCCGTCGAGGGTGAACTGCACGGGAAGACGCTTCTGGAAGGCCGCCTGCACGGTGTAGATCACCTGCTGGATCGCGGCCCTCGCGTCGGCGGCGGTCATCCCCGCCGGCCGGTCGTGGACGGCGGCGCTGCCCAGGGCCACGTCGATCACCCCGGAGCCCACCGTGGCGCTGCTGAGGTCACCGGCGTGCCAGGGGGTGCGGTAGTCGGGGTCGAGCGGCAGCGCGGAGAGGTCGGCGACGGCGAGGTCGGCATCACTCGAGGCGATGGCCCCGCTGTGGAACTCGCGGAACAGCACCGGCTTGCCGGTCGGGTCGTCCCCGAGGTAGTAGACGGCGTACGCCTTGGTCCCGGCCGGTGTGGAGCCCGAGGTGGTCGGCGTGGACGGCGTCGACGAGGTCGGGGGAGTCACCGACGTACTGGAGTGGTGGTTCGGACCGGGGCCGCCCAGCCCGGGGTCGTCGGCGTTGTTGCCCGAGAGGGCACCGGCAGCGAAGGCGACGCCGCCGATCACGGCCACCGCGGCGGCCACTCCGGCAACGGCGATCCAGGAGCGGGGACGAGACATGGGGACCACCTTCGGGTCGGAGCGGACGGAGTCCCGGATCTGGGCGATCCGGTCCTGGGGCTCGATGTCGGACACGGCGTCGGAGAGGAGATGCCGCAGCTGGTCGTCGTCGGTCATCGGTTCTCCTCGAGTGTGGTGCCGAGATCGGTCCGGAGCGCGGCGGCGCCCCGGGAGGCGTGGCTCTTGACCGCGCCGCGGCTGATGCCGAGGGCCTCGGCGATCTCGGTCTCGGACAGGTCCAGGTAGTAGCGCAGGGCCAGCACCTCGCGCTGCCGTGTGGGCAGCCGGCGCAGCGCGTCGAGGACGCTCGCGCGCCGGGCCGCGTCGTACGCCGGCTCGTCGGCACCGGAGGCGGCCGGCAGGGCGCCCTCGCGCTCCACGTGCCGGCGTACGACGGACAGATGCCGCAGGTGCGAGCGCGAGCGGTTGACCACGCTCTGCCGCAGGTAGGCCAGCGCCTTGTCGGGGTCGCGCAGGCGACCCCAGCGGTCGTGCACGGCCACGAAGGAGTCCTGCACGATCTCCTCGGCGGCTCCCTGGTCGCGCAGCAGCAGGACGGCGAGACGCACCAGCTGACGCCAGTGCGCGGCGTACAGCTGCTCCAGCGCCTCGTCGGCGCTCCAACCCACCCGGGCCGGGGGCATCAGCCGGGCCTCCGCATGTGCCATCACGCTAGTAGCACGCGGTGCCCACCCCCGGGGTTTACCCGCGTGGGTCCCGACTTTTCGTGACAGCATGGCCGGTATGGCCGACGACTGCGTGTTCTGCGAGATCGTCGCCGGCCGGATCCCCGCCGACGTGGTGCACGAGACCGCCACGGTCGTGGCGTTCCGCGACCTGTCGCCGCAGGCGCCGTTGCACGTGCTCGTCGTGCCCCGTGAGCACGCCGTCGACGCCGCCGAGCTGGCCGACCACCATCCCGACCGGCTGGCCGAGCTGGTCAAGGTGGCGCGGGACGTGGCCGCCGAGTCGGGGCACGAGAGCTACCGCCTCGTCTTCAACACCGGCGCGGAGGCGGGGCAGAGCGTGTTCCACACCCACCTGCACGTGCTCGCCGGACGGGTCCTGACGTGGCCACCAGGCTGAGCCTGCGCGCCGCGCTCGGCGCCACCTGTCTGCTCCTGGTGACCTCCTGCGGCAGCACGGCGCCGACGGCGGCTCCCGCGCCGTCCCCGAGCCCTCCGGCGTCGTCCGCCCCGAGCCAGCCGGTCCTGGCCGACCCGGTGGCGGCGGTCAAGCCGAAGCCCCTGCGCCCGGGGGAGACCCGGCTGGCGCTGCACATCCCGAAGGCGTTCACGCCGCACGCACCCCCCGGTGGCGGCACCGACGAGTACCGCTGCTTCCTGCTCGACCCGCACCTGACCCGCGACACCTACCTGACCGGCACCTTCGTGCGCCCCGACAACCGCAGCGTCGTGCACCACGTGATCCTCTACCGCGCCGACCCGGCCCAGGTGCCGGCCGCCCACCGGCTCGACGCCGCCGACCCCGGCGAGGGCTGGACCTGCTTCGGCGACAGCGGTCTGCCCGGGGGGTCGATCCTCGACAACGCGCCGTGGCTGGGTGCCTGGGCTCCCGGCGCCAAGGAGTCGGTCGACGCGCCGGGGTACGGCGTACCCCTCGCCAAGGGCACCCAGATCGTGATGCAGGTCCACTACAACCTGCTCGGCGGCCCCGGCCCCGACCGGTCCGCGACCCTTCTGCGGCTGGCACCTGCCGGCGCCCATCTGACCCCCCTCGAGACGATGCTGCTGCCGGCGCCGGTCGAGCTCCCCTGTCGGCCCGCCCACTCCGACAGCCCGTTGTGCAACCGCGATCTGGCGATCGCCGACGTGACCCACCGCTTCGGGCCGGTCGGCAACACCAACAACCTGCTCTACCTGGTCTGCGGTGGCACCCCGAAGCCCGCGCAGGTCACCTCCTGCACCCGCACGATCACCCAGCCGACGACGATCCGTGCCGTGGCCGGGCACATGCACCTGCTCGGCCGCTCGATCAAGGTGACCGTCAACCCGGGCACGCCGCGCGCCGAGGACGTGCTCGACATCCCGGTCTGGAACTTCGACAACCAGGGCTCCAAGCCGATCAAGCCGGTGCCCCTCGCCGTCGGCGACACCGTCAAGGTCACCTGCAGGCACGTCCAGTGGCTGCGCGACCAGCTGCCGGCCTTTGCCGGCCAGCCCGACCGCTACGTGGTCTGGGGTGAGGGCACCATGGACGAGATGTGCCTCGGGATCCTGATCGTCACGCACCCCTGAGGGTGGGCCGCTGGTCAATCGGTTGGTACGTCGTACCCGCCCGCCCGTAGCATGGTCGTCTGATGACAGAGACTCAACCCGCACAGGGCACACGGCACACCGTCGTCGTGCCCGGCAGCATCGACATGGTCAGCCTCCTCGGGCCCGGCGACGACCACCTCTCGCTGATCGAGCGCTCCTTCGACCTGACCGTCCACGTGCGCGGCAACCGGGTCACCCTCACCGGCGACCACGGCGAGGTCGCGCTGGCCGAGCGGCTGCTGGACGAGCTGGTGACCCTGATCCGCACCGGACAGGGGATCAGCACCGAGACCGTCGAACGCGTGCTCGCGATGCTCCGGACCGAGACCAGCGAGCGGCCTGCCGAGGTCCTGTCGCTGAACATCCTGTCCAACCGCGGGCGGTCGATCCGGCCCAAGACGCTGAACCAGAAGCGCTACGTCGACTCCATCGACAAGCACACGATCACCTTCGGGATCGGCCCGGCCGGCACCGGCAAGACCTACCTGGCCATGGCCAAGGCGGTGCAGGCGCTCCAGGCCAAGCAGGTCAACCGGATCATCCTGACCCGTCCGGCCGTCGAGGCCGGCGAGCGGCTCGGCTTCCTGCCGGGCACCCTCAGCGAGAAGATCGACCCCTACCTGCGGCCGCTGTACGACGCGCTGCACGACATGGTGGACCCCGACTCGATCCCCAAGCTGCTCGCGGCCGGGACCATCGAGGTGGCGCCGTTGGCGTTCATGCGCGGCCGGTCGCTCAACGACTCGTTCATCATCCTCGACGAGGCGCAGAACACCTCGCCGGAGCAGATGAAGATGTTCCTGACCCGGCTCGGCTTCGGCTCCAAGATCGTGGTCACCGGCGATGTCACCCAGGTCGACCTACCCGGCGGCACGAAGTCCGGTCTGCGGGTGGTCGAGGGGATCCTCGGCGAGATCGACGACGTGTCGTTCCAGCGCCTGACCGCCCACGACGTGGTCCGCCACAAGCTGGTCGGCCAGATCGTGGCGGCCTACGAGGAGTTCGACGCCAACGGGCCGCTCCCGGGACGGTCCACCGGCGACGACGCCCGGTGACGGACCCGAACCCGATGAGCATCGAGGTCCTCGACGAGTCCGGTTACGACCTGGACGTCAACCGGCTGGCCGCACTGAGCCGCTTCGTGATGGACCGGATGCGGGTGCACCCGCTGGCCGAGCTGTGCATCAAGGCCGTCGACGAGCAGACCATCGCCTCGCTCAACGAGCAGTGGATGGAGAAGGAGGGCCCCACCGACGTGCTCGCCTTCCCGATGGACGAGCTGCGGCCGGGGCTGGTCAACGACGAGCCCGAGGAGGGCGTGCTGGGCGACCTCGTGCTCTGCCCGTCGGTCGCCGAGCGGCAGGGTGAGGCGGCCGGGCACGGCACCGAGGCCGAGATCGAGCTGCTGACCGTGCACGGCATCCTGCACCTGCTCGGCTACGACCACGCCGAGCCCGAGGAGCACGCCGAGATGTTCGGCCTGCAGGACGAGCTGCTCGCCGCCTGGCGAGCCGATCGGTGAGCGGCCCGATCGCGGGCCCAGCGGGGCTGCTGACCGCAGCCGCCCTGATCGTCGCCGCCGGGGTCTTCTCGGCCGCCGACGCCGCTCTGGCGTCGTACTCCCGCGCTCGTGCCGAGGAGCTGGTCGGTGAGGGCGTGGCCGGCGCGCGCCGGCTGACCCACCTGCTCGACGACCGGGCGCGCTACCTCAACACCGCGCTGCTGCTGCGCCTGCTCTGCGAGACCAGCGCGGTCGTGATCGTGACCCTCGAGATCCGGCAGTGGTACGGCGGCGCCCGCTGGCCGACGATCCTGACCGCCGTCGGCGCGATGCTGGTGGTCTCGTTCGTGGTGATCGGTGTCGCGCCCCGCACGGTGGGCCGTCAGCACGCCGACCGGATCGCGCCGTACGCCGCCGGGCTGCTGACCGCCGCCAACTCCGTGCTCGGACCGATCCCGCAGCTGCTGATCCTGGTCGGCAACGCGATCACCCCGGGGCGCGGCTTCCGCAGCGGCCCGTTCTCCACCGAGACCGAGCTCCGCGAGCTGGTCGACCTGGCAGAGGCGTCGGCGGTGATCGAGTCGGGCGAGCGGGCGATGATCCACTCGGTCTTCGAGTTCGGCGACACGATCGCCCGCGAGGTGATGGTGCCGCGTGGCGACGTGGTCTACATCGAGCGCTACAAGAACCTCCGCCAGACCCTGTCCCTCTTCCTGCGCAGCGGCTTCTCGCGGGTGCCGGTGATCGACGAGAACCTCGACGACATCGTCGGATTCGCCTACCTCAAGGACGTCGTACGCCGTGACTTCGAGGCGCCCGACGTGGAGTTCACCCAGCGCGTCGACGAGGTGATGAGACCGGCGCTCTACGTGCCCGAGTCCAAGCAGGTCGACGCCCTCCTCTCCGAGATGCAGGCGACCCGGCAGCACATCGCGGTCGTCGTCGACGAGTACGGCGGCACCGCCGGCCTGGTCACCATCGAGGACCTCCTGGAGGAGATCGTCGGGGAGATCACCGACGAGTACGACGCCGAGCAGGCCGACGCGACCACGCTCGACGACGGCTCGATCCGGGTCGCCTCCCGGTACCCGATCGACGACCTCGACGAGCTGGTCGGCTTCGACGTCGAGGAGGAGGACGTCGACAGCGTCGGCGGGCTGATGGCCAAGCACCTCGGCCGGGTCCCGATCCCCGGCTCGCACGTCGAGGCGCACGGCCTCCGCTTCGTCGCCGAGGCCGCGGCCGGCCGACGCAACAAGATCGAGAGCGTGCTGATCACCCGGCTCTCCGGCGCCGAGATCGACCCCGACACGGGCTGACCGCCGCGGTCGGCGCTGCTCGCCACGCCGACGATGCTCAGGGCTGCGGCAGCACGTCGCGCCAGGAGTGCTCGGGCGCGAAGCCGAGGAGCTCACGGGCCTTGTCGATGGCGTAGAACGTCTCGTCGCGGCCCAGCTCACGGCGTACCTCCACGCCCTCGTAGAAGCGCTCGCGGAGCTCGGTCGTCGTCGCGGCGACGGACAGGTCGGCGTTCGCGACGTTGAAGACCTGGTAGCCCAGCCCGTCGGTCTCCAGGCAGCGCTGCACCATCTGACCGAGGTCCCGGGCGTCGATGTAGGCGAAGATGTTGCGCCGCCGCAGCGCGGGGTCGGCCAGGAAGGCGGGGAACAGCTCGGCGTACTCGTGCGGCTCGATCACGTTGTTGATCCGCAGCCCGTAGACGTCCGTCCCGGTGCGGGCCTGGAACGAACGCGCCGTCGCCTCGCCGGCGACCTTCGACATCGCGTAGGCGTCCTCCGGGACCGTCGGGTGGTCCTCGTCGACCGGCAGGTAGAGCGGGCGACGCTCGCCTTGCGCGAAGCAGATGCCGTAGGTCGTCTCGGAAGAGGCGAACACGATCTTGGGCACTCCCAGCCGGGTCGCGGCCTCGAGCACGTGGTAGGTGCTCAGGACGTTGGTCGCGTACGTCGCCGAGTCGGACCTGAGCAGGATCCGCGGCACCGCCGCGAAGTGCACGACGGCGTCGTACGACGGCTGCCCGGGCAGGTCCAGCTCGTCGAACGTCGCGAGCCCGGCCAGGGCCGACCAGGTCTCGCCCGCGTCGGTCAGGTCGACCCGCAGGTCGGCCACCGCGGGATGGTCCAGCGCGACCAGGTCGGCGTTGGTGACCTGGTGCCCCTGCGCGGCGAGGTACGGCGCGACGTGGCGGCCGGCCTTGCCGCTACCGCCGGTGAAGAAGATGCGCATGCCCCTCCGTACCCCCGCAGCTCAGCGGGAGTCCGGGCCGCGCCGGGCGAGCTGCCAGACCCCCGGGGTGGACCTGGTCATCAGGCCCTCGTCGATCAGGGCCACCCGCGCGCGCCGTGCGGCGTACCGCCAGCGCAGCTCGCCCTCGGGCGTCGTCTCGGTGTCGGCCGGCAGCAGCCGGTCCTCGGCCAGGATCTCCAGCTCCAGGAAGAGCTCGTCGTTCTCCAGCTCGCCCCCGGCCCGCTCGAGCACCGTGAGGATGAGCGGCTTCAGCGCCTCGGGGGGCGTCCATCGCCGCGTCACCCGGCGCTCCGGCGTCGCCGGCCGGGCGCGCGGCTTGGGCGGTGCCTTGACGACCGGCTTCGGGGGCGGCGGCGGTGGCTGACCGTGCGGACACTGGGACCTCGGCAGGTCGCACAGCTCGCAGTAGTCGTCCGATGAGTTCATCGACCCCAACCTAACCGGCCGGGGTCGGCGGGTTGCTAGGGGCGGGGGCCCAGCTCGTCCAGGTAGTGGCCCAGCCGCTCCGCCGACCACTGCTCCTCGAGCTCGGCGACCACCCGGTCACACACCTCGGCAGGGCTGCCCGGGGCAGGGGCCCAGTCGCCCCGAGTCCACCCCGCCAGGTAGTCGTCGCCGCTGGTCTCGCCGAGCCGCATCGCTGCCTCGTCGATCGCCTCCTGGAACCGCGCTGCCAGCTGGCTCTTGGTCACGTCGTCGCCGTCGCGGGCCACCACGAGGGATGGCAGCTCACGCCAGTAGGTCACCTGATACTCCGTCACCCAGCGGAGGCTAGTCGGTCGGGACGTCCAGGGGGATCCAGAGGCCGCCCCGGCAGTAGAGTGAGTCGGCTCGGACGGCCCGGTCGTCCGGGCGACAGTCGCCTCGGGGCAGGGCGGGAGTGGGGACTCCATGGCTGAGAGCATCGTGCGTTTCGAGTCGCAGGTCGTGATCCGGCGGTCGGTCGCCGACACCTTCGAACGGCTGGCCGACCTGTCGGCGTACCGCGGCTGGATGCATCGCAACGGGCTCTTCCGGCGGTGCCGGCTGACCTCCGACGGCCCGGTCCGAGCCGGCACGACGTACGTCGACGCCACCTGGATGGGCACGTTCGAGGGCGAGGTGACCGAGTTCGAGCCGTCGGAGCGGCTGGCGTTCCGGGAGACCCTGCGCCTGTTCGGCCGGCCGCTGATGCAGGCCCGACCCGCATACTCGTTCGAGGGCGACGAGACCTCCACGACCGTGCACCACGTCGCGGCCGGAAGCCTGTACGGCGCGATGCGGCTGATGAAGCCGGTCGCGGCCTGGATGGCGAAGGGGGAACGGACCCGGACCTTGAGGTCGTTGCAGCGCTCGCTCGAGTCCGGGTAGCGAGGACCGGTCGCTCAGCGCGTCGCGGCCGAGACCGCCTCGCGGAGCACCGCTGCCGCCACGACGACGTCCTCGGGCGTCGTCTGCCAGCTGGTGACCAGACGGACACTGGTCGGGCTCATCCGGTAGCAGAGCAGCCCGGCCTCGAGCGCGGCTTCGATCGCCCGCTCCGGAAGCTCGACGAAGGCCAGGTTGACGTCGACCCGCTCCTGCAGCCGCACGCCGTACGACGCCAGTGGCTGGAGCCCGGCGACCAGCTCGGCCATCCGCATGTTGGCGTGGGCGGCCAGGCGGAGCCACAGCCCGTCGGTGAGGTAGGCCGCGACCTGGGCCGACTGGAAGCGCATCTTGCTGGTGACGTGACCGGCGCGCTTGGTGCGGTAGACCAGCTCGTCGGCGATCCGGTCGTCGAACGCGACGATCGCCTCGGCGCTGAGGGCGCCGTTCTTGGTCGCGCCCAGGGAGAGCACGTCGACGCCGGCCCGCCAGGTCAGGTCCGCGGGCGAGCATCCGAGAGCGGCGACGGCGTTGGCGACCCGGGCGCCGTCGACGTGCGTGCGCAGACCGAACTCCCGGGCGGTCGCGGAAAGCTCGGCGACCTGGTCCGGCCGGTACGCCGTGCCGAGGTCGCTGGGCAGGGTCAGCGACAGCACGCTCGGCTGGCTCTCGTGGGGGTCGCCCCACCGGACCGACTCGAGCGCGGCGCGCAGGAGCTCTGGCTCGATCAGTGCGTGGGCACCGTCGACGCCCTGCATCACCGCACCGCCGCCGAACAGCGACGTCGCCCCTCCCTCGGCGGTGATGATGTGCGCCGAGCGGTGGCACAGCACCGCGCCCCACGGGGGCGTGGCGGCCGACAGGGCGAGCGCGTTCGCCGCCGTCCCGCTGGTGACCGGGAAGACCCGCGCGGTCGGGTGCTCGAAGACGGTCCGGACGACCTCCTGGAGACGAGCGGTGAGGTCGTCACCGCCGTAGGCAAGCGCCGAGCCGGCGTTGGCCGCCTGCACGGCCGCCAGGATCTCCGGGGCGACGCCGGCGGTGTTGTCGCTGCGTAGCTCGATCATGCCCCCACTGTGCCGGTCCGTGACCGCCCGCGTGGCACCGCCCACGCTTGTCGACCGGTGACCAGCCCAAGGAGCCGGCCACCTCGTGGGTACGGTCGAGCGGTGACCTCATCCTCGACGATCGACCCTGTCTTGGCTCGCCCGGGCCGCGCTTCCCGTTGGTTCCGGTCGTCCGACGGGCGGCTGACGCTGTGGCAGCTGCCCAACCCGGCCCTCTGGGTCTGGCTGGCCGCGCTGGTGCTGGGTCGGCTCGACCTGTCCGCCGCCCACGCGACGGCCGTCGACGGCGTACGCCACGGGGCCCTGATCGTGTGGGCGCTGGACGAGGTCGTGCGGGGCTCCAGCCCGTTCCGGCGGGTGCTCGGCGCGGTGGTCCTCGTCGCCCAGGTCGCCTCGCTCGTCACCGCCTGACCCGGCGCCGACCCCCGGGTCGGTCGGCAATCGGGTGGCCGGATCGGGCGATCCGGGCGAGCATGGGCCGATGGGATCGAGCCGCAGGTGAGTCTGCCGTTGCAGGGCGGCCTGGCCCCGGCAGAGGGGCTGGTCGGCGACCTCGTGGAGATCGCCTGCGACGAGTCGGGCTTCTCCGGCACCAACCTGCTGGACGCCGCGAGCCCGATGATCACGCACGCGAGCGTCGACCTGTGCGCCGAGGAGGCGGCCGAGATCATCGCCTCGCTGAGGTCCGGCTCGCGGTACTCCCTGCACGAGTTCAAGGCGGGCCAGCTCCTCCGCGACCACGACGCGGAAGGTGCCCGGGCCCGGTTCCTGACGGCGCTGGACGGCCGCGCGCACGTGCACCTGGTGGACAAGGAGTACTTCCTGGTCACCCGGATCGTCGACCTGTTCCTGGCCGAGCCGTCCTATGCGGCCGGCACCCGTCTGACCCAGGAGCAGCGAGCGGCCGCGCTCGTGCTCCACCGGGCCGGACGCCTGGCCGGTCCGGACTGGCGGGCGTTCCTCACGGCGTTCGTCGACCTGGTCCGGACCAACCGGCGCCGCGATCCGGGCCGAGGCTCGGTGGACGGGTTCTTCCACGCCCGCGACGCGTTGGCGGCACACGGGCTCGGCACGGCGGCCGAGGGAGTGCTCGATGCGCTCGACCGCGAGCAGGTGCGGGGCGTCCTCGGCAGGCTCTCCGTGGACGACCGCACCATCCCGCCGCCCCTGGAGCCGATGCTGCCGGCCCTGGCCGAGACGGTGCTGTTCTGGAGTCGTGGCCGACGGCAGGTGCTGGTGATCCACGACGAGCAGAGCGCCCTCACGGCCGACCGGCTGCGGCGCCTCCAGGGCGTGCTGCGCGACGACGCCGAGTCGTCGCCGGCCGGTGTGTCCCCGCTGGCGGGGCTGGTCGCGGTCGACTCCCGTGACGACCCGCGGGTCCAGGTCGCCGATCTGTTGGCGGGCCTGGCCCGGCGGTCCGCGGAGAGCGGGTACGACGGGCCGTTCCAGCCGTTCCTGTCCCCGACGTCGCTGCGCGACCCCGAGCAGCCTCTCGAGTTCCGGACGCACATCGTCCGGAACCCGATCTAACGTGTCCGTATGGATGCCACGACCACGACCGACTCCCTCACTATCCGGCCCCTGTCCACCGAGACCTGGCCCGCGTTCGCCGAGCTGGTCGCGCGGCACAACGGCGTGTTCGGCGGCTGCTGGTGCACGTGGTTCCACACCGAGGAGAAGGACAAGGAGCGCACCTACGAGAGCAACCGCGATCTCAAGTGCGGGCTGGTCGAGTCGGGGCGGGCCCATGCCGCCCTGGTCTTCGACGGTGACGAGGCCGTGGGTTGGGCGGAGTACGGCCCGCCCGAGGAGCTCCCGAACCTCCACCACCGCAAGGAGTACGACGCGACGCAGGTGTCACCTCCGGACTTCCGGATCACCTGCATCTTCGTGGACCGTCGCTACCGGCGGCGGGGGGTCGCGGCCCTCGCGCTGGACGGTGCCCTGGACCTGATCGCCCGAGCCGGCGGGGGAGTCGTCGAGGGTTACCCGCACGACATGTCCAAGCAGCCGGAGGGCAAGAAGATGTCGGCATCCTTCCTCTACAACGGCACCCGTCGGATGTACGAGGAGGCGGGTTTCACCTTCGACCGGCCCAAGGGACTGAAGAACTGCGTGATGACCCGCACCGTCAGCCCCGCCTGACGCCTACGATCGGCCGGTGACGGCTCCGGTTCCCAGCCCGACGTACGTGTACGTCGCCGAGGCTGACCTGGCGGACCGGCTCCGCCGCGAGGCTTCGGCGCGTCTGCGGCGGCCGCTTCCGGTGGGCATCCTGCTGGTGTTCGGCCTGGTCCTGGGGATCGTCTCCTCGCTGATCACCAACGCGGCGTCCCTTCCGACCTACCGCGGCCGGGTGCTGCTGATCGGCGTGGTCTGGGGGCTGGTGTGGGCGGCGGCTGTCGTCGTGCTCACCGCCGTTCTCGTGGTGCCGGTCTCCCGGTGGCTGATCGGGCGTCGGGTCGCCCGCGACTATCCCGAGGGCTCGGTGACCGAGGTCGAGCTGGGTGCCGAGGCCCTGGTCGTGACCCGGCCCACGGGGACCCGGACCTTCCCCTACCGCGAGATCACGCGAGTCCGGCCGATCGGGTCCTGGCTGGCGATCGTGCGCCGCGGGCGGCTCGTCGCGGACCTCCTGCCTCAGGGGGTACTACCGGAGCCCGCGGTCGATCTGATCCGTGCGCGAGCCCGTGGCGTGGCACCGACAGCGGTCGACCGGTGGGACGGCGAGCCGACCCGTCAGATGGTCGTGCCGCCCGGCTGGGCGGCCCATCTCGCGGCGGTCCACACCCGTACCTCGCTGACCAGCCGGCGGTTCCTGGTCCGGACCGCGATCGCGTCGCTGGTCTCCCTGCTCCCCGCGCTGGTGCTGGCTCCGGCATGGCTCGTCGCCGGTCCCGTGCTCGCCCTGCTCAACGCGGGCGTCACCTACGTGCAGACCCGGAGCTCCCTGTCGACGGCCCTGCCGAGCGGCTCCGTCGCTTCCACCGAGGTCCTGGCGGATCGACTCGTCTCGCGCAACGCCGGTGGGACCCGCGAGATCCCCTTCGACCAGGTGCGGTCGGCCGAGGTGCACGGCGACGTGGTGTTCCTGATGCTGGAGGGGGTCCGGGGCAGGCTGCTGATCGCCCGCGACCTGCTCCCCGATGACCTGCTGGATCGGCTGCCTCGCTAGGCCGGCATCCCTCGCCCGTCGCGCTCGACCTCGGGCCACGGCGTACTCCGCGCCCAGGCCAGCCCGGCCTCGACGGCGGCCCCGATCTCGGAAGCGGCCGCCTCGATCTCACGGTCGCCGAGGCCGTGGAGGTACGCCGTGAGCCAGCCCACCGGGTCGGCCGGCAGGTCGGCATCGAAGGTGCGGTCGCCAGGCTCGCCGTCGTGCATGTCGGGGTGCCAGTGCATCCGGTCAGCGGCGCCGGGCGCGGACTCCAGGAGGTCGATGCGGCAGATCGCGGGGTGCAGGTCGACGGCCGGCGAGACGTAGATGCTGCCATCGGCGCGCGAGGTCGCACGGCGTACCTCGATCCTCACGCCTCGCTCACGCGCGTCCGGCTGGTCGGCGACCGCCGGGTCGAGGAAGTCGATCCGGGCCACCGAGACGGCCAGCTGGTCGCTCACCCACACGGATTCCATGCCGAGACCCTGTCACGCCGGCCTCAGGGGCTCAACGGTCGGGACGTCGGCCCTGGTCTGAGCCGTCGTTGGGCCCTGGGCCGCCGCCTCGACCTGCGATGTGCTGGTGACGGACCCCAGGAGGCTGCCGACCATGCTCGCCACCCCGCGCATCACCCGGGCCTCGGACGGGCGAGCCGCGGCGCCGCGCTGGTGGACCTGGCTCGCGGCGGTCGAGGTGGCCCTCGCCGTGGCCGCCGTGGTGCTGGACGTCCTGATCCCGTCCCTCGTGCTCGTGCTGCTGGCTGTGGTCTCGCTCGGGGTCCGCCACCAGGGGCCCGGCACCCTGGGCCTGCGCAGGTCCCGCTCACCGGGCCTGGTCCCCAAGATGTTCGGGATCGCCGCCGGCTGGTCACTCGTCCAGCTCGGGCTGACCATGCCTGTGGCCAACCACCTCTCCGGGCACCGGCAGGATCTCAGCCAGTTCGCAGACGTGCACGGCGACCTCGTGCTGCTCTCGGTCTACCTGCTGCTGAGCTGGACCCTGGCCGCCTTCGTCGAGGAGCTTGCGTTCCGTGGCTTCCTCCTGAGCCGGATCCGCGAGGTCCTCGGCTCCTCCAGGGCTTCGCTGGTCACCGCCGTCCTGCTCACGTCGGTCCTGTTCGGAGTGCTGCACAGCGAGCAGGGCGTGATCGGCGTCGTCCTGGTCAGCCTGGACGCGATCGTGCTCGCCGTGGTCCGGATCCACTTCGACACCCTGTGGGCGGCGGTGCTCGTCCACGGCTTCGACAACACGCTGGGCTTCGTGACCTTCTTCCTCGTCGGGCCGGTCTACGGCTTGTGGTGAGCGGCCGTCTCGTCGTCTCGGAGGGTCCCGGCCGTGTGCCGGAGCAGCGCCGGGACGACGAGGTCCCACGTCGACGGCGGCGGCACCTCGTGGCCGACGCCGTCGAGCACGAGCAGGGTGGCAGCCGGGATGGCCGCGGCGAGGGCGCGTCCGTGGGGGAGCGGGAACAGCGGGTCCTCTGACCCGTGGAGCACCAGGGTCGGGGTGGTGATCCGGCGGACGTCGAGGGGCTCGTCCGCGTCGTCCGCATCGTCGTCTGCGCCGACGACGAGCCAGTGGTTGCCGGCGGCGGCCGGGTCGGAGCTGCGCGCGTGCACGGTCGTGGCCACAGCCCGGACGCGCGGCTCGTCGAAGGGAAGGGTGCCGGTGAAGGCCCGGCTGCCGGCCACCACCCAGTCGGCGTAGGACTCGGGGTCGGACCAGTCGGGCTCGGGGGGCGGAGTCTCGAAGGAGGCGCTCGCCCGGGCGGTCGGGCCGGGAAGCGACCGCGAGTCGACGCCGGCCGTGGCACTGGTGGAGACCAGGGTCAAGCTGGCCAGGAGCTCCGGGTGCCGTAGCGCGATCAGCTGGCCGATGCCGCCGCCCAGGGAGATCCCGACGAGGTGCACCGGGCCCCTTCCGAGTGCCTCGATCAGCGCTGCGCAGTCGCGGCCCAGCTGCCAGCCGTCGTACGACGGGTGGCCGGGCGTCCCGGTCGTCGACCTCCCCGTGTCGCGGTGGTCGTAGCGGACGACGTACCGCCCACCGCCGGCCAGCCGCTCGCAGAGCTCGGTGTCCCACCAGTCCATCGACGCCGCGGCACCCGAGACCAGGAGGAGCGTGGGTCGGTCGGGGTCTCCGAAGGTCTCGACGCAGAGCTCCACGTCGCCGACCTCCACGAGCTGCTGTGCGTTCATGGCGGCACCGTGCCAGGGGTCACCGACACTCGCCCTACTCGTCGCCCCCGAGTGGCTCGAGCTCCTCGAACAACGTCAGCTGGAGGCCGGCAGGACCGTCGAGTCGGGCGTTGAGGGATCGCCACGGCGTCTCGGTGGGCGGGGCGATCACGGTCGCCCCGGTGTCGGCGAGGACGGTGGTCTCGCGGACGACGTCGTCCACCTCGAACGCGATCCGGATGTGCGGGCTGACGTCGCGACCCACCTCGACGTCGTCGATCATCCGCACCTGCTCGGCGTTCGCGATCTCGAGGGTGGCCCGGCCGGCATCGAGGATGGTCACCTCGGCACCGCCGGCCCCGGTGAAGGCGGCTTGCTCGGGCAGACCGAGGGCGTCGCGGTAGAACGCGACGGCCTGCTCGTAGTCCTCGGCTCGTACGACGACCCGCAGCTGTCGAACGGTCATGGTGGTGCTCCTCGTGACGTGTTCTCTCCGGTTTCCAGCGTCGCGCTCGTGCGGCCTGTGGACAGGTCGCTGATCGGCGGCCGGACTGTCGGTGGTCGTGTCTAGCGTGCAGGACATGAGGAAGGACTCGGGGGTCCCAGCGGCCGGAGGGCGCGCCGCCGGCCGCGCGTCGTCCGGGTCCGGGGTCGGCTCGTGGGTCGACGTCCTGTCCGAGCTGGAGGCCGGGGCGCTGGACGAGCCGTCCGCGCTCGACCTGATCACGACGCTGGAGCGGCTGAAGCGCGCCGCCTCGGCCGCGCAGGCGAGGCTGGGTGTCCGGGTCGAGCAGCTGGCGAGGCGGCGGCAGCGTGCGGAGGGTCTCCCGGCAGATCGACTGGGCGCGGGCGTCGCGACGCAGGTCGCGCTCGCGCGTCGGGAGAGCCCGCACCGCGGCAGCCGTCACCTCGGCCTGGGCAGGGCACTGGTGTTCGAGCTGCCGCGGACGCTCGAGGCGATGTGTCGTGGCGACGTGAGCGAGTGGCAGGCGACACTGGTGGCCCGCGAGACCGCTGGCCTCGATCCGGACACACGCCGGGCTGTCGACGAACGCATCGCCGATCGGCTCCCGGGCTGGGGAGACGCCCAGACCGCCCGCGAGGTCCGCCGACTGTCCTACGCCGCCGACCCCGGGGCTGCGGCCGCCGGCCGGGCGAAGGCGGCCTCCGAGCGCCGGGTCACGTTGCGGCCCGCTCCCGACAGCATGTGCCTCCTGACCGCCCTGATCCCGGCGGTGCAGGGAGTCGCGACCTATGCCGCCCTGGTCCGCGAGTCCGACCGGGCCCGGGCAGGCGGGGACGACCGCGGCAAGGGCCAGGTGATGGCCGACACCCTCGTCACCCGGGTCACCGGCCAGTCCGCCGCGCCCGACGTCCCGGTCGAGGTCGAGCTGGTGATGCCGGCCGACACCCTGCTCGGCGACGGACACACACCCGCCCATCTCGTGGGCTACGGACCGCTGCCCGCCGCCCACGCCAGGGGACTGCTCCGCGACTCCCGGGCGGAGGCGTGGGTGCGGCGGCTGTTCGTGCGGCCGGAAGGCGGCCAGCTCGTGGCGATGGACAGCCGCCGTCGCCGCTTCTCCGGTCAGCTACGGCATCTCGTCGTCCTGCGTGACCAGTTCTGCCGGATGCCGTGGTGCGACGCGCCGATCCGGCACGCTGACCATCCCGTGCCGCGTCGGTCGCACGGGCCGACCCGGAGCGACAACGCGCAGGGCCTGTGCGAGGCGTGCAACTACACCAAGGAGGCGCCGGGTTGGCGCTCCGAGGTGGCCGCGACCGAGCCCCGGCACCTCGTAGCGGTCACGACCCCGACCGGCCACCGCTACACGAGCGCGGCGCCCGATCCGCCGGGCCAGGGGCCGGTGGTTCCACCGCCGGTGTGGCGGCTCGAGCAGCCCGGCGTCTGGTCGATTCTCGCCCGGGCGGGTTGATGGCCGCCGGCACTCACCTAGGCTCGGTCGACATGAGCTCCCTGTCCGCCGAGGACCAGAAGCTGGTGACCCTGGCCCGGGCCACCATGGCCCGCACCCGGGCCGCCGAGGGCGCGGCGGTGCGCGACCTCGACGGGCGTACCTACGCCGGCGCGTCGGTCGACCTGCCGTCGCTGACCCTCACGGCCCTCGAGGTCTGCGTCGCCATGGCCGTGTCGTCGGGGGCCCAGGGGCTGGAGGCGGCGGTCCGGCTGGGCGACGACACCGAGCCGGACCTGCGAGCGGTCCGCGAGCTCGGCGGAGACGGCGTCGTCGTCCACCTCGGTGATGCTCGCGGCCAGGTCACGGGCACCGCGTGACGACGTACCTCCTCGGCGACAGCCACCTCGCCCACCTCGGTCCGACCGCACCGGCTCTGGGAGCCGGCGTCGTCAACCTCGCCGTTGGCGGTGCTGTCGCCCAGGACCTCGGCTGCCAGGTCCACGCCGTCTCGCTGCCCGACGACGCGACCGTCGTCGTCTCCGTCGGCACCAACGACGCCGATCCGGCGCGCGGGCTGCCCCTGGACGCCTTCGGTGCGGTGGTCGACGCGTTCCTCGCGGCCCGGCCCGGGCGCCGCTGGGTGTACGTCGCCTCACCGGGCTGCGCGGGCGACATCGACGAGTCGTGGACAGCGACGGGGATGGCGCGCTACTCCGCCCGCGCGGCCGCTGCCTTCGACGCGGCCGGGGGAGTCGTGATCGACACCCCGACCCTCCTGAGCCCTCTGGGCCGGCACGCGTTCGACGAGGACCGGCTGCACCTCTCGCCGCAGGGTTACGACGCCCTGCTCGCGGCCCTGGCGTCCAGCCTGGGCACGACTCGCCCCTGACCCGGCTGGGTCATTGCGCAGCTCTCGGGATCTCCGATACGCATGATGCGGGGATCTAACCGGACCCCGGCTCCGTTCCCGCGCGAAGCAGAGTAAGTTGGTGTCCCGTGTTGACCGGTGAGCGGCTCCATGAGGAGGCGGTGGCCCGCCTCCGAGCGTCGTACGACGCCATTCCCGCGGGTCAGCCCGTCCGGCTGGCCAAGCAGACCTCCAACCTGTTCCGGCCCCGCAGCGCGACCGGCGTGCCCGGGCTGGACGTCTCCGGGCTCGGCGGCGTGATCTCGATCGACGCCGACGCGCGGACCGCGGACGTGCAGGGGATGTGCACCTACGAGCACCTCGTCGACGAGACGCTCCTGCACGGCCTGATCCCCTACGTCGTGCCCCAGCTGCGCACGATCACGCTCGGTGGGGCGGTGAGTGGCCTGGGCATCGAGTCGACCAGCTTCCGCAACGGCCTGCCCCACGAGTCGGTCGTCGAGATGGACATCTTCACCGGCGCCGGTGACGTGGTCACGACGCGCCCGGGCGAGGAGCTGTTCGAGACGTTCCCCAACTCCTACGGCTCGCTCGGCTACGCCACCAGGCTGCGGATCAAGCTCGAGCAGGTGCCGCCGTACGTCGCGCTGCGGCACGTCCGGTTGGACGACGCGAGCCTGCTCGCCAAGACGATCAGCGACATCGTCGAGCACCGTGAGTACGCCGGTCGGCGCGTCGACGGCCTCGACGGCACGGCGTTCGCCCCGGGGGAGTACTACCTGACGCTCGCCGAGTGGACGCAGACTCCTGGTCTCGACTCCGCTCGACCAACGGGAAGCTCCGCTCGACCCGCGACGCCCTCCGACTACGCCGGGCAGCAGATCTACTACCGCTCGATCCAGGAGCGGGAGACCGACCTCCTGACCATCCACGACTACCTCTGGCGCTGGGACACCGACTGGTTCTGGTGCTCGCGGGCCTTCGGAGCCCAGCATCCGCTGCTGCGTCGGGTCTGGCCGCGGAAGTACAAGCGCTCCGACGTCTACTACCGCATGGTCGGGCTCGACCACCGCCTGCACATCGGCGCCTGGCTCGACCGGCGCAAGGGCAACCCCGAGGGCGAGCGGGTCGTGCAGGACGTGGAGATCCCGGTCGAGCGGCTGCCGGAGTTCCTCGACTGGTTCGACGCCGAGGTGGGCATGCGACCGGTCTGGCTGTGCCCGCTGATCGCGAGCCAGAAGTGGCCGACCTACCCCCTGGCGCCCGGCGAGATCTACGTCAACGTCGGGTTCTGGGGCAACGTTCCGGTCGGCCCGGACGCACCCGACGCACCGCGCAACCGCGCGATCGAGGCCAAGGTCCACGAGCTCGGCGGCCACAAGTCGCTCTACTCCGAGGCCTTCTACGACCGCGAGACCTTCGACGAGCTGTACGACGGTCCGCACCTGGCCCGGGTGAAGGCCACGTACGACCCGCAGCAGCGGTTGACCACCCTCTACGACAAGGCGGTGAAGAGACGATGACCACCATCCCGATCGCGGAAGCGTTCGACCAGCTCCTCAAGGAGCCCCTGCCCCTACGGATCACGGCGTACGACGGCAGCGCGAGCGGGCCCGAAGACGCGCCGTACTCCTTCCACGTGCGCAACGAGCGCGGTCTGGCCTACCTGATGACCGCACCCGGCGACCTCGGCCTCGGGCGTGCCTACGTCACCGGTGACCTCGAGGTCACCGGCGTCCACCCGGGCGACCCCTACGACGCGCTGGTGATGCTGCAGAAGGGTCTGAAGTTCCGCCGGCCCTCGGCCCCGGAGCTGGTCAGGCTGCTGACCGGTCTCGGCCTGTCGCACCTCAAGCCCCCGCCGCCGCCGAAGGAGGAGCACCTGCCCCGCTGGCGCCGGGTGCTCGAGGGGATGCGGCACTCCCGCACCCGCGACTCCGAGGCGATCCACCACCACTACGACGTCTCGAACGCCTTCTACGAGCTGGTCCTGGGCCCGTCGATGACCTACACCTGCGCCGTCTACCCGAACGACGACGCGAGCCTCGAGCAGGCGCAGGAGTACAAGTACGACCTGATCGCCCGCAAGCTCGACCTCAAGCCGGGCATGCGCCTGCTCGACGTGGGCTGCGGCTGGGGCGGGATGGTCCGCCACGCCGCGCAGCACTACGGCGTGAAGGTGCTGGGGGTGACGCTGTCGCGCGAGCAGGCCACCTGGGCGCAGGAGAAGATCAAGGAGATGGGTCTCGACCATCTCGCCGAGGTCCGGCACAGCGACTACCGCGACGTCACCGAGACCGGCTTCGACGCGGTCAGCTCGATCGGGCTGACCGAGCACATCGGGGTGAAGAACTACCCGTCCTACTTCGGGTTCCTGCACGACCGCCTCCGTGACGAGGGCCGGCTGCTCAACCACTGCATCACCCGCCCGCACAACCGCAAGGAGGAGACCGGCGCCTTCATCGACCGCTACGTCTTCCCCGACGGCGAGCTGACCGGCTCAGGCCGGATCATCACCGACGTGCAGAACGCGGGCCTCGAGGTCATGCACGAGGAGAACTTCCGCCGCCACTACGCCAAGACGCTGGCCGGCTGGTGCAAGAACCTCGCGGACAACTGGGACGCGTGCGTCGCCGAGGTCGGCGAGGGCACGGCCCGGGTGTGGGGTCTCTACATGGCCGGGTCGCGGCTGGCCTTCGAGCGCAACGAGATCCAGCTCCACCACGTGCTGGCCACGAAGACGACGGCGGACGGTCGCGACGGCTTCCCGCTGCGACCGAGCTTCGAGCACGACGCCGGCAACCGCGGCTAGCCGGGCTGGATCGAGACCCGGAGCCGTCGGCGTCGGAGCAGGCGCCAGGCGGCGATGATCACCAGGGCGTAGGCGGCACCGGCGAGCTCGTCGACGACGTAGTGCTCGCCGCCGTACAGCAGCGCGAAGCCCATGGCCAGGGGATAGCAGGCGAGGAGGGCCTTCTGCCACCACGTCCGGCCCCACCAGAAGAAGCCCGCGGCGAGGGTGGCGTAGGCGGTGTGCAGCGAGGGCATGGCGGCGACCGGGTTCACGAGGTACTGGCCCTGGCTGACCATCCCGCCGACCATGTGCAGCCCGATCAGGTCGAAGCCCTCGGTGGTGTAGCGCCCGACGAAGCCGCCGGGGAACACGCCGCCGTCCTGGGCCAGCCACGGCGGGGCCATCGGGTAGAGGAAGTACGTCGTCACCCCGGCCACCGCCAGTGCGATCACCATCCGCATCCAGATCAGGAAACGCGCCCGGTTGCGGATCCAGAGCACCACCGCGACCGTCGGCATCACCAGGAAGTGGCTGACGTAGACCAGGCTGACCAGCAGGCCGTACCACGGCACGGCGGTGCCCGGGTGGAAGTGCTCCTGCACCCAGGTGGTCGGCATCGTCCCGCCACCGAGCCACTGGTCGAACCGGATCGGGAACATCACGTGCAGTGGCAGGCCGAGCTTGTTCGAGACGTCATGGATCGGGTAGGCCCGGTGGGCGATCTGCTGCGCCGTGTACGGCGCGGCGTACCCGCGGCTGTAGTCGTAGGCCAGCAGCACCGCCTCGAACGGCAGCCAGTCGACCATCATCTGCCACCAGGCGGACCACCCGCGACCGAGCACCGCGATGGTCAGGAAGGCCAGCACGCCGCCGTAGATGCCGAGCCGGTCGGTCGGCACTCCCTGGAAGACGACGAAGAGCAGCAGGCCCACGGCGTACGCCGCGAAGGCCGCCCAGCGCACGTGGCGCCAGCGCCAGCCGGTCGAGCGCATCCGCTCCGGCCCACGGACGCGCTCCAGCGAGGTCTCGCTGGGGACATCGGTGAGCGCCACCCGGCGATGCTAACCGGCTCTGCCTCGAGCACTAGCCTTGACGCGTGAGCACCAGGGCGCAGCGGTACGACGCGACGGTGCTGCACCGCGAGCAGATCTCCCCGCACCTGGTCCGGCTGACCCTGTCCGCACCCGGCCTGGAGAGCACCGGGGTGCCCGACGAGTGGGTCGGTCTGGTGGTGCCCGGCCAGTTCCAGGTGCGCTACTACACCGCCCGGGCCCTGACCGGCGACGTGATCGTGCTCGACGTCGTGGTCCACGACCACGGCCTGGTGACGAGCTGGGCCAGTGGTGACTGCCTGGGCGACCGGGTGGTGCTGACCGGCGCCCAGACCTCGTTCGCACTGCCCGACGACGCGGAGTGGCTGCTGCTGGTAGGTGACCTGACCGCGATGCCGGCGATGGCCCGGATCGCCGAGGCGGTCCCGCAGTGGTCGACCGGGGTCGAGAGCATCCGGATCTGGGCCGAGGTCCCCGACGACCTCGCCGGCTACCTGCCCGCCGATGCAGACGTCACCTGGCTGTCGCCACCCGCGCCTGGGCAGTCGCGCCTGGCCGAGGTGGTCGAGTCGATCGAGTGGCCCGAGGGTCAGGGCTACTTCTGGATGGCCGGCGAGTCGGCCCAGATGCGGGCGATCCGCAAGCACCTGATGCGCGAGCGGCGCCTGCCCAGCTCGGCGTACGACGTGATGGGCTACTGGCGAGCGGTCAGCGCGCGGCAGCCGCGTGCGGTCGACCCGGAGCCGATCTGGCGGGCGGGCAAGGCCGCGGGGCACAGCGACGAGCAGATCTGGGCGGCGTACGACGAGGCCCGCGGTGGCTGACTACAGCGAGCACGGCGCGGGCTTCCGCAGCGGCTTCGCGTCGTTCGTGGGCCGGCCGAACGCGGGCAAGTCGACCCTGACCAACGCGATGGTGGGCACCAAGATCGTGATCACCTCCGACAAGCCGCAGACCACCCGGACGGTCGTGCGCGGCATCGTCAACCGCGAGGACGCCCAGCTGATCCTGGTCGACACCCCCGGACTGCACCGGCCGCGCACCCTGCTCGGCGAGCGGCTCAACGACCTCGTGCACGCGACCTGGGCCGAGGTCGACGTGGTCGCGGTCTGCTTCCCCGCCGACGAGAAGATCGGCCCGGGCGACCGGTTCCTGGTCAGCGAGCTGGCCAAGGTACGCAACACCACCCGGATCGCGGTCGCCACCAAGACCGACCTGGCCGACGGCGAGCGGATCGGCCAGCACCTGCTCGACATCGCCGAGCTCGGCCACGAGACCGGCACCGAGTGGGCCGAGATCGTGCCGGTCTCGGCCGTGTCGGGCGATCAGGTGGGCCTGCTCGCCGACCTGCTGGTGGGGCTGCTGCCCGAGGGCCCGCAGCTCTACCCGGACGGCGACCTCACCGACGCCCCCGAAGAGGTCCTCGTCGCCGAGCTGATCCGCGAGGCGGCCCTGGACGGCGTGCGCGACGAGCTCCCGCACTCGATCGCGGTCGTGGTCGAGGAGATGGGCCTGCGCGAGGGTCGCTCGGAGGACCGGCCGCTGCTCGACATCCACGCCAACCTCTTCGTGGAGCGGTCGTCGCAGAAGGGGATCGTGATCGGCCACCAGGGTGCTCGGCTCAAGCACGTCGGCACCGTGGCCCGCAAGCAGATCGAGGCCCTGCTCGGCACCCCGGTCTACCTCGACCTGCACGTCAAGATCGCCAAGGACTGGCAGCGCGACCCCAAGCAGCTGCGACGCCTCGGCTTCTGACCCGTCGGGTCAGCTCGGCGCCCAGCACACGCCGTAGGTCTGCCCCGAGCGCCACTGCTGAGGGGTCGGCCATTGGTAGGACCAGCGGAAGTTGAGGGGATCGGCGGCCACCGCGTGGGCGGCGTCCTGGCAGGGCGTCTGGCCGGCGGCCTTCACCTGGTCGGTGCCGGGGTAGGAGCCGGCCGCGAAGTCCACGGTGCGCAGCGCTCGCCAGGTGTGGGGCGAGGAGCAGATCCGCTGCTGGAAGCCGGCCGTGCCGGGCTCCGCGGTGCCGCAGAGTGCGAAGCGCTGACGCGTCGTGTCGCTGTCGAGCGCGCCGGCGATCGGACCGGTGAGCGGCGCGAGGTCCTGGTCGCCGCGGATCGCGATCGCCTCGCAGCGGAACCAGCGGGCGCCCGCCTGCGCCTGCTCGAGGGTGGGGGTGAACCACACGGTGCGGAGCAGGCTGAGCCGGCGGTCGTCCACGCTGCCGCCCACGAACGACGCGAAGCGGCGCGGGCAGGCGGTCGAGACGAGGTGGTGGACCGCGGGCCCGTCGACCGGCTGGTCCGGGGGGAGCCTGCCGACGAAGAAGGTCACCGCGGTGTGCGGCCCGGTGCAGGGCGCCGGCTTGAGGTCGCTGGTCGGTGCCAGCGCGTCGGTGTAGCCCAGCCGGTAGCAGGCGTGCGCCGGCGGGGGCGGCGGAGGAGGAGCGGGGCTGACCACGGTCGCCGACGACGTGGGCGACTGCAGGGGTGTGGCCGCGACCTGGGGTGTCGACGAGCCGGAGGAGGACGAGCAGCCGGCCAGCACGAGGCCGGCCAGCACCCCCGCGAGGAGCCTCACGACGTCATCCTCGCCCAGCACACCGAGCGCCGGTTGCCGGACTGCCACTCCGCCTCGTGGAACCACGAGTAGCCGAAGTCGTAGTCCACCGGGTAGTCGAGGAACGCGCCCACGGACTTCGAGCAGAAGTCGCGGGTCCGGCTCTGGACCACCCGGTCGCCGGGATAGGAGTCGCCCGGCTGGCCGACCACGATCGTGGTCACCGCGCGCCAGTCGTGCTGGTCGCTGCACGGCACCTTGACCGAGCCGCTGACCGTGGCGCCCTGCGCGCAGACCATCCACGCGTCGGCGGGGCGGCCCAGGAGCAGGCCCTTGGCCTGGGTCGGCAGGTCGACGTACGCACGGGTCTGGTCGCCGCCTCCGATCACGTCGCAGCGGTACCACCGGGCTCCGGCGTCCCACGCCTGCTGGCTCGGCCGGAACCACGCCCAGCTGAGGATGGTGCGCATCGCCAGGCTCACGTCGGCACCGGTGAACCGGATGAACTGGTCGGAACAGGTGCGGTAGGCCCAGGCGGCGAGCCCCGGGTCGTCGTACGCCGTCGCCGCGAAGCGACCCGGCAGCGCGCCGGCGGCGAAGGTCTCGGCGGTGTGCTTGTCGCTGCACGGGACGGCGGCGGTGGCGTTGCTGGGCTGGGCGACCTCGGTCGGGGTGAGCAGCCGGCAGACGCCGACGTCCGGCGCGACCGTGGAGTCGGCCTTCGGGTCGCGGCCGCCGGACCCGCCGAAGCAGCCGGTCAGGAGCAGCGCAGCGCTCAGCAGGGGGATGGCCAGGCGCGGGGCGTGCAGCACTGAGAACCCCCTGACGGTCGGCGACACGATGGCCGCGATGCTACCGACTGTCGCGAGGTGGCCGAGGCGGAGCGTGGCCTAGCATCGGCGCGTGCTGGAGGTGCGGGCGGCGACGCGCGAGGACCGGGACGACGTCGTCCGGGTGATGGCGTCGGCCTTCGACGACGACCCGGTGACCCGGTGGCTGGTCCCGGAGGGTCGTTCGCTCGTCCCGCTCTTCCGGGCCCACCTCGGGACCGCGAACGCCCACGCGCAGAGCGTCGACGTGGCCGTGGCCGACGGGGTGGCGGTGGGTGCGGCGATCTGGCAGGAGCCCGGCTACCGGGTCAGCACGTGGCGCCAGCTGGCCGCGATCCCGGCCTACGCGCGTGCCCTGGGCCGGCACCTGGGGCGCGGCGCGACCGTGGAGTCGGTGATGCACCGGGCCCGGCCGCACGAGGAGTTCTGGTACCTCGCCGGCGTCGGTGCGGTGCGACGTGGCGAGGGCATCGGCTCCGCGATGCTGCGGCACCGGCTCGACCGGGTTGCGGGGCCGGCGTACCTCGAGAGCAGCAAACAGGAGAACATCTCCCTCTACGAACGCTTCGGGTTCGAGCAGCGCGACCCGATCCGGGTGCCCGGTGGACCCGAGCTCTGGCCGATGTGGCGGAAGGGATGACGGGGTGAAGAGCGTCGACTGGGAGACGCTGCGGCTCTTCCTGCACGTGCTGGCCGCGACCGTGTGGGTGGGCGGTCAGCTGGTGCTGGCCGCCCTGGTCCCCGCGCTGCGGAGCGCCGGCCAGGGCGTGACCGCCACCGCCGCCCGGGCGTTCAACCGGGTGGCCTGGCCGGCCTTCGGCGTCCTCGTCGTGACCGGCGTGTGGAACGTGGTCGCGGTGGACGACACCTCGGACGCCTTCCAGCACACCCTGATGCTCAAGTACGTGCTGGTACTGGCCTCCGGTGTCACCGCGCTGGTCCACCAGCGCGCCTCGTCACGCGCGACGATGGCGGTCTTCGGCGCCCTCACCGGGCTGTGCGCCCTGGGTGCGCTGTTCGTCGGGGTGCTGCTCGCGCAGTAGCTGCCGCCGTCAGCCGACGACGGGTGGGAGATCCTTGCCGTCCGTCCTCCAGAACCAGCACGCGCCCTGGAGCTCCGGGGGCTTCTGCTGGTTCGCCCAGTCGGCCCGGGTCGGCCAGTGGCTGTGCACGGTGAGCGCGTGAGCATCGGGCCGCTGCGCCACCGCGTGCCGGCACGCCGCGTCTCCTCGCCGGTTGTGGTCCGTGCCCCCGCTGGGGTACCGGTCGCCGATCAGGTGCAGGGTCACGACGTGGAAGGCGGCTTCGACCGGATGCGGCTTCGTGCAGTCGACCAGGGCGAACGACGGCGCCAGGTGGTTCGTGCACAGGTGCCAGCTCGCGAGCCGGTTGCCGACGGCCTGGCTCCGCAACGACGTGCTGGTCACGGCGTACGGCCCGTGGTCGTAGGGGGTGCCGAGACCGGTGAGCACGACGAGGTCACAGAGGACGATGGGCTTCCCGGCGCTGCTGCGGGCCGGGACCGGCACGAGGGTGATCCGGCTCATCGGTCGCTGGGTCAGGTGCAGGTAGTTGCCCACGTCCGGGCCGCACTCGCCGTAGTAGGCCTGCAGGGTGGCCTGGTCGGGGACCCCCGCGCTGCCGTAGATCGGTCGCACCGACGCCGTCTCGGCGTTGTGCCTCCGCGAGCAGGGCACGCTCGTCGACGTGTCGAACGCCGTGCCCGCGAGCGCCTTCCTGGACACCAGGCGGCACTGCCCGGTGTGCGGGCCCGACCGTCCGCTCCCGACGCGGGTTCGCGTCGAGGTCGTCGGGGGCGTCGGGAGCCTTCCCTGCGAGGCGGAGGACGTGCTGCCCCCGCAGGCCGATGCCGAGCCGAGCACCAGCACCGCTACCCCCACGGCGGGTAGGACCCGGAACCCCGTGTGTCTTCTCATCGCGACCCCGCTCCCCGTTCAGCGGGCGCGGACGGACGCGCCCGCTCGAAGTCTGCCTGCGCGCCCGGGCGGCCCGCCATACGCGCAGGTGCGTATTGCCGCCGGCCGACGAGGTGTCGGGCCAGCCCCTCACGAGGTAACTTCTCGACTCGACGAGCTCGTCGGACGTGGCCGACGGGCAGTCGAGAGGCGATGCGCATGCGAGACCGGGACTCCCTCGACGCCCTTCGAGCGGCCCAGGTGCTGGGCCGGCAGCCGACCGTCGGCCGGTTCATCGACGCGACCATGGAGTTGCTGCAGAGCGAGCTCGGCGACGGACTGGTGACCTTCAACGAGCTGAACCTCGCGGAGGGGACCGCGACCGTCTCCCTGCGGCCGTACCTCGAGCACCACAAGGGTGCGGTCGCCGAGCTCAAGGACAACCTGGCCGAGCACCCGATGCTCAGCTGGTACACCAGCCAGCCGGACTGGTCACCGGTGCGGATCAGCGACCTGATCGACCCGCAGAGCCTGCGGGCGTCCCGGATCTATGAGGAGGTCCTGGTCCCGGTGGGGGGACAGCACGCGGTGCTGATATCGGTGACCGAGCCGCTGTCGGACACGTGGCTGTACTTCATGGCGAACCGCGCCGAGCGTGACTTCGACGACGACGAGCTGGAGTTCGCCCGACGGCTCCAGCCGGTGCTGGTCGCGCTGTACACGAGTCTGGCCGGCGACCAGTCGTCCGCGGGCAGAGCGCAGGTGCCGGTGACCCGGCGCGAGCTCACCGTGCTTCGCCTGGTGGCGGCCGGGCACACCGCGGACCGGATCTCGCACGAGCTCTCGATCAGCCGGGCCACGGTGCGCAAGCACCTGGAGAACCTCTACCGCAAGCTCGGTACGACCGACCGGCTCGGAGCCGTCATCCAGGCCCGCGACCTGGGGCTGCTGCGGGAGGACGAGGTCTCCCGGGCCTTCCACTGGGACGTGTGGGCCTGAGGTCGTCAGGCGGTCGACCGGTCCGGCAGGCCCCGGAAGGTCCGCCGGTAGGCGCTGGGCGAGACGCCGGCGTGGGTGCGCAGGTGGGCCCGCAGGGAGGCTGCGGTGCCGAGCCCGGCCTGGTCGGCGACATCGTCGATCGGCAGGTCCGTGGCCTCGAGCAGGCGCTGGGCGTGCCGCACCCGCTGCTGGATCAGCCACGCGCCCGGCGAGACCCCGGTCTCCTCACGGAAGCGGCGCGCGAAGGTGCGCAGGCTCATCCCGGCCTGCCGGGCCAGCGCGGGCACGTCGGCGTCGAGGCGTTCCAGGGCCCAGGCACGGGCACCCGCGGTGGACTCGCCGGCGGGGGAGGGGACGTGGCGCTCGATGTACTGCGCCTGCCCGCCGTCGCGCCAGGGGGGTACGACGCAGTGCCGGGCCACGCGGTTGGCCACTTCGCTCCCGTGGTCGGCGCGCAGCAGGTGCAGGCAGAGGTCGACGCCGGCGCTCAGCCCGGCGCTGGTCAGCACGTCGCCGTCGTCGGTGAACAGCACGTCGGCGTCGACCTGGACCTCGGGATACAGCGCGGCCAGGTGGTCGGCGTACTCCCAGTGCGTGGTCGCCCGGCGGCCGTCGAGCAGCCCGGCGGACGCCAGCACGAACGCGCCGGTGCAGATCGAGACCAGCCGCGTGCCGGGCCGGATCGTGGCCAGCGCGGTCGCCAGATAAGCCGGGATCGTCCCGTCGGTGCGCGGCCCCGGGATCTGCGTGCCGGGAACGACGACGGTGTCGGCCGTGCGCAGGGCGGACGCGTCGTGCTGGGGGGTGATCGCGTAGCCGGACGAGGTGACCACCGGCGCGCCGTCGAGGCTGGCCATGGTCACGTCGTAGAGGAGGCGTCCGTCGGCGTCCTTCGCCTCGCCGAGGAGCTGGGCCGGGATCACCGCGTCGTAGCCGATCAGCGGCGCGAGGAGCAGGACGACGACACGGTGCGGGCGGCGGGCTGACGACATGGCATGATTCTTGCAGATATTGGCAATTCTGCCACTGGCTGAGCGCGCCGGATCTCGGTCAGGATGGTCGGCATGACACGTGGTCTCGACTCCGCTCGACCACCGGAGGGCTCCGCTCGACCACCGGAAGGCTCCGCTCGACCACCGGAGGGCTCCGGCCTGCACTGGGCCTGGGTGGTCGCACCGGTCACCTTCGTCACGCTGGTCGGCTCGGCGGCGTTCCGCTCGGTGCCGGGCGTGCTGATGGACCCGCTGCACATGGAGTTCGGCTGGTCGCACGCCACCATCGGGCTCGCGGTCTCGGTGAACATGATGCTGTTCGGCCTGATCTCGCCCTTCGCGGCGGCGCTGATGGACCGGTTCGGGATCCGGCCGGTGGTCACCTTCGCGCTGGTGATGGTGGCGCTGGGCAGCGGGCTGACGGTGTTCATGACCGCCGCGTGGCAGCTGGTGCTCTGCTGGGGCGTGCTGGTCGGCGTGGGAGCCGGCTCGATGTCCATGGCCTTCATCGCCACCGTGGTGAACCGCTGGTTCGTCGCCCGACGCGGTCTCGTGGCCGGCGTCCTCACCGCCGGCAACGCCACCGGGCAGCTGGTCTTCCTGCCGCTGGTCGCCTGGCTGGCGACCCACCACGGCTGGCGGTCAGCCGCGCTGACGACCGCGGCGGCCGCGCTCGCCGTCGTACCGCTGATCGTCCTGCTGATGCGCAACCATCCGGCCGACCTCGGCCTGCGGGCGTACGGCGCCACCGACGCCGACCCCGGGCCGCCCCCGCACCAGCCGGTCGGGTCGTCCGCCGGGCGGGCTCTCCAGGTGCTCGGCACGGCGGCGCGCCAGCCGACCTTCTGGCTGCTGGCCGGTGGCTTCGCGATCTGCGGGGCCACCACGAACGGGCTGATCGCCACCCACTTCATCCCCGCCGCGATGGACCACGGGATGCCACCGACCACCGCCGCGAGCCTGCTCGCCGTGGTCGGGATCTTCGACGTCGCCGGGACCATCGCGTCGGGCTGGTTCACCGACCGGATCGACCCGCGGATGCTGCTGCTGGCCTACTACGTGCTCCGCGGCGTCGGGCTGCTCGCGCTGCCGTCGCTGCTCTCGCCGCACACCACGCCGTCGACCTGGGTGTTCATCATCTTCTACGGCCTGGACTGGGTGGCGACCGTGCCGCCGACGGTGATGCTGTGCCGTGACCGGTTCGGGGCCGCCGACGGTTCCATCGTCTTCGCGTGGGTCTTCGCCTCGCACCAGGTCGGCGCCGCCTTCGCGGCCTACGGCGCCGGGGTGATCCGCGACCGCACCGGCTCCTACGACCTGGCGTTCTACCTCGCCGCCGGGCTGTGCGTCGTCGCCGCGTTCCTGTCGGTCAGCATCAGACGGGTGCCGTCGCCCACCATCGCCGACGAGCCAGCGCTGGCTCCGGTCTAGGCGGACGCGGAGCGGTCCTTGCGGAACGCGATCGTCTCGGCGACCACCCAGCAGCCCAGGGCGTCGTTGATGGCGATCATCGGGGCGTTGCCGGCGGCGTTCCAGGTGTCGACGAACTCCACCTCCGGGCGCTCGTCTCGCAGCCACGCGAGCATCGCCAGCTTCATCCGCAGGCCGAGCCGGTGGCCGCGGTGCGCGGGGAGGACCGACGTGTCCTCCTGCGCCGCGATCGCGGGGCGGAGGTCATGGGTGCAGGTGATGGTCAGGCCGGCCGCCTCACCGGTCGCCCGGTGCCGGGCCACGATGGTGTACGGCGTCTGCCTCTGGCCGGCCAGCCAGCGCTCGACGCTGCGGATCCGCTCAGGCGGGTAGGCCTCGAACTCGCCACCTTCCGGCGCGTCGTTGATGGCCTCCCGGAGGACCTGCATCTCGGGGAGCAGGTGGTCGGGGCACCCGCCGACGATCCGCTCCAGGTCGTAGGCCGCGGCGGAGCGCTCGGCCTCGGCCACCAGGGCGGCGGACGGGGCCTCCCGCAGGGAGAGACGTCGTACCTCGTGGGAGCCCTGGCGCGTGTAGCCCAGCCGGGGCACCGCCTGCTCACCCGCGGTCCCGGACCAGGCGGGCGCCCGCAGCCTCGGCCGGTCGGTGCCCGCCTCGGCGGCCTCCATCAGTGCCCGCCCGGTCCCCCGCCGCTGGTGGTCGGGGTGGACCGCGCCGAGGATCTTGGCTCCGTCGCGGTTCTCGTAGAGGTTGAGGGTCAGCCCGGCGTAGCCGACCACGCGTCCGTCGAGCCGGGCCAGCCAGATCCCCTCCAGCGGGCCCTCGGTGCCGTAGTCGCGACACTCGTAGAGGAAGGTCTCGGCGGTGTGCCGGCGCCGGACGGTCTGCTCGAGGGCGGCGTTGTCGATCTCGGCGAGCTCCCCGGCCAGGGCCAGGTCCAGGCCGTCGACACCGATCCGGTCGAGCTCGACGGTCACAGGGCCACGAGCCGGAGGTAGGCCAGGCCGAGGACGCCGCGGTAGCCCTGGAAGTACGCCGCGCGCTGGCGTGCCGCGAGGCCGCGGACCTCGTCGGCGTCCGGGTGGTCATCGGGGTGGTCGAGCAGCCACCGGGCGTAGCCGGCGGTGAAGCCGCCCTCGAACTCGTCCCACTCGTCCAGCGTGGCCTCGCCGGCCCCGAGGACCGCGAAGCCGTGGTCGGTGGCCAGCCGGGTGAGAGTGCCCAGGTCGACGTACTCGTCGTGGCGTCCGGCCAGGGGTGCCGTCGCGGCCGCCGTCGGCGGGCGCGACCAGATGCCCTCGCCGTAGACCAGCCGGCCGCCTCGGGGCAGCAGGCTCCGCAGCGCGGTGAGTGCGGCGACGTAGTCGAGCGGTCCGGCGGTCTCGACCGGGTCACCCCAGACCTGCGACGCGCCGATGCAGATCACCGCGTCGGCCGGCTCGGTCATGGCCCGGATGTCCGCGGACTCGAAGCCCACCCGGTCCGCCAGCCCCCGGGCCGACGCGAGCTCCCGGCCGTGGGCCAGTGCGGACTCGTCCTGGTCCACGCCCCGGCCCCGCGTGCTCGGCACACGGTCGACCACCCGCAGCAGCAGCTCGCCCCACCCGCAGCCGAGGTCGAGCACCGTCGAGGGCGCACCGGCGGCCAGGAAGTCGACCAGCACCCCGGCCCGCTGCTCGGAGAGGGGAGCCAGGAAGGCGAGGTCGTCGTGCACCGGCGGCAGGTCGAGGCTCATCGGCCCCAGTCTCGTCGTACGACGTGGGGCGGCGCGACCCCTTTCCCGGCTGCTACCGTTGAGGCGTCATGAAGCGCAGCCTGCTCCTCCTTCGCTGCCGCAGCGGGGCCTGAACAGCCGGTCCTCCTCGCTGCGGAGTGTGTGCTGCGCGCCGGTGCCCGCCCCGCTCCTACGCATCGAGGAACCATGACCCTGCAACACGACGGCTTCGTCAACACGCAGCAGCCGAGCCCCATGCCCTACCAGCGCTACCGCGCGTTCGAGCCGATCGACCTGCCCGACCGCACGTGGCCGAGCCGCCAGATCACGCAGGCACCGCGCTGGCTCTCCACCGACCTCCGCGACGGCAACCAGGCGCTGATCGACCCGATGAGCCCGGCCCGCAAGCTGCGGATGTTCGAGCTGCTGGTCTCCATGGGCTACAAGGAGATCGAGGTCGGCTTCCCGAGCGCCAGTGAGACCGACTTCGCGTTCGTCCGGCAGCTGATCGAGCAGGACCGGGTGCCGCAGGACGTCACCATCTCGGTGCTCACCCAGGCTCGTGAGGACCTGATCGAGCGGACCGTGCACTCGCTGGTCGGCGTCCACCACGCCAACATCCACCTCTACAACGCGCTCGCCCCCCTGTTCCGCCGCGTCGTGTTCCGGGCCAGCACCGACGAGATCAAGGACATCGCGGTGCGGGGCACCGAGCTGGTGATGAAGCACTCCGAGAGCATCCTGGGCCAGACCGTCATCGGCTACGAGTACAGCCCGGAGATCTTCACCGGGACCGAGCTGCCCTTCAGCGTCGAGGTCTGTGAGGCGGTCAGCGACGTCTGGCAGCCGGACGACGGCCGCGAGATCATCCTCAACCTGCCGGCCACGGTCGAGATGGCGACGCCCAACGTGTACGCCGACCAGATCGAGTGGTTCTCCCGCCAGCTGACCCGGCGCGAGTTCACCACGATCAGCCTGCACCCCCACAACGACCGGGGCACGGCGGTCGCGGCGACCGAGCTGGCCGTGATGGCCGGCGCCGACCGGGTCGAGGGCTGCCTGTTCGGCCACGGTGAGCGCACCGGCAACGTCTGCCTGGTCACCCTCGGCATGAACCTGTTCAGTCAGGGCGTCGACCCTCAGATCGACTTCGCGGTGGGCGGGAGCATCGACGAGATCCGCCGCACCGTGGAGTGGTGCACCCAGCTGCCCGTGCACCCGCGCCACCCCTACGCCGGCGACCTGGTCTACACGGCGTTCTCCGGCTCACACCAGGACGCGATCAAGAAGGGCCTCGAGGACCTCGACCGCCAGGCGAGCGAGACGGGCCGTCCGGTCGGCGAGCTGCCCTGGGAGGCGCCGTACCTCCCGATCGACCCGAAGGACGTCGGCCGCAGCTACGAGGCGGTCATCCGGGTCAACAGCCAGTCCGGCAAGGGCGGTGTCGCCTACGTGCTCAAGGCCGAGCACAAGCTGGACCTGCCGCGGCGCGCCCAGATCGAGTTCAGCCGCGTGATCCAGGAGCGCACCGACACCGAGGGCGGCGAGATCAGCCCGGCCGAGATCTGGGACGTGTTCCGGGCCGAGTACCTCACCCGCGAGGCCCCGCTGAGGCTCAACGCCGTGCACACGTCGTCGGCCGCCGGCGAGAAGGACCAGCTCAACGTCAACGTGTACGTCGACGGCGCGCTGCAGGAGCTCTCCGGCGAGGGGAACGGGCCGATCGCGGCGTTCGTCGACGCGATCAACGGGCTCGCCGTCCCGGGCCGCGAGAACGGCTTCGACGTGCGGGTGCTCGACTACGCCGAGCACGCTCTCAGCTCCGGCGGCGACGCCATCGCCGCGGCGTACGTCGAGTGCGCGGTGACCGACGCGACCGGCGAGACCGAGGTGCTGTGGGGCGTCGGGCTCGACGCCAACATCGTCACGGCATCGCTGAAGGCCGTGATCAGCGCGGTCAACCGCGCCTGACGGGTCAGGGGCGCCGCACCATCCGCTCCATCTGCTGGGCCGAGCCGGCGCGCAGCGGCTCGAGGTCGCCGGTGCCGACGAAGCCGTAGCGCTCGTAGACCCTGCGCGCGCCTCGGTTGGTGGTGTTGACGTGCAGCTCGGCGGTGACGTCGGGCGCGATCAGCGCGTCGAGGATCCGGCGCGCGTGTCCCCGGCCGCGGTGGCCGGGCTCGGTCCACATGCCCCAGACGTGGTGCTCCCCGTGCCCGTCGAACAGCCCCCCGACGGCGACCGGGTCGGGATCGGTCACGACGTACACCGGGCCGGCCAGACGCTGCCGCCAGTCGGCCTCGCCGAACCCCTGCTCGCGCTCGAGGGTGGAGCCGAACGCGTCGGGCGAGTCGGCCAGCGCCCTCAGCCGGATCTCCCGGAACAGCTCCCAGTCGTCGGGGCCGACCCGGCGCACCTCACTCATCGTCGACGCCCAGGATGCAGGCGGTGCCGACGTCGACGAAGCCGATCCGGCGGTAGATGCTCGCCGCCGCGTCGTTGTAGGCGCTGAGGAAGACGGTGCGGACACCGGCCTCCCGACAGGCCCGCACCAGCGCCCGGGTGATCGCGGTGCCGACGCCGGCGGTGCGATGAGCCGGGGGGACGCCGATCCCCATCAGCTCGGCGGTCTCGCCGCGAGGTGCGGCGGAGCCGCCGCCGACCAGCGTGCCGTCGGCGTCGTACGCCGCGACCTCGATCAGGCGGCCGTCCGCGATCAGCTCACGTCGTTTGCCCACGGGCTGCTCGGCCACGTCGTCCTCACCAGCGAACGCGGCGTGCACCGCACCCACGGCCAGGCCCAGGTCTGCGTCGTCGAACGGGAGCACCCGGGTCCGCTCGGGTGCGGTGACCTCCGCGTCGCGGGGGAGGGCCAGCAGCGGGTAGGACCCGGTCTGGTGGCCGGCCGCCCGCACCGCCGGCAGGAGGGAGGGAGTGACCTGGTCGACCCACTCGATGGCCCGCTGCCGCCCCAGCTCGACCTGACGGGCCAGCACCCGTCGGACGTCCTCGGAGGTGAACTCGTGCTCGCTGCCGCGGCGCGGCCGGGCGTAGAAGTCCCACCCGGTGCCCTCCTCGGCGAGGAACAGCGTGAACGGCCCGACCTCCTCGGTGGTGGCCGCGGCGCGCGGAACGGTGTCGTAGTAGGCCTCGATCTCGTCCAGTCTCACCGTGCCAGCGTCCCAAGGCGGGCCCGACGTTGCGACTAGATTTCACCGCATGTTGGTCTCCGAGCGGGTCGGACAGCTCTTCTTCGACAGCGGTGCCGGCCAGGAACGCCTCGAGTACACCGAGTACGGCGCCGGCCCGCACTGGGTGGTGCTGCTGCACGGGCAGCTGATGCCGCGCCGGATGCATCAGCCGCTGGCCCGGGCGCTGGCCGCCGAGGGGCTGCACGTGGTGACCCTCGACCTGCTCGGGCACGGCCGTTCCGACCGGCCCGCCGACCCGCTGGTCTACTCGATGACGGCGTTCGCCGAGCAGGTCGTGGCGCTGCTCGACCACCTCGGCGCCGAACGCGCCGTGATCGGTGGTACGTCGTTGGGCGCCAACGTCTCCCTCGAGGTCGCCGCCACCACGCCGGACCGGGTCCAGGGCCTGATCATCGAGATGCCGGTGCTCGACAACGCCCTCGAGGCGGGGATCGTGGCGTTCGTGCCGGTGATGTTCGCCGCCCGCTTCGCGCCGTTCACGGTGAACGGCCTGCGGATGCTGACCCGGCCCGTGCCGCGCGGGCTGGTGCCGTTCTGGGCCGGGATCGCGCTCGACACCCTGGACCAGCGGGCAGACTCCGTGGCCGCGATCCTGCACGGGATCATCTTCGGGCGGATCGCCCCGTCGTCTCGGCAGCGGCGCCGGATCACCGCCCCGGCGCTGATCGTGGGCCACACCGCCGACCCGATCCATCCCTTCGCCGACTCGCGGATGCTGGCGCGCGAGCTGGCCGGCGCGGAGTTCGTCCAGGCCCGCAGCATCCTGGAGTGGCGGCTCCGGCCGGAGCGGCTCGACGCGACGGCCGCGGAGTTCGCCCTCCGCTGCTGGCAGACACCCGGCCGCAATCGCCGGACCGGGTCCTAGGGCGTTCGCCTCCGGCCCGGCAGAATGGCGAGGTGCCTCTCTATCGCGACGAGGCGATCGTGCTGCGCACCCACAAGCTGGGCGAGGCCGACCGCATCATCACCCTGCTGACCCGTCAGCACGGGCGGGTGCGTGCCGTGGCCAAGGGGGTGCGGAAGACGACCTCCCGCTGGGGCTCTCGGCTCGAGCCGTTCACCCACGTCGACCTCCAGCTCGCCGAGGGCCGCAACCTCGACATCATCACCCAGGCGGACACCCTCGACGCGTTCCCGGCCCGGCTGGGTGACCACTACGACCGCTACACCGCCGGGACGGTGATGCTCGAGACCGCCGAGCGGCTGGTCTCGGAGGAGAAGCAGCCGTCGCTGCAGCAGTTCCTGCTGCTCGTCGGCGGGCTGCGCGCGATGACCGGCGGCGAGCGAACGCCGGCCCAGGTGCTCGACTCCTACCTGCTCCGCTCGCTGGCGGTGGCCGGCTACGCCCCGTCGTTCACCCACTGCGCCCGCTGCGGCGACCCCGGCCCGCACCGCTGGTTCTCGCCGTCCGCGGGAGGTGCGCTGTGCCCCGACTGCCGGGTGCCGGGAGCCGCGTCGCCGTCCGCGGGGACCCTCGAGGTGATGGGTGCGCTGCTGGCCGGCGACTGGCCCGCCGTGGCCGTGGCCGACACCCGGCACCTGCGTGAGGCGTCCGGGCTGGTCCGGGCGTTCCTGCACTGGCACCTCGAGCGCGGGCTCCGGTCGCTGGAGTACGTCGAGCGATGAGGCGCGCCGTACGCCCGCCGGACCCGCACCCGTCCGGCGCCCGGCCTCCGCAGATCCCGCAGGTGCTGGTGCCGCGGCACGTCGCGATCACCATGGACGGCAACGGCCGCTGGGCCAAGGCGCGCGGGCTGCCGCGGACCCAGGGCCACGAGCGGGGCGAGGCGGCGCTGTTCGACGTCGTCGAGGGGGCCATCGAGATCGGCGTGAAGGCGATCAGCGCCTATGCCTTCTCCACCGAGAACTGGAAGCGGTCGCCCGAGGAGGTGCGCTTCCTGATGGGCTTCAACCGCGACGTGATCCGGCGGCGCCGCGACGAGATGCACGAGCTCGGGGTGCGGGTCCGCTGGTCCGGTCGGGCACCGCGGCTCTGGAAGTCGGTGATCCGCGAGCTCCAGGTCGCCGAGGAGCTGACCGCAGGGAACGACGTGCTGACCCTCAACATGTGCGTGAACTACGGCGGCCGGGCCGAGCTGGCCGACACCGCCCGGTCGATCGCCCGCGAGGTCGCGGCCGGGCGTCTTGACCCCGACAAGGTCGACGAGAAGACGTTCGCGCGGCACCTCTACGTTCCCGAGCTGGGAGACGCCGACATGCTGTGGCGGACGTCGGGGGAGAACCGGCTCTCCAACTACATGCTGTGGCAGGCGGCGTACGCCGAGCTGGTGTTCACCGACATCCTCTGGCCCGACGTCGACCGGCTGGCGCTCTGGGACGCGATCGAGATCTACGCGCGGCGCGACCGCCGCTTCGGCAGCGCCTGACGGCTGGCCCCTCCGATCACCCCGCGCACGCCGCGCAGGTGCCGACGATCTCGAGGGTGTGGGCGAGGTCGGAGAAACCGTGCTCGCTGGCGATGGCCGACGTCCAGCGCTCGACGGCCGGCCCCTCGACCTCGACCGTGGCGCCGCAGGAGCGGCAGACGAGGTGATGGTGGTGGGTCTCCGAGCAGCGCCGGTAGATCGCCTCGCCGTCCTCGCGCCGCAGCGTGTCGACCAGGCCGTGCTCGGCGTACAGCGCCAGGGTGCGGTAGACCGTGGCCAGCCCGACCCCGGACCCGGCCGTGGCGAGGATCTCGTGCACCTGCTGGGCGGAGCGGAAGTCGTCGACGGCGCCGAGCGCTTCCAGCACGGCCTGTCGCTGCGGGGTGCTGCGCGGGGGCTCAGTGCTCGTCATAGTGCGGGCCCTCTCCGGTGACGTGTACGGCGTGCCGGTGGCCGTCGTGGACGTAGTCGACGTGGTCGTCGTGCTCGACCGCCACGTGGCCGCAGTCGGGGCCGTGCTCGTGGGGGTGGAGGTCGGGGGTCCGGTGCTCCTCGGGCACGCCGGCCGCGAACGGCGCCGTCAGCCGTGCCCGCCGCCGCAGCCACACGCCCAGCGGCCAGGTGACGGCGAAGCCGAACAGCGAGAGCAGCACGATGGTCGGGCCGGGGGAGACCGAGGCCTGCGACGGCGCGAACGCTGCGATCACCAGGCCGCCCAGGGCGGCTCCCATGCCGAGCAGCATCCCCGCTGCGAGCGTGGTCCGGAACGACCGGGTGACCTGCTGCGCGGTCGCGACCGGCACCACCATCAGCGCCGAGACCAGGAGCAGGCCGACCGTCCGCATCGCGACGGTCACGCTGACCGCCGCGAGCACCGCGACCAGGATGTTGTAGACGCGCACGTTGAGCCCGGCGACCCGCGCGAAGTCCTGGTCCTGGGAGACCGCGAACAGCTGCGGAGCCAGCCCCAGGCAGACCCCGACGACGACCAGGGCCAGCGCGATCGTGATCCAGACGTCGCCGGTGGAGATCGTGGTGATCGAGCCGAAGAGGTACTGCTGGAGCGTGGCCGCGCTCTGGCCGGCGAGCCCCGTGAGCAGCACCCCTCCGGCGAGGCCGCCGTAGAACATCAGGGCCAGCGCCACGTCGCCGTTGGCGTGTCCGCGTTCGCGGATGATCTCGATCAGCACCGCGCCGACCGTGCACACCCCGATCGCGGTCCAGGTGGGCGAGGCGCCGGTGAGCAGCCCGAGCGCGACGCCGGTCACGGCGACGTGGCCGATCCCGTCGCCCATCAGGGCCAGGCGTCGTTGCACGAGATAGGTGCCGACGGCGGGCGCGGCGAGTCCGGTGAAGAGGGCGGCGACCAGGGCCCGCTGCATGAAGGCCAGGGTGAAGATGTCCATGGTCAGGAGCTCCTGTCCAGCGGCGCGGAGACGTGGGGCACGTGGTCGTGCCGGTCGGTGGCCGGGTGGTGGTGCGAGTGCGACTCCCCGAACTGCGCGGAGTGCACCTCGTGGTCGCCCAGCGGCGCGCCGTCGTGGGCGATCCGACCGTCGCGCATCACCACGGCCCGCTCGACCAGCGGCGCCATCGGCCCGAGCTCGTGGGCGACCAGCACGATCGTCGCTCCGTTGCCCGACAGCACCTCGAGGGCATCCGCGAGCGCCTGCTGGTTGGGCAGGTCCACCCCGGCGGTCGGCTCGTCGAGGAAGAACAGGTCGGGCTCCCCGGCCAGGGCCCGCGCGATCAGCGCCCGCTGCTGCTGGCCGCCGGAGAGGCTGGAGATCCGGTCGCGCGCCTTCTCCTCGAGCCCGACCACCTCGATCGCCCGGTCGACGGCGGCCCGGTCGGCCCGTGACAGCGGCCGGAGCAGGCGTCGGTGGGTGAGCCGGCCGGAGGCCACGACCTCCCACACCGAGGCCGGCACGCCGCTCTCGGCACTCGCGCGCTGGGGGACGAAGCCGACCCGCGACCACGCGTCGTACTCCGCGATGGGGGTGCCGAAGAGCCGGAGCCGGCCGCCGCTCAGCGGCAGCAGACCGACCAGCGCCCGCACCAGCGTGGACTTCCCGGAGCCGTTGGCGCCCATCAGGGCCACGAACTGGCCCGGCTCGACGGTCAGGTCGATGCCGCGCAGGATCGGGCGGCCGCCGATCGTGACCGAGCCGTTGCCGAGCTCGATCGGGTTCACGTCGTACATCCGTTCGCCTCCTCCAGGGCCGCGAGGTTGCGGCGCATCAGGGTCAGGTAGGTCTGTCCGGCGGTGGCGTCGCTGAGGCCCTCGATCGGGTCGAGCACCTCGCTGCGCACGTCCATGTCGTGGGCGAGGGCGTCGGCCGCCGCCGGGCTCGCGAGCGTCTCGGAGAACACGGTGGTGATCCCGTCGTCGCGGATCAGCTGCTGGAGGCGGGCGAGGTCGGCCGGGGCGGGCTCGGCGCCGGGGGCGAGCCCCGTGATCGCGGCCACGGAGATGCCGTAGCGCGAGAGGTAGCCGAACGCGTCGTGGCTGGTCACCACCGTGTGCCGGGCGCAGTGCGCCAACCCGGTCCGGTAGTCGCGGTCCAGGGCGGCCAGCCGTCGCTGCAGGGCCGCCGCCCTCGCGTCGTACGACGTGGCGCGGGCTGGGTCGATCCGGTCGAGGGCGCGCGCGACGGCGCCGGCGACGGCCGACAGCTTCAGCGGGTCCTGCCAGAAGTGCGGGTCGACCTGCCCGGGGTCGGAGACGAAGTCCTGGAGCCCGGCCACCGGTCCGACGTCGAGCGTCGTGCCCTCGGCGTCGTTGTCGACGCCCTGGTCGACCGCCGGCTGGAAGCCGCGTTCGTAGACGACCAGGTCGGCCCGGGCCAGGTCGACGGTCTGCGCGAAGGTCAGCTCGACGTCGTGGGGCTCCATGCCCGGGTGGGTGAGGTCGGTGAGGTCGGCGCCCGGTGCGATCTGGGAGACGACCCAGGCCAAGGGGTAGAAGCTGGCCGCCACGCTGACCCGGCCGTCCGCGTCGTGACCGGCCGGGCCGCAGCCGCTCGCCACCCCCGCGACCAGTGCGGAAACCAGGAGGACGCGAAGCCGGAGCATGAGAATGATTCTCATTCAGGTGAGAATGATTGTCAATCCACTCCACTGCGAGACCGACCCTGCGATATCGCTCCGCCCGGCGGCCGATGGTGGGAGCATCCTGGCTGGGGGAGAAGGAGAGACGAGATGTCCCAGTCCCCCCAGCCCCGGCTGGCTGCCGACGAGTCCATCAGCGCGACGTTCATGCGGGCCATGCTCGCCCCGGTGGTCCCCCTGGGCCTCCTCGTGACCGGCGTCGTTGCCGGGGTGGCCCCCTGGATCTTCTTCCTGCTGATCGTGCTGCTGCTCGCCGTGGCCGGCCTGGCGATGATGACCGCGCTCTCGCCCGGTCTCGCCGTCTTCGGCAACCGGCTCGAGGTGACCGGCGAGCCCGACGTGCACCACGGCCTGGGCGGCGTGGTCAACCTCGCGGCCCTCAACAACGTGAAGTCCGTGTCCTCGCTCGGCGGCCGGGTGTCGACCACCGGGCCGTCGGTCTTCCGCTCCCGGATCCTGCTCGAGGACGCCTACGGCGGACGGGCCCTGTTCCCGGCCTGGGGATGGTCTCCGAAGAAGTCACTGCAGACCGTGCTCCGCGAGGCGGCCCTCGACACCGGCGCCGACATCGACGAGATGTCCTACTGGCGCCTGGGGTTCCGCAACAACGAGTACGTCAAGGTCAGCCCACTGCGCCGCTTCCTCTGAACGCCGCCTACCCTCGGCAGGGTGATCGTGGTGAACCGCTTCCGGGTGCCCGAGGCGGAGGCCGAGACCTTCCGTGGGGAGCTCGCCGCCGCCCTCGACCCGCTGGCCCGGCAGCGCGGCCACGTCTCCGGCCGGATCGGCCACAACGTCGACGACCCCGAGCTGTGGGTGCTGGTGACCGAGTGGGACAGCGTCGGCTCCTACCGCCGAGCCCTCTCGTCGTACGACGTGAAGCTGGGCGCGGTGCCGACCCTGAGCCGCGCCATCGACGAGCCGGGCGCCTACGAGAGCGCCGAGCCGGGCACCGAGTTGAACCGCACCGCGACCAGGTCGTTAGGCTGACCCTTCACCGAAACCGACCGGCAGCCAGCCGGTTCGAGACGGTCGCCGCTGTGCCTGCGACCTCCTCACTGTGCGAGAAATGGAGCATTCGTGGCCAAGCCGCCTCCGTCCGTGATCGACCAGGTCGTCTCCCTGTGCAAGCGGCGGGGCTTCGTCTACCCGTGCGGGGAGATCTACGGCGGCACGAAGAGCGCCTGGGACTACGGCCCGCTCGGGGTCGAGCTCAAGGAGAACATCAAGCGCCAGTGGTGGCGCTCCATGGTGATCACCCGTGACGACGTCGTGGGTCTGGACTCCAGCATCATCCTGCCGACGAAGACCTGGGAGGCCAGCGGCCACCTCAAGACGTTCACCGACCCGCTGGTCGAGTGCCAGGCCTGCCACAAGCGCTTCCGGGAGGACCACCTCCAGGAGGACTACGCCGCCCGTAAGGACATCTCCGATCCCGACACGGTCGACATCAACGCCTCGGTGGCCTGCCCCAACTGCGGCACTCGCAACGCCTGGACCGAGCCGCGTCACTTCAACATGATGCTCAAGACCTATCTCGGCGTGATCGAGGACGAGTCGGGGCTGCACTACCTGCGGCCGGAGACGGCCCAGGGCATCTTCCTGAACTTCGCGAACATCGTGACCAGCAGCCGGATGAAGCCGCCGTTCGGCATCGCCCAGATGGGCAAGAGCTTCCGCAACGAGATCACGCCGGGCAACTTCATCTTCCGGACCCGCGAGTTCGAGCAGATGGAGATGGAGTTCTTCGTCAAGCCGGGCGAGGACGAGGAGTGGCACCAGTACTGGATCGACCACCGCACCCGGTGGTTCACCGACCTCGGGATCAACCCCGACAACCTGCGGCACTTCGAGCACCCGCAGGAGAAGCTCAGCCACTACGCCAAGCGGACCGTCGACATCGAGTACCGCTTCGGCTTCTCCGGGCGTGAGTTCGAGGAGCTCGAGGGCATCGCCAACCGCACCGACTACGACCTGACCCAGCACTCCGAGGCCTCGGGCCAGGACCTCTCCTACTTCGACCAGGGTGCCAACGAGCGCTACATGCCCTACGTCATCGAGCCCGCGCTCGGCCCCAACCGCGCGATGATGGCGTTCCTGATCGACGGCTACACCGAGGACGAGGCGCCCAACACCAAGGGTGGTGTCGACAAGCGGGTCGTGCTGAAGCTCGACCCGAGGCTCGCCCCGGTCAAGGTCGCCGTGCTGCCGCTGAGCCGCAACCCCGACCTTTCCCCCAAGGCCCGCGACCTGGCCGCCGAGCTCCGCGGGCACGGCTGGAACGTCGACTTCGACGACTCCGGGGCCATCGGGCGGCGGTATCGCCGCCAGGACGAGATCGGTACGCCGTACTGCGTCACCGTCGACTTCGACACGCTGGACGACCACGCGGTGACGGTGCGCGAGCGCGACAGCATGTCGCAGGAGCGGATCTCGCTCGACCAGGTCAGCGGCTGGTTCGCCCAGCGCCTGCTGGGTTGCTGACACAATGTCCCGCGTGACCGGCCGACTCCTTCCAAGGCCCGCGGCGGCCCTCCTCGCCTGTGTCGCCCTCCTGCTCACCGGCTGCTCGGGGTCCGGCTCGTCGAGCCCCCAGACGGGGCCCGGCAGCAGCGGCGGCAGCCCGGCGTCGAGCCAGACGGGCGGCGGCCCGACCGGCACCGGCTCCTCGCTCCCGGCTCCGAAGGGGATCACCGTGACGCCCCCGGGCACCTCGCTGAAGGTCGGGCAGGCCGCCACGGTGGCCTGGCAGCCGAACCAGAAGACGGTCGGGGCGATCAAGATGGCCGTGACCTCGCAGGAGCAGGTCCCGATCAGCACTTTCCGCGACTTCCGGCTCGACCGCGCCACCCGCCGCTCGACGGCGTACTTCGTCCACGTCTCGGTGAAGAACCTCGGCCGCAGCGACCTGAGCCACGTGCCGGTCCCGCTCTACCTGCTCGACCACCAGCACACGCTGCTCCAGGCCTCGACGTTCCAGGCGAAGTTCCCCGCCTGCCCCAGCCGGCCGCTGCCGGCGAAGTTCAAGCGCGGCAGCCACACCACGGTCTGCCTGGTCTACTTCGTGCCGAAGCACGGGAAGCTCGTGGCAATGAGCTTCCGTCCCTCGGAGAGCTACGACGCGATCACCTGGCACGGAGCGGTCCACCGGCCGAAGTCCCACCACCAGCACCAGGTCGGCAAGGGCTGAGCCCACCGGTTTGGCCGGCGCCTCCCGGCGCCGGACAATCGAGCCATGTCTCCGCTCGTCCTCGGCTCGGTCACGGTGCCCACACCGGTCGTGCTCGCGCCGATGGCCGGCATCACCAACGCCGCCTACCGCCGGCTCTGCCTGGAGCAGATGGCGTCGCAGGGGACCTCCGGCCTGTTCGTGTGCGAGATGATCACCTCCCGCGGCCTCGTGGAGCGGGACTCGACGACGCTGAAGATGCTGGTCTTCGACGAGCTCGAGACCACCCGCTCGGTCCAGCTCTACGGCACCGACCCGTCGTACGTCGGCAAGGCCACCGAGATCCTCTGCGCGGAGTACGGCGTGGCGCACGTCGACCTCAACTTCGGATGTCCGGTCCCCAAGGTGACCCGCAAGGGGGGCGGGGGAGCCCTGCCCTGGAAGCGCGGGCTGCTGGCCGACATCCTGACCGCAGCGGTGGCGGCCGCGGCGCCGTACGACGTGCCGGTCACCATGAAGACCCGCAAGGGCCTCGACGACGACCACCTGACCTACCTCGACGCGGGCCGGATCGCCGAGGACTCCGGCATCGCTGCGATCGCGCTGCACGGCCGCACGGTGGCCCAGTCCTACAGCGGTGAGGCCGACTGGGACGCGATCGCCCGCCTCGTCGGCCAGGTCGGCATCCCGGTCCTCGGCAACGGCGACATCTGGGAGGCCGGGGACGCGCTGCAGATGGTGGAGCAGACCGGAGCCGCGGGCGTCGTGGTCGGCCGCGGCTGCCTGGGCCGGCCCTGGCTGTTCCGTGACCTGGCCGCCGCTTTCGCCGATCCCGGTGGCCGCGCCGAGGCGAGGCCCACCCTGCCCACCCTCGGGGAGGTGCGGACCGTGATGCGCCGCCACGCCGAGCTGCTCAGCGAGCACCTCGGCGAGGAGCGGGGCTGCAAGGAGTTCCGCAAGCACGTGTCGTGGTACCTCAAGGGGTTCCGCGCCGGCGGCCCGCTGCGGCACTCGCTGGCCCTGGTCGACTCGCTGGCCGGGCTCGACGCGCTGCTGGCCGAGCTGGATCCCGACGAGGCCTTCCCGGTCGCCGAGCTCGGCACGCCGCGCGGGCGGCAAGGCTCGCCGCGCAGCCGGGTCGTGCTGCCGGAGGGCTGGCTCGACGACACCGACGGGTCCACCCTGCGGCTCACCGAGGACGCGAACGAGACCACCGGAGGGTGACCACCCCCACCCCACCGGGAGGTGCCCCGGATTGAGACGGCCCGCTCGGGGTGTGCTTGACTCGGGCGTCGTGTCCGAATCGTGACCTCCTCTCGGGCGGGGGTCATCCGGGCCGAGACCCCCGTCAGCAACAGCAAAGGATCAGCGCTGTGGCCACCTCACGCCACAAGCGGGAGCCCAATGCCCGCAGGTTCGCTGCCCTCACCGGCAAGCGCGCCATCCACCTCGCCGTAGGGGCGGCCGTCGTGGCCACGGTTCCCGCGGTCGGCCTCGGCATCCTCGCCAGTGACCCCGCAGCCAAGGCGCTGGTCGCCCACGGCGCGACCCCCCTGTCCCTGTCGTCCTCCGAGCAGACCGTGCGCGAGGCACCGATCTCCCGCACCCTCGACCGCGCCGGCCTGCGCCGGCCGACCACCGCCGTCGGAGCCGCGGCGGGCCGCAAGGCCACCGCCCGGGCCGTGGCCGGCGCCCACACGCAGCAGTGGACCACCACCGACCTCAACCTCTGGTCCGCAGCGGCCGCAGGCGCGCAGCAGGTCGGCGAGATCGGCACCGGGCACCGCGTGCTGGTCACCGGCCGCACGGCGGCCGGGCGCGTCGAGGTGGTCGTCGACGGCAGGTCGCGCTGGGTGACCGCCGGCTACCTGTCCGACAGCAAGCCGGCTCCGGGCATCGCCGCGGCCGCCGGCCTGTCGATGGCACCGTGCCCGAACTCCGCGGTCGAGTACCGCCTCACCCCGGGGGCGGTCTACGTCTACCGGTCGGTCTGCCACGCCTTCCCCCAGATCACGACGTACGGCGGCTGGGCGGCGCGCGGCGAGCACGCCAGCGGCAAGGCGATCGACATCATGACCAGCGACAAGGCGCTGGGGGACGCGATCGCCGCATTCCTGCAGGCGCACGCCTCGGAGCTGAACCTCTACGACGTCATCTGGTGGGACCGGATCTGGACGCCGGTGCGGGCCTCGGAAGGCTGGCGCTTCTACGGCGACCACGGCTCCCCGACGGCCAACCACATGGACCACGTGCACGTCTCGGTCAACTAGCGCGACACCGGCCGGCCCGGCCTCGCTAGGGTCGCCCCCGATGCCTGAGTACGACGATGCCGCCACCGAACGCTGGGTCGACGAGCCGCCCAAGCGGGTTCCCGCGCCCGAGCGCACCCCGTTCGAGCGCGACCGGGCCCGAGTGGTGCACGCCGCGGCCAGCCGGCGGCTCGCCGCGAAGACGCAGGTGGTCGGACCTCAGTCCGACGACTTCGTTCGCAACCGGCTGACCCACAGCCTCGAGGTCGCGCAGGTGGCGCGTGACCTCGCCCGGGCGCTGGGCTGCGAGCCCGATCTGGTCGAGACCGCCGCCCTGGCCCACGACCTCGGCCACCCGCCGTTCGGGCACAACGGCGAGCGGGTGCTGGCCGAGGCGGCCGCGGAGTGCGGCGGCTTCGAGGGGAACGCCCAGACGCTGCGCCTGCTGACCCGGCTCGAGGCCAAGACGTTCTCCGTGGACGGCCGCTCCGTCGGGCTGAACCTGACCCGGGCCACGCTCGACGCGTGCACCAAGTACCCCTGGCTGATCGCCGACGCCGAGCTGCCGACCGGGGTGCACGCGGACGGCTCGCCGCGGGTGGTCCGCAAGTTCGGGGTCTACGACGACGACTGGCCGGTCTTCGACTGGATGCGGTCGGGGGTCGAGGGACGCCGCCAGTGCGTCGAGGCCCAGGTCATGGATCTCGCCGACGACGTCGCCTACTCGGTGCACGACGTCGAGGACGGCATCGTCGCCGGCCGGATCGACCTCACCACCCTCGACGTCGCCGCCGTCGAGGAGGCGGTGCGCGGCTGGTACCTCCCCGACGCCTCGGCCGACGCGCTGGCGGTCGGGCTGGCCGGGCTCCGCTCGGTCGGCTCGTGGCCGGTCCGGCCGTACGACGGGAGCCGGCGTGGGCTGGCCGCGCTGAAGAACCTCACCAGCGACCTGATCGGGCGCTTCTGTGCCTCCGCGCAGGCGGCGACGTTCGCGTCGTACCCCGGTCCGCTGCTGCGGCACCGGGCCGACCTGGTCGTCCCCGAGGAGTCACTGGTCGAGATGGCGATCCTGAAGGGGATCGCAGCGCACTACGTGATGCAGGCCGACGACCGGGTCCGGGCGATGGCCCGCCAGCGCGAGCTCCTTGCCGAGCTCGTCGAGGCGCTCGTGGCCGCCGGCCCGTCGGTGCTCGAGCGGCCGTTCGCCGACGACTGGGCGACCGCCACGGACGACGCGAGCCGCCGACGGGTGCTGATCGACCAGGTGGCCGCGCTGACCGATGCCAGCGCGGCCGCCTGGCACGACCGCCTCGTCTAGTGCCTCAGGTCAGGGCAGGTCGCCCTGGGGGCCGGCCATGTAGCTCGGCTCGGGCGAGCTGTCCGAGCCGGTGACCTTGTCCTTCGCCGCGCCGGCCGCGCTGGACACCTTGTCCGCGACTACCGGCGCCTGCTGGCGGGCGGTGTCGACGGCCTGCTGGGCCTTCTCCTGGACCCGAGGGTCGTTCTTCACCTTGTTCGCCGTACCGACGATCTGGTCGTAGCGCTCACGGCCCGCCCGGGCCCCGAGCACGTAGCCCACTCCCGCAGCGGCCAGCAACAACAGCTTCCTCATGACGTCTTCTCCTTGGTGGTGGTGGTGGTGGTGGTGTCGCGGTGCCGGCCGTCGGTTGCGTCGATCACCGTCTCGTCCTGGTCGTTCTCGACCGGGTCGTTCGACCCGTCGGCTGCCCGCTCCCGGATCAGGCGGCCACGCTCGATGTCCTTGGCTTCCTTCTTCTGCGCCTTGCGGATGCCCCGGGTGTCGCGCGGCGGGAGCTGGAGGTCCTTCTCGGCCGGCATCCCGGCCTGGAGCTGGCGACCCCGCTCGAGCTCGGAGTCGATCTCGGCCCCGAGCAGGAGGGCGAGGTTGGTGATCCAGATCCAGAGCAGCCCGACGACCACGCCGGCGAGGGAGCCGTAGGTCCGGTTGTAGCTGCCGAACGTCGCCACGTAGAACGCGAACGCCACGGACGCCAGCACCCAGATCACGATCGCGACGCTCGCGCCGATCGAGAGCCAGCGGAACTTCGGCTGCTTCACGTTGGGGGTCGCGTAGTAGAGCATCGCGACGACGAGCATGACGACGACGACGATGACCGGCCACTTCGCGATGTTCCAGACCAGCAGCGCCTGCGAGCCGAGGCCGATCTGGTTGCCGATCGAGGTGGCCAGGGGGCCGGAGACGATCAGCATCACCAGCACGACGGCCACCAGCAGGATCGCCAGCAGGGTGACCAGCAGCATCACCGGGCGCAGCTTCCAGAACGGCCGACCCTCGTCGATCTCGTAGATCCGATTCATCGCCCGGCCGAACGCGCTGACGTAGCCGGACGCCGACCAGAGCGCCCCGAGGATCCCGAGGACCAGCGCCAGGCCGGCGCCCTGGGAACGGGCGATCTGCTCCAGCGACGGCTGGATCGTGTCGAGCGTGCTGGAGGAGACCAGGGGCTGGAGCACCTGGAGCACGGTGTCGACGCTGCTCTGGGCCTGGCCGACCACCCCCAGCAGCGACACCAGGGCGATGGCAGCGGGGAACAGCGCGAGAACGGAGTAGTAGGTCAGCGCGGCGGCGAGGTCCGTGCACTGGTCGTCGCCGAACTCGCGTCGCGTCTTGCGCAGCACGTAGAACCACGACCGCCGGTGCAGGTCACCGGGGGAGTCGGGCTTGCGGGGGTCGTCGGGGTCGGGAGCCTGCTCCCGGGCGTCGACGTTCTGCTGGGCTCGGGTCTCGGTCATCGACGTCGCCACCAGACGATCCCGGCGACCAGGGCCACCACGGCGACGGCTCCGGCGACGATCTCGGGCCGCGGCTTGCCGCTGCTGGTCGTGACCCGGTCCTGGACGCGGGCCGCCCGCTCGCGGGCCTGCGCCTTGACGTCGAGCTTGTGGCTCAGCTGGTCCACGGTGTCGGCCAGGTGGTCGCGCTGGCGCTGGATGTCGGCCTCGATCTCGGCCGTCGTACGCGTGTCGCTCATGAACGTGCTCCCTTCACCACGGCGATGTCCTCCTTGACGCCCTCGATCGCCTGCTCGGGGGCAGGAGGCGTCGCCTGCTGCACCTCGCGCTTGCCCACCAGAGCGATCGCCCCGGCCGCCACGAACAGCACGGCGCCCACGACCAGCGCGGAGAGCCAGTCGGGCAGGGCGTGGGCCAGCGCGAGAACGGCGGTGGCGACCACGCAGGCCAGACCGAAGAGGGCCAGCAGCCCCGCCGCACTGAACATCCCGATGCCGATCCCGGCACGCTTGCCCTTCTCGGTCATCTCGGCCTGGGCCAGGCGCAGCTCGGAGCGGATCAGCTCGGGCACCTGCTGGGTGAGGTCGTGCACGAGGGCGCCCAGGGTCGGGTCGCCGGAGGGTCCTGAGGGGGAACCGGAGGCTCCCGAGGTCGTGGTGCTCATCCACGGCCCGTACCCATCGTCCGTCGGGGATAACCACCCCGGAGGGTGTCGGGGTCTCGCCGTACACTCCGACCGTGGCCGGACGAATTCGCGAGGAAGACATCGCGGAGGTGCGGGAGAAGGCCAAGCTCGAGGAGGTCGTCTCCGACTACGTCACGCTCCGCCCCGCCGGGGGAGGCTCGCTCAAGGGGCTGTGCCCCTTCCACGACGAGAAGTCCCCGTCGTTCAACGTGCGGCCCGACCGGGGCTGGCACTGCTTCGGTTGCGGCGAGGGGGGAGACGTCATCTCCTTCCTGATGAAGATCGACGGGCTGGCGTTCGGCGAGGTGGTCGAGCGCCTCGCCGACAAGTACGGCGTGACCCTGCGCCGCGAGGACGGCGACGGTCGCGACGACCGGCCGCGCGGGCCGCAGCGGCAGCGTCTGGTCCTGGCCAACAAGCTCGCGCAGGAGTTCTACGCCGACGCTCTCGGCACCCCCGACGCCGTGGTGGCGCGCACCTTCCTGACCGAGCGCGGCTTCGACCAGGCGGCCGCGGAGCACTTCGGGGTCGGCTTCGCCCCGCGGGACGGTGAGGCGCTGCTGCGGCACCTGCGACAGAAGGGGTTCACCGACGAGGAGTCGGTCGCGGCCGGCCTGGTCGCGATCGGCCGCTCGTCGTACGACCGGTTCCGGGGCCGCCTGCTGTGGCCGATCCGCGACTCCAGCGGCGACACCATCGGCTTCGGCGCACGCCGGATCTTCGACGACGACCGGATCGAGGCGAAGTACCTCAACACCCCCGAGACCGCCCTCTACAAGAAGAGCCAGGTCCTGTACGGCATCGACCTGGCCCGTCGCGAGATGGCCCGCACCTCCCAGGCGGTCGTGGTGGAGGGCTACACCGACGTGATGGCCTGCCACCTGTCGGGGGTCGGCACGGCCGTCGCCACCTGCGGTACGGCGTTCGGCGACGACCACGCGCGGGTGCTGCGCCGCTTCCTCAACGACCACTCGGAGTTCCCCGGCGAGGTGATCTTCACCTTCGACGGCGACGCCGCCGGGCAGAAGGCCGCGCTGCGCGCCTTCGGGGGCGACCAGAACTTCGTCTCCCAGACCTATGTCGCCGTCGAGCCGTCGGGGCTCGACCCCTGCGACCTGCGGATCCAGCAGGGGGACGCCGCGGTCCGCGAGCTCGTGGCCCGTCGCCAGCCGCTGTATCGCTTCGTGCTCGGCAACGTCGTGAAGAAGTACGACCTCGACCGGGCCGAGGGCCGGGTGGGGGCCGTGCGCGAGGCGGCGGCACTGGTGCACAGCAGCCGCGACACCGCCGTCGTCGCGAGCTCGTTCGCGCGCGAGATCGCCTCGCTGACGGGCATGGACCCCGCCGACGTCCAGGTCGAGGTCCGCCGGGCCGCGGCCCGACCCTCGTCCGCGCCGTCGGCACCCACGCGGGCACCCGGAGCCGCGCCGCCACCCGCGGCCGGGCCCCAGCAGCCCCGACAGCCGCTGCCCGACCTCCGCGACCCGCGGTTCGCCCTCGAGCGCGAGACCCTCAAGCTCGTGGTGCAGGAGCCGGTCGCGGTCGGCCGCACCGCCCGCGACGTCGGCGCCAACGACTTCACCCACCCGACCTACCGCGCGGTCTGGGAGCTGGTCGAGCAGGCAGGTGGCCCGGCCACGGCGCAGGCCGGCTGGGCGGCCCGGCTGCGCGACCTAACCACGGACCCGGCGGTGGCCGCCGCGGTCTCCGCGCTCGCGGTCGAGCCGCTGCTGAGCCGGACCGGGGCCGATGACGCGTTCGTGGCCGCCAACGTCTACCGCCTCCAGGAGCTCACCGCCCAGCGCCGGATCACCGAGCTCAAGTCGCGGCTGCAGCGGACCAACCCGGTCGAGCAGGCCACCGACTACAACAAGATGTTCGGCGAGCTGGTCGCCCTGGAGCAGCACCGTCGCCAGCTGCGCGACCTCGCCGTGGGCGCCACGTGAGGTCCCTGCGCCGCCAGCGCCCACCCCTCGTCGTTCCACCGGGGGAGCGAGCCCTGGCCTGGGCTCCGGTCGAGGGTGGGTCGTGGGTGCTGGGCACCCGGGACGCGCTCTACCTGGACTCCACCCGCTTGCCCTGGGAGCAGGTCGAGGCCGCCACCTGGGACGTCGACCGCTCGCTCCTGCGGGTCAGCGAGGTCGGCAGCTGGGGTGAGCCCCGCGTCGAGCACGCGCTGACCCTGCTGGAGTCCGGACGAGACGCCGACCGCCTGCTCCAGCTGGTCCGCGAGCGGGTGACCGCAAGCGTGGTGATCTCACGTCACGTGCCGATCGACGGGCGTCGGGGTGTGCGGGTGGTGGCCCGCCGGGCACCCTCCGGCCGCTCGCCCGTGCACTGGGTCTACGAGTACGACGCGGGCGTCGACCCCGACGACCCGTTCGTCCAGACGGCCGCGGCCCAGGCCCTCGACGCCGCGCGTGACGACCTGGGACTCGCCTGAGTCCCGATTCGCGGGCCGGTGGGCTCCTTGCTAATCTGTGCGGGCTCCGAACGATCCCCTGTAGCTCAACTGGCAGAGCATTCGGCTGTTAACCGGAGGGTTGTTGGTTCGAGTCCAACCGGGGGAGCGACAAGACCGGGTCGGCCGTCAGGCCGCCCGGTTTTCGCTTGTCCGGGCGTCGCCGGTCATCGCCTTGGTCCCGCCTCCGGGTGACCTCCGACCCGGGCCGGGTGCGACCCGCAGGCGCCAGAGTGGGCAGCAGGGCACCGTGCCGGCCAGGAGGTGTGGGATGGAGCGACTGACCCCGTTGGCTGCGGCCTTCCTCGAGGCCGAGGACGCCGACGGCGCGGCCTCGCTGGCGATCGGCTCGTTCGCGATCTTCGAAGGACCGGCTCCCGACTTCGACGCCTTCGTGTCGGCGATCGCCGGGCGGCTGCCGCTGATCCCGAGGTACCGCCAGAAGCTGCGCCGGGTCCCGCTGGACCTGGCCGCACCCGCGTGGGTCGACGACCCCGACTTCGACCTGCGCTGGCACGTGCGCAACACCGCGCTGCCCGCCCCCGGCGGTCCACCGGAGATCGGCCGGCTGATGAGCAGGGTGATGACCCGGCGGATGGACCGGAGCCGCCCGCTCTGGGAGTACTGGTTCTGCGAGGGCCTCGAGGGCGGCCGCTGGGCCCTGCTGTCCAAGATCCACCACTGCATGGTCGACGGGGTCTCCGGCACCGACCTCTACCGCCTCGTCCTGGACGCCACGCCCGAGCCCGGCACGGCCGTCGCCGACGACTGGCGGCCCGAGCGCCCTCGGCACACCCTGGTCTTCACCGCGCAGGCGGCCCGGCACCTCGCCGGTGCGCCGCTCGACGCCGGTCGTGCCGTGGCGCACGCCCTGGCGACGCCTCGGCAGCTGGTCCGCACCACCCGGCAGACGGCTCGTGGTGCCCTCGCCCTGACCGGCGCGGTCCTTCCCGTCCACCGCACCACGCTGACCGGGCCGCTCTCCGGCAGCCGTCGCTACGCGTGGACCGACGTCTCGCTGGACGACGTCCGCACCGTCCGCAAGGCTTACGGCGTCACCGTGAACGACGTCGCGCTGGCCGCCGTGACCGGCGGCTTCCGGCGGCTCCTCCTGGCGCGGGGCGAGACCCCGGACGCCCATGCCCTGCGCTCACTGGTGCCGGTCTCGACCCGGGAGGTGGGCACCGAGTCCATCCCCGACAACCGGGTCTCCCTGATGCTGCCCTACCTGCCGGTCGACCTCGACGCCCCGGCGGACCGGCTCGCCGCGGTGCGCCGCCGGGTGGGCACCCTGCGCCACCTCCACGAGCCCGAGGCCGGCACCAGCTTCACCACGGCCGCGGAGTACGGCGCCTTCCCGTCGGTCTCCCTGGCGATGCGCACCGTCTTCCACCTGCCCCAGCGCCAGATCGCGACAGTCACCACCAACGTGCCGGGTCCACGCCGGACGCTCTACGCCCTCGGCCGCCCAGCCGTCGCGATGCTGCCCTACGTCCCGATCGCCGACCGGGTGCGGATCGGGGTCGCGATGTTCTCCTACCGCGACACCCTCAGCTTCGGGATCACCGGGGACTACGACACCGTGCCCGACCTCCAGGTCCTCGCCGACGGCATCGGCGAGTCGATGGCCGAGCTGCTCCGTGAGGCCGCCCGGGCGGGTTGAGGGCCGCTCAGCGTCCCTGCCGCCGCAGGGTCATGTGGGTGACCAGTGGGGTCGCCCGGCTCGACACCACGGTCAGCTCGAGCCCGTCCAGGCCGCGGAACGGTGCCTCGCCGCGGCCGAGCACGACCGGGGCGACGTGGAGGCGGAGCTCGTCGATGTGACCGGCCGCAAGGTACTGGTTGATCGTCGAGGCGCCGCCGCAGACCGAGACGTGGCGGTCTCCGGCCGCCTCCTGCGCGAGCCGCAGGGCCTCCTCGATGCCGTCGGTCACGAAGTGGAACGTCGTGCCGCCCTCCATCTCGAGCGGCGCACGCGGGTAGTGGGTCAGCACGAAGACCGGCGCGTGGTACGGCGGGTCCTCGCCCCACCAGCCGCGCCAGTCGAGGTCCCACTCGCCCCGCACCGGGCCGAACATGTTGCGCCCCATCACGTAGGCGCCCGCCGAGACCATCGCCTCGGCCTCGGCCGCGTTGTCCTTCTCGGCCTCGCCGAAGTGCCAGCGGTGCAGGGCCTCGCCACCGACACCGAGCGGGTGCTCGACGTCCTGGTCGGGGCCGGCCATGAAGCCGTCCAGCGAGATCGCCGGGTCGGTGGTCACCTTCCCCATCAGCCGCCCCAGCCCATCGGGAAGACCTCGAACGACGCGCCGAAGGCCACTCCGAGCCGCTGCCCGGTCTGACGCCCGAAGCCCTCGAGGAACTCGCGCGGGTCCCAGTTCTCCCAGCCCAGGCCGTCGATGTAGGCCGCGTGCGCCGTCAGCGAGGCCACGCCGGCGTCGAAGGTGTCGGTGGTGTCGACGCCGTGCTCGGCCAGCGGCGAGCCGCCGGCCCAGACGGCGGTCACGCCGCCCCAGGGCTCCAGGCCGTCCACGAGCTGCTCGGGGAAGACCCACCGGTTGCCGGCGTCGCGCACCGCGTCGAGCACGGCCCGTCCGGTGGCGATGTGGTCGGCCTGGTTGAGGTTGCGGCCGCCGAAGGTCTCGTGGAAGTTGCCGGTCAGCACGATCTCGGGCCGGTGCCGGCGGACGACGTGGGCGAGCTCGCGCCGCAACGGCACGCCGTACTCCAGGATGCCGTCGGGCTGGTGCAGGAACTCCACGACGTCGACGCCGACCACCCGGGCGGACTCGACCTGCTCGGCCTCGCGGACCCGTCGGCACTCGTCGGGCGCCAGGGAGTCGATCCCGGCCTCCCCGGAGGTGACCATGCAGTAGACGACCTCCTTGCCCTGGCCGGTCCAGCGGGCCACGGCGGCGGCGGAGCCGAACTCCATGTCGTCGGGATGCGCGACGATCGCGAGCGCGCGGGTCCAGTCCTCGGGCAACGGCTCCAGTGGCGGTGGCAGGTCCATGGGATGAGCATGCCCCAATTCGGTTGGCCGCACAGGTGCGGACCGGGTTGGGTGAGGGCATGCCCGCGATCTCCCGGCTCGACCCGCCTGCCGATGCCTGAGTGGTACGACGTCCTCCCGCCGCGCGACGTCTCGCTGTCGTCGCGCTGGACGACCGCCGAGTTCCGCGACGAGCTCCGGGCCTGGTGCGAGCGGCACGTGGGGCCGGTGACCGCGATGGAGCAGCACAAGCTGCGTGGCTGGGCGACGGTCTGGCGGGTGACCACTGGTTCCGGCTCGTGGTTCGCCAAGCAGAACTGTCCCAGCCAGCTCTTCGAGCAGCCGCTGATGGCGCTGCTCGCGCGCCTCGCCCCGGACCGCGTGGTGCCGGTGCAGGCGGAGGGAGACGGCTTCCTGCTGACGCCCGACCAGGGTCCGGTGTTCCACGACACCGCCGGCGACGACCTGGCGAGCTGGGAGCGGCTGGCCCGCGACGCCGCGCTGCTCCAGCGCGAGCTGGTTCCCCACCTCGACGAGCTGGCCGCGGCCGGGGTCACGACGTTGTCACCCCGTGAGGGACCTGAGTACGTCGCGGCCCGGGTCGAGCAGTACGCGCAGCTCCCCGAGGGCGACCCGCGGCGGCTCGCGCCCGACGTGGCCGAGCGGCTCCGCGACCACCTTCCCGTCGTACGACGCTGGGCCGAGCGGGTGGCCGGGCTCGGGTTGCCGCTGACCCTCAACCACAACGACCTGCACGGGAACAACGTGTTCGACGTCGACGGCCGGCTGCTCTTCTTCGACTTCGGCGACGCGCTGGTCACCGAGCCGCTCGGGATCCTCCTGATCCCGCTGAACATCCTCGCCGAGCGGCTCCGGGCCGACGGTGACGACGACCGGCTGTGGCGCGTGGCGGACGCGGCGCTCGAGGTCTGGACGGACCTGCGGCCCGCCGCCGAGCTACGGGCCGCACTGCCCGCCGCGCTCCAGCTCGGCCGACTGGGCCGGGTGGAGTCGTGGGTCAGGTGCCAGCCGTCCCTGTCCGAGGACGAGCTGGACGAGTGGGGCCCGGTCGCGGCCGCCTGGCTCGGCACCCTGGTGGAGCAGCCACCGGTCGGAAGCGTTCAGCAGTAGGCCGAGGGCTTCAGCCCGGCGTAGTAGAGCGGCCCGCCCACCACCGTCAGGGCGGCCGTGCCGACGTGGCTGCAGGTGCGGGTGTAGCCGCTGTCGAAGAAGCCGCGATCGTCTGCTGCGCTCGCCCCGAACAGGAACCAGATGATCACGAAGAACATGGCGAAGTTCTTCATTTCCAACCTCCGCGAGTGACGCGCGTACCGCCCGAACTACACGGATTCTAGGGGCCCGCGGTGTCCGTCGGGACGGTTCTGAAGGATCCGAACACGGTGACCTTCCCGAGCTGGACCGCGACCCAGGCGATCGCGAGCCCGGCGACGTCGTCGACCGCGAAGTGCCAGCCCAGGTAGACGGTCGCCAGCAGCGTCCCGGCCAGGAACAGCCCGGCCACCCAGGAGACCAGCCGCAGGCCGTAGTAGCGCGCCATCAGGAAGATCAGGCAGGTCAGCGCGCAGTGCAGGCTGGCGAACGCCGAGATCTGGGCGAACGCGTCGGACGCGTGCGGGTGGGCGAGCAGGTGGTCGCGCTGGGCGACGTAGGACTCCTGCGTCGACTGGATGGAGGTCCGGGTGAGACCGGCGAACTCGGCAGGTGCGGCGTGGAACGGCCCGAGCGACGGGATCAGGTAGTAGGAGCCGAGCCCCAGGATCCAGGCCCACATGGCCGCGGTGAGGAACACGAACGCCTGTCGCACGGTCGGGGTGAAGGCGAGTGCCGCGACGAGCGCGATCGTGACCAGCCACGAGAACGACTCGTAGAGGTCGGTGAGCAGACGGGCGGCGAGGTCCTGTCCGAGCAGGTCGTGGAGCAGCACGGCCGGGCTGTGCCCGAGGAAGAGGTCCCGGTCCCAGCCCAGCAGCATCGCGTCGCGCGGGGTGTTGAAGACGTCCCAGCTCTTCAGGTTGCGGTAGCAGAGGTAGACCACGAAGTAGGCGACCAGGCCGGCCAGGATCATCACGACGCGGTACGGCGTCCACCGGTGGCGCAGGGTCGACCACAGGCCGACGCCGTCCCGGCGTCGGCGCAGCCAGCGCACCACGACGTCGATCACGACGGCCGCCAGCAGCAGCTCGGCGGTGTCGAGGAGCTTGCCCCGGAAGAGCTTGCCGTGCGGGTCCTTGAACGGGATGTCGACCTGGCGTGAGCGGGCCCAGGCGATGATCGCGAAGACCGCGACGAGGGCCAGGACCCGCAGCATCCAGGCCCACCTCGAGCCCGGCTCGGTGCGCCGAGCTGGGAGCTCGGTGCGGTCGTCCGCCGTCGTCGTTCCCATGGATCCTTCCCGAAGCCCGTGGTCGGGCGATCTCCCGGAGCGAGCGGAGTCGAGATCCCGCCCGACGGACATTCAACCCCGTGGCCGGTGATCGGGCGAAGTCGAGGGACCGTCGACTCCGGACGACCGCCACGGGCATCCGGGACCTCTGTCCCTCCGATTTGCATCGTGCATACGACATGGTGGACCCATGACGGGGACAACTGCCGGGACGGCCACGCGCGAGATCGGGGTCACCGAGCTGGTGCTGCGGGACGCCCACCAGAGCCTGATGGCCACCCGGATGGCGCTGGAGGACATGGTCGAGGCCTGCGCCGACATCGACGCCGCGGGCTACTGGTCGGTGGAGTGCTGGGGCGGGGCGACCTACGACGCCTGCATCCGCTTCCTCAACGAAGACCCCTGGGAGCGGCTGCGCACCTTTCGTGAGCTGATGCCGAACAGCAGGCTCCAGATGCTGCTGCGCGGGCAGAACCTGCTGGGCTACCGGCACTACGAGGACGGCGTCGTCAACCGCTTCGTGGAGAAGTCGGCCGAGAACGGCATGGACGTCTACCGGGTCTTCGACGCCCTGAACGACGTCCGCAACGTGCGCCAGGCCATCGCCGCCGTACGACGCGTGGACAAGCACGCGCAGGGCACCATCTGCTACACCGAGAGCCCGCTGCACACCGTCGAGGGCTACGTGCAGATGGCCCGCGACCTGATGGACCTCGGCTGCGACTCCCTGTGCATCAAGGACATGGCGGCGCTGCTCAAGCCGCAGCCCGCCTACGACATCGTCAAGGCGATCAAGGACGACCTCGGGCCCGAGACCCGGATCCATCTGCACTGCCACTCCACGACCGGGGTGACCCTGGTCAGCCTGATGAAGGCGATCGAGGCGGGCGCGGACGTCGTGGACACGTCGATCTCCTCGCTCTCGCTGGGCCCGGGCCACAACCCCACCGAGTCGCTGGTGGAGATGCTGCGCGGCACGCCGTACAGCACCAACCTCGACGACGACCGGCTGCTCAGCATCAAGGACCACTTCGCGACGGTCCGGCCGAAGTACACCCAGTTCATGTCGGCCATCACCGGGGTGGAGACCGAGATCTTCAAGAGCCAGATCCCCGGCGGGATGATCTCGAACATGGAGAGCCAGCTGCGCCAGCAGGGTGCGGGTGACCGACTCCGCGAGGTGCTGCTGGAGGTGCCGCGGGTGCGTGCGGTCGCCGGCTACCCGCCGCTGGTGACGCCGTCCAGCCAGATCGTCGGCACCCAGGCCGTGTTCAACGTGCTGATGGGTCCCTACAAGGTGCTCACCGCGGAGTTCGCCGACCTGATGCTCGGCTACTACGGCGCCACCCTGGGCGAGCGCGACGCCACGATCGTCGAAGCCTCGCGGGTCCAGACCGGCAAGGAGGCGATCGACGTCCGACCCGCCGACCTGATCCCGCCCGAGTGGGACCGGCTGGTCTCCGAGGCCACCGCCCTCGAGGGCTGCGACGGGACCGACGAGGACGTGCTCACCTACGCGATGTTCCCCGGTGTCGCCCCGAAGTTCTTCACCGAACGCCCCGACGGGCCGAAGAACGTCGGCAAGGACCCCGCCGAGGTCGCCGCGGACAAGCTGGCCACGTCGTCGGGCGGCCCCGTCAAGGGCCCGATCCGCTACTCGGTGAACCTCGGTGGCCGCGCCCATGCAGTGACCGTCGAAAGAGCGTGAGGACGTCGTGAGCAAGACCCCCGGCAAGGCCAAGGACAAGCACGGCCCCACGATGGAGGCGCGCACCGCCGAGATGCTCGAACGGCGCGCCGAGATCGAGAAGGGCGGTGGTGAGGCCCGGCTGGAGAAGCAGCACGCCCAGGGCAAGCTGACCGCCCGCGAGCGGATCACCGCGCTGCTCGACCCCGGCACCTTCGAGGAGACCGGGATGTTCGCCCGGCACCAGTCGACCTACTTCGGTCTCGACACCGCCGACTACCCCGCCGACGGCGTGGTCACCGGTGAGGGCGCGGTCCTCGGCCGCCCCGTCCACGTGGCGAGCCAGGACTTCACGGTCGCCGGCGGGAGCGCGGGGGAGATCCACTCGAACAAGGTGGCGGCGACGATGCGGGCCAGCCTCGGGACCGGTACGCCGTTCGTCTTCATCAACGACTCCGGGGGGGCCCGCGTCCAGGAGGGCATCGGCTCGCTCGCGGGCTACGGGCGGGTCTTCTACAACAACGTGCTGCTCTCCGGCGTCGTCCCCCAGATCTCGATCATCGCCGGACCCTGCGCGGGGGGCGCGGCGTACTCCCCGGCGCTGACCGACTTCGTGATCCAGACCCGCCTGGCCCACATGTTCATCACCGGGCCCGGCGTGATCGCGCAGGTGACCGGCGAGCAGGTCACCTCCGACGAGCTCGGTGGTGCCGACGCCCACATGGCGATGTCCGGGGTCAACCACTTCGTGGCCGACGACGACGAGCAGGCGATCCTGATCGCCAAGAAGCTGCTCACCTTCCTGCCCCAGAACAACTCCGAGGACCCGCCGATCGTCGACCCCGACTACATCGTCGAGCCCGACCCCGAGCTGGCGGCGGTCATCCCGGCGTCCGACAAGAAGGGGTACGACGTCCGCGAGGTCATCCTGCTCCTGGTCGACCACCAGGACTTCCTGGAGGTGCAGGCGGGGTACGCCGGCAACATCGTCGTGGGCTTCGGCCGGATCACCGGCCGGACGGTCGGTGTCGTCGCCAACCAGCCGATGGTGCTCTCCGGGGTGCTCGACATCAACTCCTCCGACAAGGGGTCGTCGTTCGTGCGCTTCTGCAACGCGTTCAACATCCCGCTGCTGACGCTGGTCGACGTACCAGGCTTCCTGCCCGGCGTCGAGCAGGAGCACAACGGGATCATCCGGCACGGCGCGAAGCTGCTCTACGCCTACTCCGCAGCGACCGTCCCGAAGATCACCGTCGTGCTCCGCAAGGCCTACGGCGGCGCCTACGTCGCCATGTGCTCGAAGGACCTCGGCGCTGACAAGGTGCTCGCCTGGCCGACGGCCGAGATCGCGGTGATGGGCGCCGAGGGTGCGGCCGAGATCGTCTTCCGCCGTGAGATCGCGGCCGCGGAGGATCCAGAGCTGCGCCGCAAGGAGCTCGTCGAGGAGTACCGCTCGACGTTCTCCACGCCGTACGTCGCCGCGGCGCGCGGGCTGGTCGACGACATCATCGACCCGGCCCGCACCCGTGAGCACGTGTCCCGGGCGCTCGAGCTGCTGGTCACCAAGCGCACGATCCGGCCGGCCAAGAAGCACGGGCTGGGCCCGACATGAGCCCGGAACCACCGGTCGAGCAGACGGTCGCCGAGCTGCTCGAGACGGTCCGGGCGCTCACCGACCGGGTCGCCCACCTGGAGTCCGCGCTCTCGGAGCAGAAGGCGGCCGGGGTCCCCGAGGAGGTCGTGATCGCGATCTCGGCCGCTGTGGCGGCGTACCTCGGGCACCGGGCGAAGATCAAGCAGATGCACTACCGCACCGGCGCCTCCTGGGCGCAGCAGGGACGTGCGGTTGTCCAGGGACGCCACGACACACAGCCCTCGAGGTAGAGACGATGCAGCTCAGAGTCACAGTCAACGGCGTCGAGTACGAGGTCGAGGTCGAGGTCGAGGAGGAGCCGAAGCCCACCCTCGGCGCGATCTTCATGACCGGCGGCAGCTTCACACCCACCCACGTCCAGACCGTCGGTCCGTCGACCAACGGGGTCCAGGCACCGCTGTCCGGCACCGTCGCCCGGGTGCTGGTCGAGGAGGGCCAGAGCATCGAGTCCGGTGATGTCGTCGTCGTGCTCGAGGCGATGAAGATGGAGACCGAGATCACCGCCCCCCGCAGCGGCTGCGTGGCGGCCGTCCTGGTCACCGCCGGCACCGCCGTCACCGGCGGACAGGTGCTCATCGAGCTGGACTGACCCGGCGGCTAGGCTCCGGCCGGGGCGGTAGCTCAGTCGGTCAGAGCAGAGGACTCATAATCCTTGGGTCGTGGGTTCGAGCCCCACCCGCCCCACCAGCCGCGGGGCTCGTGATCGGCCGACCTTCCCGGACCTATGTCAGGAACTGGAGAGGTTGCTCGAGCAGCCGGGAGAGCTCGGCGAACCAGCGGGCGGCCGTCGCGAGATCGACTTGGCCCGCGTCACAGGTCAGCGTCGCCGCCAGCACCTGCGCCGGGACCAGGACGTCGCCCTCGACGACGGCCCGGCGATGCACGTCGCCGAGCACCAGGACGGCGGGATGTGCCTCGGTCGCATCCAGAGCGCCCTCGGCGACGCCGTCGTCGGCCAGGTCGATCACCAGGACGGCCGCCGTCTCGGATCCGTCCGTGACTCCGCGCCCGTGGGCGAGGCGGCCGTCGAGGTCGGCGATGGTCGAGGTCACCGACGATGCGGTCATCAGGTTGGCGACGTGCACGACGGGTGCGACGGTGCCGGACGGTGTCCGCCGCTGCAGGGCGACCTCGGCGATCGTCGAGGTCTCGGGGCGCAGCGGCACCCGTCGGCAGGTGACAGCCACGGCCTTGACGATCAGTCCGATCAGCGAGACCCCGTCGACGGCCTCGACCACGGACAGCAGCGGCTCGGCGCGGACCACCATGCGCAGCCGAGCCTGGGAGACGCCGGCAGGCGCGGCGGCCGCGGCGGGATGCTCGGGCCGCACCCCGGTCACCAGCGCATCCGCGAGGACGTCCACCCAGCCCGCGAGCGAGGTGACGGCGGCGGCGTCCTCGACCGGTCGCGCGGAGTCGGGCGCGACCGAGTCGGACGCCGCGTGGCCTCCTCGCGGCGCCTCGTCCGCCGGCCAGGCGGTCGTGGTCAACGGGTCGGTGGCGGCGATGGCGCGCAGGTGCGCTCCGGCGGCCTGCGCCTGGGGCGCGACCGCCAGGCCCAGGCGCAGCATCAACTGCTCGACGTCCTCGATCACCTCACCCGGTTCAGCGAGCAGGGCCAGGGCGCTGCCCGCAGCCACGTGCTGACCCGGAGTGACCAGGGACCTGACCAGGACCCCGGGCTGGTTGACCTCGATGTTCACGAAGGACGTGTCGGTCTCCACCGTCGCGATGCTCTGGTCGCCGGCGAAGTCGCCGGACTCGTCGACCAGCCAGGCGACCAGCCTCGCCGAGCCGGGGTCCGACACGTCGGGCATCCGCAACACGCGCGCCATGGCGTCCCCCATTGCTCTCCGGTATGGCGTCGGTCCGGCTGCCCCCCAAGGCCCCCGCTCGTGTCGCCGATCGCACCGTAGCCCAGCAGCGAGCACCCCGTCATGCACCAAAATGACCACGTGGCGGCGTTTCTTCCGGGCCGGTGATCGGCCGGAGATCCGCGACGCGTCGGCGCGAGCCCCACCCGCCCCACCAGCCCCGGCGACGGGGCGACACCGCTGCGGACACAGCGATGCCCGCCGGAGTCTCGGGTCTCCGGCGGGCATCGGTTGCGCCGCGCTTCCAGAGACCGCAAGCGATCCCTTACCACGACGCAGGGGGAACTGTATGCGACGGATCCCGCTGACGCCAGCCATTCTGCGTGTCGATTTCGACGTCTGGGTCACACCAACGCAACGGATCCCGTTCACAGCAGTCCGTTCCGCCTCCGGGCCCGCGTGATGGCACAGTGCTGGACATGTGGAGCGACCAGCGCCCGTCGCTGTGCCCGTGCGGCAGCGGCACGTCGTACGACGCCTGCTGCGGCCGCCTGCACCGCGGCGCGCCAGCCACGACCGCCGAGGAGCTGATGCGCTCCCGTTACGCGGCGTTCGCGGTCGGCGACGCCGACCATCTGTTCCGCACCTGGCATCCCCGGACCAGACCCCACGATGTGACCCTCCCCTCCGACCGCACCTGGACAGGTCTGGTCGTCCTGGCCACCGAGGCCGGCGGGCCCGACGACGACTCCGGTGTCGTGGAGTTCGAGGCCCACTACGTCACGGCGGGGCGGCCCGGCGTCCAGCACGAGGTCAGCCGGTTCGAGCGTCGTCGCCGGCTGTGGGTCTACGTCGGAGGTGCGACCTAGGGCACCCCCTCCGGGGGACCTTCGACTCCACCGCCCCGGCGTCCCGCGCTCCTAGCGTGAGGGCGAGTGGAGGGCTGCTTCCGATGACCGAGTACATGCGCAACACCGACGCGTTCGCCCTGGGGATGGAGGATGACGCCCGACTGCGCTCGACCGTCGTCACCATCCTGACGCTGGACCGCTCCCCGGACTGGGACGTCCTGGTCGACCGGCTCGAGCGGGTGGCCCGGCTGATGCCGATGTTCCGCCAGCGCGTCGTCCCGTCGACGCCGCCGGCGCCTCCGCGCTGGGTCTACGACCCGGACTTCGACCTCCGCTTCCACCTCCGCCGCGTCGTCGCTCCCGAGCCGGGGACCTTCGAGACCGTGCTCGAGATGGCCCGCAACGCCGAGATGGGGGAGTTCGACCACTCCCGGCCGATGTGGACCGCGACCCTGGTCGAGGGCCTGGCCGACGGCGGTGCCGCGATCGTGGTGAAGATGCACCACTCGCTCGCCGACGGCATCGGCGGGATGCAGATCGCGTCGCTGGTCTTCGACTTCCAGGCGGAGCCCGCCGATCTCGGCCCGCTGCCGCCGGTGCCCAGCGCCACGGCCGCGCTGCCGCTCGACGGCGTACGCCGCTCCCTGGAGTACGACGTGGGGCTGACCCGCAAGCTGGTCCGCACCGCCACGCTGGGGAGCACGAAGCTCGTCGTGGGCGGGGTCCGGCACCCGCGGGCCACCCTGGCCTCGGTGTGGTCCACGGCCACCTCGGTCTACCGCACCGTCCGACCGATCAACCACACCGCGTCGCCGATCATGCAGGACCGCCGGCTGATCCGTGAGCTCGGCGTCCACGAGGTGCCGCTCAGCGCGCTGAAGCTGGCCGGCCGCAACGCGGGCGGCAGCCTGAACGACGCGTTCCTGGCCGCGGTGACCGGTGGGCTGCGGCGCTACCACGAGCGGCACGGCGCCGCGGTGGACGAGCTCATGGTCACCATGCCGATCAGCATCCGGATGCCCGGCGACGCCGAGGGCGGGAACCGGATCACCCTGATGAGGATCGCGCTGCCCGTCGGGGTGAGCGACCCCCGCAAGCGGATCGCCGAGATCCACGAGCGCGCACTCTCGGCCCGCAACGAGCCGTCCCTCAAGCTCACCCAGGACATCGCGGCCGGCCTCAACCTGCTGCCGCGGTGGTACATCGGGGCGATCCTCCGTCACGTCGACTTCCTGGCCAGCAACGTGCCCGGTGCACCGGTGCCGGTCTGGGTCGGTGGCGCCGCCGTCACCATGCAGTACGCGTTCGGCCCGACGATCGGAGCCGGCATCAACGTCACGCTGATCACCTACCAGGACACCTGCGCGCTCGGCATCAACGCCGACAGCGGCGCCGTCCCGGACCTGGCGGTCTTCCAGGAGTGCCTCGTCGAGGGCTTCGAGGAGGTCCTCGCCCTCGGTCTGGAGCCCGCTCCCGCACCTCCGGCGCCGCCGCGCAAGAAGCGGCCGGTCCGGACCCCCACGCCCATCGCCTGACCGACCGGAGCACCGCCATGACCGACACCCGGACGGCTCCCGCCGTCGTCACCCCCACGGAGCCGACCGCCGCGCCCGACGTCGTCGTGCCCGCCCTCACCGACGAACGGTTGCACGACATCGACGGCCTGGTCGAGCGTGCGCACCGAGCCGTCGAGGCCTTCCGGGCCCTCGACCAGCAGCAGGTCGACGCCATCGTCTCCGCCATGGTCCGCGCCGGGATCCGGGCGGCCGGCGAGCTCGCCGGGCTCGCCATCGAGGAGACCGGCTTCGGGGTCTTCGAGGACAAGGTGGTGAAGAACTACGTCGCCACCGAGTTCCTCTCCGACTACCTGCACGACAAGCGCTCGGTCGGTGTGATCGAGGAGGACGTCGAGCACGACATCGTCCGTGTCGCCGAGCCGATCGGCGTGGTGCTCGCGATCACGCCGGTCACCAACCCCACGTCCACCGTGCTCTACAAGGCGATCGTCGCCGCGAAGACCCGCAACGCGGTGATCTTCCGGCCCTCGCCGTACGCCGTACGCTCCTGCGCGCGCAGCGTCGAGATCCTCCGCGAGGCGGCCGAGGCCGCCGGGATGCCGGCCGGTGCGCTCCAGGTGATCCCCGACCTCGAGCACGAGGTGACCCACTACCTCTTCAAGCACCCGCAGGTCGACTTCATCTGGGTCACCGGGGGCCCGAAGATCGTCGCCCTCGCCAACGCCGCCGGCAAGCCCGGTCTCAGTGTCGGCCCGGGGAACGCCCCGATCTACGTCCACCGCACCGCCGACCTGAAGGGCGCTGTCGTCGACATCCTGATCTCCAAGACCTTCGACGCCTCCGTGATCTGCCCGGCCGAGCAGACCTGCATCGTCGACGATCAGGTGTACGACGAGCTGCTCGCCGAGTTCGAACGGATGGGCGCCCACGTGCTCACCACCGACCAGGTCGACGCCCTGGTCGAGTTCGCGTTCGGCTGCGGCGACCGGGTCAACATGGCGGCGCTCGGCCAGCAGGCCCCCGAGCTGGCCAGCCGTGCGGGCTTCACGGTGGCGCCGGAGACCAAGATCCTGCTGGCGCCCCTGCCGTCGGACCTCGAGGAGCTGGGGCGGCACCCGCTGGTCCAGGAGAAGCTGATGCCCGTGCTCGGGCTGGTCCGCTCCGGCAGCGTCGAGCACGGCGTGGCGGCCGCGGTGCTGGTCACCGAGCACGGCGGCCTCGGTCACACCTCGGCCGTCTACGCCAACGACCAGGCCGTCGTCGACGCCTACGCCGCGGCGGTCCGCACCGGGCGGATCCTGGTCAACGCACCCACCGCGGTCGGTGCCCTGGGCGGGATCTACAACAGCCTGACCCCGACGTTCTCCCTCGGCTGCGGCACCTGGGGCGGCTCGACCACGACCGAGAACGTCAACTACCAGCAGCTGCTCAACATCAAGACGGTCTCGCACCGACGGACCCCGTCGCAGTGGTTCCGGGTGCCGTCCACGACGTTCTTCAACGCCGGCGCCCTCGACAACCTGCGCGACCTCGACTGCGAGGTGGTGGTCGTGGTCACCGACGCGCTCACCGACGCCCGCGGCGTGGTCGACCAGGTCCGGGCCAAGCTCCCCACCCGCCACGTCCACGTCTTCGCCGAGGTGGAGCCGGAGCCCGACGAGGCGGTGATCCTGCGTGGCGTGGCCCTGCTCGACCGGACCCGTCCCGACACGGTGATCGCGGTCGGCGGTGGCTCGGTGCTCGACGCGGCCAAGGCGATGAGGCTCTTCCACGAGCATCCCGAGCGCACCCTCGACGAGCTGACGCTGCCCTTCCTCGACCCGCGCAAGCGGATGGCCGACTTCCCACAGACCCCGCACACGGTGCGCCTCGTGGCGGTCCCGACCACGTCCGGCACCGGCTCGGAAGTGTCCCCGGCCGCCGTGGTGACCGTGGGGGAGCGCAAGCAGACCCTGGTCGACTACTCCCTGGTGCCCGACATGGCGATCGTCGACCCGGTGCTGACCCTGTCGATGCCGAGGTCGCTCACGGTCGACAGCGGCATCGACGCCCTGACCCACGCGCTGGAGGCCGTGGTGTCGATCTTCGCCTCGCCGTACACCGACGCGTTCTGCGTGCAGGCGGCCCGGCTGATCTTCGAGGCCCTCCCGAAGGTGTACGACGACCCCGACGACCTCGCGGCCCGGACCGACATGGCCAACGCGGCCACCCTGGCCGGGCTGGCCTTCTCCAACGCGTTCGTCGGCACCAACCATGCGCTCGCCCACGCCACGGGCGCCCGCTTCGGCATCGCGCACGGGCGGGCCAACGGGATCTTCCTGCCGCACCTGCTGCGCTACAACGCGGGACTGCCCAGCAAGTTCATGCCGGCCCCCGGTTACTCGGCGTACGTCGCCCCCGACAAGTACGCGACGCTCGGCCGGGTGGTCTTCGGCGGTCGCAGCGCCGAGGAGAGCCGCCGTCGGCTGTTCAGCGGGGTCGAGGACCTGCTCGACCGGCTGGGGATGCCTCGGACCCTCCGGGCCGCCGGTGTCGACGAGGACGAGTTCCTGGCCGCCCTGCCGGCTCTGGCGATGACGGCGTTCGAGGACCTCAGCAACCGCACCAACCCGCGGATGCCACTGGTCCGCGAGATCACCGACCTGCTCTCGGTCGGCTACTACGGAGGGAGTCCCGATGCCCACTGACAACGCGGTCCAGACGATCGAGGTGAAGGCGCCGTTCGCCGAGGTGCTGGCGACCATCCGGGACATCGAGAGCCAGGTCGAGTGGATCCCCGAGATCCTGGAGGCCGAGGTGCTCGAGGTCTACGAGGACGACGACCTGGCGGCCACCGCGCGGTTCAAGGCGTCGGCGACGGTCGGCACCGACCAGTACACGCTGTCCTACGAGCACGCCGACGACGGCCTGAGCTGGACGATGGTCTCGGGCCGGATGCAGACCGGCCAGGAGGGGGTCTACCGCCTGGTCGAGCTGGCGCCGGACGTCACCGAGGTCACCTACGACCTCACCATCCATCACAACCTGCCGCTGCCGGGCTTCCTGCGGAACCGCGTGATCAAGGGGCTCGTCGAGAGCACCCTCAGCGGGCTCAAGGAGCGGCTCGAGGCGTGACCGGCCCTACTTCGAGGGCTGAGGGGTGTGACAGGTGATCTTGGGGTTGGCGCCGACGTAGTTCAGCGGGCCGGCGACGATGGTGAGCGCCGTGTCGCCGAAGCTCTTGCAGCTGACGTCCTTGTTGCTGCCGAAGTAGCCGCGCTGGGCGGCGGCAGCAACGCCGATCACGAGCCAGACCACGATGACGATGCCGATCAGGTTGCGCATGTCGGTCGACGTACCCCGCCGCGGCAGGATCATGCCCCGTCAGGACTCCCCGTCGATGAGGTACGACGACCCGCTCTTCACCAGGTGCAGGGTGGGGTGGTCGGTGCTGTGCGTGCCGTTCGTCTTCACGTAGGCGATGTCGTAGGACACCGTCATCGAGGCGGGGTCCGCCACGATGTTGCTCGGCGTGGCCGACGAGATCGTCCTCCAGAACCCGTGGTACCCACCGTAGTGGCCACTCTGCGCCTGGAAGGCCGGCGTCAGCATCGCGTACGTCGCGTGGTCGTCCGAGGTCACGGTCGCGAAGTAGTGGGTGATGAAGGCGGTCATCGCAGCGGCCGACGCGGCGTTGCCCGAGGACGAACTCGACGGGTTGGTCGGACTCGACGCCGTCGAGCCGCCACCGGCGCCCGGGTGCTTCCCGCCGTTCCCGGAGTTCGAGGTCAGGGCAGCGACGGCGATCACCACAACAGCGACCAGCGCCACGACGGCGGCGACCCACGGCCACACCGGCCCGCGCCGCCGATCGCGACCGGCGGGCGGTGGAGCCCGGGTCGGGGCGGGTGCAGCCGGACCCACGACGAGGGCCGGGTCGGCGACGATCGGCGGCACGGCCATCGGCTGCTCGGGAGTCGCGTCCAGGACCCTCGTGGAGTCGAGGTCTGCCACGTCCAGCGGGGCGGGGTGGACCGCCACGTCGCGGCCCTGCGCCAGGAAGTCCCGCACCTGCGCCATGCTCCAGCGATCGGCCGGCTCGCGGGTCATGGTGTGCTCGAGCACCGGCGCCAGCCACCCGGCCTCGGCCAGCCGCGGCGGTTCCTCGTGCACGATCCGGTAGAGCGCGCCCATCAGGTTCTCGCGCGTGTCGTACGGCGGGTGGCCGGCCAGGGCGTGGAAGAGCGAGGCGCCGAGCGACCACACGTCGGAGGCCTCCGTGGCGGTCGCTCCGGACGCGACCTCGGGGGCCAGGTAGGCGGGGGACCCGGTGACCAGCCCGGTCTGGGTCAGCGAGGCGTCCGCCTCGGCCCGGGCGATCCCGAAGTCGGAGAGCTTCACGTCGCCGCCCGGGGTGACCAGCATGTTGGACGGCTTCACGTCGCGGTGCACGATCCCGACCGCGTGGGCGGCGGCCAGGGCGTCGGCGGCCTGCCGCACCAGCACGGCGGCCTCGTCCGGCGCCAGTGCGCCGTCCCGGCTGATCAACGCCGCGAGGGTGACCCCCTCGACGTACTCCATGACCAGCCAGTGGTCGTCGCCGTCGTCGACGAGGTCGTAGACCGCGACCACGTGGGGGTGGTTCAGCCGCGCCGCCAGCCGGGCCTCACGCTCGGCGCGCTCGAGGTCGGGCGAGCTCGCACCGGGGACCATCCCGATCCGCTTGAGTGCGACGTCGCGGCCGAGGACGTCGTCACGTCCGAGCCACACGGCGCCCATCCCGCCGCGGCCGATCTCCCGGCCGCGGGAGTACCTCCCAGCGATCAAGTCCACGTCCTCCTCGGTGCGCCAGCCTAGGCGAAGTACCCTGGCCGCCCTTCAAGATGCGGGGCCCGTGACGACGAGGAGGGCTCGTGGCCACCTGGCGCGACGTCGAGGACCTGGTCGCGTCGATGCCGGACGCCACGCTCGGCGAGGCCCACGAGGGGTCGCCGGCGTGGTACGCCGGCCGGCACCAGTTCGCGCGGCGCCGCGACGTCGACGGCCACGCGGTGGTGCAGCTCTGGAGCGGTGACCTGGACCTGGGCCGACAGCTCGCGCCGCGCTCCGGCACCTTCGTCCGGCTCGACACCTTCGAGTTCCGGGTCAGCGTCTGGGTGCGTCTGGACCGGATCGGGCGGCGGGAGCTCGCCGAGCTCCTCCTGGACTCCTACCGCGTCCGTGGGGGAGCACGCCGCGCGGCGCGGGTCGACCAGGCGCGCTACTTCGGCGGACCAGGACCGGCCGACGACGCGGCCGGGCCGTGAACCCGGTGGAGGGCACCCCGACGGATGCGGCAGGCTGGACCCGACACCTCCCGAGACGGAAAGGTCCGGCGTGACTCGCCAAGCCCCAGATCCGACCCTGCTGGACGACCTCGAGTGGCGCGGCCTGATCGCCCACTCGACCGACCTCGACGCTCTGCGCGAGGCACTCACGGCCGGCAGCGTGCGCTTCTACGTGGGCTTCGACCCGACCGCACCGAGCCTGCACATGGGCAACCTGCTGCAGCTGACCACCGCACGCCGGCTCCAGGACGCCGGCCACACGCCGTACCTCCTGGTGGGCGGCGCCACCGGTATGATCGGTGACCCCAAGGAGTCCGGCGAGCGCACCCTGAACTCCCTCGACACCGTCAAGGACTGGAGCGAGCGGGTACGCCGTCAGGTGACGCCGTTCGTCAGCTTCGAGGGGACCAACGCGGCGACGGTGGTCAACAACTACGACTGGACCGCCAGCCTGTCGACCATCGACTTCCTGCGCGACATCGGCAAGCACTTCCCGGTGAACCGGATGCTCGGGCGCGACACCGTGAAGCGGCGCCTCGAGTCGGGCATCAGCTACACCGAGTTCAGCTACGTGCTGCTCCAGTCCATGGACTTCCTCAGCCTCTACCGCGAGCACGGCGTGACGCTCCAGCACGGCGGTGAGGACCAGTGGGGCAACATCACCGGCGGCGTGGAGCTGATCCGGCGCGCCGACGCGGGCAAGGCGCACGCGTTCGTGACGCCGCTGGTGACCAAGCCCGACGGGACCAAGTACGGCAAGACCGAGGGTGACGCCCTGTGGCTCGACCCGCAGATGATGTCGCCGTACACCTTCCACCAGTGGTGGCTCAACGTCGACGACTCCCAGGTCAGCCAGATGCTGCGACTGTTCACCTTCCTCTCGCGGGCCGAGATCGAGGGGATCGAGGCCGAGATGACGGAGAAGCCCTGGCTGCGATCGGGGCAGCGGACGCTGGCCGACGAGGTCACCACGCTCGTGCACGGACAGGCCGAGACCGACAGCGCGAAGGCGGCGGCCGCCGCCCTGTTCGGTGGTGGAGACCTCCACGCGCTCAGCCCGGCCACGCTCGCGGCGGCGCTGCGCGGCGCGGGCGCCACCGCCGTGCCGGCGCTGGTCCCGGTGGTCGACCTGCTCGTGGAGACCGGGCTCGCCAAGAGCCGCGGTGAGGCCAGACGCACGATCACCGAGGGCGGCGCCTACCTCAACAACGTCCGCGTCGAGGACCCCGAGGCGGAGCCACGTCCCGACGACCTGATCGGCGGGACCTGGCTGGTGCTGCGGCGGGGCAAGAAGAGCTTCGCGGGCGTCGAGGTCGGCTGAGATGGAGCTCGAGCCGTCGCAGCCGACCTCGGCCCGCTGGCTCGACTCCCTGCCCGAGCAGGCCCGGCGACACCTGCCTCCGGCCGTCTGGGCCTACGTCCACGCCGGTGCCCGTGAGGGGACGAGCACGGCGGAGGCCACCGCGGCGTGGCGCGACGTCCGGTTCCGCACCCGCGTCCTGCGTGACGGGGGTGAGCCCGACCTGGGCACCCGGATCCTGGGCCACGGGTTCACCTCTCCACTGGGGGTCGCGCCGACCGCGATGCAGCCGGTGGTCCACGCCCAGGGCGAGCGCGGCATGGCCCGTGGCGCGGAGGCCGCGGGCTGCCTGCACGTCGTCTCCTCGAACGCCGGTACGCCGTTCGCCGACCTGGGGGCCCGGCACTGGTGGCTCCAGGCCTACCTGCCACCGGACCGGGAGGACTTCCTGCCGGTCGCCGTGGCCGCAGCCGCGGCCGGGGCCACCGCCCTCGTGCTCACCGTCGACACGCCGTACCCGGGGACCAAGTACGCCGCCGACGAGGCGGACTGGACGGGCATCGACCTCAGCTGGTGGCGCGTCAACTACCCCCGCCGCGACCCCGAGGGCGCGCTCTGGAAGGCGGTCACGGCCGACGACGTGGGCTGGCTGGGGGAGAGCACCGGACTGCCGGTGGTCGTCAAGGGCGTGCTCCGTGGCGACGACGCGCTGCGCGCCGTCGAGGCCGGCGCGGCCGCGGTCTACGTGTCGAACCACGGCGGCCGCCAGCTCGACCGCAGCGTCAGCACGGCGCGGGCTCTCCCCGAGGTGATCGAGGCGGTGGGGGACCGCACCGAGGTCTACGTCGACGGCGGGGTCCGGAGCGGGCTCGACGCCCTGGCCGCGCTGGCCCTCGGCGCCCGGGCGGTGTTCCTGGGACGCCCCGCGCTCCAGGCCCTGGCGGTGGACGGCGCCCGCGGGGTCGAGCGGCTGCTGTCCGAGCTGTCCGCCGAGCTCGCCGACGCCCTCGCCCTGGCCGGCTGCCGACGACCCGAGGAGGCCCCCGACCTGTTGCCGGCGGCGGGAACCGCAGGCCGCTGACCTGCGACGATGCGGCTGTGGTCCGGGTCACGCGGAGCCGATTTGCACGGTTGCACCGCAGCCCATACTGTTCTCTCCGTCGCCAGGGAGCGGCGGGAGGCAAGACCAGTCGGTCGGGCTTCCGGCCCCGAGGTGACACCCAGCCCTCAGTCGAAGCCCTTCATCGGGTGGAGTTGCTGTGCGTCTGATTTTTGAGAACTCAACAGTGTGTTTGTCGATGAATTGGTTTGTATGAATTCTCCGTTGCCATGGCTCTTTGGGGTTGTGGTGGAGGTTCTTTTTGAGTTGACGAACGATGATTCTTGGCGATTGTTTGCTAGTTGATCGTTTTTTGGCTTGGACAAGTTTTCTGTTTTTCTATGGAGAGTTTGATCCTGGCTCAGGACGAACGCTGGCGGCGTGCTTAACACATGCAAGTCGAGCGGAAAGGCCCTTTTGGGGGTACTCGAGCGGCGAACGGGTGAGTAACACGTGAGTAATCTGCCCCTCACTCTGGGATAACTGCCTGAAAGGGTGGCTAATACCGGATATTCTCCTTGCACCGCATGGTGTGGGGTGGGAAGATTTTTTGGTGGGGGATGTGCTCGCGGCCTATCAGCTTGTTGGTGGGGTAATGGCCTACCAAGGCTTTGACGGGTAGCCGGCCTGAGAGGGTGACCGGCCACACTGGGACTGAGACACGGCCCAGACTCCTACGGGAGGCAGCAGTGGGGAATATTGGACAATGGGCGGAAGCCTGATCCAGCAACGCCGCGTGAGGGATGACGGCCTTCGGGTTGTAAACCTCTTTCAGCACAGACGAAGCGCCCTGTCGGGTGGTGACGGTATGTGCAGAAGAAGCACCGGCCAACTACGTGCCAGCAGCCGCGGTAATACGTAGGGTGCGAGCGTTGTCCGGAATTATTGGGCGTAAAGGGCTCGTAGGCGGTTTGTCGCGTCGGGAGTGAAATCCATTGGCTTAACTGGTGGCTTGCTTTCGATACGGGCAGACTGGAGGTATGCAGGGGAGAACGGAATTCCTGGTGTAGCGGTGAAATGCGCAGATATCAGGAGGAACACCGGTGGCGAAGGCGGTTCTCTGGGCATGTCCTGACGCTGAGGAGCGAAAGTGTGGGGAGCGAACAGGATTAGATACCCTGGTAGTCCACACCGTAAACGTTGGGCGCTAGGTGTGGGATCCATTCCACGGGTTCCGTGCCGCAGCTAACGCATTAAGCGCCCCGCCTGGGGAGTACGGCCGCAAGGCTAAAACTCAAAGGAATTGACGGGGGCCCGCACAAGCGGCGGAGCATGCGGATTAATTCGATGCAACGCGAAGAACCTTACCTGGGTTTGACATACGCCGGAAAGCTCCAGAGATGGAGCCCCTTTTAGTCGGTGTACAGGTGGTGCATGGCTGTCGTCAGCTCGTGTCGTGAGATGTTGGGTTAAGTCCCGCAACGAGCGCAACCCTCGTTCTATGTTGCCAGCATGCCCTTCGGGGTGATGGGGACTCATAGGAGACTGCCGGGGTCAACTCGGAGGAAGGTGGGGATGACGTCAAGTCATCATGCCCCTTATGTCCAGGGCTTCACGCATGCTACAATGGCCGGTACAAAGGGCTGCGATCCCGTGAGGGGGAGCGAATCCCAAAAAGCCGGTCTCAGTTCGGATTGGGGTCTGCAACTCGACCCCATGAAGTCGGAGTCGCTAGTAATCGCAGATCAGCAACGCTGCGGTGAATACGTTCCCGGGCCTTGTACACACCGCCCGTCACGTCACGAAAGTCGGCAACACCCGAAGCCCATGGCCCAACCACCTTGTGTGGGGGGAGTGGTCGAAGGTGGGGCTGGCGATTGGGACGAAGTCGTAACAAGGTAGCCGTACCGGAAGGTGCGGCTGGATCACCTCCTTTCTAAGGAGCACGCACCCAGCACGGCATCCGTGCCTCCCGCGTCCGCGGGGGTCTGGTGGTGTCGGCGACATGGTGGTGTTCACTAGTGGAATCATCGACATCTCCCCGCCCGGTATGCCGGGTCCGGGCCTGCTGCTCCTAGGTGAGCAGTGTGGTTCTGGTCTGGTGGGTGGGGGCACACTGTTGGGGTTCTGAGGAATCAGACCCGGATCCGTCCCGGCCGTGCCGGCGTCCAGCTCCTGCCTGTGGTGGGGGGTGGGGGTCGTCGGTGGGGGTGGTGGGGTGTGGTTGCTTGGTTCCCGGCCTGCGCGGGCTCCTCCGGTACGGGGGGGTGGTGTGTGGGTGTGGGGTTGTTGTTTGAGATCTGGATAGTGGACGCGAGCATCAAATTCTTTTGTAGTTGTGTCGAGTGTGCATCACCAGCCTGGTGTGCCCGCTGCTGATCTGTTGTTTCCATGTGGTGCCGTCGTGGTCTGGTTGCTGTGCCCTGTAGGTGGGGGTGTGGTGGTCGGGGTGGGGCGGTTTTTGTGCGTGGTGGGGCGGGTTGGTGTGGGTGGGTTGGGTTGGTGGTGTGTGTGACAAGCTGTGAAGGGCACATGGTGGATGCCTTGGCATCAAGAGCCGATGAAGGACGTAGGAGCCTGCGATAAGCCCTGGGGAGTTGGCAACCGAGCGTTGATCCGGGGGTGTCCGAATGGGGAAACCCAGCTGGAGTCATGTCCAGTTACCCGCGCCTGAATGAAATAGGGCGTGTGGAGGGAACGTGGGGAAGTGAAACATCTCAGTACCCACAGGAAGAGAAAACAATAGTGATTCCGTGAGTAGTGGCGAGCGAAAGCGGATCAGGCTAAACCGTTTCAGTGTGATACCTGGCAGGGGTTGCTGGAGCGGGGTTGTGGGGCGTGTTTGTTACCGGGCTGCTGGCCGGTTGCGAAGTGATCAAGGTGTGGTGAAGTTGAAGTCCATTGGAAAGTGGCACCGTAGAGGGTGATAGTCCCGTAGGTGTAAGCCGCACTCTTCGTGAGCACGTACCCAAGTAACACGGAACTCGTGAAATTCCGTGTGAATCTGGCGGGACCACCCGTCAAGCCTAAATACTTCTTGATGACCGATAGCGGACAAGTACCGTGAGGGAAAGGTGAAAAGTACCCCTGGCGGGGAGTGAAATAGTACCTGAAACCGTGTGCCTACAATCCGTCAGAGCCTGGCATCCCTTCGGGGGTGGGTGGGTGATGGCGTGCCTTTTGAAGAATGAGCCTGCGAGTTTGTGTTGTGTTGCGAGGTTAACCCGTGTGGGGGAGCCGTAGCGAAAGCGAGTCCGAAGAGGGCGGTTCAGTAGCACGATCAAGACCCGAAGCGAAGTGATCTATCCATGGGCAGGTTGAAGCGTCGGTAAGACGACGTGGAGGACCGAACCCACTTCAGTTGAAAATGGAGGGGATGACCTGTGGATAGGGGTGAAAGGCCAATCAAACTTCGTGATAGCTGGTTCTCCCCGAAATGCATTTAGGTGCAGCGTTGCGTGTTTCTTGCCGGAGGTAGAGCACTGGATAGCCGATGGGCCCGACCAGGTTACTGACGTTAGCCAAACTCCGAATGCCGGTAAGTCAGAGCGCAGCAGTGAGACTGCGGGGGATAAGCTCCGTAGTCGAGAGGGAAACAGCCCAGACCATCAGCTAAGGCCCCTAAGCGGTGACTAAGTGGAAAAGGATGTGGAGTCGCAGTGACAACCAGGAGGTTGGCTTGGAAGCAGCCACCCTTGAAAGAGTGCGTAATAGCTCACTGGTCAAGTGATTCCGCGCCGACAATGTAGCGGGGCTCAAGTCATCCGCCGAAGCTATGGCATTCACGCGTTGACCAAGCCGCCGGCTTGTCCGGTTGGTTCAGGTGTGTGGATGGGTAGGGGAGCGTCGTGCCGCCAGTGAAGTCCCGGAGTGATCCAGGGGTGGAGGCGGCACGAGTGAGAATGCAGGCATGAGTAGCGAATGAGGAGTGAGAAACTCCTCCGCCGAATGATCAAGGGTTCCAGGGTCAAGCTAATCTGCCCTGGGTAAGTCGGGACCTAAGGCGAGGCCGACAGGCGTAGTCGATGGACAACGGGTTGATATTCCCGTACCGGCAACATGGCGCCCCTGACGAACCCGGTGATGCTAACCATCCGAAACTTCGCTGACCAGACCCTTCGGGGCGCGGCGGCGGAGCAGAGCGTGGGACCCGAACCGGTAGTAGTCAAGCGATGGGGTGACGCAGGAAGGTAGCCCAACCGTGGCGATGGTAGACCACGGGCAAGGACGTAGCACGGGCGGTAGGCAAATCCGCCGCCCTCACTTCAATGTGACGTGTGAGATCTGACGCGGAGCCATCAGTGGTGAAGTGGGTGATCCTATGCTGCCAAGAAAAACCTCTAGCGAGCCATGCGCCGCCCGTACCCCAAACCGACTCAGGTGATCAGGTAGAGAATACCAAGGCGATCGAGCAAACCATGGTTAAGGAACTCGGCAAAATGCCCCCGTAACTTCGGGAGAAGGGGGACCCGGAGCGTCAACCCACTAGCTGGGGGAAGCGTGAAGGGTCGCAGAGACCAGGCCCAAGCGACTGTTTACTAAAAACACAGGTCCGTGCGAAGTCGCAAGACGATGTATACGGACTGACTCCTGCCCGGTGCTGGAAGGTTAAGGGGACGGGTCAACCACTTCGGTGGTGAAGCCTCGAACTTAAGCCCCAGTAAACGGCGGTGGTAACTATAACCATCCTAAGGTAGCGAAATTCCTTGTCGGGTAAGTTCCGACCTGCACGAATGGAGTAACGACTTGGGCGCTGTCTCAACCATGGACTCGGCGAAATTGCACTACGAGTAAAGATGCTCGTTACGCGCGGCAGGACGGAAAGACCCCGGGACCTTTACTATAGTTTGGTATTGGTGTTTGGTACGGCTTGTGTAGGATAGGTGGGAGACTGTGAAACCCCCACGCCAGTGGGAGTGGAGTCAACGTTGAAATACCACTCTGGTCGTATTAGATGTCTAACCTAGGCCCATGATCTGGGCCAGGGACAGTGCCTGATGGGTAGTTTAACTGGGGCGGTTGCCTCCTAAAATGTAACGGAGGCGCTCAAAGGTTCCCTCAGCCTGGTTGGCAATCAGGTGACGAGTGTAAGTGCACAAGGGAGCTTGACTGTGAGACAGACATGTCGAGCAGGGACGAAAGTCGGAACTAGTGATCCGGCACCACCATGTGGATGGGGTGTCGCTCAACGGATAAAAGGTACCCCGGGGATAACAGGCTGATCTTCCCCAAGAGTCCATATCGACGGGATGGTTTGGCACCTCGATGTCGGCTCGTCGCATCCTGGGGCTGGAGTAGGTCCCAAGGGTTGGGCTGTTCGCCCATTAAAGCGGCACGCGAGCTGGGTTTAGAACGTCGTGAGACAGTTCGGTCCCTATCCGCCGCGCGCGCAGGAAACTTGAGAAAAGCTGTCCCTAGTACGAGAGGACCGGGATGGACGAACCTCTGGTGTGCCAGTTGTCCCGCCAGGGGCACCGCTGGTTAGCTACGTCCGGACGTGATAACCGCTGAACGCATCTAAGCGGGAAGCACATTTCAAGATAAGGTTTCCCACCCACAAGATGGGGTAAGGCCACCCGCAGAACACGGGATTGATAGGCCGGAGGTGTACAGCAGCAATGCCCAGCCGACCGGTACTAATAGGCCGAGGGCTTGTCACCCACACCCCCAACACACCAAAGAACTTGTGCCCGCGTCCACTACCAGAATCTGAACCAACAAACCCAACCCCCAAACACCCACACCAACACGTGTGTGAAACCCCGGGGGACAGGGACATGGGAAAACAACACCATAAGGTTCACCACGTTACGGCGGCCATAGCGACAGGGAAACACCCGGACCCATCCCGAACCCGGAAGTTAAGCCAGCCAGCGCCAATGGTACTGCAACCGACAGGCTGTGGGAGAGTAGGACGCCGCCGAACAATCTTCGCCGATGGGGGCCATCTTCGGATGGCCCCCATCGCTATCGTGGGGCAGGTTCGGTGCCCCGCCACCGGTCAACAACCCGAGGAGTAGCCGTGGCAGACGGTCGTCGTGACAGCAACGACGGCAACGCCCGTGGGAGGTCCGGTTCTTCGGGCCGACCCGCTCCGCGTTCGTCGGAGGGCCGTCCCAGTCGCGGCCGACCCTCGTCGGAGCGCGGCTCCGGGCGTTCGTCCGGTCGTCCGGACCGGACCGACCGCAACGGCCGCCCCGACCGTGCCGGCACCGACGGGCGGCGTACCTCGTCGTCGTCCGCTCGCCCGGCGCGCAAGGGCGACTGGTCCCGGCCCGCGGCCGACCAGGGCGACCGGACCGAGCAGCAGGAGCGGTACGACGGACCGCCGCTGCCCGAGGAGATCACCGGGCGCGAGCTGGACCGCTCGATCAGCGGCCAGCTCAAGGGTCTTCCGGACAAGCTGGCCCTGCGGGTGGCCCGCCACCTGGCGGCGGCCGGCCTGCTGATCGACTCCGACCCGGAGACCGCCTACCAGCACACCCTGGCCGCCCGGGCCCGGGCCTCGCGGCTCGCCGTGGTGCGCGAAGCGGTGGGCGAGGCGGCCTACGCCTCGGGGCACTACACCGAGGCGCTCGCGGAGCTGCGCGCAGCCAAGCGGATGAACGGTGCGACCGACTACCTGCCGATCATGGCGGACTGCCACCGTGCCCTGGGGCAGCCCGAGCAGGCCCTGAAGCTGGCCAAGAGCCCGTCGGTGGCCCGCTTCCGTCCGGAGGCCAAGGCGGAGATGACCCTGGTCGAGGCGGGCGCCCGTCGCGACATGGGCCAGCTCGACGCGGCGCTGCGCACGCTGGAGCTCGCACCGCTGCAGTCCAAGAGCCGCGAGCCGTGGGTCGTCCGCCTGCGCTACGCCTACGCGGACACCCTCGAGGCGGCCGGCCGCGACACCGACGCACTGGCGTGGTTCCACCGGACCCACGCGATCGACGCCCACGACCTCACCGATGCCGCGGACCGTGCCGACGCGATCGAGAAGCGCCAGGACGCACCGAACGACTGAGCGTGACCCGGCACCGGCCGCGCCACTGGCGTTTGGCGGTCTCATCGGTCACAATGACTCCACAACTACACACCTGTCACACCAGGTAGATCTTTCATCGCGCAGAGCCCGCTGGGGAAGGCGTCGCTCCGATGCCGCTGATGAAGGAGAACCCGGTGACCGCACACATCACCAGCCGCCCCGCTGCGACGACGCGGGGCGTGTTGTTCGTGCACTCCTCGCCCTCGGCGCTGTGCCCGCATCTCGAGTGGGCGGTTGCCGGGGTGCTGGGTGCCGCCGTCGACCTCGAGTGGGCACCGCAGCCCGCCCAGGCGGGCACCTACCGGGCCGAGCTCTCCTTCGCCGGTGAGCCCGGGACCGCCGCTGCGATCGCGTCGGCGCTGCGAGGGTGGAACCACCTGCGCTTCGAGATCACCGAGGACCCGACGGCGCAGTCCGAGGGAGCACGCTTCTCCTACACCCCGGACCTCGGCGTCTTCCACGCCGTCACCGGCCTGCACGGCGACATCATGATCCCCGAGGACCGGCTCAAGGCCGCGGTGGTCAAGGCCGCCGTCGGCGAGACCACGCTGCTCGGCGAGATCGACAAGCTCCTCGGCAAGCCCTGGGACGACGAGCTGGAGACCTTCCGGCACGCCGGCGAGGGAGCCCCGGTGCGCTGGCTGCACCACGTGGTCTGAGCGCGGCGACGGCCGCGGTCAGCGACGCGACAGCCTGAAGTGGGCCGGCTCGAACCACCGGGTGTGCTGGACGGGAGGGTCGGTGGGGAGCTGGCCCGGCGTGTACCACCGCAGCCGGGCCGTGATCGTGAACCGGCCGGGGACCACCGTGGGGCGGCACACGGCGAACGCGGCGCGACCCGACGCGGGGTCCGCGTCGGCGTAGAGGTCGCCCGCCCCCCGCGGCCTGCCCCGCGGGTCGTAGAGCCACGTCTCGAGGGTCCAGTCCGGGGAGCCCGGCTTCACGACGTAGTGGTAGTGATGCGGGTGGCAGCCGGGGCGTAGGACGCCGTCGCGGGACCGGAGGTGGCCGTAGGCCGTCGTCCAGGCCGCTGCGGCCCCGGAGCCCATCAGGAGTAGCGCGAGCGCGAGCACGACGAGGCCCGACATCCTGCGGCCGGGGGCGTTCGTCCGGTCCACCTGTCGCGGTCACCTCCTCGCGAGTACGAGAGGACCAACGACCGCGCCCGGTGTGGGTTACGTCACCGGGCGCGCCCGCGCCGCGTCAGAGCGGGATGTTGCCGTGCTGACCGCGGCGCACGCCGACGGCCTGCACCGCGTCGTAGATCGCGCGGGCCAGGGCGGTGCGGGTCTGCGCCGGCTCGACGATCTCGTCGACCACGCCGATCTCCACGGCCTTCTCCACCCCACCGGCCTGCCGCTCGTGCTCGGCAGCGAGCTCGGCCTCGACCTGGGGACGGATCTCGGGTGAGACCTCGGCCAGCTTGCGCCGGTGCAGCACCCTGATCGCCGCCACGGCCCCCATCACCGCCACCTCGGCGCCCGGCCACGCGAACACCTTGGTCGCTCCCAGGGAGCGGGCGTTCATCGCGATGTAGGCGCCGCCGTAGGTCTTCCGCGTCACCAGGGTCACCCTGGGTACGACGCACTCGCCGAAGGCGTGCAGGAGCTTGGCGCCACGGCGTACGACGCCGTCCCACTCCTGCCCGACGCCCGGCAGGTAGCCGGGCACGTCCACGAGCACGATCAGCGGGACGCCGAGGGCGTCGCACAGCCGGACGAAGCGCGAGGCCTTCTCCGCCGACAGGGAGTCCAGGCAGCCGCCCAGCCGCAGCGGGTTGTTGGCCACCACGCCGACGGTGCGGCCGCCGAGGCGCCCGAGGGCGGTGACGATGTTGGGCGCCCAGCGCTCGTGGAGCTCCTGCATGGTGTCGTCGTCGAGGACCGCTGCGACCAGCGGGTGCACGTCGTAGGCACGCTTCTTGGACTCCGGCAGCATCCGAGAGAGGTCGCGGTCCTCGACCAGGTCGAGGTCCAGCTGGCCCTGCGAGCCGAACAACGAGGCGACCGTGCGGGCGCGCTCGAGTGCCTCGGCCTCGCTGTCGGTGAGGATGTGGACCACGCCGGAGCGTCGCCCGTGCGGCTCGGGTCCGCCGAGGCGCAGCATGTCGACGTCCTCACCGGTCACTGAGCGGACCACGTCGGGCCCGGTCACGAAGATCCGGCCCTCGGGTCCGAGGATCACCACGTCGGTCAGGGCCGGGCCGTACGCCGCGCCACCGGCGGCCGGGCCGAGCACGACCGAGATCTGCGGGATCTTGCCCGAGGCCTGGGTCATCGCCTGGAAGATCCGGCCGACCGCGTGCAGCGACAGCACGCCCTCGGCGAGCCGGGCGCCCCCGGAGTGCCACAGGCCGATGATCGGGGTGCCCTCGGTCATCGCCCGGTGGTAGGCGTCGACGACCACTCGGCAGCCGACGTCGCCCATCGCGCCGCCCATGACCGTGGCGTCGGAGCAGAACGCGACGACGCGCCGGCCCTTGACCCGGCCGACCGCGGCGAGCATCCCGGAGTCGTCCTCGGGAGTGATCAGCCGCAGGGTGCCTTCGTCCAGCAGCGCGGTGAGCCGGTGCAGCGGGTGGCGGGGGTCCTCGGTGCGCGGTGGCTTGGTCGCGGTGGCGGTCATCAGACCGACCCGAAGGCGACGGCGACGTTGGCCCCGCCGAACCCGAAGGAGTTGTTCAGGGCGGCGATGTCGCCCGACGGCAGGTCGCGGGCGGTGGTCGGGATGTCGAGCTCCACCTGAGGGTCCTTGTCGTCCAGGTTGATCGTGGGAGGACTGACCCGGTGGTGCAGGGCCAGCACGGTCGCGATCGCCTCGAGGGCGCCGGCGCCACCGAGCAGGTGGCCGGTCATCGACTTGGTGCTGGTGACCACGACCTGGTCGGCGTGCGAGCCGAGGGTCGCGTGGATCATCAGGCCCTCGGCGATGTCGCCCTGCGGGGTCGACGTCGCGTGCGCGTTGATGTGGGCGATGTCCGAGGCGGAGATCCCGGCCTCGTGCAGCGCCCGCACGATCGCCCGGGCCCCACCGCGTCCGGCCGGATCGGGCTGGGCGATGTCGTGGGAGTCGGCGGTGATGCCGGCGCCGAGCACGGTGGCGTAGATCCTGGCGCCGCGCGCCAGAGCATGCTCCTCCGACTCCAGCACCAGGACGCCGGCTCCCTCGCCGAGCACGAACCCGTCGCGGGCGAGGTCCCAGGGCCGGGAGACCGTGGTCGGGTCGCCGTCGTTCTTCGACAGCGCCATCATGTTGGCGAACGCCGCCATCGGCAGCGGGTGGATCGCCGCCTCGGTGCCGCCGGCCAGGACGATGTCGGCGCGGCCGAGCCGGATCTGGTCCAGGGCCAGGGAGATGGCCTCGTTGCCCGAGGCGCACGCCGAGACCGGGGTGTTCACGGCGGCCCGCGCGCCGACGTACAGGCTGATGTTCGCGGCCGGGGCGTTGGGCATCAGCATGGGTACGGCGAGTGGTGAGACCCGGCGCGGACCCTTCTCGAGCAGGGTGTCGTAGTTGGCGAGCAGGGTGGTGACCCCGCCGATGCCCGAGGCCATGGCGACGCCGAGCATGTCGTTGTCGATCTCGGCGCCCTCGAGCCCGGAGTCGGCCCAGGCCTCCATGGCCGCCACCATCGCGAACTGGGAGGAGCGGTCGAGCCGGCGGGCCTTGACCCGCTCCAGCACGTCACCGGGCTCGACGGCGATCCGGCCGGCGATCTTGACCGGCATCCCCTCGACCCAGGCATCGTCGAGGTGACGGACGCCGGACTGGCCCTTGATCAGGGCGTCCCAGGTGGACGACACGTCGCCACCGACCGGGGAGGTCGTCCCCAGGCCGGTGACGACGACACGCTTGACAGACATGGTGGGTCCTCGCGAGTGGTGGGCGGACACGGTGGGTGGACCGGCGGCTGCCGGTCTCAGCCCTGGGCGTTCTCGATGAAGGAGACGGCGTCGCCGACGGTCTTGAGGTTCTTCACCTCGTCGTCGGGGATGGACACGCCGAACTTCTCCTCGGCGGCCACGACGACCTCGACCATGGACAGCGAGTCGACGTCGAGGTCGTCGACGAACGACTTGTCGAGCTGGACGTCCTCGACGGGGATTCCCGCGACCTCGTTGACGATCTCGGCGAGGTCGGCGCGGATCTCTTCGGTGGTGGCCATGGCCGGGTGGTTCCTTTCGGTTGGGTGAGGTGGAACGTCGTCACGGGACGGTGATGACCTGGGCGGCATACGCCAGGCCGGCACCGAACGCGATCAGCAGCGCGATGTCCCCGCTGCGGGCCTGGTCCTCGACCATCATCCGGTCGAGGGCCAGGGGAATGGAGGCCGCCGAGGTGTTGCCCTGCTCGGCGATGTCGCGGGCGATCCTCACCCGCTCGGGGAGCTTCATGGCGCGGGCCATGGCGTCGATGATCCGCATGTTGGCCTGGTGCGGCACGAACACGTCGAGGTCGTCGACGGTCAGCCCGGACAGCTCCAGCGTCTGCTGCCCGACCTTGGCCATGGTGAAGGAGGCCCACCGGAAGACCGGGTTGCCGAGCATCATCAGGTTGGGCATCTCGGACTTCCCGGCGGCGATCACGTCGCGCCAGTCCTCCTTCTGCCGGATCAGGTCGTACTGCTCACCGTCCGAGCCCCAGACGACCGGGCCGATGCCCGGCTTGTCGCTGGGTCCGACGACGGCCGCGCCGGCGCCGTCGGCGAAGATGAACGCCGTACCGCGGTCGGTGGTGTCGGTGATGTCGGACAGCCGCTCCACCCCGATCACCAGGACGTGCCCGGCGCCGCCACCGCGGACCATCTGGTCGGCGAGCGCCAGACCGTGGCAGAAGCCGGCACACGCCGCCGAGATGTCGAAGGCGGCAGCCTGGTCGGTGCCGAGCTCGTAGGCGATCGCCGGGGCGATCGCCGGGGTCTGGAGCATGTGGGAGACGGTCGCGACGATCACGCAGTCGATCTGCGCCGCGGAGATGCCGGCGCGCTCGATGGCGCTGCGCGAGGCGGCCACCGACATCATCTGCACGGTCTCCTCGGGCGTGGCGAAGCGGCGCTGCTTGATCCCCGATCGCTGCTGGATCCACTCGTCGCTGGAGTCGATGGCGTCGACGATGTCGGCGTTGGGCACGATCCGCGACGGGCGGTAGCTGCCGACGCCGAGCACCGCGGAGTACGCCGCTCCGGCGACCGGGACGATCGTGGCCATCAGGCGGCTCCCTCGGGGTGGAGCCGGACCAGGGGCTGACCGGGGGAGACCAGGTCGCCGTCCTCGACCAGCCACTCGACGACCTGGCCGCCGTGCGGTGCGTGGATGGCGGCCCGGTCGCGCGAGCTGGCGACGTCTCCGAGGGTGGCCCCGGGGGCGAGGATGCCGACCTCGGCGGCCTCGGCGTCGCGGTGGAAGGTGCCCTTCATCGGGGAGACGACCATCATCCAGGTGGGCGTGGTCTCGATCATCGAGGCCTCGCCGTGCTTGGCGCAGAACGCGCGGGCGTCGTCCAGCTGGTCGGGGGTCTTCAGGGCGAAGGTCTCCACACCGGGAAGCGCGCGCTTCGCGATGCCGACCAGGGTGCCGGCGGGAGGCATCTCGAGGATCCCGGTGACTCCCAGGTCGCTCATCGTCTCCATGCAGAGGTCCCACCGCACGGGGCGGGCGATCTGCCCGACGATCCGGGCGATCACCTCGCGGCCGTCGTGCACGATCTGGCCGTCCCGGTTGGAGATCACCGGGGTGCGGGGGTCGTGGGTCGAGACCGAACGGGCCAGGGTGGCCATCCGGCCGACCGCCTGCGCCATGTGCTCGGTGTGGAACGCTCCGGCGACGCTGAGCGGGATCAGCCGCGCCTTGGCGGGAGGCTCGTCGGCCAGGGCCTGGAGCTGCTCGAGGGTGCCGGCCGCGACGATCTGCCCGGGCCCGTTGTCGTTGGCGGCGGTGAGGCCCTGGGCCGCCAGCGCGGCCAGCACCTCGTCGCGGTCGCCGCCCAGGACCGCGGTCATGCCGGTCGGGGTGACCGCGGAGGCCTCGGCCATCGCGTTGCCGCGCTCGCGGACCAGGACCATCGCCTGCTCGGCGGTGATCGCCCGGGCGCCGGCGGCGGCCGCGATCTCCCCGACGCTGTGGCCGGCCACGGCCCCGATCTGGCTGAACGCGTCGGCCGGGTGGGGGAAGAGCTCGAGGGCGGCGATCAGCCCGGTCGCCACGAGCAGTGGCTGCGCGATCCTGGTGTCGCGGATGGTCTCGGCGTCGGCCTCGGTGCCGTAGTGGGCCAGGTCGAGGTCGGCCACGGTCGAGAGCCACTCGAACCGCGAGGCGAAGGTGGTGTCCTCGAGCCAGGGTGTGAGGAAGCCGGGAGTCTGGGCTCCCTGACCGGGGGCGACGATGACGAGCACCCCTCCAGCCTTGCGGGTCGACCGGCCGGGTGGCTCCTCCGGCGCGCACGAAACTCGCCCGCGGCTCTTTGTAGGGTTCCTACAAAGAGGCTGGGTCCGAGGGGGCGGGCTCCGCCACCCCCCGCGGGGACTGCCGACCCAGCACGAGCGCCAGCTGCAGGGTCAGGGCGTCGCGCGGGTCCGTGGCGGCGAGCCCGGTCAGCTCGGAGGCCTGCCGGAGGCGGTAGCGCACCGTGTTCGGGTGCACGAAGAGCGCCCGCGCGGCGGCCTCGAGCGACTGCCCCTGCTGGAAGTACGCCGTCAGGGTGTCGATCAGCGTGCCCTTGTGCCCACCGGCCTGCCGCAGGGGCAGGTAGACCTCCTCCACGAGGTGGCGCCGGGCGTGGCCGTCGCCGGCGAGCACCCGCTCGGGCAAGAGGTCGTCGGTGGCCACGGGTCGCGGTGCGTCGGGCCAGCCGGTCGCCGCCCGCAGCCCGGAGAGCGCGGCGCGGGCCGAGGTGTGGCCACTGCTGAGGTCGTCGGCTCGCGGGCCGACCACGACCGGACCGTCGCCGAAGAACCGGACCACCGCGCTGGCAGCCTTGTCGGGGTCCTCGACGCCACCGAGGATCACCACGAGTCGGTCGCCCTGGATGGCGCAGAGCGCGTCCAACCCTTTGCCCCGGGCGGCACGGCGTACCTCCTCGAACAGGTCCGGCGAGCGGGGGGAGGGTACGGCGCCCAGCACCACCGCCACGCCCTCGCTCTGGGCCCAGCCCAACGCACTCGCCCGAGACTGCACCGCCTCGTCGGCCTCGGCCCGCAGCACGGAGTCCACGACGAGTGCCTCCAGCCGGGCGTCCCAGGCGCCGCGGGCCTCAGCCGCGCGGGCGTAGACCTCGGCGGTGGCGAAGGCGACCTCGCGGGCGTAGCGGAGCACCGCGGCGTGGACGGCGGGAGCGTCGGCCGGGTCGACGACCTCGTCGACGTGGGACTCCACGACCTCGATCCCGAGCCGCACCAGGTCCACCGTCTGGCCCAAGGTGATCACCCCGGTCAGGGTGCGGGGGGCCGCCCCGAACACGGCCGCGGCGGTGTCGCCGGGGAACGCGTCGTCGTCGTCGAGCCGGAACCAGTCGACGAACCCCCTCATGCCGGCCTGGAGGATCTGGCCGACCCAGGCGCGGCTCTCGGCGCTCAGGTCGGCGAACCACGGCATGTCGGTGAGCATCCGTGACATGGCGGCGCTGCTGAGCGACCCGGTGGCCCGGCCCAGCGCCAGGGCCGCGCGTTCCCGCGACCCGCCACCGGGGGTCGGGAGCGCTTGGACGCGGGCGGGCATGTCTCGACCCTAGTGAGCGCGACGGCCGGTGTCATCGCCGGATCAACCGGGCGTGAAATCCCTTGTGGATACAGGGTTTCCGGCTTACGTACGGTGGGTACGTCTGGTTGAATCTCGCAGGACCCCGACCAGGAGGCTCACTGCCCCATGAGGCGCCAGCACCGCGTGCAGCACGTGACGATCCACGGCCACCGTCGCGCCTACGTCAAGGCGGGGTCCGGGCCGGCTCTCCTCCTCCTGCACGGCCTCGGCTGCGACCACACCACCTGGCTGCCGGTGATCGACACCCTGTCGCGCCGCTACACCGTGATCGCACCCGACCTGCTGGGTCACGGTGCGTCCGACAAGCCGCGCGCCGACTACAGCGTCGGAGGTTTCGCGAACGGGATGCGCGACCTGCTCACCGTGCTCGGCGTCGACAAGGCCACGGTGGTCGGGCACAGCTTCGGCGGGGGAGTGGCGATGCAGTTCGCCTACCAGTTCCCCGAGCGCACCGAGCGCCTGGTGCTGGTCGGCTCCGGCGGCCTCGGGCCCGAGGTGTCCCCGGCGATCCGTGCGATCACCACGACCGGCTTCTACCAGGTGATGGGCCTGCTCACGCTGCCCGGTGTGCGCCAGGTCGGTACGGCGGGCCTGCGTGCGCTGGCGCGGACCGGCCTCAAGGAGTTCCGCGACTTCGACGAGGTCGCGGGGATCTACGAGTCGTTCCGCGACCCCGCCGGGAGGGCGGCGATCCGGCACGTGGTCCGGGCGGTCGTCGACTGGCAGGGCCAGATCGTGACCATGGCCGACCGGGCCTACCTCACCCAGGCGATGCCGATGTGCGTGATCTGGGGCGAGGACGACCGGGTGATCCCGGTCAGCCACGCGGCGCACGCGGCCGAGCTGGCACCGGCAGCGCGGGTCGAGCTGATCCCCAACGCGGGACACTTCCCCCACAAGGACCACCCGCAGCGGTTCGTGAAGATCCTCGACGACTTCATCGCCAGCACCCGCCCGGCGTCGTACTCCCGGGCGCGCTGGCGTCGGCTGCTCGAGCACGGCGCCGATGCGCCCGCGCCGCTCGCCGCGGTGGTGGAGCTCGAGGTCCCGAGCGCCTGACCTGGCTCGGAGCCGTCAGTCCTGGGCCGGTACCGCGTCCTGCACGAACGAGGAGCGCCACCTGCCGGACTGCCTGATCTCACTCAGGCGTCGCCGCCCTCCTGCTTGACGCCCGACACCGCGGTGGGGTCGTCGATCCGGTAGTGGTCGAGCGCCTTCTGCACCGTCTCGCGACCGATCCGCCCCTCGGAGGCGAGCGTCGCGAGCGCCTGGCAGACGACCGACTCGGCGTCGATCTTGAAGAAGCGACGAGCCGCGGGGCGCGTGTCGGCGAAGCCGAACCCGTCGGCACCGAGGGCGGCGAAGCCCTGCGGCACCCAGCGGGCCAGCTGCTGGGGCACCGCGCGCATGTAGTCACTGACCGCGACGACCGGGCCGGTGGCCTCCCGCAGCTTGCCGGTGAGGTACGGCGTGCGCGGCTCCTCGAGCGGATGCATGAGGTTCCACTCCTCGGTGGCCAGCGCCTCGCGGGACAGCTCGTTCCACGAGGTGACCGACCAGAGGTCGGCGGCCACGCCCCAGTCGTCGGCCAGCAGCTGCTGGGCGCGCTGGATCCACGGCACGCCGACGCCGCTGGCGAGCAGCTGCACCCGAGGTGCGTCCTCGGGGAGGCCACCGGGCGCCTCCGCCAGCCGGTACAGGCCGCGCAGGAGCCCCTCGACGTCGAGGTCATCGGGCTGGGCCGGCATCGAGATCGGCTCGTTGTAGACGGTCAGGTAGTAGATGACGTCCTCGCCGTGCGGGTGCTCGTCGGAGACGCCGTACATCCGCCGCATGCCGTCCTGCACGATGTGGGCGACCTCGTAGGCGAATGCGGGGTCGTAGTGCACGACCGCCGGGTTGGTCAGCGCCAGCAGCGGGGAGTGGCCGTCCGCATGCTGGAGACCCTCGCCGGTCAACGTCGTCCGGCCCGCCGTCGCGCCGATCAGGAAGCCGCGGGCGAGCTGGTCGGCCATCGCCCAGATCGAGTCGGCGGTGCGCTGGAACCCGAACATCGAGTAGAAGATGTAGAACGGGATCATCGGCTCGCCGTGCGTGGAGTACGACGATCCGGCGGCGGTCGCCGACGCGACGCAGCCCGCCTCGGAGATGCCCTCGTGCAGCATCTGCCCCTGCGGCGACTCCTTCCACGCGAGCAGCAGCTTGCGGTCGACAGACTCGTAGAGCTGGCCGGCCGGGTTGTAGATCTTGGCCGAGCTGAACATCGAGTCCATGCCGAAGGTGCGGTACTCGTCGGGCGCGATCGGCACGATCCGCCTGCCGATCTCGGGATCCTTCATCAGGTCCTTGAGCAGCCGGACGAACGCCATCGTGGTGGCGATCTTCTGCTTGCCCGAGCCCTGCTTGAGCTCGTCGTACGTCGTGTCGCCCGGCAGCGTGACCGACACCGGGTTCACCCGCCGCATGGGGACGCCGCCACCGAGCGCCTTGCGCCGGTCGCGGAGATACTCGAGCACCTCCGAGCCCTCGCCCGGGTGGTAGAACGGCGCCGAGCCGTCGAACTCGTAGTGCTCGTCGATCTCCTGGTCGGAGATCGGCAGCTCGAGCCGGTCCCGGAACGCCTTCAGCGTCGGGGCGTTGAGCTTCTTCATCTGGTGGGTGGCGTTCTTGCCCTCGAGGGCGTCGATCGTCCAGCCCTTGACGGTGTGGGCCAGGATCACGGTCGGCTGGCCGACGTGCTTGGCCGCCGCGTCGAAGGCGGCGTACACCTTGCGGTAGTCGTGCCCGCCGCGCGGCAGCAGCTCGATCTCGGTGTCGGACATCCCCTCGACCATCTTGCGCAGCCGGGCGTCGGCCCCGAAGAAGTGCTCGCGGATGTAGGCGCCCGACTCCACCGAGTAGGTCTGGAACTGGCCGTCGGGGGTGCGGTTCATCTGGTTGACGAGGGCACCGTCCACGTCCTGGGCGAGCAGGGGGTCCCACTCGCGGCCCCAGACCACCTTGATCACGTTCCAGCCGGCTCCGCGGAAGTAGGACTCCAGCTCCTGGATGATCTTGCCGTCGCCGCGGACCGGGCCGTCGAGCTGCTGGAGGTTGCAGTTGATCACGAAGGTGAGGTTGTCGAGCTCCTCGCGCGCGGCCAGCCCGATCGCTCCCAGCGACTCGGGCTCGCCCATCTCGCCGTCACCGAGGAAGGCGTAGACCCGCTGGTCGCTGGTGTCCTTGATGCCGCGGTTATGGAGGTAGCGGTTGAACCGGGCCTGGTAGATCGAGTTGAGGGCGGCCAGCCCCATCGAGACCGTCGGGAACTCCCAGAAGTCCGGCATCAGCCGGGGGTGGGGGTACGACGACAGGCCCTGGCCCGGGCCGTGCTGGACCTCCTGGCGGAAGCGCATCAGCTGCTCCGCGCTGAGCCGCTTCATCAGGTACGCGCGGGCGTAGATGCCCGGCGAGGCGTGGCCCTGGATGAACAGCTGGTCGCCGCCGCCGGGGTGGTCCTTGCCGCGGAAGAAGTGGTTGTAGCCGACCTCGTAGAGGCTGGCGGCCGAGGCGTACGTCGCGATGTGACCGCCGACCTCGAGACCCTTGCGGTTGGCCGACGACACCATCACCGCGGCGTTCCACCGGATCAGCCGGCGGACCTTCTTCTCCAGCTGCTCGTCGCCGGGGAACCACGGCTCGCGCTGGGTCGGGATGGTGTTGATGAAGTCGGTGCTGCGCAGGGCCGGGACGCCCACCTGCTTCTCGCGCGCCCGCTCCAGCAGCCGCAGCATGATGTAGCGCGCGCGTTCGCGACCGTGGGTGGAGGTGAGGTCGTCGAAGGAGTCGAGCCACTCCCGGGTCTCTTCGGGGTCGATGTCGGGGAGCTGGGTCGGCAGCCCCTCGTGGATCACCGCCCGGACCGGGGTGGTCTCGGCCGAGCTCTCGTCGGGGGGAGATGTCTGACTCACCCTGTCATCGTCGCACGCGTCGTACGACGGGAAAATCTACCCACCGGTAGGCCCGTCCCTCGGAATGGGTTGCGCGGCGGCAGCGAGTCCGGTGGACTACGTTCACCACGTCGGGAGTGAGCCTCGCTCCTGCGCCGAAGTCTGGAGGAGTCCTGTGTGTCCCACCGCTGGTGGCGGTTCCACGAACGCTGAGCCCATGGTCGGGACGACACCCGGCGCTGCGGCGGGTCCCGCCGCGCGAATGGGCCTGACCGGCGGCATGGTGGTCCAGGAGCTCGGCTGGGACTCCGACTCCGACGACGAGCTGCGCGTCGCCATCGAGGACGCGATCGACTCCGACATGGTCGACGGCGACTACGGCAACGTCGTCGACGCCGTGGTGCTCTGGTGGCGCGACGAGGACGGCGACCTGGTCGACGGTCTGGTGGACTCCCTGACCGACCTCGTCGGCGGAGGCGCGATCTGGCTGCTCACGCCCAAGGTGGGACGGCCCAACTCGGTCGACCCCGCCGACATCACCGAGGCCGCACCCATCGCCGGCCTGGCACTCACGACGACCGCGGCGGTCAGCAAGGACTGGACCGCCACCCGGCTGGTCACGCCGAAGACCCCGGCGTGATCGGGCTGCCGATCCATCCCGTCGTCCGCCGAACCTGGGGCGCCGCCTCCTCGGTCGGGACCGGCGCCCGCGTCCTCGGCGGCGCCGGCATCATCCGGGCCTACCCGCCGTCGGTGCTGGCCGGCATCGGCAAGGTGCTCCGGACGTGGGGCACCGGCCCCGCCGGCGGCTTCATCGCGATGGCGCTGCGCGACCCCGACCGGGTCGGGCTGATCGACGAGCGCGGCTCGCTCACCTTCGACCAGATGCACCGGCGCACCAACGCGCTGGCCCGGGCGCTGGCCGAGCGCGGTGTGGGCGAGGGTGACAGCGTCGCGGTGATGTGCCGTAACCACCGCGGCTTCGTCGACGCGTGCGTGGCCACCGCCAAGCTCGGTGCCGACATCCTGCTGCTCAACACCGCCTTCGCCGGCCCGCAGCTGGCCGACGTGCTCGACCGCGAGGGTCCGACCGTGGTGATCCACGACGAGGAGTTCACCGACCTCCTCTCCGGCGCCACCATCGAGACCCGGATCCTGGGCTGGGTCGACGACGACTCCGGCGAGGAGTCCATGGAGGCGCTGATCCCGTCGTACGACGACAGCGACCTCGACCCGCCGGAGCGCCACGCGCGGATCGTGATCCTCACCTCCGGCACCACCGGGACGCCCAAGGGCGCGCCGCGCAGCGAGGCCGGCATCGGGGCTGCGGTCTCGCTGCTGTCACGCCTCCCGCTCAAGTACGGCTGGCGCACCCACATCGCGGCTCCGCTCTTCCACACCTGGGGCTTCGCCCACCTGGCGCTGTCGATGCTGCTCGGCTCGACCGTGGTGCTGCGCCGCAAGTTCGACCCCGAGGGCTGCCTGCAGGCCGTCGCCGACGAGCGCTGCGACTCGTTGGTCGTGATCCCGGTGATGCTCCAGCGGATCCTCAAGCTGCCTCAGCAGACCCTCGACAGCTACTCGCTGCCGACCCTGAAGGTGACCGCGGCGTCGGGCTCGTCGCTGGCCGGCGACCTGGCTCTGGAGTGGATGGACGACTTCGGCGACAACCTCTACAACATCTACGGCTCGACCGAGGTGGCCTACGCCTCGATCGCCACGCCCGAGGACCTGCGCGCCGCCCCGACCTCCGCCGGGAAGCCGCCCTGGGCGACGGTCGTGAAGATCCTCGACGAGCACGGCCACGAGGTGCCGCAGGGACAGCCGGGCCGGATCTTCGTCGGCAACGGCATGCTCTTCGAGGGCTACACGGGGGGCGAGACCAAGGAGGTCATCGACGGGCTGATGTCGTCGGGCGACGTCGGCCGCTTCGACGAGAACGGCCGCCTCTACGTCGAGGGCCGGGACGACGAGATGATCGTCTCCGGGGGAGAGAACGTCTTCCCCAAGGAGATCGAGGACTGCCTCTCGCGTCACGAGGGCGTCGTCGAGGTCGCCGCGATCGGCGTCGACGACGACAGCTTCGGCACTCGGCTGAAGGCGTTCGTGGTCGCCGGGGACCCCCGTCCGAGCGAGGACGAGCTCAAGGACTGGGTCAAGCAGAACCTCGCCCGCTACAAGGTCCCGCGCGAGATCGTCTTCCTCGATGAGCTCCCTCGCAACGCGACTGGCAAGATCTTGAAGCGTGAGCTCGCTGAACACGACTGAGTCCCGCCCCGCCGGCCCCGCGGTGGGGAGCCCGGCCCCCGACTTCTGCCTGCGCGACCAGTTCGGGCAGGACGTCCGGCTGTCGTCGTACGCCGGTCAGAAGTCGGTCGCCCTGGTGTTCTTCCCGTGGGCGTTCTCCAACGTCTGCACCGGCGAGATGGCCGGCATCCGGGACCGCCTGGCCGACTTCATGACCTTCGGCAGCGAGGTGCTGGCGATCTCGTGCGACCCGACGTTCTCGCTCCGGGTCTTCTCCGACGCCGACGGGCTGAACTTCCCGCTGCTCAGTGACTTCTGGCCGCACGGTGCGGTGGCCTCGGCGTACGGCGTCTTCGACGACGAGCGGGGAGTCGCGACGCGCTCGTCGTTCATCGTCGACAAGGCGGGGATCGTGCGCTGGTCGGTGCACAACCAGATGCCGGACGAGCGCGATCTCGACGAGCACGTGGCCCAGTTGCACCACCTGGACTAGACCAGTTGGGTCATTTTCAACCAAATCGTCACGCAGGTGTGGATCTGTCAGGCCCGGCTCGGTAGCATTCTTCTTGTTGAGCCGCTGGTGACCCGAGACGCCAGCGGCTCGACTCTATTTTCACCGCAGTGGCGTCGTCGCTTTCGCCCCGCCGTCCACGCTCCCGTAGTCTGTGCCCGCCTTTGTCAGGGCGCATAGCTCAGCTGGTAGAGCGCCTCCCTTACAAGGAGGATGTCAGGGGTTCGAGTCCCTTTGCGCCCACCGCCGGACGAGGTCCGGATCAGACGCCGGCCGCGGTCACGATCGCGTCGGTGAGGAACCCGGCGAGCAGCCCGAGCAGCACGCCGAGGTAGATCAGGTCCTTGCGGGTGCTCCGCCCGGCGATCGCCAGCAGCTGCACGATCACGTAGACGATCGAGCCCGCCGCGAGGGTCAGGAAGATCACCGACAGCGGCTCGCTGGTGAACGTGTGACCGATCGCGGTGCCGACGAAGGTCGGGCCACCGCCGATCGCCGCCAGCAGCAGCAGGAGGCCCCAGGTGGGGCGGGAGGCCGGGTCGGACTCGGTGTCGGCGGCCAGCGGCGCGACGATCCCGAAGCCCTCGGTCGCGTTGTGGAGGGCGAAGCCGATCACCAGCAGGGTGGCCAGCCCGATCTCGCTGCTCGCGGCGGCCTGGCCGATGGCGAGCCCCTCGGCGAAGTTGTGCAGCCCGATCCCGACCGCGATCAGCAGTGCCAGCTGCTTGCCCGACGACCAGCTGCTGATCCCCCGCGGGGCCAGCTCCTGGCTGGCCATCGCGCCCGGGCCGATCGACTGCCGGCTGCGGGCGCGGCGGACCGAGCGCCCCATCCAGGCTTCGTACTGCTGGAGGCCGAGCAGCCCGACCGTCAGGCCGACGGCGAACAGCACGCCGTACCCCAGCGCCGAGCCGAGGCCCGAGCCGGTGGCGTGGTGGGCGGCCAGGCTCGCGTCGATCGGCTCCCAGGCGGCCGAGAGCACGTCCCACACCAGGAACACCAGGATCCCGACGGCCAGGGCGTTCAGGGTGACGCGCAGGGCCTCGCTCGGCCGCCGCATGCGACCCAGCGGCATGCCGATCAGGATCGTCCCGCCCGCGATCAGGCCGAGGAGGAGAGTCTTGGCGATGCCCACGGTGGTGCCTGCCTTCGCTTCGGTGTCGGTGGCGACTTACTTAGGTAAGGCTAACCTCGTGTGGTGGTGGATGTCGAGTCGGGGCCGGTCGGCACGGCCGGTGTGGACGGCCGAGCTGCCCCCGTGGGCCGGCGGTCGTCGGACCGGAGATCGAGCCCGACGGGCGGCGTTGGCCGGCGACGGGGAGGCCTGCATTCGACCAACCATCGGCCAGCGTTTCAGGGCTAATCTGCGGGGCATGATCGTGCCGTTCAGCGTGATGGACTTCCTGTACCGCGCCGTGGCCGTGTACGGCGACCGCGTGGGCATCGTGGACGAGCCGGAGCAGCCGGCGGAGTCGCTCGGCGACGTGAGCTATGCCCGGGTCGCCGAGCTGGCCGCGGCGATGGCCGCCCGGCACGACCGGATGGGGCTCGAGGTGGGCGACCGGGTCGCCTTCGTCTCCCACAACAGTGCTCGCCTGTTCACGGCGTTCTTCGGGGTCTGTGGCTACGGCCGGGTGCTCGTGCCGGTGAACTTCCGGCTCTCCTTCGACGAGGTCCAGTACATCGTCGAGCACTCGGGCTCGCGGGTGGTCTACGTCGACCCCGAGCTGAAGGGCGCCCTCGCCGGGCTCCAGGCCGAGCACGTCTTCGTGCTCGGGGAGGACGACGACCTGTTCGCCGCCGGTGACGGCGACCGCGCCGAGCCACGGCTCTGGGAGCCGGACGAGAACGCCACGGCGACGATCAACTACACGTCGGGCACCACCGCTCGTCCCAAGGGCGTGCAGATCACCCACCGCAACATCTGGACCAACGCCCTGACCTTCGCCCTCCACGCCGGGGTCACCGACCGCGACGTCTACCTCCACACGCTGCCGATGTTCCACGCCAACGGCTGGGGCATGCCGTTCGCGATGACCGGCTGCGGGGTGACCCAGGTGGCACTGCGCAAGGTCGACGGGGGCGAGATCCTGCGCCGCGTGGAGAAGTACGGCGTCACTGTGATGTGCGCGGCCCCCGCGGTGGTGGCGGCGGTGCTCGAGGCGGCCCTCGACTGGGAGGGTGAGATCCCCGGTCGCGACCGGACCCGGATCATCGTGGCCGGCGCACCGCCGCCGACCCGGACCGTCGCCCGGGTCGAGGCGGAGCTGGGCTGGGAGTTCATCCAGATCTACGGGCTGACCGAGACCTCGCCCCTGCTGACGATCAACCGCAGCCGCTCGGAGTGGGACGACCTCGAGCCGGAGGAGCGCGCCCAGCGGCTGGTCCGGGCAGGGTCGCCCGCGATCGGGGTCACCCTCGACGTGGACGAGAACGGCGAGGTGCTGGCGCGCTCCAACGTGATCCTCGAGGGCTACTGGGCACAGCCGGAGGAGTCCGCGACGGCCCTGCGCGGCGGCTGGTTCCACACCGGCGACGGCGGCGTGATCGGGGACGACGGCTACCTGTCGATCCAGGACCGCAAGAAGGACGTGATCATCACCGGCGGCGAGAATGTCAGCTCGATCGAGGTCGAGGACGCCATCTTCAGCCATCCCGACGTCGCCGAGGTCGCCGTGATCGGCGTACCCGACGACAAGTGGGGCGAGACGATCAAGGCCCTCGTGGTCAAGGCCGAGGGCTCGGAGCTGACCGAGCAGGAGCTGATCGACTACGTGAAGTCCCGGCTCGCCCGCTACAAGGCCCCGTCGTCGGTCGAGTTCCGCGAGATGCTCGACCGGACCGCGACCGGCAAGCTCCAGAAGTTCAAGCTGCGTGCGCAGTACTGGGAGGGGCGCGACCGCCAGGTCAACTGACCCGCCGCTAGTCTCGCCGCATGCCCCGCCTGGCCGATGTCGTCGAGCTCGTGCACGGCTGGTACCCGCCCGGCACGGCAGCCGACTGGGACGCCGTGGGCCTGGCCGCGGGCGACCCGGAGGCCGTCGTACGACGGGTGGTGCTGGCCGTGGACCCGGTCCTGCCGGTGGCGCGTGAGGCGGCGGCCTGGGGCGCCGACCTGCTGCTCACCCACCATCCGCTGTTCCTGCGCGGCGTGCACGGTGTCTCCGAGACGACGCCCAAGGGGCGAACCCTGGCGGAGCTGACCAGGGCTGGCTGCGGGCTGCTGACCGCCCACACCAACGCCGACCACGGCAACCCCGGGGTCTCCGACGCGATCGCCCGGGCCTTCGGGGTGCGCGACGTCCGCCCGGTGGCGCCGACCGGGCCGGCTCTCGACAAGATCGTCGTCTACGTCCCCGACACCCATGCCGAGCAGGTCCGGGTCGCGATCGCGGAAGCAGGCGCCGGGCGGATCGGCGACTACGACTCGTGCTCCTGGACGATCGTCGGCGAAGGGCGGTTCCGACCGCTGCCGGGCGCGCACCCGGTGATCGGCACCGTCGGCGACCTCGAGCTGGTGGCGGAGGCGCGGGTGGAGGCGGTCCTGCCGCGCTCGCGTCGCACCGACGTGGTGCGCGCCATGCTCGACGTGCATCCCTATGAGGAGGTCGCCTACGACATCGTGGAGCTGGCCGACCCCGGCACCGCCGACACCGGAGCCGGCCGGATCGGTGACGTCGACCCGGTCCCGCTCGGTGACTTCGCAGCTCAGGTCGCCTCGGCGCTGCCGGCGACGGCGCGCGGGGTGCTGGTCGGCGGTGACCTCGACCGCGTCGTACGACGGGTGGCCGTCAACGGGGGAGCGGGTGACTCGCTCCTCCCGCAGGTGCTGGCCGGCGACGCCGACGTCTATGTGACCAGCGACCTGCGGCACCACCTGTCGAGCGAGTTCCTGGAGCAGGGCGGACCCGCTCTGGTCGACGTGTCGCACTGGGCCGCGGAGTGGACCTGGCTGCCCGAGCTGGCCACCAGACTGCAGGACGAGCTGGGGGATACGGTGGAGGTCCGGGTGAGCACCCTGTGCACCGACGTGTGGCAGGCCCGCAGGTGATCCCCGTGCCCACCCACCACCAGCCCAGCACGACCCCCCCAGAGGAGCCCGAGTGAAGGCCGACCCGTTCGCGCAGCTGAAGCTGCTCGACGTCCAGGAGCTCGACGCGCGCACCGACCTGCTGCGCCACCAGCTGCGGACCCTGCCCGAGCTCGCCGAGATCGACCAGCTGACCGCGGCGCGGCGCGACCTCGACGACCAGGCGCGCGACGCCCGGATCGCCGTGGACGACCTGACCGTCGAGCAGAAGAAGGTCGACGCCGACGTCGAGCAGGTGAAGACCCGTCGCGAGCGCGACCAGCAGCGCATGGACCAGGGCCTGGTCAGCAACCCCAAGGACCTCCAGCGGATGCAGCAGGAGATGGAGTCCCTGCAACGCCGGATCACCTCCCTGGAGGACGACGAGCTCGAGGTGATGGAGCGGCTCGAGGAGGCCCAGCGCACCCTCGACGAGCTCACCGCCCGGCTCACCGAGACCGATGCGCGGCTGGCGGTCCTGGCGGCTGCCCGCGACGAGAAGGCCGCCGCGCTGGAGGAGTCGCTCGGTGAGGTGGCCCGGCAGCGCGAGCCGATGGTGACCGACCTGCCCGGCGACCTGCTGGCGCTCTACGACCGGCTGCGCGAGGCCAAGGGCGGCGTGGGTGCCGCGATCCTGCGGGCCCGGCGCTGCGAGGGCTGCAACCTCGACATCGACAACGCGGAGCTCGCCCAGATCCGCTCGGCGCCCTCGGACACCGTGATCCGGTGCGAGGAGTGCAGCCGGATCCTGGTGCGCACCTCCGAGAGCGGCCTGTAGGCCTTGGCCGACATCGTCAGACGGGCCGTGCTCGAGGCCGACGGTGGCTCACGCGGCAACCCCGGCCCCGCGGCGTACGGCGCGCTGGTCAAGGACGCCGACACCGGCCGGGTGCTCGCCGAGGAGGGCACCGCCATCGGGGTGGCGAGCAACAACGTCGCCGAGTACCGCGGCCTGATCGCCGCCCTCCGCCTGGCCGCGGAGGTCGCGCCCGAGGCCGACGTCGAGGTCCGGATGGACTCCAAGCTCGTGGTCGAGCAGATGAGCGGTCGTTGGAAGATCAAGCACCCCGACATGCGGCCGCTGGCCATGGAGGCCAACCGCCTCGTCACGGCCCGGCCCGGTGCCACGTCGTACACCTGGGTGCCGCGCGCTCTCAACCAGCACGCCGACCGGCTGGCCAACGAGGCCCTGGACGGGCTGCGGTCGGGCGTCACGATCCACGACCCCGACCTCGTCGACGAGCCGGACTCGCTGCTCGAGGACCTCGAGAGCCCCGCCGGTGAGGTGGACAGCTCGACCGGCGGCAGCTTCCGGGGCTGGTCGCCACCCGGCGGACCCGTCACCACCCTGGTGCTGGTCCGGCACGGTGCGACCGTGCACACCGCGGCCAAGCGCTTCTCCGGCGGGCTGGCCAGCAGCAACCCGGGTCTCAGCGAGGAGGGTCGGGCGCAGGTGCGCGAGGTGGCCGACTGGCTGGCTCCCTTGGGCGCCGCGATCGAGGCCGTCGTGGCCTCCCCGGTCCGTCGTACCGTCGAGTCGGCGCAGATCCTCGCCGCCCGGCTCGACCTGCCGCTGGTCGAGGAGCCGGGCTTCGCCGAGATGGAGTTCGGCTCCTGGGACGGCCTGACCTTCGCCGAGGTGCAGGAGCGCCAGCCCGACGACCTCGCGGCCTGGCTCGGGTCCCTCGACATCTCCCCCGGTGGGGGAGGGGAGACCTTCCACGAGGTCGAGGCGCGGGTCCTGGCCGGCCTGGCGAGGGTCCTGGAGCGCTATGCCGGGAAGACCGTTGCGGTGGTCAGCCACGTGACCCCGATCAAGACCTTGGTCGCCCACGCGGTGGACGCGCCGCTGACGTCGTTGTTCCGGATGGAGCTGTCCACGGCGTCGGTGAGCGTGGTCTCGTTCCTGCGCAACGACGACGAGGGTCTGCGGGGGTCCCTGCGCCTCTACAACGCCCAGCCGCCCGGTGCCGGACAGATGCTCGACCCGCAGCGCTGGTGACCCTGGCTCCGGTCAGAGGTCGCTGACCACGACGTCGAGGGGCGTGCCGGCCTTCGAGGCCGGCCCGAGCTCGACCTGCCAGCCCAGCTCGGTCAGCAGACGGGCGAAGGCCGGCACCGTGCGCGCGTCGCGGCCGTCCTCGAGCAGGCTCCGCACGAGCCGACCCTTGGTGGCCTTGTTGAAGTGGCTGACGATCTGCCGGCTGCCGTCGACCTCGTGCAGCACCCGCACCGTGACCACCCGCGGCGCCAGGTCCGGCGTGGGGCGCCAGAAGGCGGCGTACGTCGAGGAGCGCAGGTCCACGACCAGCCCACGGCCGGCCTCCTCCCGGACCACCGGGTCCAGCACGCCGCGCCAGTGCGCGGCCACGCCCCCGAGGCCGGGCAGGCTGACCCCACCGCCGAGCCGGTACGGCGCGATCCGCTCGCCGAGCCGGACCAGCCCGTAGACGGAGGAGACGACGGCCAGCCGGGCCAGGGCCCGGCGATGAGCCGCGGCGTCGAGCGTCGCCAGGCCGAGGGCGTCGTAGAGCACCCCGGTGTAGATGCGCTCGGCCGGAGCCGTGGGCAGCTCGCGCAGCCGGGCGTTGCGTCGTACCTCGTCGGCCTGGGTCGGCCCCACCCCCAGGGTGGCGACGGCCAGGTCCAGGTCGCCGCCGCACAGCCGCTGGAGCGCATCGACGACCTCGCCACGGGGTACGACGAGACCGGCCGGCCAGCTCTCGGGGCGCAGCGGCACACCGCGTCGCGGCGCGGCCTTCCCCTCGCTCGGGGGGAGGAGGATCAGCACGCGCAAACACTAGGGTGGCGTCATGTCGTCGAGTCGAGTGGTCCGGGTCCACACCGGAGACGGAGTGGGCGCGCAGTCACTGCGGGACGGGATCGCGAAGATCCAGACCGAGCTGAAGGTGACCGCCGACTTCCCGGCCGAGGTGGAGGAGGCGGCCCGCCGCGCAGCTGCGAATCCCCGGCTGCCGGACCTCGACCGCACCGACCTGCCCTTCGTGACGATCGACCCCGAGGGGTCGATGGACCTCGACCAGGCGCTGTACCTCGAGCGCGACGGTGACGGTTACGTCGTGTACTACGCGATCGCGGACCTCGCGGCCTTCATCGAGGCGGGCGACCCTGTCGACGTCGCCGCCAACGAGCGCGGCGAGACGCTGTACGGCGCCGACTCCACCGTGCCGCTGCACCCGCGCGTGCTCTCCGAGCGTGCAGCCTCGCTGCTGCCCGACCAGGTCCGCCCGGCGCTGCTGTGGACGATCAAGGTCGACGACACCGGCGAGGGCACCGAGGTCAAGGTCGAGCGGGCCCGGGTGAGGTCGACCGCGAAGCTGGACTACCACGCCGTGCAGAAGGCCGTCGACGACGGTACGGCGTCGGAGTCGCTGCAGGCGCTCAAGGAGGTCGGCGAGCTGCGGCTCGAGCGCGAGGCCGCCCGCGGGGGCATCTCGCTGCCGCTGCCCGAGCAGGAGGTCGACGTCGACGGCGACCAGTGGCGGCTGGCCTTCCGCTCGCTGACGCCCGCCGAGAACTGGAACGCCCAGATCTCGCTGCTCACCGGGTTCGCCGCCGCGGCGATGATGGTCTACGCGCGGGTCGGGCTGCTGCGCACCCTGCCGCCTCCCGACCCCCGTGACGTGCAGCGGCTGCACCGCGTGGCCCGCGGCCTCCACATCGAGTGGCCGGCCGAGCAGCTCTATCCCGACTTCATCCGCAGCCTCGACCCCAGCCGGCCCAACGACGCCGCGATGGTCACCGCCTGCACCAGGCTGCTGCGCGGGAGTGGTTACGTCGGCTTCGACGGTGAGGTGCCGGCCGACCCGGTCCACGCCGCGCTGGCCTCGGAGTACGCCCACGTCACCGCGCCGCTGCGTCGACTCGGTGACCGCTACGCCGGGGAGATCTGTCTGGCGCTGTGCGCCGGCACGGACGTGCCGGGATGGGTGCTGGAGAAGCTGCACGTCGTACCCGAGACGATGAAGGAGTCGGGACGGCGCGCGCACCAGTACGAGTCGGCCGTCCTCGACCTGGTCGAGGCCGGGGTGCTGCAGCACCGGATCGGCGAGGACTTCGACGGCGTCGTGGTCGACCTCGACCAGCGCGACGACCACCGGGGCACCGTGATCATCCAGGAGCCGGCGATCGAGGCATGGGTGACCGCGCCGCAGACGCTCCCGCTGGGCACCGAGGTGCGGGTCCGGCTCGCCCAGGCCGATGTCGGGTCGCGGGCGGTCGGTTTCACGCTCGACCAGCCCGCTGCGGGGCGACCGCCCGGCTGATCGGCCACCGCAAGACCCGCGCCGACTAGTCCGGACTAGGCCCAATCGTGCATTTCACATGTCCGATCGGCCATCGGGCGGTGATTGCATATCCATACGACCGTCTGCACCAACTAGTGTCCGTAGAACGTCGTGCCACCCCCCCCAATTCACGGTGCGACGAGCGCCCCGCCCGGACCAGTCCGGGCGGGGCGCTCTCCTGTGTGGCCGCCAGGGCGGATGTCCGACTAGCCCGATCGGACTACGTCGTGCCGGCTCAGCCCACGCCCAGGGCGTCGAGGGCGGCCAGGTCGGCCGCGGTCAGCTCGAAGCCGGCGACGTCGGCGTTGCTCCGGATCCGGTCGGCCTGCCGCGACTTCGGGATCACCACGATGCCGTGCTGGAGGTGCCACCGGATGATCACCTGGGCCGGGGTGCGGTCGAGCCGGTCGGCGATCTCCACGATCGCCGGGTGGTCGAGGGTGCCGCCGCGCAGCGCGCTGTAGCCCTCGAGGACGACGCCCCGCGAGCGGTGCGCCTCGACCACGGCCGCGTCGTACAGCAGCGGGCTCCACTCGATCTGGTTCACCGCCGGGGCGACCCCGGTGGCCGACGTGATCTCGTCGATCAGGCCGGCGTCGAAGTTGCTGACCCCGATGTCACGGGCCAGCCCCTGCGTGCGCGCCTCGACGAACGACTGCCAGAGGTCGGCCATCGAGCCGTCGCCGGGCCAGTGGATGAGCCAGAGGTCGACGTGGTCGGTGCCGAGCAGGTCCAAGCTCTCGCGCAGGGTCGCGAGGGCGTCGGCACCCCGGTCGGGCGGGCACTTCGTGGTCACGAAGACCTCGTCGCGAGCCACGCCGCTGCGGGCCAGCCCGGCACCCACCTCGCCCTCGTTGCCGTACACGGTGGCGGTGTCGAGGTGCCGGTAGCCGGCCTCGAGCGCGACCGAGGTCGCGTCGGTGGCGTCGGCACCCTTGATCTGCCAGGTACCGAAGCCGAGCAGGGGCATCGAGGCGCCGGAAGGGAGGGTAGCCGCGTCGGTGGGGACGGGCGGAGTCGAGGAGGAGTTGCTCATGGCTCCACGATACGGGCGGTCACCCGAGCGGCCGTGGGCTGGCTCCGGCCATCGCCTTGGGGTCAATCACTGGTTTGAAGTCCCCGGCGACGGGGTACCGAGATCTGGCGTGGGGTGTTCTGCCGACAGGTATTGGGCCCGGCAGGGCACCCCATCCGCCTCCCGACGGGTGTGCCGGACCGCCGGTCGCTCGTGATCTAGTGAGAGTGCCGGGCCCCCGCGCCCGGAAGTGACGCTCCCGGGTGCGGGCCCAACACTCGCGGAGCGTCGCGTCCAGCCGCGTGTTCTCGTGGGTGGTCCCCGTGGCCGGTCTGTGTCATGGGGAGCGGCCCCACCGGGACTAGGGTCGCGGACCAAGAGCCCGGGAAGGTGTCGGGGGACTGACCGGGTCCCAGCGCCCCGCTCGTCGCAAGCCGTGCGGGGCGCGACCACGCCGAAGCGTGCGACCATCATGAAGTGAACGACTACCGTGTCGCGGCCTTTTCCAGCAGGCTCGGCCGTGACGTCGGCGAGGTACCTGAAGGCAAGCAACACGCCTACCTCGAGAACGCCAAGGTCACGGTCTGTGGCTTTGGCCTGGTCGGGATGCGACGGTTCAGCACACTTCGGTTCAGCCAGAGCCCACACGCAGCCAGGTGTCTCATGTGCGCCAGGATCGTCCGCGCCGGCGCGCGCTAGGCCAGCAAGCACACGACGACGCCTCGGCATCGCTGATCTACTCAACTCGTTCGATGCGCACTCACGTGCCGTTGACATGCCCGGCCAGGTGAGCTGTCAGTCGAGGCCGACGTCAACTTTGATCTCGAAGAAGCGGTTCAGACATCCGGCATGGGCGCCGAGCCACTGCGTCCCGCCGTCGGGTGCGTGCACGGTCAACTCGACGTAGTCCGTGCTTCGAGGGGGCAGGGATCTCCGCAGACTGCACAGGGAACCTCTGCGCGCCGCCACTCATGGGCTGGGGCATGTGGGCCGCCGTAACCTGGCGGGTCCGGTGTGGTGGATCAGTCAGTGGAGGGTATCCGGAAGCGACCGCTCATGCCGCTGTCCGGTCGCACGCAGATGCCGATCAGCGGATGGGCGTGTCAGAGCTGGCCGGAGCCCTGCTACCGGTCGGGGCTGAACGACACCAGAGGTGCGTTGCGGCAACAGGTTGGGACCTCGATTCCCGGCAAGGGTTGGGGCCCCTCGTAATCAGCCCCGCCTCCCGCGAGGTAGTCACCTTGCTTGACATCACCTAGGCCCGGCACGTCTATGGCGAGTGGTTTGGTGGAGACCCACTCAGTTCCGTTGGGCCAGATGACGATCGCAACCTTGTCATCGCCAAGGTCCAACCCGACGCAGTCACCGACCATCACCAGCCTGCTGGCGGTGAAACCGACGCCAGCCTCGCTGATTTCCTTCGGGGCGACGAGTAGAAAGTGACCGTCCTTCTCAGTGACGCCCCCTCGATTCCCGCACGAGGTCAGGGCGGCCAGCAGCAACGCCGTCGCTCCGACAGCCCGCAAACGCGTCATGGCTCAGTGTTGCCCAAACATCCGCTCATGCCGCTGTCCGTATGCGCTCATGCCGATGAGCGGGCGTCGGCGTTGGCCGATTCGCCGCAGCGGCCGGGGGCGGCTTCTGGGTGGGTTGAACGGGGGTCAGAGGCTCTCACTGCTCATTCGACTGCGACACCCGGGAAGGCGGATACGTTGAACCGTCTACAAGGGCCCGCTTGCCCAAGGGTGCGGTGAGATGCAGATCGACGTTGACAGGCCGACTGCCAACGCAATCTTGCATCCCTTGGGGCGCCGTAGCCGTCCAGTAGACGGTCACAGTTGTGCGCGTCTCTCGTACCTTTGGCGTGTGCAGGAAGGGGCGCGGATCGCGTCCACTTGAGCACTCCTGCTCGGTCACCCCTACCTTCGGGTTGGTTGTGTTGCGATCGAGACCTCCATCCGGAGAGGTCACCGCGACCCACTCATCACCGCTAGGCAGTACGGGCGCCAGGTGACACTCACCGCCGCCCACCCAGTTCCAAGCTCCCTCGTGACCCTGGATCTCAAAGAAGGTCGCTCCCTTAGCGGGACCTTCCTCTGTCCAACGTCCCAAGCCCAGGGTGTAGGTGTCGCCGTCGACGCGAAGCACGCGCCAACGAGTTGCAGTTGCGCCGTTCTTCAAGAACGACATCGACAGTTCGCTGTTGTGCTTCGGGTTGGCCAGCAGGCTCGTGAAAGCATCTGTCACCTGCGCCTGGGTTAAGACGCCGGGGATCCCGTCCGGCATCACCGCAGCGGGCCACCCCTGGGTGCCGGCACAGCCGACCTGCACCACGCCGCTCTGAGCAACGTCCCTTTGATATGTCGACCCCGTCTGCTCCGCTGCGGGGGACTTGGAGGTTGTGCTCGAGCCGCAACCAACCATCACGGGGACTAGGCCGATCAGCATCAGCCCTTGGCGCCTGCCCCGTCGATCCACGTCTCGAGTATTGAGCCTTCACTGGCCCGTGTCGGCGTGATCAGCAGATCGTGAGCAACCTGAGATGTGCGAACACCAAGACCGAGTGATCTCTCGCTCGTACCAACGTCCTCTTATGCCGCTGTCCGCGCGCGCTCATGGCGATGAGCGGGCGGTGTCAGATCATCCATGGCCAGTCGAGAGCCGGACCTCGCCTCCGAGGCTCTCTGGATCGATAGGCAGTCGGTGCCGTGCTCACACTTCATCAACCAGCGCTCTCCGAGCGCACGAGGCCTTGTCTGCTACCCAGTCCCGAGAAGGGCTTGGACTGGCCATCTTCGGTGAACCACCAGACCACGACGTGATGACCGTCGTAGATTCAGGTTGTGCGGGTGTAGGTGGCCTCGTGTGCTGACGCTCCAGCCACTTCGTGGCATCCGATCGCTCTTGCGAGAGCCTGTGCGGAGTTGTAGGGACGACTGGTGTTGCCGCAGGCAACCAGGGCCGAGCACACCGCTAGAGCGGCAGCCCTCCGGATGATCCTCACGGTTGAGTGTGTGGCGTCCAGGCCCGGACATCCAGCGATGTGGCCCGATCGCAACATCCGGATATGCCGCTGTCCGTGCGCGCTCATGCCGATACGGGCGCTGGAGCTTGAGAGCGACCTGAGGGCTCGCGATGAGAGCGCTAAGAATGCTCCGCCCACGCGCCCATTACCTCAATTCAGTGAGGGGTAGCCGGGTCACGCCGGAGTAGAACGGCATCCGACGAGCGCTCGCCAGTTCCTCTCGGAGTACTACAGCGCTCGGTGGATTGAGCGGGTTTTCGATGTGAGCCGGGTTCGGCGGAATGAACGCTGCACGGGGAAGTGAGATGCCATGGGGAGTTTGAATCTGCCGAGCCGCAAACTCTGTCTCCAGCTCATCGGCGCGGCTGTCACCCTCGTGCTGGGGCTCACCTTCGTCGTAGCGATCGCGCCAGGGGGGCACCTCACCGAGTGTGGTGTTGACTCGAAGGGACCGTTCGCGAAGATCCGCCTCAACGGCCTCAGAGACCGATTGGGTATGTCGAAGGTTGGGCTTCACGTCGAGTTTACCTACGACGGACATCCGTACGACGGAATGAACAACCGGCGCAGCACGGCGACGTTCCTGCGCGGGAAATGGCCTCCTCGTGTGATCAACTTGAACTATGACGGGGGGCCGAGGGGCAAGCTCCCCGTCTTGGGGCGCGCGGCGAGCGGGCATTGGGTGAACAAACCGCTCGTGGAGCCCTACGACAAGAGCCTGCTCGGATGCAGGGTCATCCCTTTCCAGGCTGATTAACGCGCCGCCTGGCTTGGAACTGCAACTGGGCGGACTGCTGAGGGGTCCGAACGATAATGGTGCAGGTCAGAGGCCTAGAGCGGAGGGGCTGGTCTGTAGGCCGGGTTCTGTTCCCGGGCACCTTGCGGTGCACCGTTCGGCGACCATCCATCTAGGGCCGGCGTTGCCGTCGGCCTCGTGCGGTCCACCCGCGCACTCGGGCGGGCAGCCCTCGAGCGTGCGCTGTTCGACCTTGCTCCGGGCGGGGTTTGCCGAGCCGATCCGGTCACCCGGATCGCTGGTGGTCTCTTGCACCACCGTTTCACCCTTACCTGGACCACCACCACCGGTCTCGACAAGCTCGACCAACGATGGAGGGCTCAGGCGGTCTGTTCTCTGTGGCACTGTCCCGCGGGTTGCCCCGGGTGGGTGTTACCCACCGCCCTGCCCTTCGGAGCCCGGACCTTCCTCGACGTACGACGTGAACGCCGTCCGCCGCGGTCGCCCGACCAGCCCCTCCGCGCCGTCATCGTAGGCCCCGGGACGCCGAAACGCCGGGTCGGCGCTGTGGGAGGCGGCCGACCCGGCGTTCCTGGTGGGGTCATGCAGGTGCGATCAGCTCAGGTTGAGAGCCGTGTCGTCGATCACGAACGACGTCTGGAGGGAGGTGTCCTCCGTGCCGCTGAACGAGATGGTGACGGTCTGACCGGCCAGCGACGAGACGTTGAACGACTTCAGGGCGTAGCCCGAGTTGGCGTTCAGGTTGGAGTACGTCGCCAGCGTGGTGCTGCCCGCCTTCACGGTCAGCTTGTCGTACGCCGTGGTCGTCGTCGTCTCCGCCGTGTCGATGTGGAGGTAGAACGACAGCGTCGCGGCGCAACCGGCCGGGATGGTCACCGACTGGGTGAGCGTGTCGGTGTGCGTGGTTCCGTAGCCGTTCAGCCAGGCCTTGTAGCTGCCCGCGTGGGCGGCCTCACCGGTCGAGCCGTCGATCACGCCGGCCGACGCGGTCCACGGAGCCGCGGCGCCGGTCTCGAAGCCGGGGTTGCCGAGCTTCTGGCCGGGGCTGGAGCAGCCGCCACCACCGGTGCCGCTGATGGTGAAGGTGAACGACGCGGAGCCGGTGGCGCCCGTCGTGTCCCTGGCCGTCGCGGTGGTGGTGTAGGTGCCGGCCGTGGTCGGCGTACCGCTGATCAGACCCGAGGTGCTGATCGACAGGCCGGCGGGCAGGCCGGTGGCGGACCAGGTGAGGGTCTGGCCGGAGGCCGAGTCCGTGCCGGTCAGCTGCAGCGACTTGGCGGTGCCCACGGTGCCGGTCTGGCTGCCGGGGTTGTTCACCGTGACCGTGTTGGTCCCGCCCGAGGTGCAGGTGGGGTCACCGGTCTGGGCCGGCACCGACACGGCGTTCCACGCGGCCTTGGTGGAGTTGTAGAGCGCGCAGGTCGGGTCGAGGTTCTTGGCCGCGGTCAGCGTCCAGGTGCGGTACTTCAGGTACGACGAGGTGCTGGTCTTCATCAGCATCGCGTTGTACATGATCTTCTCAGCGTTCTGGATGCCGACGCCGGAGACCGACGAGCTGTTGCAGGTCGGGCTGGTCGGCTGGCCGTTGGTGGGGCTGCTGCCCTCGGCCAGGAGGTAGAACCAGTGGTTGCCCGGTCCGGCGGCCGCGTGGACCTCCTCGGTGGGGACCGCCGACGAGTAGCAGTTGTCGTCGCCCGCGAGCGAGGGGTTGTACATGTAGCGGATCGGGCCGGAGCCGACCAGGTTGACCCGCTCGCCGACGGTGAAGTCAGGTGTGTCGGTGGCGTTGTTGGCGTACCACTCGGTGGCCGCGCCGAAGGTGTCGGCGACGAACTCCTGGGTGTTGCCGTTGGAGATGCCACCCGGGGTGTGGTCGTCCACGCCGTGACCGAACTCGTGGGCGACGACGTCGATCTCGCCGATCCACTCACCGGTGCTCTGGGTGTGGCCGACCTGCACCTGGGTGCCGTCGTAGTAGGCGTTCACGTCGGCCAGGCCCACGCGGATCGGGACCCAGCCGCCGGAGCCGTCCATGCCGCTGCGGCCGTCCCAGGCCGAGAGCATCTGCCGCTCCTGCTCGGCGCTGTAGAACGAGTCGGCGCAGTCGGTCTCGCGACTGGTCTCGTTGCCGTTGCCCCAGGTGTCGGTGGTCTTGGAGAACGTCGTGTTGGTCGCGGCGTCCTGGCAGACCAGGGTCGGGGCGTTGCTGTCCTTCATGGAGTACGTCGAGCCCGACAGCGTGGTGGGGATGCTCACCGAGCCTTCCCACTTGGTGTTGGCGGAGCCCTCCATCACCCGCTCGCGGGCCTGGAGCACGTGTCCGTTGCGTGCGTCGACGACGACGCTCTTGATGTCGGGCATCGAGCCACGGTGGCCGGTGGCAGTGGCCTGCCAGGCAAGGCGTGAGTGCGAGCCGTGCTGCCAGACCACGAGCGAGACGGGGGTGCTCTTCGTGGCGTGGGCGACCTGCTGGCGGGCCTCGGTGGCGGCCCTGGCCCGGGAGATGCTCGGAGTGACGGACCGCAGAGAGACCTTGCGGGTCTGGGCGACCGAGGTGTTCAGGACGTGGCCCTCGGAGTCGGTGACGACCACGAAGTCCCCGCCCACCACCGGTAGCCCGCGGTAGGTGCGGTTGAACGCGGCGTACTGCAGACCGTGCGACGACTGCACGGGCAGCGCCCGGAAGCCGTCATGGCGGCTGATCTTGAGCGCCGGCGCGTGGCTGGCGATGAGGTTGCGTGCCGACGTTGCTGCCAGCGCCCGGGCGTTCTGCCCGTGCGCCGGGGCCGCCGCGACCGCACCGTGCGGCAACGACGCGAGCGTCGCTCCCACCAGCGCGGCAGCCGCGAGGCCGCCGAGATGTCTCCTGCTCATGCTCACTCCTGGATCCGGGCCGAGGCCCTGCGAAGCGGCACCTCGTGGGCGCCGCCGATGGTGGCCGCCCGGATGTCGGTCGACCGCGGCACGCCCGGGATACGGGAGGGGCCGCCTGCTGACCATCGCGGGTCCCCGTCGGCAGGGCAACGAGAGCGGGGGCTCATGTTTGTGCATTGCACGAAGATGAGCGACCGAAGGGTGGACCGGCCCCGAGGGTCAGGGGTGGGTGAGCACCTCGGCGCCGTCCGCGGTGACCAGCAGCGTGTGCTCGAACTGGGCGCTGGGCCGGCCATCGGCGGTGACGACCGTCCAGCCGTCGTCCCACATCACCCACTCGTGGGTGCCGAGGTTGAGCATCGGCTCGATGGTGAAGGTCATCCCGGCCCGGATCTCGTCGTCGAACCGGGGCTCGTCGTAGTGGGGGATGATCAGTCCGCTGTGGAACGACGTACCGATGCCGTGTCCGGTGAACTCGCGAACCACGCCGTAGTCGAAGCGCTTCGCGTAGGACTCGATCACCCGGCCGATCACGCTGACCCGGCGGCCCGGGCGGACCGCCTTGATCGCGCGGTCCAGCGCCTCGCGGGTCCGCTCGACCAGCAGGCGGGTCTCCTCGGCGACGTCTCCGGCCAGGAACGTCGCGTTGGTGTCGCCGTGCACGCCGTCGATGAAGGCGGTGATGTCGATGTTGACGATGTCGCCGTCCTCGATCACCCGGGCGTCGGGGATCCCGTGGCAGACCACCTCGTTGACGCTCGAGCACAGGCTCTTGGGGAAGCCTTTGTAGCCGAGGGTGGACGGGTAGGCGCCGTGGTCGCACAGGAACTCGTGGCCGACCCGGTCGAGCTCGTCGGTGGTGACGCCCGGGGCCACGTGTGAGCCCACCAGCTCACGGGCCTGCGCAGCCAGGCGGCACGCGACCCGGATGCGCTCGATGGTCTCGGCGTCCTTGACCTCGCTGCCGGTGAACGGTGCCGGCGCCGGCCGGTCGACGTACTCCGGTCGGGGAATGGCTAGGGGTACGTCGCGACGCGGCGAGATCGCGGCCGGGGCGATCGCGGTCGAGGTCATGGACTCGATTCTAGGTGGGGGTCGTGGGGCCCCGGGCGGGTAGCCCTGCGACGTAGGCTCCCGGGGCATGGAGAAGTTCTGGTACTGCGTCAAGCACCACGCGGTCGAGGGGCCCGACGGCTGCCCACCGATCGACCGCCTCGGTCCCTACGGCTCCGAGGCCGACGCGTCACGGGCGCTGGAGAAGGCGGCCGAGCGTAACGAGCAGTGGGACAACGACCCGGGCTGGAGCGACGAGCCCGGCTGGGACGGGCAGTCGAAGCGGCGCCAGCCCGAGTGAGCACCCGTCGACCGTCGCGGCCGCCGCCGGCCCCGGCGCCGCCGCGGATCTCGCCACTGCCCTTCGGCGGGATGATCGGTCTGGCCTGCGTGCTGTTCCTGGACCTCGGCACCGCGGGCGTGCTGCGCTGGTGGGCCGTGGTCGGGCTGGTGGCGGCGTGGATCGTCCTGTTCGTGGTCGCCTGCGCCTGGTGGACCCCGCACCCGCGCCGGCTGCCGTGGCTGGCGGGCATGGGGCTGCTGCTCTGGGCCGTGGTGGTGGTCGGGGTCAACCTGGCGACCCGCTGAGCAGCGGCGTCCAGAGCACCCAGGGCCGGCCGCCGCGTGTGGTCGGCAGCACCCGGTCGCGGAGGGCACCGAACCACGGGCCGGGCTCCCGGAGCGTGAATTGTAGGTGGTCCTTGCCGGCCGCGACCGCCACCGCCTCGGCCCCCAGCACGACGTGGCCGCACAGGGTGGCGACCCACGGCAGCGGTCCGTAGGCCGCGATCCGCGCTCCGAGCAGGGCCCTGGTCAGCGACGGCATCGCGGGCTGGGTCGACAGGTCTTCAGCCAGCGCGGCCCAGCCGGTCGTGACGTCCACCGGTCGGGACCGGTCGATCCGGGCGACGAACAGGCCGTGCGGGCAGGCCTCGGTCAGGTCCTCGAGCTCCAGGACCGGTCGGAGAGCGAGGGTCGCCACAGCCGTCCGGTCGTACAGCACCCCGCCGGCGCCCGGCACGCCAGCTCCGGCGAGGCCGGCGGCGAGCAGCCTCCGTGCCTGCATGCGGGCGATCCCACCCTCCGCGAGCAGCAGCCCCGCGGCCTGTCGTGCGGACATGAGCATGAGGTGAACCTAGGTCTCCTGATGCCTTCCGGCGGCCGCGAGCACGTGAGCTGTGGACAGGGGGTCGTCGCCCCCGAACCAGGGTGGGTGGGTCGTACCTCAATGGGCCCGGTCGGGCCCATTGAGGTACGACCCGGACGGGTACTCGCTGGAGCGGCCAGGTCGAGGTGGCGCCGGACTACAACCAGCCCCGGGACGTCGCGATCTGGACGGCCTCGGAACGGTTGGCGGCGCCGGTCTTGCCGATGGCGGAGGAGAGGTGGTTGCGGACGGTGCCGGGGGAGAGGTGGACCCGGCCGGCGACCACCGCGACCGCTGCGCCGTCGGCGGCGGCCCGCAGCACGTCGGTCTCCCGATCGGTCAGGGGGGAGTCGCCGATGGTGAGGCTGTCCATGGCCAGCGCCGGGTCGACGACCCGGAGTCCCCGGTGGACGCGGCGGACGGCGTCGGCGAGCTCGGCGGCGGGGGTGTCCTTGACCACGAAGCCGTCGGCCCCCGACTGGAGGGCGCGTCGCAGGAAGCCGGGCCGGCCGAAGGTGGTGACGATCAGGACCCGGGTGGCCGGGACGAGGCGGCGCACCTCGGCGGCGGCGCTGATGCCGTCGAGCCCCGGCATCTCCACGTCGAGCAGCGCGACGTCGGGACGGTGCTCGAGCACCGCGGAAAGGACGGCATCACCCGAGGCGACCTCGGCGACGACCTCGAGGTCCGACTCGAGGCTGAGCAGCGCGGACAGGGCCCCGCGGACCAGCGCCTGGTCGTCGGCGAGCAGCAGCCGGATCGGCGAGGTGGTCACGGCACCACGACCCGCAGCGAGAAGCCGGGCTGGAGCGACTCGGTCAGCACGGTGCCCCCGAGCGCCGCGGCCCGCTCGCGCAGGCCGGTCAGTCCGTTGCCCGCGGCGGCGACGGACGGGCCGCGGCCGTCGTCGCGCACCTCGACCTCGTGAGGCCCGAGGACGATCGTGCACCGCCGGGCGCCGCTGTGGCGGATCACGTTGGTGATGCCCTCGCGCACGGTCCAGGCGAACAGCTCGCGGCGGTCGGTCGGGACGTCGTCGGTGGAGTTGGGCAGGTCGGCGACGATCTCGGCCGCCGACAGCGCCGTCCGGGCCCGGGCGAGCTCGCCGGGCAGGGTGAGCTCGCGGTAGCCCTGGACGGCTCGGCGGACGTCGGCGAGGGCGTCGCGCGAGAGCCGCTCCAGGTCGGCCAGCTCCGCGCGGGCGCGGTCGGGGTCGACGTCGACCAGCCGGTTGGCCAGCTCGGCCTTGACCGTGATCACGGTCAACGAGTGGCCGAGGATGTCGTGCAGGTCGCGGGCGAACCGGTTGCGCTCGTCGGCCAGCTCCAGCCGGGCGTTCTCCTCGCGGACCGACAGCACCTCGACGTTGCGGTTGATCGCCTGGGAGATGCCCCAGATCGCCAGGGTCGCGACCAGGGTCCCGAACAGGATGCCCTCGTCGCGGTGCCAGCCGGGCACCCAGGCCGTGGCGGCGTACGTCGTGAGCGCCACCGTCACCGACACCGCCCACGCCGCCCGGGTCTGGAGGCAGATCACGCAGGCCACGGCGATGTAGACCGCGGTGGCCGTGCCCTTCTGCCCGACGGTCGCGCAGATCACCACCGCCAGGGTCACCAGCGCCAGGATCACGGCGATGCCCTGGGACAGCCGCAGCGGAGCCCGGAACGGCGCGAACTGGCGGCGCGCCCGCATGGCGGCGAACACACCCAGGTAGACCAGCGCGAACACCACGATCGCCGGCATCGCGACCCAGCCACGCAGCTCGTCGCGCCGGTGCCAGGCCTCGGCCAGCGGCGAGAGCAGGTAGAAGAGCCAGATGCCGGCGAAGAACAGCCCCCAGCGACGCGGACCGGTGGGCCGGTCCGCGTCGAGGGGTTGGTTGCTCATGGGCGTCACGGTAGCCACGTCAGACCCGGGCGGTGTCCTTGCTCATCCGCCAGGCGGCGCCGGCCACGAAGAGGGCGAACCACCCGACCAGGTTGAGGATCCAGACGGCGTGCGGTGCGCCGCCGTACAGGGGCCACCGCGCCAGCTGGGCGAGCCCGTAGATGGGGGTGACCGCCGAGATGTGGCCCATCACCGTGTCCGAGGCGATCGGGAACCACAGGCCACCGAGGGCGGCGAGGCCGGCCATCACCGGCCCGAGCACCTGCATGACGTTCTCGCTCGGCAGGAGGTAACCCATGAACAGCCCGAAGGCACCGAACACGATCGAGCCCAACCAGGCGATCACCGCCGCAGCCACCCACACGTGGGTCGGCATCTCGGCCTTGCCGTTCAGCAGGCCGGCGACGTTGACCGCCACCACCGAGAGCGCGCCCAGGCTGAGCGCGACCACGGCCTTAGTCGCGATGTGGGCCAGCGGTGAGAGGGGGGTCAGCCGCAGCTGCCGGGACCAGCCCAGGGCCCGCTCCGTGGCGACCATCGCGCCGCCACTGGTCGAGGCCAGGACCGCGCCGTAGGCCGCCATGCTGATCAGGATGTACGCCGAGACGTTGCCCGAGCCTTCGCGGTCGCCGCTGTAGGTGTCGTTCGCGCCGATGATCAGGTAGAGCGCCACCGGCATCACCAGGGTGAAGACGATGGTGCGCCGGTTGCGCAACATCCGCTTCACCTCGATCAGGAGCATGGTCGGGTTGAGCCCACCCAGCGGCGGGACCCGCCGGACGCTGGGGTCGATGGTCTGCGTGCTCATGCCGTGGCTCCTTCGTGGTCGTCGTGGTCACCGGTCAGGCTGAGGAACGCCTCCTCCAGCCCGCGGGCGGTGATCTCCAGGTCGTGCGCCGAGGTCTCGGTCAGGAGGTAGCGCGCGACGGCGTCGGTGTCGGTGGCGTGCACGTAGACCGCGTCGCCGCGAACGTCGACGCTCTCGACTCCGGCCAGCGCGGTCAGGACGGCCGGGTCCGCGTCGGGCAGGGTGGCCCGGACGGTTCGCCCGGCGGCGCGGGCCTTGATCTGGCTGCCCGTGCCGTCGGCGACGATCCGGCCGGAGCTGATCAGCACGATCCGGTCGGCGTACTGGTCGGCCTCCTCGAGGTAGTGGGTGGCGAACAGCACGGTCCGGCCCTGGGCGGCGTCGGCCCGGATGGCCGACCAGAAGGCGCGCCGCCCCTCGACGTCCATGCCGGTGGTGGGCTCGTCGAGGAGCAGCAGGGCCGGGTCGGGGAGCAGCGCCATCGCGAAGCGCAGGCGCTGCTGCTCCCCTCCGGAGCACTTGCCCACCCGACGGTCGGCGATCGACTCGATCCCGGCCGTGGCCAGCACCTGCTCGACGGAAGCGGTGTCGGCGAAGAGGCTGGCGGTGTACTGCACGGTCTCGCGGACCGTGAGGTCCTTGAGCAGCCCGCCGGTCTGCATCACCGCCGAGACCAGCCCGCGTGCGATCGCCTGGCGCGGCTGCAGGCCGAGCACCTCGACGATCCCGGACGTGGGGCGGGACAGGCCCAGCACCATGTCGATCGTGGTGGTCTTGCCGGCGCCGTTCGGACCGAGGAAGGCCACGATCTCGCCCGGCTGGAGCGAGAGGTCGATGCCGCGGACGGCGTGCACGGACCCGAAGTCCTTGGTGACCCCGGCCAGACGGACGGCGGGCGCCGGGTCCACGGACGTGCCGCGGGCCCCCGAGGTGGTGTCGATCGATGTCATGACCCCAGCCTGACGCAACCACTCCGGCACGACCTCACACAGTGGTCACGACTTCCCCATGACGTTTGTCAGGGAGCCGAGGGCTCAGGTCAGAAGGTGTGCTCGGGGTCGGGGAAGGTGCCGGCCTTGACGTCCTCGTCGTACGCACGGGCAGCGCGCAGGAGCTCGCCGTGCAGGTCGGCGTACTGCTTGACGAAGCTGGCCATCCGTCCCGTGCGCAGGCCGAAGGCGTCCTGCCAGACCAGCACCTGACCGTCGCACTCGACGCCGGCTCCGATCCCGATCGTCGGGATCACCAGCTCCCGGGTGACCTGCGCGGCCACGTCGCCGGGCACCATCTCGAGCACCACCGCGAAGGCCCCGGCCTCCTGGACGGCGCGAGCGTCGGCAAGCACCCGGTCGGCGGCGTCGCCGCGCCCCTGCACCCGCGGGCCGCCCAGCGCGTGCTCGCTCTGCGGGGTGAAGCCGATGTGGGCCATCACCGGGATGCCGCCCCGGCTGAGCCGCTCGATCTGAGCGGCCATCTCGACCCCGCCCTCGAGCTTGACGCAGTGGGCGAGGCCCTCCTTCATGAAACGCACGCCGGTGGCGTAGGCCTGCTCCGGCGAGCCCTGGTAGGAGCCGAACGGCAGGTCACCCACCACCAGGGCCCGGGTGACCGAGCGGCTCACCGCGCGGGTCAGGGGGAGCAGCTCGTCGACAGTGACCGGCACCGTCGTCTCGTTCGCGTAGACATTGTTGGAGGCGGAGTCACCCACGAGGAGCACGTCGATGCCGGCCTCGTCGAACGTGGCGGCGGCGTACTGCTCGTAGGCGGTCAGCATCGAGAACTTCTCGCCCCGCTCCTTGAGCTGGCGCAGGGTGTGCGTGCGGACGCGGCTCATCGTCTGGCTCCTCGCGTGTCGTCGCAGCTCCCTGATGGAGTCCACGCAACGCCTTCAGGCTAGTCAGGTACGGCGTGGTTGCCGCCTGTGTCGCTGGTCACGCACCGGCTGCCCGCCTTGCCCGCAGCCGGTCGAAGGCCCGGTCCTTCGGTGGGTCGCGGATCAGATCGAGGAGCGCGGCCGTCGGCTCGTCGGGTCCGTACGTCGTGTCGACGGTGAGGTCGCAGTCGCCGTGCTGGAAGACCTGGCGCCGTTGTGTGGCCGCCGTGCCCGGCTCGCGCTCCCCGCGTGCCTTCTCGCGGCGCTTGAGCTCCTTGGGCGAGCAGGTGACGTGGACCAGCAGCACGTCGAGCCCGACGCTGAGGCCGAGCAGGTCGTCGAGGCGCCACGGCTCGTTGAGGACGTGGTCGGCCAGCACGTCGCACCCGCACGACGCCGCACCCACCAGGGCGCGGTGGTACGCCGCGCGGGTGCGATGGAAGACGTCGTCCCACTGGCGCTGGGTCAGGTGGGCGTCCGGTCGGGTGCGGATCTGGTGGAAGAGGTCGACCGGCAGCACCAGCCACGGAGTGGGCATCCGGCGCGCGACCGCGTGGGTCAGCGTGGTCTTGCCCGCGCTGGACGGCCCGTTGAGGAGCACGATCCGACCGGACGCCATGTGCCGACGCTAGCGAGTCGGGCCGGGACCCCGCCGGGGGTCAGCCGATCTCGGCCAGCCGCGGGAGCACGCTCTCGCACATCTGCTCGGTCCAGCCGACCGGGTCGGCGGCGTCCGGGCCGACCCAGACCTGTCCGATCCCGAGGTCGGCGTACTCCTGCATCAACGCCAGCCACTCGTCGACGTCGTCGAGGGGACGGGTCAGGGTCCCGGTGATGGTCCGGGCGATGTCGTCGTAGTCGCGACCGACCGCGTCGCAGTGGCCGCGCAGCACGTCCAGCTTGTGCTTGACGTCATCGGTGCCGGTGGCGAACAGGTTGCACGCGTCGGCGTACTGCGCGACGAGCCGCAGCGTCTTGCGCTCGCCCGTACCGCCGACCACGATCCGCGGACCGCCGGGCCGCAGCGGCTGCGGGACCAGGGTGAGCTCCTCGAGCCGGTAGTGCGCCCCGTCGTAGACGCCGCCGCCGCTCCAGGCCTGCTGGACGATCTGCAGCGTCTCCTCGAGCCGCTCGAAGCGCTCGCTGGTGGACGGGTAGGGGACGCCCAGACCGAGGTGCTCGCGCTCGTACCACGCGGCGCCGAGGGCCAGCATCGCCCGCCCCTGGGACAGCACGTCGAGCGTGGTCACGATCTTGGCGAGCAGGCCCGGGTGGCGGTAGCTCACCCCGGTGACCAGCAGCCCGAGCTCGACCCGACTGGTCTGGCCGGCCAGGAAGCCGAGGCTGGTGTAGCCCTCCAGCATCGGCTCGGCCGGCCCGCCGAGGTGCTCCATCTGGAAGTAGTGGTCCATCATCGTCAGGGTGGTCACCCCGCCCTCGTCGGCGGCCCGCGCGACGCCCGCAAGAGTCGCACCGAGAGCCTCGGGGCCACCGGGCCAGGTCAGGTTCGCGCAGTGAACTCCGAGCAACATGCTGCCAACGTACGCCGGGTCCGAAGGCCGGGGACGTCGGTGCGGAGGCGCCGCATCCCTAGACTGGTGAGGTGGAGTTCTGGTCGGCGTACGCGCAGGGTTTCGCGCGCGTCGCCGCGTGCACCGTGCCGGTCGCCCTGGCCGACCCGGCGACCAACGCTCAGACCGTGCTCGCCGAGGCCCGCGCGTGCCACGACGAGGGCGTTGCGGTCGCGGTGTTCCCCGAGCTGTGCCTGTCGGGCTACTCCATCGAGGACCTGCTGCTCCAGGACACCTTGCTGTCGGCGGTCGACGAGGCCATCCGCACCATCGTCGAGGCCTCGACCGACCTGCTGCCCGTGCTGGTGGTGGGCGCGCCGCTGGTGCACGGCACCCGGCTCCTCAACTGCGCGGTCGTGATCAAGGGTGGCCGGATCCTCGGCGTTGCCCCGAAGTCCTACCTGCCCAACTACCGCGAGTTCTACGAGCGCCGGCACTTCGCCCCAGGCGACGACCTCAGGGGTACGACGGTGCGCGTCGCCGGCGCGGACGTGCCGCTCGGGCCCGACCTGATCTTCGCCGCCAAGGACCTGCCCGGCCTCCGGCTCCACGTCGAGATCTGCGAGGACATGTGGGTGCCGGTGCCGCCCAGTGCGGAGGCGTCGCTGGCCGGCGCGACCGTGCTGGCCAACCTGTCGGGCAGCCCGATCACGATCGCCCGCGCCGAGGACCGGCGGCTGCTGGTGCGCAGCGCCAGCTTCCGCAGCAACGCGGCCTACGTCTTCGCTGCAGCCGGACAGGGCGAGTCGACCACCGACCTGTCGTGGGACGGCCAGACCATGGTCTACGAGTGCGGCGACCTGCTCGGCGAGAGCGAGCGATTCCCCGACGGGCCCCGCCGGACCGTCGTGGACGTCGACCTCGACCGGATCCGGCAGGAGCGGCTGCGGCAGGGGACCCACGATGACAACCGGCGTGGTCTCGACTCCGCGCGACCACCGAGGCACCCGTTCCGGATGGTGGGCTTCGAGCTGAAGCCGCCGACCGGGGACGTCGGGCTCCGGCGCCGTGTCGACCGCTTCCCGTTCGTGCCCGACGACGTCGAGCGCCTGGCGCAGGACTGCTACGAGGCCTACTCCATCCAGGTCGCCGGCCTGGTCCAGCGGATCCAGGCGATCGGCGGGCCCCGGGCCGTGATCGGCATCAGCGGGGGCCTGGACTCCACGCACGCATTGATCGTCGCGGTGCGGGCGATGGACCGGCTGGGCCGCCCCCGCAGCGACGTGCTCGCCTACACGATGCCCGGCTTCGCCACCGGCGACACGTCGAAGTCGCTGGCGACACGGCTGGCCGGCGCGCTCGGGGTCACCTTCGAGGAGATCGACATCAAGCCCGCGGCCGAGCAGCTGCTGAAGGACCTCGACCACCCGGCCGCCGACGGCGGCACGACGTACGACGTCACCTACGAGAACGTCCAGGCCGGACTGCGCTACGACTACCTCTTCCGCCTCGCCAACCAGCGCGGCGGCATCGTGGTGGGCACCGGTGACCTGAGCGAGCTCGCGCTGGGCTGGTGCACCTACGGCGTCGGCGACCAGATGTCGCACTACAACGTCAACGCCGGGGTCCCCAAGACCCTGATCCAGCACCTGATCCGCTGGGTGATCGACAGCGGCCAGTTCGACGACGAGGCGAACGCGGTGCTGGGCGAGGTGCTCGGGCAGGAGATCACCCCGGAGCTGGTCCCGACCCTCGAGGGGCAGAAGGCGCAGGCAACCGAGGACACGGTCGGCCCCTACGCGCTCCAGGACTTCACCCTCTACCACGTGCTGCGGCTCGGCTACCGGCCCAGCAAGATCGCCTTCCTGGCGTGGCACGCCTGGCACGACGCGCAGGCCGGGGAGTGGCCGCCGGGCTATCCCGAGCAGGCCAGGCCGTCGTACGACGTGGCCACGATCCGGCAGTGGCTCGAGGTCTTCTGTCGGCGCTTCTTCGCCAGCCAGTTCAAGCGCAGCGCCTTGCCCAACGGCCCCAAGGTGTCGTCGGGCGGCACGATGAGCCCGCGCGGCGACTGGCGGATGCCGAGTGACGCGGCGGCCACCGCGTGGCTCGCGGACATCGAGGCCAACGTCCCGTCGTCCTGACGGGACAACCTTTTCGGCCCGCCCGGGGTCACAGGGTCGAGACGGTCCGTCCGGGCCGCCGCGATCTCGAAGGAGCACACATGACTCGGGTACGACGCCTCGCCGCCGTCGCGGTGACGATGGCCGCCGCGGTCCTCGCGACCACCGCCCAGCACGACCCGGCTACGGCCGCCACCGCGGACGGCTCGGACGGTCACGCGGACCGCGCTCCGGCCACGACCGCCCTCCACATCCACATCACCGGCTGCAACCGGTGCACGCTGACGCTGCAGCACGCGGTGCACGGTCAGCTGACGGTGTGGACGTCGAAGCCCCAGCGGATCGGCGCCGACGAGGCTGCGGACTTCCGGCTGCTCACCGCGCGCACCCACGGCCTCTCGTTCGTGCTGAGGGCCCCGTGGGAGGGCAACACCGGCGCCGTGCCCAACCTGGTCACGCGCTACCGCGGCCACAAGATCGACAGCCCGGTCACCCGGGCCGAGGCCCGGGCCGGCAGCCGCGCCGAGGGCTGCTGGGCCGGAACCTCGGTGGACTCCGCCCGGCTCAGCTTCCACGTCGCCCGGGTGCCGGGCCGGACCATCCCCGGGAAGCCGACCCAGATCCCGCTCGCCTACGCCACGCACACGATGTCCAGCTGGCGGCCGATGGTGAAGACCTACAAGGGCACGATCGCCAACCAGGACGCGTTCTGGTGCACCAGGCCGAAGACCACCACGGTCACCTTCGCCGTCCCCGGCTGCTCCGGCTGCCAGATCGGAGTGATGAACGGCGCCCGTCGGGTCGAGAACGCCTGGTCGGTCGCGCCCCGGACGGTCCGCAACGGGTCGATCAGCTTCCGCGTCCCGCGCCCGCTGACCCGCGGCATCTCGGCGACGGTCGTCGCGCCCTGGGAGGGAGCCACCGGCTACACGACGGTGGTCGCCTGGCGCTACGCCGGGCACCGCGTCGGTGACGCCGTCACCCTCGCCGACGCCCGCAGCCGGTCCGAGGGCTCGCCCTGCTGGGGTGGTACGACGTCCACCGACCTCACCGTGCCGCTCACCGTCCGTCAGGTGACCGTGCCCGGGACGACGGGTCCGACGGCGGGCACCATCGCCTTCGCCCGCGTCACCCAGCCGTGGCTGAAGCCGCTGCTCCCCGCGGGCAAGGGCGTGATCGGCTCGCAGGAGGTCATCGCCTGCAGGAAGTAGCGGCGCGGGACGCCCTGCCGGCTGGGTGGTCTCGACTCCGCTCGACCACCGGGTGCTCCTGCCGGCTGGGTGGTCTCGACTCCGCTCGACCACCGGGTGCTCCTGCCGGCTGGGTGGTCTCGACTCCGCTCGACCACCGGGTGCTCCTGCCGGCTGGGTGGTCTCGACTCCGCTCGACCACCGGGTGCTCCTGCCGGCTGGGTGGTCTCGACTCCGCTCGACCACCGAGTACGGCGGGGCTCGGCAACATCGCCGTAACACGCCTGCGACACACTGGCGCTCATGGGCAAGCAGGAAGACTTCGTGCTGCGCGCGCTCGAGGAGCGCGACGTCCGGTTCGTCCGGCTGTGGTTCACCGACGTGCTCGGGTTCCTCAAGTCGGTCGCGGTCGCGCCGGCCGAGCTGGAGGGCGCGTTCGACGAGGGGATCGGCTTCGACGGCTCGGCGATCGAGGGTTTCGCCCGGGTCTACGAGTCCGACATGCTCGCCAAGCCCGACCCGTCGACCTTCCAGATCCTGCCCTGGCGGGGTGAGGGGCCGAGCACGGCGCGGATGTTCTGCGACATCGTGATGCCCGACGGCTCGCCGTCGTACGCCGACCCGCGACACGTGCTCAAGCGCACGCTGAGCAACGCGGCCGAGCAGGGCTTCACCTTCTACACCCATCCCGAGATCGAGTTCTACCTGTTCAAGGACGGCCCCGCTCCCGGCGGCGAGCCGGTGCCGGTCGACCGCAGCGGCTACTTCGACCACACCGCGCAGAGCCAGGGCGCCGACTTCCGCCGTGAGGCGATCACGATGCTGGAGTCGATGGGCATCTCGGTGGAGTTCAGCCACCACGAGGGAGGCCCGGGCCAGCAGGAGATCGACCTGCGGTACGCCGACGCCCTCTCGACCGCCGACAACATCATGACCTTCCGCACCGTGATCCGGGAGGTCGCGCTGAGCCAGGGCATCTGGGCCTCCTTCATGCCCAAGCCGTTCACCGCCCATCCCGGCTCCGGCATGCACACCCACGTCTCGCTGTTCGAGGGCGACCGCAACGCGTTCTTCGAGGCCGGCGCGGAGTACCAGCTGTCCCGCACCGGCCGGCAGTTCATCGCCGGCATCCTGCGGCACGCCAGCGAGATCGCCGTGGTCACCAACCAGTGGGTCAACAGCTACAAGCGCCTGCTCGGCGGCGGCGAGGCGCCGTCGTACATCTGCTGGGGCCACAACAACCGCTCGGCGATGATCCGGGTGCCGATGTACAAGCCGCAGAAGGGTGTCTCCACCCGGATCGAGCTGCGCACGATCGACGCCGCCTGCAACCCCTACCTCGCGTACGCCGTGACCCTGGCCGCCGGCATGAAGGGGATCGCCGAGGACTACGAGCTGCCCCGCGAGGCCGAGGACGACGTCTGGACCCTCACCGAGCGCGAGCGCAAGAGCATGGGGATCGCCCCGCTGCCGAGCAGCCTGTCGGAGGCGATCTCGGTGGCCGAGGACTCCGAGCTCCTGGCGGAGACCCTCGGCGAGCACGTCTTCGACTTCTTCCTGCGCAACAAGCGCACCGAGTGGCAGGAGTACCGCACCCAGGTCTCCGCGTTCGAGCGCGACCGCATGCTGCCGGTCCTCTGAGAGAGCACTACCTTGGGCGCGTGAGCAGCCCCGTCCTGGTCGTCCAGCACGAGGACGACGACCCGATCCACCTGATGGGCCAGTGGATGGGCGTCGACCTCGACGTACGCCGTCCCTTCCTCGGCGACGAACTGCCCGCCTCCCTCGACGGGTACGCCGCCCTGGTCGTGATGGGCGGAGCCATGGGGGCCAACGACGACGCGACCTTCCCCTGGCTGACTGCGGTCAAGGAGCTGATCCGGCAGGCGGCCGCCGATCGCGTGCCCACGCTGGGCATCTGTCTGGGCCACCAGCTGGCGGCCGTGGCGCTCGGTGGAGAGGTACGACGCAACCCGGCCGGTCGCCAGTTCGGGCTGTACGACGTGGGCTGGGAGCCTGCCGCCCATCTCGACGAGCTGTTCGCGCCGGTGGCGACGCCCCGCCGTGGCGCGCACTGGAACGACGACATCGTCACCCGGCTGCCTGCAGGCGCCCAGGTGATGGCGCGGGCCGACGCCGGTGACGTGCAGGCGGTGCACTACGCGCCGACGGTCTGGGGCGTGCAGTGGCATCCCGAGGTCGACGAGCCGCTCTTCCGCGGCTGGCTGGCGGACGGCGACGCCGACCCGGCCGTGGCCGAGGACGCGCTGGCCGCGCTGGCCGCAGCCCGCGACCAGCTCGTCGAGTGGTGGACCCCGCTGGCGGTCCGGTTCGCCGAGCTCGCCGCCCGGCACGCCACCCAGGTGGAGGCCGCGCGCGCATGACCCGTCCCGAGAGCGAGCGGCAGGTGCTGGCCCGCCTCGGCTTCGAGGACGCCGGCCGGGCCGGCGACGAGCTCGCCCGGCTCGGCGAGCGCTCGGGGCCCCTGGTGGCCCTGCTCGCCCGGACCGCGGACCCCGACCAGGCCCTGTCCGCTCTGGTACGACTGGCCGAGCGCGCCGGGCCCGGGCTGGTGCCGGAGCTCGCCGACGACGAGGGCACCTCGATGCGCCTGCTCTCGGTGCTCGGGGCGAGCCAGGCGCTGGGCGACCACCTGGTCCGGCACCCCGAGCAGTGGCGCGAGCTGACCGACCCCTGGCTGGGCTCGACCCGGCCGACGGCCCACGCCGTACGCGCGGGGCTGCTCGAGGCCGTGGGCGCCGACCCGGCCGACCCCGAGCCGGTGGCGACCGTGACCGGTCCGGCCGCCTCGGACGCGCTCCGGGTGGAGTACCGCCGCGTGCTGACCCGGCTGGCCGCCCGCGACCTCGCGCACCACCTCGGGGTCGACGACGCCGCCGCCGAGCTGTCCGACCTCGCCACCGGCACGCTGGAGGCGGCCCTGGCCGTGGCGCGGTCGCGGGTCCCCGACGCCCACACCGCCCGCCTCGCGGTGATCGGGCTGGGCAAGTGCGGTGGGCACGAGCTCAACTACGTCTCCGACGTCGACGTGCTCTACGTCTTCGAGCCGGCCGACGGTGCCGACGAGGGAGCGGCCGCGCGGGTCGCGGCCCAGCTCGCCTCGCACCTGATGCAGGTCTGCTCCGAGCACACCGCCGAGGGCACGATCTGGCCGGTCGACGCCAACCTGCGGCCCGAGGGTGCCGCGGGGCCGCTGGTCAGGACCCTGGCCAGCCACCGCGCCTACTACGAGCGGTGGGCCAAGACGTGGGAGTTCCAGGCCATGCTCAAGGCCCGGCCGGTGGCCGGCGACCAGGCCCTGGGAGAGGCGTTCCTCGACCTGGTGACGCCGATGGTGTGGCGCGTCTCCGAGCGTGAGGGGTTCGTCGGCGACGTGCAGGCGATGCGCCGTCGGGTGCTCGACAACATCCCGCCGCGGGAGGCGCAGCGGCAGCTCAAGCTCGGGTCCGGTGGTCTGCGCGACGTGGAGTTCGCCGTCCAGCTCCTCCAGCTCGTGCACGGCCGGGCCGACGAGAAGATCCACCAGCGCGCGACACTCAGCGCCCTCGGCGCGCTGACCGAGCGGGGCTACGTCGGGCGCGAGGACGGCGAGGCGCTGCACCGGGCGTACGCGTTCCTGCGCACCCTGGAGCACCGGATCCAGCTCCAGCACCTGCGGCGCACCCACGTCGTACCCGCCGACGATGCGTCGTTGCGCCGGCTGGGTCGCAGCATGGGTTTCGGCAAGGACCCGGGGAAGGCCCTCGAGGAGGTCTGGGCCCACCATCGCCTCGAGGTACGCCGACTTCACGAGAAGCTGTTCTACCGGCCGCTGCTGGAGGCGGTCGCCCGGGTGCCGGCCGGTGGGGCACGACTCACGCCCGAGGCGGCCGGGGTCCGGCTCGCCGCCCTGGGGTACGCCGACCCGACCGCCGCCCTGCGCCACCTCGAGGCCCTGACCAGCGGCGTCTCCCGCACCGCGGCGATCCAGCGCACCCTGCTCCCGGCGATGCTCGAGTGGTTCGCGGACGCCCCCGACCCCGACGCGGGGCTCTTCGGCTTCCGGCGGATCAGCGAGAGCCTCGGCTCCACGCACTGGTACCTCAAGACCCTGCGTGACGAGGGGCAGGTCGCCGAACGGCTGGCCCGGCTGCTGGCCACCTCGCGCTACGCCACCGACCTGCTCGAGCGCGAGCCCGAAGGGGTGCGGATGCTGGGGGAGGACCTCACCCCACGCTCGTCGGAGACCCTGACCGCGCAGATGCGCGCCACCGCCGAGCGCCAGGCGGACGCCGGCGAGGCGGTGCGGTCGATCCGGGCGGTCCGGCGCCGTGAGCTGTTCCGGATCGCGGTCGGCGAGCTGTTCGGCGAGATCGAGGTCGCCGAGGTCGGCGCGGCCCTGTCCCGGCTCACCGACGCCACCCTCGAGGCGACGCTGGAGGTGGCCGGCCGGTCGGTGCGGGCCCAGCGGGGGCTCGACCGGGCACCGACCCGGATCGCGATCGTGGCGATGGGTCGCTACGGCGGCTTCGAGCTCTCCTACGGCAGCGACGCCGACGTGATGTTCGTGCACGAGCCCGAGGACGCCGACGACGGCGGCGCGGGCGGCGACCCCACGGCGTACGCCCAGGCGGTGGCCAACGAGGTGCGGTCCCTGCTGATCGCCCCGGCCGGCGACCCGGCGCTGGTGGTCGACGCGGACCTGCGGCCCGAGGGCAAGCAGGGTCCGCTGGTCCGCACGCTCGCGTCGTACGCCGCCTACTACGCGAAGTGGTCCAAGGTCTGGGAGGCGCAGGCGCTGCTGCGGGCCGACGCCGTGGTCGGTGACGCCGGGGTGCGCGAGCGCTTCACCTCGCTGATCGACCCGCTGCGCTACCCCCCGGAGGGGATCAGCGAGGCCGATGTCGTCGAGGTACGCCGGATCAAGGCTCGCGTGGACCGCGAGCGGCTGCCGCGGGGGGCCGACCCCCAGACCCACCTCAAGCTCGGCCGCGGTGGCCTGGCCGACATCGAGTGGACCGTCCAGCTGCTCCAGCTCAGGTACGCCGGCCGGGTCGCCGCCCTGCGCAGCCCGCGGACCCTCACCGCACTGGCCGCCGCGCGTGAGGCCGAGCTGCTCTCGGCCGTCGATGCCGACGCGCTGGACCGGGCCTGGCGCTCGGTGAGTCGGCTGCGCAACGCGATCACCCTGGTCACCGGCAAGAGCGGCGACCAGCTGCCCCGCGACGCCCGCGAGCGGGCGGCGGTGGCGAGCATCCTCGACTACGGCTCCGGTCACTCCGACGAGATGGTCAACGACTACCTGCGCACGACGCGCCGCGCCCGGGCCGTGGTCGACCGGATCTTCTGGGAGTGACCGGTCGGGTCGGCGGGCTCAGGGCGACACGTCGGCGGTCCGGGCCAGCCAGGTCACCGTGACCACCTTGCCGCGGTCCCGAGCCGTGACCACCCAGGCGTCGGCGAGCCGGTCGACGATGCCGAGGCCGCGACCGTTGACGGCGTCCTCGTCGGGCGTGCCCAGCACCGGCCAGCCGTCGGCGTCGTCCTCGACCAGCAGGTCGAGCCGCTCGGGGGTGGTCCGCACGCTGAGGTCGACCCAATCCGCGCCGCCGCGCACCGAGTTGGTGACCAGCTCGCTGGCGATCAGGACGACGTCGTCGACGGGCACGCCCGGTGGCAGGGACAGAGACCCCAGCTGCCGCGCGACGTACGACCGGGCCTCGGCGGGAGCCCGCCGGTCGGCGGCGAGCCGGGCGGTCACACGCCCACCCGGCGCAGGGCCAGCACGGCGACGTCGTCGACCATGCGCTCGTCGCGCATGGAGGTCACGACCTGCTCGACGAACGACGGCAGCGGACGTGATCCGAGCCTCCGAGCCACCTCGACGAGCCGCTGCATGCCCGCGTCGATGACCTCGGCCCGTCGCTCGACGAGGCCGTCGGTGTAGGCCATCAGCGTCGCGCCCGGAGGCATGGTGAACGTCGACCGCTCGTAGGTGAACGCGCCGGCGCCGAGTGGCAGCCCCACCGGCATCGGCACGAACGACGCGCCGGCCTCCGAGACCAGCAGGGGGAGGGGGTGGCCCGCGTTGGCGACGCTGATCTCGCCGGTCCGCCAGTTCCCCACTCCCACGAGCACGGTGATGATGTGGCCGTCGGTGGTCACGTCGAACTGGCGCGAGCACTTCTCCAGCGCCGTGTCCGGACCGTCGCCGTCGAAGAGGTAGGCGCGCAATGTGAACCGGGCCCGGGCCATCTCGGCCACCGCGTCCACGCCGTTGCCCGACACGTCGCCGACGACGAACGCGAACGTGTCGTCCCCGACCGCGATCGCGCTGTACCAGTCGCCCCCGATGTCGATGCCCTGCGCCCCGGCGACGTACTCCGACGACACCTCCATGCCGGGGATCCCCGGGTTGGCCTGGGGCAGCAGGGCACGCTGGAGCCGTTCCGACAGGCTCCGCTGCTCGCCGTACAGGGTGTCGACGCGCTGGTAGAGGGTGGTGATGGTGTCGGTGTCGCTCTCGGCGCGCAGTCGTGAGCGGATCAGCTGGCGGGCGACCAGGGCCAGGGCCAGGGTGAGCAGCAGCCCGCTGAGCAGGAGGATCCACGGCAGCCGCTCGCTGAGGCCGCTGCCGAGGTGGCGCCGGGCACGGGTGGTCAGGATCAGCGTCGAGTTCCCGAACGGGATCGAGACCTGGGCGGTGAGCCCGGTCAGCGGCAGGGTCGCGGGGTCGACGTCGGTCGTGGTCATCGCCGCGGTGTCGGTGGTGCCGCCGAGGTAGATGGCGTAGTCGAGGTCGGCGTAGGCGGAGTTGCGGTCGACCGGGGCGCGACGGTCCGCCGGGATCGCCCGTTCGGCGTAGATGACGTAGCCGGAGCCGGGGTCGCCGACGGCGTAGGCGATCCGGATCTGTGCCCCGACGTCGACCCGACGCACGGCGAACGTCGTGCCCGGCAGCGCCTGGCCGAGGAAGTCCTGCATCTGCGGGCCCTGGGGGTCCAGCCCGGGGGCGTCGCCGATCGCGGCCACCCGGGTGAACGAACCTCCCTGCCGGTGCCACAAGGAGGCAGAGGTGAAGGTCTTCCCGGTGCCGGCGACCTGGGCGAAGATCCGGGTGAAGGCGGTCGCGTCCCGGCCGTGGCCGATCGCCCCTTGGGCGGCCAGGGCCGCGTTCATCGGTTGCTGGATGGTCAGGATCGCGGTCGACAGGACGGCGGCGGCCTGGCGGGTCTGGGTCTGGAGCAGGCGCTGCTCGGTGTTCGTGTCCGCCCGGGCCACCGCCCAGGTCGCCAGCGCCGTCAGCAGCACGCCCAGCACGCAGATGCCCGCCACCAGACGGGCGGGCCGTCGCAGTGCGGGGCTGCGGGCCGGTGCCGGCGAGTCGGTCACGACCTCGGCCGTCTCGTCCCGCGGCCGGGCCGGGACGGCATCAAGCCTCCCGGGGCGCGATGTCGAACGCGTGGTGGAGCCCGGTGATCTCCAGCAGCCGGTGCGTCGCCGGGCTCACGTCCACCAGGGACACCTTCGTGCCGGTCTCCGAGCCCTCCTTCCGGACGCGGACCAGGGCTCCGAGACCGCTGGAGTCGATGAACGTGACCCGTCCGAGGTCGATCTCAACTCGGTCGGAACGCTCCAGGCAGGGGAGCGCGAGCTCGAGGAACTCGTCGACGTCGGCGAGGTCGAAGTCGCCCTCGATCGACACGACGACGCTGCCGTCGCTGCCGTCGCCTGTGCGGAACTGCGCCACTGTTGCTCCTGCCCCACTCCGGTGTTGAGGTGAAAATAGCGGAAGATCGGTCCCGAGTCGCTTGCTTCGCGACGTCGTGGGCCGCACGGTGGTGCGATGGACACCACCGAACGGGCCGCCGCGCTCCGCGCCCTGCACGTCGCCCCCGAGCTGCTCACCCTGGTGAACGTCTGGGACGTCGCCAGCGCCCGGGTCGTGGCCTCGACGCCGGGCACCACGGCCCTGGCCACCGCCAGCCACGCCATCGCCGCGTCGTACGGCTATCCGGACGGCGAGCAGATCCCTCGCGACCTGATGCTCGAGGCCGTCGGCCGGATCGCCGGGGCCGTCGACCTCCCGGTCACGGCCGACCTCGAAGCAGGGTACGGCGACGCCGGCGAGACCTGCCGTCGCGCGATCGGTCTCGGTGTCGTGGGCGCCAACATCGAGGACCAGCTCCGGCCCCTGGCCGACGCGGTGGCCGCGGTCGAGGCGGTGATCCGGGCGGCGGCCGCGGAGGGTGTCCCGGACTTCGTGCTCAACGCCCGCACCGACGCGGTTCTCCACGCGGGGGACCGCGACCCCGACGACGCGCTGGCCGACGCGATCGTGCGTGGGCGGGCGTTCCTCGAGGTCGGTGCTCCGGTCGTGTTCGTGCCGGGCGCCCTGACGGACGTGCAGGTGCAGGCTCTCGTGGAGGCGTTCGGCCCGCAGCGGCTCTCGGTGCTGCCGGTGCCCGGTGGTCCCTCCCTGGCCCGGCTGCAGGAGCTCGGGGTGGCCCGGGCCAGCTTCGGGCCCTTCCCGCAGCGGGTGGCCCTGACCGCCCTCCAGGAGATGGTCGAGGGAGTGTCCCGCGGCGAGGGCATCCCGCCGGGCACCCGCACCCTCACCTGAGCAAACCCGGTTGGCGTGAGCCCACCCGGCTGGTTGGGTGGGGCCGTGGACGACGAGCAGATGGAGCGCCTGCGGGCTGCGGTCAAGGGGTGCGAGACCTCCGTGTTCTGGCACCCGTCCCGGACACCGGTCGAGGTGCTGCGCAGGCTCGCCGACGACGCCGAGGCGCTCGACGTCCAGCAGTGGGACGTCTACGCCGAGCGCGGGCCGGTCGCCCAGGTCGAGACCCAGGTGGCCGAGCTGCTCGGGAAGCCCGCGGCCGCGTTCTTCCCGAGCGGGATCATGGCCCAGCAGGCGGCCCTCCGGGTCTGGTGCGACCGCTCCGGCTCCAGGCGGGTCGCGATCCCCGACACCTCGCACCTGCTCGAGCACGAGGACGACGGGCCGCGGCGGCTGCACGGCTTCGAGTTCGAGCACCTGACCCGGGGGCGCACCACCGCCACCGCCGACCATCTGCGTGGCCTCTCCCCGGGCCTGGGAGCCGCGCTGGTCGAGATGCCGCTGCGCGACGCCGGCTGCATGCTCCCGCCGTGGGACGACCTGACCGCTCTGTCCGCGGCCGCCCGGGAGCTCGGCGTACCCCTGCATGCCGACGGGGCCCGGATCTGGGAGTCGCAGCCCTACTACGACCGGCCGCTGGCCGAGATCGCGGCCCAGTTCGACAGCATCTACGTCTCGTTCTACAAGGGGCTCGAAGGGCTGGCCGGTGCCGCTCTCGCCGGCCCCGAGGACGTCGTCGACGAAGCCCGGCGCTGGCGCAAGCGGATGGGCGGCACGCTCTTCCACCTCACGCCGTTCGCCGTCTCCGCGCTGGCCGGGCTGCGGGACCGGCTGCCGCGGATGGGGGAGTACGCCGCGTGGGCACGCGCCCTGGCCACCGAGGCGTCGGCGGTCGGCCTCCGCCCGTGGCCCGAGCCGCCGCACACCAACACGTTCCTGATCCACGCCGAGGGCGAGGAGGACGCCGTGACGGAGCGGCTGATCTCGTTCATGGAGCGCGAGCGGATCCAGCCCTGCGGCGGCTGGTGGGCCGCCGACGTGCCGGGCTTCGTGGTCACCGAGGTCGCGGTCCACGACGCCGCCCTGGAGCACGACCCCGCGCAGGTGGCGGCCTGGCTGCTCGACGTGACCCGTGGCTGACCGGGTGGTCACCGGGGAGACCATCGACGCGGCCCTGCCGGCGATGCACGCCGTCACCTCGCGACTGACCCCCGTGGTCTGGCAGCACCCCGGCCAGGTGAGCTGGAGCGCCCGCTACGCGCTACCGGAGGACCTCCAGCACGGGCCGGTCCGGGTCTTCACCGATGCCGGAGGGCCGGTCGGCTGGGCCTGGCTCGAGAGCCCCACGTGGATGGAGTGGTGCGTCGACCCGGCGTACCCCGATCTGGCCCACGAGGCCGTCGCCTGGTTCCTGGGGTCGACCACGGAGAGCACCGTGCGCACCTCCTACCTCGACACCGAGCCCCACCTCGGCACGGCACTCGAGGCGGCCGGCTTCGTGGAGGAGCCGGACGTCTGGTTCGTCCAGCACACCCTCGACCTCGCTGACCTCCGTCCCGTGCCGGACGTGCCCGGCTACGCGCTGCGCGCCGTACGACAGGGTGAGGCGGAGGCCCGGGCGGCGTGCCACCGGGGCTCGTGGTCGGCGACCTCGAAGGTGACCACCGGCGCCTACGAGCGGCTGATGGCGACGCCGCCCTATCGCGCCGGGCTCGACTGGGTGGCGGTCACGGCCGAGGGCGAGATGGTCGCGTCGTGCTGCGTCTGGCTGGACGACGTCTCCGGGATCGCGCTGGTCGAGCCGGTCGGCTGTCGCCCCGAGCACCGCCGTCGGGGCCTGGCGAGCGCGGTCAGCCTGGCCGCCCTCCACGCCGCGCGCGACGCCGGTGGCCGCACGGGGCTGGTCCGGCCGCGCGGTGACGACGACTACCCCGAACCGGGCCGGGTCTACCGGGGGATCGGGTTCCGGCCCGGGCCGCGGACCCACGACCTGGTGCTGCACCGAGCCTAGGAGCAGCGCCGGCGTCGACCGTTCCGCTGCGGAGGCTCGGGGCGTACCGTGGTGAGACCGTCCCCAGGAGGCCCCATGTGGTTGCCGCGCATCGCCCGTTCGCTCGCCGTCATCGCGGTCGCCGCGGTGCTGGCCGGTTCGACGTACGACGCCGGCGCCAGCACGGCCCCGGGTCGGCACGCTGCCGTAGGGCACCACGTGCGCGATGCGGGCTTCACTGCCCCCGTGCCGCACCGCTACGGCGCCAACGGCATGCGGATGGGTCTGCACTGCGAGGCCGTCGACCTCTCCTGACGCCACCTGACGCCACCCGGCGCCCGAACGGCCCCGTCACCCCGTGAAGGAAGCGCCCACCTGGCTTGGTGCCAGAGGGCGCTTCCTGTGTCGCACGGGGATCAGGGGAGTATGCGACGAGTCCACGGTAGGACCGCTCCGACGGCGGCGGATGGGCCCGATGCGCCCACTGCGCTGGTACGTGGGAACCAGACCGTCCGGGTCCTTGGTCCCGTCCGGGAACCTGCCGACCCCGACCGCTCCACTCAGTCGGCGTCCAGGCGCGCCAGCTCGTCGGTGGTGAGCTCGAGGTCCGCGGCGGCCGCCGAGTCGATGATCGACTCGGGTCGCTTCGCGCCGGGGATCGGGATCACCACGGGGGACTGCGCCAGCTCCCAGGCCAGCGCCACCCGCTGTGCGCTCACGCCGCGCTGCTCCGCCACCTCGGCGAAGGCCGGGTGCTGCTCCGCCAGTGCCTTGGCGTCGCCGAGGCCGCCGAGCGGGCTCCAGGGCAGGAACGCGAGCCCGAGCTCCGTGCACACGTCGATCTCGGGTCGGCTGCTGCGGTATGCCGGGGAGAACTGGTTCTGCACGCTGACCAGTGCGTCGCCGAGCACCCGGTGCGCCGCCCGGATCTGGTCGGGATCGGCGTTGGAGAGGCCGATCATCGCCACCTTCCCCGACGCGTGGATCTCCCGCAGCGTCTCGATCACCTCGTCGTACGACGTGTCCGGGTCGGGACGGTGGTGCTGCCAGAGGGCGATCTGCTCGACGCCCAGGCGGCCCAGGCTGGCGTCGACGGCCCGGCGCAGATGGTCCCGGCTGCTGTCGGTGTCCCAGGTCGCGTCCTCCCCGGTCCGCACATGCCCGCCCTTGGTGGCCAGGAGCACCCGGTCGCGGACCCCGAGCTCGTCGAGCAGTCCCGCGATCAGCCGCTCGTTGGCGCCCTGGGTGTCGGGACCCAACTCGTCGCCCGGCCCGTAGGCGTCGGCGGTGTCGAACAGGGTGACCCCCGCGTCGAGAGCCGCGCGGACCGTGGCCGCGAGCTGGTCGCGTGGCTGGGTGCCGGACTGGTCGAAGGTCATCAGGCCGAGCCCGATCGCACCCACCTCGACGCGCCCGACCTGGTCGTTGCCGATCTGTCGTGTCTTCACGACGGCCCGTGCCCGGATCGAGCGACACCGAAACCCGGGTCACACCTCGGGGTGCCGCCCGGGAACGCTGAGGGCCCCTACAAGGAAGGGCCCCACCGGACCGAGTCGGGTGGGGCACTTCCTGTGTCGCACGGGGATCGGGGGGTGGTGCGACATCACCACGGTATCCTCGGGCCACCCTCCGACGGGAGGCATGTACGCGCCGATCCGCCTAGCGCGGATGTACCAGTCCCACCGCCCGGCGCCGGACCTCGTCGAGCCGGCGGATCCGCTCGGCCTGGTCGACCGTCAGCACCTCGCAGACCCAGTCCCAGTGCAGCGCGACCACGTCGTCGACCGCCGGCGCGCCGATCAGGCTCAGCCCGCCCGACGACCACCGTGCAACCTCGTCCACGACCGGGCCGGGTGCGAGGGCCGCCCCGTCCCAGGCGAGGGCGCTCGTCCCAACCGTGACCGACTCGCCATGGACCGAGCGGACCACCCCGGTCCGGATCCGGCACCGGTCCAGCACCGACACGGCCGGCCCCGCAGGCAGGCCGGCCCGCAGCATCGCCGCCCAGGGATACACCTCGAAGACCTGGAAGCTGTGGTGCGCCAGGGCCCGTCCCGCCGACTCGCGCCAGGTGCCCCCGGGCTGGCTCGCGAAGCGGGTGAGCAGCCGGTCGACCAGCGCTCCGGACGGCACCTTCTCGAGCAGGTCCGACCCGACCCAGTAGGCCTCGACCACCGCGGCAGCCAGAGGGTCGTCGCTGCCGAGCGCCTCGGCAAGGACCTCGAGGTAGACCCAGGCCCCGTCGAACTTCCGCGCCCGCGCGGCGATGTCGTCCTCGGCGCCCGGGACCAGCATCGCCTGCGCGCCCTCCGGCCCGCAGTACCCGAGCTCGTTGGGCGGGTAGGCGTAACGGGCGAACTGCAGGGCGCCTTCGGCGGACACGTCAGCAGATCCGGGGGAGCTGTTCGCCGATCGGGAGGTCGATCACGCGGGTGCCGCCCAGTCCGGTGCGGGCCACCACCATCCGTGGGTGCTCCGCGACGCACGTGCCGATCCGGCAGGCGGCGACGCCGTACCGATGGCGACGCATCACCTCCAGGAGCTCGTCGCAGCGGTCGGCGGGGACGATGGCGAGGAGCTTGCCCTCGTTGGCGACCTGGAGCGGGTCGAGGCCGAGGAGCCCGCACGCGTCGCGCACCCCGGGTGGGATCGGGAGGTCGCGCTCGACCAGCTCGATGCCGACGCCGGACGCCCTGGCGATCTCGTTCAGGGTCGCCGAGACGCCGCCGCGGGTGGGGTCCCTGAGCACGCGTACGTCGATCCCGGTCGCCAGCATCTCCGCGACCAGGCCGTGGAGGGGCGCCGAGTCGCTCTCGATCGTCGTGCCGAACTCCAGCCCCTCGCGGCAGCTCATCACCGCGATGCCGTGCACGCCGATGTCGCCACTGACCAGGACCGCGTCGCCGATGCGGGCCCGGTGGGGGCCGATGTCGACGCCGTCGGCGATCACGCCGATGCCGGCAGTGTTGACGTAGATGCCGTCGCCGCTGCCGCTGTCGACCACCTTGGTGTCACCCGTGACCAGCTGCACGCCGGCCACCTCCGCGGCCTCGCCGATCGCCGTGGCCACCCGGCCAATCTCCGAGAGTGGCGTGCCTTCGGCCAGGATGAACGCGGTCGAGAGGTAGAGCGGGGTGGCCCCCGCCATGGCCAGGTCGTTGACGGTGCCGTTGACCGCGAGGTCGCCGATCGAGCCGCCGGGGAAGAACATCGGCTTGACCACGAAGGAGTCCGTCGAGAACGCCAGCCGGCCGGGCGGCACCGTGAGCACTGCGGAGTCGCCGAGCTCGGCGCGGGCGGCGCCCCCGAACGCCGGCAGGAAGAGGTGCTCGATCAGCTCACCCGACATGGCACCGCCGCCGCCGTGGCCCATCACGACGGTGGGGGTGTCACGCAGGGGGAGCGGACAGGTCCAGCCCTCGAAGTCGAGGTCGTCGGTCACCGGGTCCTCCTGGTCACGGGCTGGTGGTCAGCAGGTCGAGGCGGCGGTAGGTGTAGTACGCCGCGCAGGCACCCTCCGAGGACACCATCGTCGCGCCGAGGGGCCGGCGGGGCGTGCACTCCTGGCCGAACGCCGCGCACTCGTGCGGCTTGATCAGCCCCTGCAGCACCTCGCCGGAGCGACACAACGGCGACTCGGCGGTGTGGAGGTCGGTGACCGAGAAGCGTCGCTCGGCGTCGAGGTCGGCGTACCGCTCCGAGAGCTTCCAGCCACTCCCCGGGATCATCCCGATCCCGCGCCAGGTGCGGTCGGTGACCTCGAAGACGTCGCGCAACATCGCCATCGCGGTGGGGTTCCCCTCGTCGGGGACGGCACGGGGGTAGGCGTTCTCCAGCTCGTGCCGGCCCTCCTCCAGCTGGGTCACGGTCCGGCGGATCCCCTCGAGGATGTCGAGCGGCTCGAAGCCGGTGACCACGATCGGCACGCCGTACCGGTCGGCGAGCGGGGGGTACTGGCTGGTGCCCATCACGCTGCAGACGTGGCCCGCGGCCAGGAACGCCTGCACCCGGCAGCTCGGCGACTCCATGATCGCGGCGATCGCCGGCGGCACCAGGACGTGGGAGACCAGCAGCGAGAAGTTCGCGATGCCCTGGCGCTGGGCCTGGTAGACCGTCATCGCGTTCGCCGGTGCGGTCGTCTCGAAGCCGATCCCGAAGAAGACGACCTCGCGGTCCGGATTCTCGCGGGCCAGCCTGAGCGCGTCCAGCGGTGAGTAGACGACCCGGACGTCGCCGCCGGCACTCTTGATCGAGAAGAGGTCCTGACTGCTGCCGGGCACCCGCAGCATGTCGCCGAAGGAGCAGAAGACCACTCCCGGCTGGGCGGCGATCGCCAACGCCCGGTCGATGGTCTCCAGTGGCGTCACGCAGACCGGGCAGCCCGGGCCGTGGATCATCTCGACACCGTCGGGCAGGAGCTGGTCGATGCCGTGCCGGATGATCGAGTGGGTCTGCCCGCCGCAGACCTCCATCAGGGCCCACGGCCGCGTGGTGACCGCGTGGATCTGCTCGACCAGCCGGGCGGCGAGGTCGGGGTCGCTGAACTCGTCGAGGTACTTCACGACGTGGCCCCGTCGGGGGGTTGGGCCTGCCGGGCGGCACGGGCGAGGCTGTCGCCGAACTCCTCCTCGAGGATCCCCAGCTGCGCGAAGCTCGCCAGCGTCTCCTGGGCGGACTTCTCGTCGAGCCGCTGGATCGCGAAGCCGACGTGGACGATGACGTACTCCCCGACCTCGATGTCGGGGATGTAGGCGAGACAGACCTCCTTCCGGACGCCCCCGAAGTCCACCTGGGCCATCGTCGTCCCGTCCTGCTCGGCCAGGGAGAGCACTCGTCCGGGAACTGCCAGGCACATGGTCAGGACCTCGTCTCTCGCGGCTGCTGGGTCGAACGTACGCCGATCGCGACCTGTCCGAGCGCCAGTCCGCCGTCGTTGGGGGGCACCACGCGGTGGGTGAGGACCTCGAGACCGCCAGCGGTGAGCCGCTCGCGGACCAGGGAGAGCAGGATCCGGTTGCCGAAGACGCCGCCGCTGAGTCCGACGGCGGTCAGACCGCGGCGCGCCGCGTGCGCCGCTGCCAGGTCGGCTGCGGCGTCGGCGAGGGCGACGTGGAAGCTCCAGGCGAGTCGGCCGGGTGGCTCACCCGTCGCCAGTGACCCGGCCAGGGCGCGGACCAGCGGGTCGGGGTCGAGCCGGTCCGGGCCGGTGCCGGAGCGGACCGGGAACTCCAGCGTCACCCCGCGGTCACGCTCGTGGGCCCGGTGCCAGCGGCGGGCGGTGGCCTCGAGCTCGATCGCCGCCTGGGCCTCGTAGGAGACCCGGTGGCGCACACCGAGCAACGACGAAACCACGTCGAAGAGCCGGCCGACGCTGCTGGTCGCGACCCAGCCCTCCTCGGCGCTCCCGAGCCCGGAGAGGAAGGTGCGCTCCTGGTCGGTGAGCTCGGCGTCGACCGGTGTGCCGCGGAGCTCCACCCCCGCGTTCAGCAGGGCGAGGGCGGCCTGGCGGACCGGGTTGCGCACACCGGCGTCGCCGCCGGGCAGCCGGACGGTTCCGAGGTGGCCGAGGCGTTCCGCGCTGGTGCCGCCGGCACCGAGCAGCAGCAGCTCACCGCCCCACACCGTGGCGTCGCAGCCGTAGCCGGTGCCGTCGAAGACCAGGCCGAGCAGGGGCTCGTCCAGGCGGCCGTGCTCGGCGGCGAGGGACGCGAGGTGGGCATGGTGGTGCTGCACCTCCAGCAGGGGGACGCCGAGGTCGGCGGCGAACTGTCGGGCCCAGGCACTCGACGCGTAGCCCGGATGCGAGTCGGCCACCACGAGCCCGGGTCTGCTGCGGTGGAAGCGCAGGAGCTGCGCCGTCGCCTGGTGGTACGCCGTACGGCTCTCGAGGCTGCCCAGGTCACCGACGTGGGCCGAGACGAAGGCGTCGCCACCGCGAGCCAGCGCGAAGGTGTTCTTGATCTCGGCCCCGGCTGCGAGGACCACAGCCTCCGGGTCGGACGCGGCCAGGTGCACCGGTAGCGGTGCGTAGCCGCGCGACCGGCGCACCGGCACTGACATCGCGTCCCCGGGCTCGACCCACGCCACCACCGAGTCCTCGCAGGGCACCGCGATCTCGCGGTCGTGGGTCAGGAACAGGTCGGCGATCGCGCCGAGCCTGGTCAGGGCCTCGGCCTCGGTGAAGCACAGGGGCTCGCCGCTGAGGTTGCCCGAGGTCATCACGAGGGCCTCGGGTGCGCCGGGAGTGCCGTCGGGCGGGGCCGCGAAGAGGAGGTGGTGCACCGGGGTGTAGGCGAGCATCACTCCGAGCTCGTCGAGACCGGGTGCGACGCAGGAGGCGACCGGCGCACCCGGCCGGGCCGGCAGGATCACGATCGGGCGTTCGGCCGACGCCAGGAGCGCAGCGGCGCCACCGACCCGGACCAGGCGCTCGGCGCCGGCCAGGTCGGCGACCATCACGGCGAAGGGCTGGTCCGGGCGCTGCTTGCGCTCCCGGAGCGCGGTGGTGGCCGGTCCGGACGAGGCATCGCAGGCCAGGTGGTAGCCCCCGAGGCCCTTGATCGCCACGATCGCTCCGTCCCGCAGAGCGGCGACGGTGGCCTGGAGGGAGCCCTCGGTGCCGCTCGCCAGCTCGACGCCGTCCCTGCCCAGGACCCGCAGGGACGGCCCGCAGTCGTGACACGCGATCGGTTGCGCGTGGAACCGGCGGTCGCGTGGGTCGGCGTACTCCTGCGCGCAGGCGGGGCAGAGCGGGAAGCCGGCCATCGTGGTGACCGGGCGGTCGTAGGGCAGGTCGAGCGTGATCGTGAAGCGCGGCCCGCAGTTGGTGCAGGTGATGAAGGGGTGCCGGTAGCGCCGGTCGCCCGGATCCTCCAGCTCGTGGCGGCAGTCGTCGCAGGTGGCGGTGTCGGGCGGCACCATCGAGCGCTCGCCCGCGCCGTCCGACGAGCTGCCGATCGCGAAACCGGGGCGGCCGGTCGGCGTCAGCTCCGCGGTCTCGACCGAGACGATCCGGGCCAGGGGCGGCGCCCGCCGCTGGAGCAGGGTGACGAAGTCTGCGACCAGTGGTTCTGCTCCCTCGACCTCGATCACGACGCCGGTGGCGTCGTTGCGACAGGTGCCCGACAGGCCCAGCAGGTCGGCCAGCGCCACGACGTGCGGTCGGAACCCGACGCCCTGCACCACGCCGCGGACCACCAGCTGACGTCGTACGACGGTGTCCGGGTCCCGCGCGTCGACGGTGCTCACCTCCGCTCCCGGGCCGCGACGTGGTGGCCGCTCGAGCCGGCCATCACCATCAGCTGTCGGGCCATGGTCGCCAACCCTTCGGTGTCCGCGTTGTCGCAGGTGAGACGCTTGCTCGACGGTAGGCGCGAAGCCGGGTGGCAGTCCAGCGAATCACCAGCCGGGTCACATCACCGTGGAGGCCGGCACTCCGCCGGAACCCAACCTCACCGGCCTCGCCGGGACGCCGTGCCCGGGAAGACGGGGTGGCACTGCTCGCCTCGGGCAACTCGCTGTGGCGCGACCAGCGGATCGTCACCGACACGCCGGCTACCCAGCTCGCGGCCGTCGGGCAGCTCGCAGGCTGAGCACCGGCGCCGGGACCGGCGACGTCGCCGGGCGGTCCCGGCCGCCCTTCAGACGGGCTAGCCGACGCTTCCGTCGATCGCCTCGCGCAGGAAGTCGGCGTGACCGGCGTGGCGTGCGGTCTCCTCGATCAGGTGGAGCAGCACCCAGCGCAGCGTGAAGAGCTCGCCGCGCACGGGTTTCGCAGAGAGCTGGTCCAGTCCGGTGGCCTCGCGCACCACGGCCCTGCTCCGGCGGCAGGCCTCGCGGTAGCGCTCGCGCAGCTCCTCCGGTTGCAGCTCCGGAGGAGCACGGAACTGCCAGTCCGGGTCGGCGGCCCAGTCGGCGTCGACGAAGGGCTGGCTGTCGGGCCGTCCGGCGAAGTGGATCTCCATCCAGTCCTCCTCGGCGAGCGCCAGATGGTGGAGCAGGCCACCGAGAGTGAGCCTCGAGGGAGGCTGGGTCCGGGTCAGCTGCTCCCGGTCGAGCCCTTCTGTCTTGGCGAGCAGCGCCTCCCGTTGGGCGTCGAGGTACTGCTCGAGCAGCTCCAGCTCGGAACCGGCGCGGTCAGGCTCGGTCGGCATCGGCGCACCCTAGCAATGCGAACCATCCCGCCGCCACGGACGCCGTGTGGATGCCCGCGTGGTGAGTCGAGGTCACGGGGTGACTCGAACTGGGAGCACGAGGTGAGTGACCGCCTGGCCCTTGGCGCAGACTGTCGGGTCACCGAGCGGGACGTCAGCGAGGGCCGGTCCGCCGAACAATGGCCGGGCCGGCTGCCTCGTGCTCGCGCCGCCGCGCGGGATCTCCACCTGTCGGGGTGTGGCATATGTGCGGGCTCCGGATTTAATCTCGACTCGAATCCCCGGTGCCGAGCTGCTGACGTCCAGTGCCGAGGACAGCGCCCCGCCGCTCACGCAGCTCGCGGGGCGCGACCATGTCCGGGCCCCGAGGGCGCGGCAGCCCGTTCGGTCGCAGGCTCCAGACGCGCCGCCGAGTCGTGTTTCGGTGGAGTTCCCAGAACTCACGAGTCGCCATCGCCAGCCGTGCTCGGGACTCCCGATCTAGCATTGCTCCATGGCCGGCGAGCCGTCTGCGCACCCCGAGGCGTGTCGAGTCACTGCCACCGCCCGCGCCGGGCACGGTCGATGGCGGGTGCGCCTCGACGAACCGCCCGATGTGAGGGTGCGTGTCAAGCGTCTGGCGGAAGTCGACGAGGCTGTGTCAGCTCGGCTCTCCCAGGATCGCGGTCGAAAAGAAGTCCGGGCTGTCGTACACATCCGCTGGTACGACGCGGATCACTGCGTTCCCTGGCCCTCGTGGCTCGAGACGCACGCCGACATCGCCGACTGAGAACCCGCCCGCGAGGGCCATCACCGACTCTGCTCACCGATGGGCGACGCGGGTCGCGAGTTCAGCAGTGTCCTAGATGTCGTAGTAGAGCTCGAACTCGTGCGGGTGGGGGCGCAGGGCGACCGGCTGGATCTCCTGGGTGCGCTTGTAGTCGATCCAGGTCTCGATCAGGTCGCCGGTGAAGACGCCGCCCTCGAGCAGGAACTCGTGGTCCTCCTCGAGGGAGTCCATCACCGCGTTGAGCGAGGCGGGCACGGTCGGGATGTCGGCGTGCTCGTCGGGCGGGAGCTCGTAGAGGTCCTTGTCGACGGGCTCGTGCGGCTCGATCTTGTTCTTGATGCCGTCGATCCCGGCCAGCAGCATCGCGGAGAACGCGAGGTAGGGGTTGGCCGACGGGTCGGGGCAGCGGAACTCGATCCGCTTGGCCTTCGGGTTGGACCCCGTGATCGGGATCCGCACGCAGGCCGAGCGGTTGCGCTGGCTGTAGACCAGGTTGACCGGAGCCTCGAAGCCCGGCACCAGCCGGTGGTAGGAGTTCACGGTCGGGTTGGTGAAGGCCAGCAGGGACGGGGCGTGGGCGAGGATGCCGCCGATGTAGTAGCGCGCCATGTCCGACAGGCCGGCGTACCCGGTCTCGTCGTAGAACAGCGGCTCGTCGTCGTTCCAGATCGACTGGTGGCAGTGCATGCCGGAGCCGTTGTCGCCGAAGATCGGCTTCGGCATGAAGGTCGCGGTCTTGTTGTTGCGCCAGGCGACGTTCTTGACGATGTACTTGAACTTCATCACGTCGTCGGCGGCCTTGAGCAGCTCGTCGAAGTTGTAGTTGATCTCCGCCTGGCCGGCGGTGCCGACCTCGTGGTGGGCACGCTCCACAGTGAGGCCGGACTTCTCCAGCTCGATCACCATCTCGTCACGCAGCTCGCCGAAGTGGTCGTACGGCGCCACCGGGAAGTAGCCGCCCTTGTAGCGCACCTTGTAGCCGCGGTTGTTGTCCTCGGAGCCTGAGTTCCAGGCGCCGGCCTCGGAGTCGATGTGGTAGTAACCGGCGTTGACCTTGGTCTCGAACCGCACGGAGTCGAAGACGTAGAACTCGGCCTCGGGGGCGAAGTACGCCTTGGTGCCGATCCCGGTCGAGGAGAGGTAGGCCTGCGCCTTGCGGGCGATGTTGCGCGGGTCGCGGGAGTAGGCCTCACCGGTGAGCGGGTCGTGGATGAAGAAGTTCACGACCAGGGTCTTGGCGACCCGGAACGGGTCGATGTAGGCGGTCGTCGGGTCCGGGAACAGCGACATGTCGGACTCGTGGATGGCCTGGAAGCCGCGGATCGAGGAGCCGTCGAAGTTCAGGCCGTCGTCGAAGACCTTCTGGTCGAACGACGACACCGGGACGGTGAAGTGCTGCATGATGCCGGGGAGGTCGCAGAAGCGTACGTCGACCATCTCGACGCCCTCGTTCTTGATGTACTTGAGCAGCTCGTCGCTGTTGGCGAACATTCATCCTCCTCGGCTGCGTGGCGCAGCCTGGTGACTCTCGGTGCGGGCAGGTCCGGCCGCGGCTCTGCGGCGGACGTCGTCAACGTAGGTGGGGGCAGTTACTTGACCGTATCCGGTTTGTTTCACGCACGTAACAGGTGGCCTCCCGGCGCTCGTCGTACCACCCCTGCTGGCTAGCCTGACGTGGTGCCCGTCGCCGAGCTGCCCTTCGAGACCGCGTCCTGGGGGCGCCGCATCCTGGCGCTCGTCGTCGACTGGCTCGCCTCCAACCTGGTCGTGGTCGCGATCCTCGGCCCGAGCGGCTGGAGCACCAGCCGCGGCTCGGGGTTCTACGCGCTGGGCGTGTTCGTGGTCGAGTCGTCGTTCTTCATGGCGCTGCTGGGTGGCTCGTTCGGCCAGCTCGCAACCCGCCTCCGGGTGATCCGGGTCGACGGCTCGCGCCGGCCGCTCGCTCTGCTGATGGCGCTCGCACGACAGGTGCTGATCTGCTTGGTGATCCCGCCGATCGTCTTCCGCCCGGACGGCCGGGGGCTGCACGACCTGGCGACCGGTTCGGCCACCGTGCCCTTGGCCGTTCTGCGTTTGCCGGGGGGTGCCCGCGGTTAGGCTCGTGGGCATGCGCATCCTGACTCTTCGCAAGGCGGCCGCGGCCGCGATCGTCCCGCTGGCGCTCGGCTCGCTGGCCGGGTGCGGCAGCGCCGGCAGCTCGTCGACGGCGGCGGACCCGGCCGCCACCACGACGAGCCCGACGCCCGCCGCCACCCAGCAGGCGGGCGCGTCCGACCCGGGGCGAGGCCAGAAGGTCGACAGCGCCAAGTTCCTGGCGATGGTCAAGGCCGGTGCGCAGAAGCTGACCACGGCGAAGTTCACGATGACGATGGACGCCTCCGGCCAGCAGATCTCCGCCGACGGCGCCCTCGACATGACCGGCAGCACGCCGGCCATGAAGATGTCGATGGACCTGACCGGCATGGGCACCCCCACCGAGATGATCCTGCTCGGCGGCGTCATGTACATCGCGATGCCCGGCGGCAACGGCAGCTACATGAAGATGGATCTCACCGACCCGAACGGCCCGTTGGGGTCGATGGGCGACACCCTCGGGGGCATCGACCCGAAGTCCCTGATGGACGAGATGTCGCCCGACGTCTTCAAGAAGGTCGTGTACGACGGCACCCAGACGGTCGGTGGCCAACAGCTCAAGCACTACACGGTCACGATCGACACCATCGCCGTCCCCATGCTCAAGGGGATGCCCTCCTCGTCCACCGCATCGCTGCCCAAGGCCATGACCTACGACCTGTGGCTCGACGACCAGGGCCGGATGGCGCAGTTCAAGATGCTGATGAAGAAGGTCCTGTCGATGACGATGACCTACTCCGACTTCGGCGCTCCGGTCGCGATCAAGGCTCCGGCCCCGTCGAAGGTCCAGGCGATGCCGGGCAGCACCGCCACGAGCTGACCCGTTAGCGGGGGAGCCGAGCCGAAGGGCTCAGCGGCCGCGGAAGTTGCCGCGCATGCCCTTCATCGACGTCGGAACCGGCCCCTTGGGCATCGGTACGACGGGCCGCGACGCGTCGATCGCCTTGAGTCGCGCCAGCACGTCGGTGATCTCGGCGGGCTTGACCTGGCGCTTCATCTTCTGGATGTGGCGCGCGATCTTGGGCAGGGGCACCTGGCCCTCACCGTTGCCGCAGATCACCTCGTGAACGGGGATCTCGGAGATCACCCGCTCGTGCCGGCGACGTTCGCTGGTCAGCAGCGCCTTGACCCGCCCCGGGTTGCCCTCGCCCACCAGCACGACCCCCGGAGGGCCGATCACGCGGTGCACGACGTCCTGCTGCTTGTTGAACGCGATCGCGGTGTCGAGCCGCCAGCCGCGCTTGAGCAGCTGGAGGGCGCCGGCGGCGGCGCCGACCTGCCCCTCCATCTGGGAGTACGCCGCCTTCTGCGCGCGGCGGGAGAACGTGATCAGGGCGGCCAGCACACCGAGCATCAGCGCGCCGAAGATCGTCACGGCCAGCGAGATCGGGCCGCCGTGGCCGGTGGCCAGCCAGAAGACCCCGAAGCCGACCAGAGCGCCGACCACGAAGGCACCCAGGATCCACATCCCCAGCTGGGGGTCGGACCGCTTGGCCATCCGGTAGGTCTCGGCGAACTGCTTGATCCGGCCCTGCTTCTCGGGCTCGGGAAGGGTCGGTCGCGAGGAGGACATGCGCGGGCTGCTCCGGAGTTCGGTGAGGGTGGTCAGGCCGGCGTGCGCGCCGACATGGCCTGACGGTACAACCGACCGGCCCGGTACGACGAACGCACGAGCGGGCCGGACAGCACGCCCGAGAAGCCGATCTCCTCGGCCTCGGTGGCGAGCTCGACGAACTCCTCCGGCTTGACCCAACGCTCCACGGGGTGGTGTCGGGGAGAGGGGCGGAGGTACTGCGTGATCGTGACCAGCTCGCAGCCCGCGTCGTGCAGGTCGCGCAGCGCCTGGCTGACCTCCTCGCGGGTCTCGCCCATCCCCAGGATCAGGTTGGACTTGGTGACCAGGCCGAACTCGCGGGCCGCGGTCAGCACGCCCAGCGAGCGGTCGTAGCGGAACGCCGGGCGGATCCGCTTGAAGATCCGGGGCACCGTCTCGACGTTGTGGGCGAGCACCTCGGGCCGGCTCTCGAAGACCTCGGCCAGCTGCTCGGGGCGGCCGTTGAAGTCGGGGATCAGGTTCTCCACGCCGGTGCCGGGGTTGACCTCGTGGATCACCCGCACGGTCTCGGCATACAGCCAGGCCCCGCCGTCGGGCAGGTCGTCGCGCGCGACGCCGGTGATGGTCGCGTAGCGCAGCCCCATCTTCTGCACCGACTCCGCGACCCGACGCGGCTCGTCGCGGTCGAGCGGCTGCGGCTTGCCGGTGTCGATCTGGCAGAAGTCGCAGCGGCGCGTGCACTGGTCGCCGCCGATCAGGAAGGTCGCCTCACGGTCCTCCCAGCACTCGAAGATGTTGGGGCAGCCCGCCTCCTGGCACACCGTGTGCAGGCCCTCGGACTTCACCAGGCCCAGCAGCTCTTGGTACTCCGGGCCCATCGTCGCGCGGGTCTTGATCCACGAGGGCTTGCGCTCGATCGGGGTCTCGGCGTTGCGGACCTCGAGGCGCAGGAGCTTGCGGCCCTCGGGCGCGGCGTTCGTGGGAGGGGCTTGGGTCACGTGGACCAATGGTACGCGGGTGTCCCAGTGGCCGAGGTCACGGTGTCAGCAGCTCGATTCGCGGCCCACGGCCGGGCTCCGGCCGCGGCTCGTAGTCCGGCGTCGGCGTGTACGGCGTCCAGGCGAGCAGGTCGGCCAGGTGCCGGCGCACGCTCGGGAGCACGTCGGCGACGGTGACGTCGCGCCGGAGCTCGGCCGTCAGCGAGGTGACGCCGGCGTCGGCGATCCCGCAGGGCACGAAGCGGTCGTACCACGACAGGTCGACGTCGCAGTTGAGGGCGAAGCCGTGCATGGTCACGCCCCGGCTGACCCGGATGCCCAGCGCCGCGATCTTGCGCTCGGGCTTGGGGCCCCAGGCCTTCAGCCACACGCCGCTGCGCCCGGGCACCCGCGCGGTCTCGAGGCCGAAGTCGGCGCAGACCCCGATCAGCGCCTCCTCGACGCGGCGCACGTAGTCGACGACCAGGACGTGCTCGGGCAGCCGGACGATCGGGTAGCCGACCAGCTGACCAGGCCCGTGGAAGGTGATCAGTCCGCCGCGGTCGACGTCGATGACGGGTGCGCCACCGGGGTCGGCCGGCCGGTCGGCGGCCGACGTGCGCTTGCCGGCGGTGAAGACCGGCGGGTGCTCCAGCAGCCAGACCGTGTCGGGCGCCTCGCCCGCGACCACCTGCCCATGGATCTCGCGCTGGGTGTCCCACGCCGCGAGGTAGTCGACGGCGTCGGCGCCGAACCCGCCCTCGCGGAAGACCAGGTCGCTCACCCGATCGAGCCTACCCGGCGTCGGCGAGCGTCAGGGACCCGCGGACGATCGCCTGGATCTGCGGTCATCGACCGCGTCGGAACCGAGCCCGCTCAACCTGAACGCCAGGTCGCTCACGTCCCCCGCGATGCGGGGCGCGCCCTACGCAGGCGGGGCGGGCAGCGTCCGGATCCAGTGGGCCCGTCAGGCGCGGCCGTCGGCGAGGAGCATCTCGACGGGGACCCGCAGCAGCCCGTCGACCTCGTGCGCAGCCATCTTCCGGCGTACCTCGTCGCGCACGTGGTCGCGCTCGGCGGCGGCCAGAGTGCGATAGGCGTGCGGCATCGAGCCGCTGGCCGTCTCGACGACGTGCCAGTAGTGCTCAAATGTTCCAAGGTCCGCGTGCGCCTGCTGGGGCCGGACGCCGACGTCGCTGAACCCGGCGGACGTGAACAGGTCTTCCAGCCGATGAGGGTCTCCCAGGGCGAACGAGAGGTGGAGCGTCTCGCGCTCGGCCGGGAGCACGTGACTGAGGGCGGCTGCGAGGTAGCTCCACAGGGGGGCACGCTCGGCCGTGCCGATCACGCAGACGGCTGCGCGTCGCCCCGGCCGCAGGACCCGGCGGAACTCGGACAGACCGGCACCGGGATCGGGCAGGAACATCAAACCGAGCTGGCAGACCACCGCGTCGAACCGGCCGTCGGCGAAGGGCATGCGTTGCGCGTCCGCAGCCACCCAGGTGCACGAGGCGCCCGGCAGTCGTGCGCGGGCCGCACGCAGCATCGCGGTGGAGATGTCCAGGCCCACGACCCGTCCCGGCATCCCGACCATGTCGGCCGCCGGTTCCGCTGCTTCACCGGGACCGCTCGCCACGTCGAGGACCAGGTCGCCCAGGCTCACTGCGCCGAGCCGGAGCAGGGCCGGGACGAAGAGGGACGACCAACGTCCGATGTACTCGAAGTAAGCCGCGGGGTCGACCGTGGAGGCGTCCGGGGCATGCAGCCCTCGGGCCCAGCCGACACCGGCAGGGGGCTGGGAGGCGTCGTCTGCCACTCCCTCAGAATGCCCGAGAAGCACTGCTCGCGCACCTGTGGAGGAGCGCTCGCGTCCCCGCGCGCTGGCCTCCAGAGTGGAGCACGTGCGCACTTCTCGGATCCTGATCGCGGCGGGGCTGGTGACCGGGCTGGTCGTGGCGGTCGCCGTCACCCGGCACCACGTCGTACGACGTGAGGCGGCGGTGGCGGGCTCCGTCCCCGTCACCTGCACGAGCCGGGCCCTGAGCGTGCTGGAGGAGTGGGACCGACGCCGCGCCCGGGCCTGGGCGAGCGGCCGACCCCGGTCGCTGGTCGGGCTCTACACCACCGGCTCGCGCACCGCGGCGCGCGACGCGGCCCTGCTCGACGCCTACCGGGCACGCGGGCTACGGGTGCGATCGATGGGTCGCCAGGTGCTGGCCGTCCACGTGCGCACCTGCCGCCCCCGCAGGCTGGTGCTCCTGGTCACCGACCGGCTGGTCGACGCCGTGGCCGTCGGCGGCGGCGTGCGCACCGGGTTGCCGCCCGGTCGGCCGACGAGGCGGGAGGTGCGTCTCCTGCGCGAGGGCGGGCGGTGGCGGGTCAGCGAGGTCTACGAGCGCTGAGCCAGCCCGGCCGCGAGCACGGCGGTGACGTCCTCGTCACGGAACTCGTAGCCGGCGTCCACCAGGGCCTGGGGCACGGCGTTGCGCGAGCCGAGCAGCTCCGGGCTCATGTCGCCGGCACCCAGGCGGATCGCGAACGACGGAGCCGGGATCACCGTGGGCCGCCCGACCGCGCGCCCCAGCGCCTTGGTGAACTCGGCGTTGGTCGGCGTGATCGGGCAGCAGAGGTTGAAGGCGCCGGCGGCGTCGTCGTGCTCGGCGAGGTGTGCCACCGCACCGACCCAGTCGCGCAGGGAGATCATCGGGAAGTACTGCTCGCCACTGCCCAGCCTGCCTCCGAGGCCGAGCCGGAACTGGACGCGCAGAGCCTTCAGCGGCTGGCTCCGGGCGTCCATCACCGGCGCCGTGCGCAGCACGCAGACCCGGGCCCCGGCCGCCCGCGCGGGCGCGGCCGCGGCCTCCCACTCCCGGGTCACCTCCGTCAGCAAGGCGTGCCCTCGCGAGTCGGCGGTCTCCGGGAGCCGGTCGGCGCCCCGGTCGCCGTAGTAGCTGATGCCGTTGCCGGCCAGGAACGCCGCCGGGCGCTCGCTCGCCGCGATCGCCTCCGCCAGGGTCGAGGTGGAGCTGACCCGGCTCGCGCGCAGCTCGGTGGCCCACGTCTTCGAGTGCGGGTTGCCTGCGGTCGGTGCCCCGGCGAGGTTGACCACCACGTCGGCGGCCGCGACGACCTCGGCGTCGACCTGACCGCTCGCGGGGTCCCACCGCGACTCGTCCGCGGCGCCCGGCGCCCGTCGTACCAGCTTGGTGACGGTGTGACCGCGACCGGTCAGCTCGGAGACCAGGTGGCTCCCGAGGAACCCGGAGGCGCCGCCGACGACGACCCGCATCAGACCTCGAACTGCCCGGCTTCGAGCCGGGCCTTCACGTCGCTGAGGAAGCGGGCGGCGTCGGCCCCGTCGACCAGCCGGTGGTCGTAGGTCAGGGCGAGGTAGACCATCTGGCGTACGGCGATCGTCTCGCCGAGGTTGTCGTCGTCGATCACCACCGGCCGCTTCACCACCGCACCGGTGCCCAGGATGGCGACCTGCGGCATGTTGATGATCGGGGTGTCGAACAGCGCGCCCCGGCTGCCGGTGTTGGTCAGCGTGAACGTGCCGCCGGACAGCTCGTCCGGAGTGATCTTGTTGGTCCGGGTGCGCTCGGCGACGTCGGCGATCTTGCGCGCCAGGCCCGCGATCGAGAGGTCACCGGCCTCCTTGATCACCGGGGTGAGCAGTCCGCGCTCGGTGTCGACGGCGATCGCGAGGTTCTCCCGGTCGTAGTAGGTCACCTCGCCCGCCTCGGTGTCGATCGCGGCGTTCAGGCTCGGGTGCTGCTTGAGCGCGTCGACCGCAGCCTTGGCGAAGAACGGCATGAACGACAGCTTCACGCCCTCGCGCGCCGCGAAGTCGGCCTTCGCCGCGTCCCGCAAGCGCGAGATCGAGGTGACGTCGACCTCGACGACGGTGGTCAGCTGGGCGCTGGTCTGGAGCGACTCGACCATGCGCTTGGCGATCACCTTGCGGAGCCGCGACATCGGCTCGGTCTTGCCACGCAGCGGCGACGGCGCCGCGTCGGCGACTGCCGCCGGGGCGGACGCCGCCGGTGCCGCGGGAGCAGCGGGCTGGGCGGCGGCCGCGGCCGCCGCGGCCGGGCGGCTCGGCGTGGTGTCGGTGCCCTGCTTCGCAGCGGCGTCCAGGACGTCCTGCTTGCGAATCCGCCCACCGACGCCGGTGCCGACGAGGCCGGCCAGGTCGACGTCGTGCTGGGCCGCCATCTTGCGGACCAGCGGAGTGACGTACGACGACGAGTCGCGAGTGTCGGACGCCGGGGCCGGCTCGGGCTCGGGTTCGGGCTGGGGCGCCGCTTCGGCGGCGGGCTGCTCGGGCTCCGTCGCGGCCTCCGACTCGGCGGCGGCCGGCTCGGCCTCCTGCGCCGGCTCGGCCTCCTGGGCGGGCTCGGACTCGGCCGCAGGCTCTGCCGCGGCCGCCGGTGCGGGCTGGTCATCGCCCGCGGAGGGCTCGTTCGTGGCGGCCTGGCCCGAGCCGATCACGGCCAGCTCGGCGCCGACCTCCACGGTCTCGTCCTCGTTGACCTTGATCTCCAGGAGCGTCCCGGCCGCCGGTGACGGGATCTCGGTGTCGACCTTGTCGGTCGAGACCTCCAGGAGCGACTCGTCCGCGGCGACCTGGTCGCCGACCTGCTTGAGCCAGCGGGTCACCGTGCCCTCGGTGACCGACTCCCCGAGCTCGGGCAGCCGCACCACCGTCTGCTCCCCGCCACCCGACGACGCAGCGGCCGGCTCCTCGGAGGGGGCCGCCTTCGCGGGGGCTTCCTCTGCGGCTGCCTCGTCGGCGGACGCCTGGTCCGGGGTGTCGGACTCCTCGGCCTCGGCGTGCGCGGCCTCGCGCTCGGCGTTCTCCTCCTCCAGAGGAGTGGCGCCGTCGTCCCCGCCGTCCTGGGCAGGGGCCTCGTCCGCGGGAGCCGCCTCCGCGGCCGGCTCCTCCTCGGCCGCGGCCTGCTCCGGCTCGGCCGGGGCTGGATCCTGACCTCCGGACGACTCCTCGGACGCGCCGATCACGGCGAGCACCGCGCCGACCTCGACCGTGTCGTCCTCGTTCGCCTTGATCTCCAGCAGGGTGCCGGCGACCGGCGAGGGGATCTCGGTGTCGACCTTGTCGGTCGAGACCTCCAGGAGCGGCTCGTCGACCGCCACCTCGTCGCCGACCTGCTTCAACCAGCGCGTGACGGTGCCCTCGGTGACGGATTCGCCGAGCTCGGGGAGGGTGACTTCGGTAGCCATGTGGGGATCGCTCTTCCTTGTCGTCGTCGGGGGCTGTCGTCAGTGTTCAGGTCGGGTGGTCAGGAGTGCGCGTGGAGGGGCTTGCCGGCCAGGGCCAGGTGGGCCTCGCCGAGCGCCTCGTTCTGGGTGGGGTGGGCGTGCACCAGCGGCGCGACGTCCTCGGCGTGGGCCTCCCAGTTGTAGATCAGCTGGGCCTCGCCGATCAGCTCGCCGACCCGGTCGCCGACCAGGTGCACGCCGACCACCGGTCCGTCGGGGCGCCGGACCAGCTTCACGAAGCCCTGGGTGCCCAGGATCTGGCTCTTGCCGTTGCCGCCGAGGTCGTAGGTGAGGGTCTCGACCTCGCCGTAGGCCTCGCGGGCGGCGTCCTCGTTCAGCCCGACCGACGCGATCTCGGGATGGCTGTAGGTGACCCGCGGGATCCCGGTCTCGTCGATCACCGCGGGCGCGAGGCCGGCGATGTCCTCGGCCACGAAGATGCCCTGCGCGAAGCCGCGGTGGGCCAGCTGGAGGCCCGGCACGATGTCGCCGACGGCGTACACACCCTCGAGGTTGGTGCGGCAGCGCTCGTCGGTGAGCACGAACCCGCGCTCCATCGCCACGCCCTGCTCGTCGTACCCAAGCCCGTCGGTGGACGGGCCGCGGCCGACGGCCACCAGCAGCAGCTCGGCCTCGATCACGTCACCACCTTCGACGGTCAGCGCGATGCCGTCGTCGGTGACCTTCAGGCTCTGGTACGGCGTACCGGTGCGGACCTGGATCTTGCGCTTGCGGAAGGCGCGTTCCAGGGCCTTGGACGAGGCTTCGTCCTCGGCAGCGACCAGCCGGGGGAGGGCCTCGACGATGGTGACCTCGGCGCCGAAACTGGCCCAGACGCTGGCGAACTCGCAGCCGATCACCCCGCCGCCGAGCACGACCACCGACGCGGGCACCCGGTCGAGCCGCAGCGCGTGCTCGGAGGTGAGCACCCGCTCGCCGTCGACGTCGAGGCCGGGCAGGCTCCTGCTGTAGGAGCCGGACGCCAGCACCACGTGCCGGCCGGTGTACGTCGTCCCGCCGACCGTGACCTGCTTCGGCCCGCTCAGGCGGCCCTCACCCTCGATCACGGTGATCCCGCGGCCCCTGATCAGACCGCTGAGCCCCTTGAAGAGCCGGGAGACGACCTTGTCCTTGTAGGCGTTGACGCCCGGCATGTCGATGCCCTCGAGGGTCGCCTGCACCCCGAACTGGGCGGAGTCGCGGGCCAGGTCGGCGACCTCGGCCGCGTGCAGCAGCGCCTTGGTCGGGATGCAGCCCACGTGGAGGCAGGTGCCGCCGAGGTTGCCCTTCTCGACCAGGGCCACCGAGAGGCCGAGCTGGGCGGCTCGCAGCGCACAGGCATAACCGCCCGATCCCGCCCCGAGAACGAGTACGTCGAACTCTCCTTCGGTCACTTTCCCATCCTTGCACTCTTTGCTCGACGCCTCGCAAGCAGATCCCGCGGTCCCTTCCGGGTTGTTGGCACACTGGTGTCGTGAGGTTCTTCGGACGCAGTGGTCGCGGGACGCGCTTTCGCCGTCCCCAGGGGGACACCGCGCGCACCGGCTCGACCCGGGTCCGCGCGTCGAGCGGGGAGGACGAGGCGCATCTGGCCGACTTCGTGTCCACGCGCGAGGGCGTCGAGGGGTGGGTCGAGCCGAGGACCGCGGTCAGCGACGTCACCCTGCTGCTGGTCGCCTGGGACGGCGAGTACACGCGGCGGCGGGTCCCGTCGGCGGACTGGGCCTACCGCTTCTGCCAGAGCCGCGGGATCCGTGCCTACGAGGCCGGGGTGGTCGGCATCCCGCAGCGGATGCGCGACTACATCACGCTGCAGAAGAAGCGTCAGAACCGCTCGCAGTGACCGGGCCGTCGGTCGTCGCAGGCGAGGCCAGCCCCCGGGCGTAGTCCACGAGGGTGGTCAGCCCGAAGCCGGTGCCGCCTCCGGTCAGGTGGCCGGCGGCGGACCCGGAGTTGAAGCCCGGGCCGGCGATGTCGAGGTGCGCCCACGGGACGCCGTCGGTGAACTCGCGCAGGAAGCCCGCCGCGAGCAGGCCGCCGCCCCACCGGGTCCAGTCGTGCTGGGCGAGGTCCGCGATCTTGCTGCCGTGCACCCGTTCGACGATGTCGGCCGGGATCGGCATCGGCCAGTGCTTCTCGCCGGACTCCTGACCGGCCTCGATCAAGGAGGCGACGACGGCGTCGTCGCCGAAGGCGGCACCCACCTTGGTGCCGAGAGCCATCACCATGTGCCCGGTCAGGGTGGCCACGTCGATGATCACGTCGGGCTCCTGCTCGACCGCGCGCTGGAGACCGTCGGCGAGCACGAGCCGGCCCTCGGCGTCGGTGTTGAGCACCTCGACGGTGCGCCCGCCGTAGATCGTCAGCACGTCGCCGGGTCGCATCGCACTGCCGGAGACCATGTTCTCGGCCAGGCAGGCGAACGCGGAGACCTTCACCGGCAGCCCGAGCGCGGCGATCGCGAGCGTGGCCTGGGTGACCGCGGCAGCACCGGCCATGTCGCACTTCATGGTCTCCATGCCGTTGCCGGGCTTGATGGTCAGCCCGCCGGAGTCGAAGGTGATCCCCTTGCCGACCAGCGCGATGTGGGCGACCGGCTTGCCGGGGGAGTAGCTCAGCTCCACCAGGCGCGGCGGTGCGCTCGAGCCGCCCCCGACGCCGAGCAGGCCGCCGCAGCCGAGCTCGGCGAGCTCGGCCTCGTCGTGCACCGTCACCTTGACCTTGGTGCCCTTCGCCGCCTTCACGATCTCGCCCGCGAGCAGCGACGGCGTCAGGTCGGCAGCCGGCGTGTTCACCCAGTCGCGGGTGACCGCGACAGCCGACGCGACCACCTGCGCCTCCTCGAACGCCGCAACGGCCTCCTGGCGCCGGGCGATCGGGCAGAGCACGGTCACGGTCCCGGCCTGCGCGTCCGGGGTCGTGGAGAGGTAGCGCCCGAACGTGTAGCCGCCGAGCAGGTAGCCCTCGGTGACGTTGCGGATCAGCGCGGCGTCGCCGGCCGGCAGGGCCAGGGCCACCGACGCGGCGTTCGCGGTGGACCGGGCCGCGACCCCGGCCGCACGTCGTACGGCGAGCAGCGTGGCCGCGCGGTCGTCGGTCGCCGGGCCCATCCCGACCAGCACCAGCAACGGGCTGGCGAGCTTGCCGCCCGTCGGGATCCGGGCCACGTCGCCCGGCTTGCCCGAGAAGCCGAGGGTGCTCAGGAGCGGGCGGAGGGATCGGCCGAACGCGGCGGCGACGTCCTCGCCGCCGTCGGCGACGACCACGCCCTTCGGTGTCTTCACCACGCCGACGACGACGGCGTCAGCCCGGGTCTTGGCCGGGCTCGCGCCACGGAGGTGGTAGGAGGTCACCGGGGCAGGATAGCCATGGGGGTGCGTCGTCCCGGCGGCTGGCGCACGCGCCGGTGTAGGTTCGCGGACATGGCCGACGAGACCAGCGCGGGAGCGCCGCTCCTGCAGTCGCCGTTGCACGACCGCCACGTCGCGCTCGGAGCCAAGCTCGCGGAGTTCGGCGGCTGGTCGATGCCGCTGGAGTACCCCACCGGGGTCGTCGCCGAGCACACCGCGGTCCGCGAGGCGGTCGGCGTCTTCGACGTCAGCCACCTCGGGAAGGTGATGGTCACCGGCCCCGGCGCCGCGGCCTACGTCGACGCGACGCTGAGCAACGACCTCGGCAGGATCCGGCCGGGCAAGGCGCAGTACACCCTGTGCTGCGATGACGCGACCGGCGGCATCGTCGACGACCTGATCGCCTACTTACACGACGACGAGCACGTGCTGCTGGTGCCCAACGCGGCCAACTCCGCCGAAGTGTGCCGACGGCTCTCGGCCGGCCCGCCCGAGGGCGTGAAGATCCTCGACCACCACACGCAGTACGCCGTGCTGGCGGTACAGGGCACGAAGTCCGACGAGGTCCTCGAGGCGATCGGCTTCCCGACCGGCCACGAGTACATGTCGTTCGTCGAGGCCGAGTTCCAGGACACCGGCGTCGTGGTCTGCCGGACCGGCTACACGGGGGAGCGGGGCTACGAGCTGATCGCCCTCAACGAGGTGGCCGGCGCGCTGTGGGACGCCCTGCTCGCGGCGGGCGCGCCGCTCGGGATGCTGCCCTGCGGTCTCGGCGCCCGCGACACCCTGCGCACCGAGATGGGCTACCCGCTGCACGGGCAGGACATCACCATCGACGTGACGCCCAACCAGGCCAACCTCGGCTGGGCGGTCGGCTGGAAGAAGGACGCGTTCTGGGGTCGCGCGCCGCTGATGGCGGAGAAGGAGGCGGGGCCAGTGCGCCGGCTGCGCGGCCTGGTCGCGCTGGAGCGCGGCATCCCGCGGCCAGGCATGAGTGTCAGCCTGTCGCCCGACGTGCCCCTGTGCGAGATCACCTCCGGCACCTTCTCGCCGACTCTGCGCAAGGGGATCGGGATGGCGCTGGTGCCGACCTTCGTCGACGCCGAGGCCGAGCTCGGCGTGCAGATCCGCACTCGCCGCGAGATCTTCGCCTCGACCAGGCTGCCGTTCGTCGACACCTCGGTCCGGGAGTCCTGAATGAACCTCCCCGAGCAGCCGGCCACCTTCCGCCCGCCCGCGGCCGCCGAGCGACCCTGGTGGTGGCGCCTCCACGACGACTCGGGCGGGGTGGCGCGGGTGCCCGAGGAGTACTCCGACCAACGCTTCGCCTCCCAGGCCGACGCCGAGTCGTGGGTCGGCGAGATCTGGACCGAGCTCTCGGCCGCCGGCGTCGCGTCGGTGACGCTGGTCGAGCACGACCGCGACGTCTACGGGCCGATGTCCCTGACGGCGTGACTGCTGCATCCCTGCCCGCTCCGGCGGATGCCGTCTGTACGACGTTCCTCGCGGCCGTGCCCCGCGGCCTCGTGACCGGCCTCTACGTGCACGGCGGCATCGGCTTCGGCGAGTGGGTCGAGGGGCACAGCGACGTCGACTTCGTCGCGACCCTGGCGGTTCGCCCGGGTCCGGTCGAGCGCGCTGCCCTGGCCCGCGCCCACCGGGTGGTGGCCGAGCGGCACGGTGGTGCGCCGTACCTCGACGGGCCGCACCTGCTGGCCTCCGACCTGTCCTCGCCACCGGACGAGTGCCCCGATGTGCCCACGGTGTTCGAGCACGACTTCGTCGACCACGGTCGCTTCGAGCTCGGGCCGGTGGCCTGGCACGAGCTGGCCCGGCACGGCGTCACCGTCGCCGGGCCGACGCTGGACACCCTGGAGATCTGGACCGACGACGCCGCCCTGCGGGCCCACACCGTCGACAACCTCGACACCTACTGGCGCGGGCAGGCGGCCTACTGCGCGGGCAACCCCGACGGTGCCGCCTCGGACTTCGCCTGCGAGTGGGTCGTGCCCGGCGTCGCCCGGCTGCACCACCTCCTGGTCACCGGCGAGCAGACCGCCAAGTCGCTCGCCGCCCGCTGGGGGCTCGGGTTCTACCCCGAGCGGTGGCACCGCGTCCTGCGCGAGTCGCTGCGGGTGCGCGAGGGCGTGGGCGAGCCGGAGTACGACGACCTGTCCGACCGGGGAGCCGACGTCGCCGCCTTCGTGGCCTACGTCGTGGACGCCGGCGTCAGCTCGCCGACCGGCACCTCCACGCCGACCCGGTTGCCCAGCGGGGCGAGCGGGCAGGCCCAGTCGGGGTCGTAGGCGCAGGACGGGTTGTAGGAGAAGTTGAGGTCGATCACCCAGAGCTCCCCCTCGCGGCCGAGGTCGGCGCCCTTGACCGTGTCGAGCACGTAGCGCCCGGCACCGTACGTCGTCGTACCGGCGGTGGCGTCGCGCAGCGGCACGAAGACCCCGTTCCCGTAGGAGCCCAGCCACCAGACGTCGAGCCCGCCGACCAGCGGGATCTCGAAGCGGCCGGCGCGCCGGAACGGCACCTCCCCGTCGCTGCCGGTGGTCGGCCGCCACTCCTCGGGTTCGGCCGGCTGCATCTCCAGCACGAACCGGTAGGCAGGGTCGTACGGCGCGTGGCGCAGCGACTGACCGGGCTGCCGCGCCGACGCCGGATGGGTGTCGAACAGCTCGGTCCGGGCCTCGACCCACGTCTCGTGGGCGCTGGCGGGGTCCGGCTCGGCCCGCACCGCGTCGTACAACGCGTGCACCTCGCGACGCCACGACGCGACGTGCTGCGACCAGGTCAGGAGGTCCGTCATGGTCCCAGCATGCCCGCTCCGAGGGGGATCCCCATTGTCATGTAAGACGATATACTTTGAGACATGCCGCTGCCGCCGGACTTCTTCCTGATCGGTGCCCCGAAGGCGGGCACCAGTGCCCTGCACTCCGCCCTGGCCCGTCACCCCGGCCTGCATCTCTCGCCGATCAAGGAGCCGAAGTACTACCTGTGCGGCGACAGCCCGCCGCCGGCGTACAAGGGACCGGGCGACGCTCACAGCAACCAGGAGTGGGTCTGGCAGCGCGGCCGCTACCTCGATCTCTTCGCAGGCGCGCCGGACGGCGTACCGCGCGGCGAGAGCACGCCGTTCTACCTGTACAACCGCGACGCCCGGCGCCGGATCGCCGTCGACAACCCGGACGCGAAGCTGGTCGCGGTGCTCCGCGACCCGGTGGACCGCGCGTACAGCAACTGGATGCACCTGTGGATGGACGGTCTGGAGCCGGTGGCCGACGTCGTCGAGGCCGTCCGTCGCGAGCCGGCGCGGCTCGATGCGGGCTGGGCGCCGTTCTGGCACTACCAGGGCCTGGGCATGTACGGCCGCCAGGTCGCCGACCTCCTCGACCACTTCCCGCGCGAGCAGGTGCTGCTGCTGCGCTACAAGCAGCTGGTGGACGAGCCGTTGGCCACGCTCGACCGGGTCTGCACCTTCCTGGGCGTGACCTCGGCGCCGGTCGACGAGGTGCCGCAGGACAACTCGCGGAGGTTCGTGCAGCAGGGGCCGCGGACCAAGGCGCTGAGCAGCGTGATCCGGACCGGTGCGACGGTCGCGCAGTTCTTCCCGCCCGAGGTGTGGCGGAAGGTCAGCAAGCCGCTGGTCGACCAGCTCCAACGAGGCGGGGACCCGAGCCGGCCTCGGCTCACGCCCGAGCAGCGGGAGACTCTCCTGGAGCCGCACCTGCCCGACATCGAGCTCCTCGAGCGGGTCTCGGGGGAGTCGTTCGCGGACTGGAAGGGCTACCGCGACGGCGGCACGTTCGGCAGCCGCCGGGCCAAGGAGGGGGCCGGCGCGTAGCGGGCGCTTGACCACCGTTCATACTGTCGCCGTGCCGACGCCGCTCACGTCCGATTTCCTGGTCCCGAACGGGACGCTGCTCGTGCTGGCCGTCCTGCTGATCCCGGCGCTGGCCGTGATCGCGCTGCTGGTGGTCTGGCCGCTCGTCGAGACGATCGCCCGTCGCCGGTGGGGCTATCTCGTGGGCGTGCTCCTGCTGGGGCCGATCGGCGGGTTGCTGTGGTTCGCCATCGGTCGGCCTGCGTCGAGTCCCGGTCAGGCGCCGGTCGTCGACACCAGGTCGTGGGCGCCGTCGGGGCGGGCAACCTCGAGGTAGAACCGCCGGGTGCCGTCGGGCATCCTCACCGAGGTCACGTAGCGGCACGCCCCGTCGGAGCAGGGCGAGCGCAGGGGCTCACCGGCATCGGCCTCGAGCGCCGAGCCGGGATCGCCCGCGGTCAGGGCGCGGGCCACGCCCGTCGTCTCGTGCCAGTTGTCCGCCGCCCGCGGCCGGCCGTCGTACAACGTGACCAGCGGGTGCAGCGAGAGCACGTCGGTGACCCGGGCGCCGCGGGCGTCCCACTGGCCGGGTCGCGGGCGGAGCACCGTCGCGCGACGGGTCCAGGCCAGGCCGCCCTGGCTGGAGAAGTACGCCGTCGACATCCGGTCCTCGTCACCCGGGTCGGTCAGCGGGTGCTCGCAGACCCACGCGTGCCAGTCGCCGGCGGCGTCCACGACGATCACGGGATCCTTGACCGCGACCGCGTCGGATCCCGGCAGGACGACGGTGCGGCGGCCGGTGGCGAAGCCGTCGGGACGCTCTGCGTCGATCGCCTCGATCCACCAGTGCTTGCTGTCCGGGGTCGCGCACGAGACGTAGAGGCGCCAACCCCCGGCCGGGGTGCGGAGCACGACGGGCCGCTCGAAGGACTCCGCCCCGAAGTCGTCGCGCCAGACCTCGCTCACGGTCTCGAACCGGAGCCCGTCGCGCGACCGGGCGACCACCACCGAGACGCCGCGGCCGGCGGTGAGCGGGCGGCGTACCCGGTAGGCGAGGTAGACCTCGTCGTCCACCAGCACGGCGCTCGCGGCACCGGCCCAGTTGCCGGGTCCGGAGTCGGGTGCGGGTACGACGACCTCGGCACGGTCGAGGTCCGGCAGGGGCACGGTCACGAGGTCCATGAGCAAAGTCTACTGATCTGCTCATCTTTGGTGGCGCGTGCCGGCCGACTACCGCAGCACCTCCACGTCGTCGGCGGCCAGGGCGCCGGTCGCGCCGTGGACCAGCGAGGGGAGCGGTGCGGCCTCGTCCGGGACCTCGTCGACGACGATGCCCTCGCGCGCGAGGAACCGCTCGGCCATCCGGGTCGACGGGTGCAGCCCGGCGACCGCGATGACCGCGACCGCCGCGATCACCAGCCAGCCGGCTCCGGGCAGCCCAGCGGGGTGCCAGGACATCGCCAGGAAGGTGTAGACCGCGGGCGCCCAGCGACCGCCGAGGGTGCCGAACACCTCGGCCACCCCGCCGTACTCGCCCCGTCGCTCGGGGTCCATCAGCTTGGCCTGGAACGCCCAGCTGGCAGCAGAGGTGTAGAGCTCGGCACCGGTCACGGCGACGTGGCCGAGCCAGACCAGGAAGATGGTCAGAAAGCCCGCGGTGCTGTGGGTGGCCATCGTGATCAGGCAGGCCAGCACGAAGAAGGCGCCCGAGATCCGGATCGAGCGCAGGGCGTCGGACATCGTCGCCACGCCGCGCGAGGTGTAGGCCGGCAGGAAGATGCACAGCACCGTGTTGGTGCCGAACAGCCAGGCCAGCAGCCAGTGCGGGGCGTCGGTGGCCTGCACGAGCCAGAGCGGGATCACGACGTTGAGCAGCACCTGGTTGCTCCACATGGCGCCCAGGAACAGGCTGCCCAGCATCCAGCCGACGTTGCGCAGCGGCCCGGGTCCGCGCGGCTTCACCCGCGGCGTACCCGAGTCGGCGGAGGTCCGGGCGAGGTCGTGCGGCGCCCGCGGCAGCCGGGCGATGAAGACGGCGTTGGCCAGGCCGATCGCGAGGGTGAACAACGGCATCCACCGCATCACGGTCAGGTTGTCGAAGGCCAGCGCGACGCCGCCGATCACCGCGCCGAGCGTGAAGCCGACGTTGAGGGCGGAGTACATGTACGCCTGAGTGGCCACCCGCTCCTGCTCGGGCATCACGTCGAGGATGTAGGCGTTGCGCCCGGCGCCGGCGGCGTTCTCGACGATCTCGAAGCAGACCACCATGGTCACGTAGCCGGCGAAGCTGCCGATGAAGGGCCAGGCGGCGAACATCGTCGCCGCGACGAACGCACCGACGGACCACATCCGCTTCGGGCCCAGGCGGTCGGTGAGCTTGCCGGCCGGGTAGGCGACCAGGAACGACACCACGCCGGCGATGGTGAGACCCAGGCCCACCTGCGTCGCGCGCAGCCCGACCACCTGGGTGAAGAACACCGCCGACCCGGTCAGGAAGGTGCCCTCGGCGGTCGCGAACAGCAGCGACTGGGTCGCCAGGCGGCGCGACAGCGGCGTCGGCGGGATCAGCCGGCGTAGGGAAGGTCCGAGACGAGACACGAGGACCATCCGACCAGAGACCACCCCCGGTTCTCACCCGGTTTTCCGACGGTCGGCGCCCACTACCGTGGCCTCATGCGCCCCTTCCGCCAGGTCGACGTGTTCTCCGCCGAGGGCTACCTCGGCAACCCTCTGGCCGTGGTCCACGACGCCGAGGGTCTCTCCGTGGAGGAGATGCGCCGCTTCGCCAACTGGACCAACCTGTCCGAGACCGCGTTCCTGCTGCCGCCGAGCGACCCGGCCGTCGCCGACTACCGGGTCCGGATCTTCACGCCGGCCGAGGAGCTGTCGTTCGCCGGGCATCCGACCATCGGCACTGCGCACGCGTGGCTGGAGGCCGGGGGAGTGCCGCGTCACGACGGAGAGGTCGTCCAGGAGTGTCCCGCCGGCCTGGTGCGCGTACGCCGCGGCGAGCGGCTGGCGTTCGCGGCGCCTCCGGTCGTGCGGGAGGGGCCGGTGACGGGCGGGGAGCGGGCCGAGCTGGTCCGGGCGCTGGCCCTGGCCGACGACGACATCGTCGACGCGCGCTGGATCGACAACGGGCCCGGCTGGGTCGGGGTGCTGCTGCGCGACGCGGCGGCGGTGCTCGCCGTCCGACCCGACTGGGGGCACTTCGGCGACCTCGAGGTGGGTGTCGTCGGCGCCTACCCGGAGGGCTCGGAGTGCGCGGTCGAGGTGCGCGCCTTCTGTCCGAGCATCGGCGTGGTCGAGGACCCGGTCACCGGCTCGCTCAACGCCAGCATCGGCCAGTGGCTGGCCGGGGACCGCCTCCCCACGTCGTACGTCGCCTCGCAGGGCACGCTGCTCGGCCGGCGCGGCCGGGTGTACGTCGAGAGGGACGGCGACACTGTCTGGGTCGGCGGCGACGCGACAACCGCGATCAAGGGGACCGTCGACCTCGGCGTCTAGCGTCGGAGCATGCTCGAGACACCCGACGACCTCGCCCGGCTGCAGACCCTGCTCGACGCCTCCCATGCCCGCTCCACCGAGCACCTGCGCGGGATCATCAACGACGACCGCACCCTCACGGCGGCCCAGGTCGCAGCGCTGCTGACCGGCATGAAGGTGATCTCCGTGGCCACCGTCACCGCCCACGGCGAGCCGCGGATCAGCGCCATGGACGGCCACTTCCTGCACGGCACCTGGACCTTCTCCACCAGCCGTACGGCGGCCAAGGCGCGGCACCTCGCGGCGCGGCCCGCCGTGTCGGTCGCCCACGTCGACGGCGAGGCGCTGGCCGTGTTCAGCCACGGGCGCGCGGTCGAGATCGAGGGTGACGACCTGGCTCGGGTCGACGACCACTGGTCCGCCCACTACGGCTCCTCGCCCCTCTCGTGGGGCGACGTCGTGATGTACCGCCTCGAACCGACCTGGATGGTCGGCTACGCGTGGAAGCGCGCGGACCTGCTGGCCGAGCGGGGAGTCGACGCCTGACCCTGCAGGCGAGCCCTGTCCGCGTGCCGGTCGGCGAGGCATGCTGGGGCGATGAGCACGACGCCTGCTCCGTGGCGGCTCGGGCACCGGCCCGCGCTGGACGGGCTGCGCGGGGTCGCGGTGGTCATCGTCGTGGCGGACCACACCGGCTACCTGCCCGAGCCCGCCGGCGGGATCGGCGTCGTGGTGTTCTTCGTGCTCTCCGGCTTCCTGATCACGCGCATGATCGGGGAGTCCCGCGACGCCGGCTCGTGGTCGCTGGGCGCGTTCGTGGCGAACCGGTTCGTCCGGCTGTTTCCCGCGCTCGCGCTGATGGTCACGGTGGTCTCGGCGGTCCTCCTGGTGCAGGGGTTCCCGGTCGAGGAGATGGCCGACCGGGCGGTTCCGGCGCTGACCTATGTGCAGAACATGGAGCCCGCGACGAGCTTCTCGGTCTTCGGCCAGACCTGGTCGCTGGGCGTCGAGGAGCAGTTCTACCTGGCCTGGCCACTCGTCCTGCCGTGGGTGCTGGGTCGGGCCCGGCCCCGGATCGTCCTGGCGGTGGCGATCGCAGCCTCGGCGGCGGCGATGATCGCCTCCGGTCGCGACTGGCTGCCGATGCACGCCTACGCGCTGCTGGCCGGGTGTCTGCTGGCGCTGGTCGGACCGCTCCGGCCGCACGCCTGGCTGGTGCCCGCGGGGGCACTGGGGCTGCTCGTCTCGATCGACCTGGCACCGTCGTTGGACCGGATCTACGTCTACGGCCCGCTCGTCGCCACGCCCGCCGCCGTCCTCCTGGTTGCCGGTGCGGTGCCCGGCGACCGGATGCTCGCACTGGCCCCGCTGCGCTTCGTCGGGCGGATCTCGTACGCCGTGTACCTCTGGCACGTGCCGCTGCTCCGGCTCACCGGCACCACCTACGGCCGCGCCGACGCGCTGCTGCCGATCGCGGTCGCCGTCGCGCTGGCGATCGCCTCCACGCTGGTCGTGGAGGAGCCGCTGCGGCGCGCCTGGCGGGCGAGTCGCACCACCTCACAGCCAGCGACGCACCCGACCGCAGTAGTCCGCGTAGTCCGTGCCGAACTTCCCGGCCAGGTAGCGCTCCTCGGGCAGCACCGCTCCCCACCTCAGCAGGCCCCACTCGAGGGGTAGCGCGACCAGGGCCCACAGCGAGCCGGCGAAGAGCGCGAGCCCGGCCGACAGGACGAGCAGACCGACGTACAACGGGTTGCGAGAGCGGGCGAAGGGCCCGCTCTCGATGATCGTCCTGGTCGCCCCGCCGGGCAGGAGCGCCGTCCGGTGGCGGGCCAGGGCGAGCAGCGCCCACCCGTTCCAGGCACCGAAGAACGCGACGAGCAGCCACCCGAGGCCGGTCGTCAGGGACGACCTCGGGAGCGGGTCGGCGACCAGGCCCGAGACCAGCAGCCCGGCCGTCAGGGGAGCGCCCACCGACACCGGCGGCCACAACCGGAAGGCCGGGCCCGTGTCCGACGTCATGGCGACATGAGTAGCACTCGGGGCGGCGGCTGTCTTCACCGTGGTGCCGGCCCGGACGGAACAACCCGGACGGAACAACCCGGTCGAGGTCCCGGTTGGTGCCTGATGTGAGCTACCTCTTCGAGCCCCTGACCCTGCGCGGCACCACGATCCGCAACCGCGTCTGGGTCTCCCCGATGTGTCAGTACTCCTCCCGCGACGGCCGCCCGAGCGACTGGCACCTGGTCCACCTCGGCGCCTTCGCGCAGGGCGGGGCCGGTCTGGTCATGAGCGAGGCGACCGCGGTGTCACCCGAGGGCCGGATCTCGCCGCAGGACGCCGGCATCTGGAACGACGAGCAGGCCGCCGACTACCGGCGGATCAACGACTTCGTGCGGGGCCAGGGCGCCACCACCGGCATCCAGCTCGCCCACGCCGGCCGCAAGGCGTCGACGCGAGCACCGTGGCTGGGCCGGGGCTACGTCCCCGTCGAGGAGGGCGGCTGGCAGACCGTCGGCGCCTCCCCGATCGGGTACTCCGACTGGCCGGCACCCCGCGAGCTCACCGCCGAGGAGCTCTCCGAGCACCCGCGGCTGTGGGCCGAGGCCGCACGGCGGGCGCTGGACGCCGGCTACGAGGTGGCCGAGATCCACGCCGCCCACGGCTATCTGCTCCACCAGTTCCTCTCGCCGCTGACCAACCGTCGGACCGACGCGTACGGCGGCGACCTCGCCGGCCGCAGTCGCCTGCTGCTCGAGGTGGTCGACGCCGTCCGTGAGGTCTGGCCGGACGACCAGCCGCTCTTCGTCCGGCTCAGCGCCACCGACTGGGTCTCCGGCGGGCTCGACGTGGCCGACACGGCCGAGGTCGCGACGCTGCTCGCGGGTCGTGGCGTCGACCTGGTCGACGTCTCCAGCGGCGGCAACTCGCCCGACCAGCAGATCACCGTCGAGCCGGGCTACCAGGTGCCCTTCGCCGCCCGGATCCGGCAGACGTCGGGGCTCCCGGTCGGCGCGGTCGGCCTGATCACCGAGCCGCAGCAGGCCGAGAAGATCCTCGCCGACGGCGAGGCCGACGCGGTGTTCCTGGCCCGCGAGCTGCTGCGCGACCCGCACTGGGCGCAGCGTGCGGCCGAGACCCTCGGCGCCGACACCTACTGGCCCGACCAGTACCTTCGCGCCCGCCCCTGACGCCGGCGTACGACGGCGCTCACCGGGCGTGCACGGCGACGAAGTCGCGCGAGGTGTGCGTGTAGTAGCGGTTGGCCGGCCGCTGGTAGTCCGGCAGCAGGCTCGTGGGCCGGGGCTGGGCGGGGTCGCCGGCCCGGTGGTAGGTCATGAACGACACCCAGGCGGGGTTGATGTCGTGCTCCATCGCCCTCACGCAGCCGGCCCGCCGGAGGATGTGCGCCAGGTCGCCCACCGACAGGGCGTCGCCGGACGCGTACACGATGTCTCCCTGTCGGGTGATCCCGACGCCCGACCGGAAGATGTAGTACGCGCCGCCCAGGGTGAGACCCCAGTGGAAGAGGTGGCTGGCGTCGATGTTCGGCGCGATCGCGCCGTGGTCGATGAGCAGCCCGAGGTTCTGGCGGACGCCCACGACCCCGGGAGTCATGCCTACCTCCTGGTTCCAGCTGCCGATCCGCATCGACCCGTTCCGGTAGAAGACCTCGGAGGCCGCCCCCTCCACGAGCGACCCCGCGGTGTGACCGTCCAGGTAGAAGCCACCGTGAGCGTCGGCCAGCCGGAACCCGCCGTTCCAGGTGGCCACCAGGCCGCGCCGGTCGGCGGGCGCCACCCAGTCGGGCACCGGCCAGGTGCCGCCCGGCTCCTGGAAGCCGGGGTGGAGGGAGAAGCTCAGCAGCTTCGGGTCCATCCACGCCACGCCGGTGAGGTACGACGTGTGCCGCGCGTCCGGGCGCAGGAAGGCCGCCCGGACCGCCGGCTGCCCGTGCACGTGGACGAGGGTGCGCCACTGTCCCTCACCGGGGAGGGCCGGCCGGGCGAAGGGCCGCAGCGGTGGCAGGCGGTGCGACGGGTGCGTCGGGAGGACCCCTAGGACCGAGGCCGGCGGCGCCCCCCCGACGACCGGCGGGTGCAGCCGGTACTGCAGCTTCTCCATCTGCAGCACGACCACCCCGAGTCCGTGGTCACGGGCCCAGCCCGCGAGCCGGGCGGCCACCGAGTCGGTGCCCGGGGCCAGCAGCACCTGGCCGATGGAGACCGTCAGCCACAGCGTCCCGGCGAGCAGACCCAGCAGGACCACCCGGGTCGCCCGGGGGAAGCGAGCGGACACCGACCGCAGCCGTCGACGTCGACGCCGACGCGCAGGAGCCAGGTCCGGTGGGGACGGATCGGTGATCGACACAGGGGCTCCCACGGCTTCGCTCGCCGTGCGATCGACGCTAGGTCGGGCTGTCTGCATCTCACCTGACACCGCGGAGCCGGACACGCGATCGAGTACGGCGGGCCGTCGGTCGGGCGCTCTAGGGTGAGGTCATGCAGGCGTACCTCGACCTCCTCCAGCGCATCCTCGACACCGGAGTCGAGAAGTCCGACCGCACCGGCACCGGCACGCTCAGCGTGTTCGGCCACCAGATGCGCTTCGACCTGGCCGAGGGCTTCCCGCTGGTCACCACCAAGAAGGTGCACACCCGGTCGGTCTTCGCCGAGCTGCTGTGGTTCCTCCGCGGCGACACCAACGTGAAGTGGCTCCAGGACCGCGGCGTCACCATCTGGGACGAGTGGGCCGACACCGACGGTGACCTCGGGCCGATCTACGGCTACCAGTGGCGCTCGTGGCCGGCGCCGGACGGCCGGCACATCGACCAGATCGCCCTGCTCCTCGACCAGCTCCGCAGCAACCCCGACAGCCGTCGACACATCGTCTCCGCGTGGAACGTCGCCGACATCCCGCAGATGGCGCTGGCGCCGTGCCACACGATGTTCCAGTTCTACGTCGCTCCGTCCGACGACGGGCCGGGTCGGCTCAGCTGCCAGCTCTACCAGCGCTCCGCCGACGTCTTCCTCGGCGTCCCGTTCAACATCGCGTCGTACGCCCTGCTCACCCACATGGTCGCCCAGGTGACCGGGCTGGGGGTCGGCGACTTCGTGCACACGCTGGGCGACGCCCATCTCTACTCCAACCACCTCGACCAGGCCCGGCTCCAGCTGACGCGTGAGCCGCGAGCCCTGCCGACCCTCTGGCTCGACCCGTCGGTGACCGAGCTCGACGCGTTCGACCTCGAGCACATCGCGGTCGAGGGCTACGACCCCCACCCGGGCATCAAGGCCCCCATTGCCGTCTGACGACTCGGCGGTCGGGCGGAGTCGGGACCGGCTCACCCTGGTCGCGGCGTACGCAGACAACCGCGTGATCGGCGACCGCGGCACCATCCCATGGCGTATCCCCGAGGACTTCGCCCACTTCAAGGCGACCACCATGGGCGGCACCCTGGTGATGGGCCGCGCGACCTACGACTCGATCGGGCGACCCCTCCCCGGCCGGACCACGATCGTGGTCACCCGCAACCCCGCGTGGTCGGCCGGGGGCGTGCTCGTCGCGCACTCGCTCGACGAGGCGCTGGCCCTGGCGGCGGAGCAGCCGGGGGAGACCTACGTCGTGGGCGGCACCCAGGTCTACGAACAGGCGCTGCCACGGGCCACCCATCAGGTGCTCACCGAGGTGCACCGATCGCCCGAGGGCGACGCGCACTACCCGGAGTTCGACGTCGCCGAGTGGGTCGAGACCCGTCGCGAGGCCCGAGACGGTTTCGACTGGGTCTGGTGGGAGCGGAAAGCCCGGTGACAACCGCGGCAGCCGGGCGCACCATGGGCGGGTGTTCGTCCAGACGGTTGCTCGGGTGACGGGGGCGGCCGCCGTCATCTCGGGACTCGCGCTCTGCGCCGCGTCGTACGTCGAGAGCACCCTGCCCGTCGGCTGCGTGGGCGACCAGTGCGACGTCCGGCCGCAGCGCCCGAGCTCCCAGACGGCCGACCTCTGCTACCTGGTCGCCTTCGCGTTGCTGGTGGTCGCGGCACTGGGGCTGGGGGTGATGGTCATGCGCAGCCGGGGCCTGGGTCGCCTCGGCCGGGTGGCCGTCGGGCTGATCGCGAGCGGCGCCGTCGTGGCGGTGCTGGCCAACGTCGTCCAGACCCGGTTCTACGGCGGCGACATGGCCGCGATGCCGGCCGTCTTCCTGCCGGCCGTGGGTGCTGTGGTGGTGGGGTTCGTCCTGCTGATGGTGGTCGTGATCCGCGCTCGCATCGTGCCGCTGTGGGCCGGGCTGCTGGTGGGGCTGACCGTCCTGCTGGTCCCGTTCGGCAACCAGGAGAACACCACGGTCCTGCTCGACCTCCCCTTCGGCCTCGCCCTGGCGCTGGCCGGCGTCCTCATCCTGCGTCAGACGGAGGCCACGGCGCCGCACCGGAACCGCGGTCGGCGAGCGCACGTCGAAGGTGCATGAACCGTCGCCTGCTCCTGCCGCTGATGCTCCTGGTCGTCGTCGTGTCGGGTTGCGCCTCGCACGCGGCCGCGGCCGCGCCACCGCACCCGACCCCGTCCCACGCGGCGTGCACCCCGCCGCCCGGTGGCCGCTGCGCGGCCGATGTCGCCTGGCCCGGGCCGATCCAGCTCTCGGCCGACGGGCGCCGGCTGCACGGCGTCATCAACTGCGGCGGCACGCTGCACGCCGCCGAGACCGCCGACACCGTGACGCTCACCCTGCACGTCGGCGCGATGGGCCCGGGCACGATGAGCTGCGCACGGGTCGACGTGGGAGTGCGGCTGGCGACGCCGCTGGGTCAGCGCACGGTGGTGGACGCCGTCACCGGGCACACGGTGAAAGTGCTCGGGTAGCCGGTCGTCCGGTGAGCAGTTTGTAGCAAACTATGTAGTGCGACAGAGTCGGGTGTGTGTCACTCTGGCCCTTGTGGGTGGCCTCGACTCGACCGACGTCTCGGTCATCGGGTTGCTGGTGCTCGTCCATCTCGGGGTGGGGTTCCGCTACACGAGGCCGGTGACCCGGGCGAGCGAGCGGGAGAAGTGGGCGCGCCGCCACCGGGCCCACGTCCCCTCAGGGTGGGTCGTCCCCGTCGACCGTCAGCTCCGCTCTCACCGACGATTCGCCGCGGTCAACTCCTGTTGCTTCATCCTGATCATGTATCTCGTGCCGACGCCCTTCTCTCGCTCATGGGTGGCGGGCGTGGCCGTGGTCCCCGGCCTGCTCGTGCTGGCGCGAGGACTCGTCATCGCACCAGCGGCTGCCGCTCTGCCGTCCGGATCCCGGGTGGCGCGGGCCCGCGAGGTGACGGTCGCCGACTACCTGTCCCCTCGCGCACGGATCGTGTCCTGGACCACGGTGGGTCTGGCGGTGGGCGTGATCGGCTACACCGCGATCCGGACCTCCAGCACCGTGCTCCTCGTGCCGATGGCGTCGGTGATCGCCGCCGGTGCCCTCATCGAGGCGGCGGGTGTCAGGTTCGCCCGGATGCCCGAACCTGCCGAGGACGCCATCCAGCTGTACCTCCAGGACGCCTTCCGCGCCGACGCTCTGCGGGGGGCCTGGGCCATGACCGGGGTCTCGGCGCTGCTGGTCGTGCTCGCCGTGCCGGACGCCTTCGACCTGCCTGCGGAGCAGGCGATCGGCTACCTCGAGTTCGTCGCCATCGTGGGTGCCTGCCTGGGCCTGGTCGCGTTCTTCCCGGATCGCCCGGTCGCCCGGATGCGAGCCCGACTGTGGCCGACGCTGGGGCCCGACCAGCTCGTGATGCCTGACGACGCGGACCTGAGCCGGGGAGTCACCCTGTGATCACCATCGACGCGAGCAACGGTGACCCGCCGTACGAGCAGATCCGCACCCAGATCGCGCGGCAGGTGGCTGAGGGCGAGCTCCCGCCCGGCGCGAAGCTGCCCACGGTGCGGGCGCTCGCCGCCACGCTCGGCATCGCGCCCAACACGGTGGCTCGCGCCTACCGGGAGCTCGAGCACGCGGGCGTGGTCACGACCAGGGGCCGGGCGGGCACGGTGGTGAACGGCGACGGCTCCGACCGCGCTTCCAAGGCTGCGGCCCGCTCCTACGCCGACGCGATGCGGGCGCTCGGCGTCGGGCAGGATGAGGCCCTCGACCTGGTCCGACGCGCGTTCGATCGGCCGGTCACCAGCTGAGACCAACCCGAGCGCACCGAGGGGGAGCACGTGCACGTGCACGACGAGGTCAGCGAGGCACTCGCCGCCGGACGGCCGGTGGTGGCGCTGGAGAGCACGATCATCAGCCATGGGCTCCCGCGCCCCGACAATGCCCGGCTGGCGCGCGAGTTCGAGCAGGCGGTGCGCGACGGCGGCGCCGTCCCGGCCACGATCGCGGTGATCGACGGCGAGGCGCACATCGGCCTGGACGACGCCGCGCTCGACCGGCTCGCCAACGACGACACGACGGTCAAGGTCAGCGTCCGCGAGCTGGCCACGATCGCGGCCCGCGGCGGAGTGGGCACCACCACCGTGGCGTCGACCGCCCACCTCGCGGCAGCGGCGGGGATCACGGTCTTCGCCACCGGTGGTCTCGGCGGTGTGCACCGCGGCGCCCAGGACACCTTCGACGAGTCCGCCGACCTGACCACGCTGGCCCACACCGGCGTGCTGGTGGTCTGTGCCGGGGTGAAGTCGATCCTCGACGTCGGTGCCACCCTCGAACGTCTCGAGACCCTCGGGGTCGGCGTCCTCGGCTACCGCACCGACCGGTTCCCGGGCTTCTACCTCGCCGACTCCGGCCACGACATCGGCTGGCGGGTCGAGTGGCCCGACGAGGTCGCGTCGATCCTGGCCGCCCGCGAGCGGGTCGCCACCTCCCACCTCGGGCTGGTGCTGGCCAACCCGATCACGCCCGACGACGAGCTCGACCGCACCCTCCACGACCGCCTGCTGGGCGAGGGCCTGGCCGCCGCTGACCGGGACGGGATCCACGGCAAGGACGTCACGCCGTACCTCCTGGACTTCTTCCACCGCGAGAGCGGTGGCGAGTCACTGCGCGCCAACGTCGCGCTGGTCCGCTCCAACGCCCGGCTGGCCGCCGAGGTGGCCGCCGCGTACGCCGCCAGCCGGCGCTCGTGACGTTCTACTGCCTCGGCGACCTGATGGTCGACGTCGTCGCCCGGCTGTTCGGCCCGCTGGTCGAGGGCTCCGACAGCCCGGGGGTGATCTCGTACGTCGGCGGAGGCTCGGCCGCCAACACCGCTGCCTGGCTGACCCGGGTCGGGGTCGACTCGGTGTTCATCGGGTCGATCGGTGACGACCCCGCCGGGCAGGGACAGCTGGAGAGCCTGCACGCGCTGGGCGTGGACGTGCGCTTCCGGGTCGACCGGATCCGGCCGACCGGCACCTGCCTGGTCCTGGTCGCGCCGACGGGCGAGCGGACGATGGTGCCCGACCCGGGCGCCAACCTCTCGCTGATGGAGCACGACGTCCCGACCGACGAGTTCCGGGCCGGTGACCATCTGCACGTCTCCGGTTACGCACTGCTGCGCGACTCGCGCGACGCCGCCGTGCACGCGATGCAGGCGGCCCGTGGCGCCGGGATGACGATCTCGGTCGGGGCGGCCTCGTCCTCGCCGCTGGCCCTGGCCGGACCCGAGGTGTTTCTCGGCCTCCTGCCCGACGACGTGCTCCTCTTCGCCAACGAGGCGGAGGCGGCCGTGCTGGCGGGCGGCTCCGGAGCGCCGGCCGATCTGGCCCGCACGCTGGCCGTGGCCGGGCGGCGGGCCGTCGTCACCGCCGGCTCGAGCGAGGCCGCCTGGAGCGATGGGGACGAGGTGGTGGCGCTGGGCGCCGAGCCGCTCGACCGTCCCGAGCTCGACACGACGGGTGCCGGCGACGCCTTCGCGGCGGGCTTCCTGGCTGCCCGCGGTCGTGACGCGTCCCCGGCCGTCTGCCTGCGCGACGGCCACGTCCTGGCGGCTGCTGCGTGCCGGACCACCGGCGGCCGGCCCTCATGAGCGGGGAGCGTGACAGGAGCGGGCTCCGATCCGGCCCACCCCTGTGCTGGTGCCGCTAGTGGCGCGACGCCTGCTGGAAGCAGGCGACGTCGTACTGTGACTTCTCCGAGTAGTGCTGCCCGCCGATGCCACCGTTGGCGCTGTTGATGCCCGGCTCGTTGAACGGCGAGCCGGGGCTGTTGGCGGCGTTGCCCGGCGTGTTCGGCTCGAGGTCCTGGCACGACTGGCTGGGCGGACCCGTCCCCGGCGGGTTGGCGGCGACGGACGGTCCTGCGGTCGCCAGGCTGATCGCCACGACGAGCGGGGCGGCCCAGAGGAACTGACGCATCATGCTTGCCTCCTTCGACACGGGCCCGTCATCGCGGCGACCGGCTGGCCGGGCGGTCGGCCCGCACCTGGGGATACGTGCGGCGACACCGACCGGTTCGCCGTGGTGACACCCGGGGGCCGGGTCACCGTTACCCTGAAGCCATGACCACGCCGGCGCCCTTCGGGCGGATGCTGACGGCCATGGCCACGGCGTTCACCGACGACGGCGCGGTGGACCTCGACGGCACCGCCGCGATCGCGACCCACCTCGTCGAGCACGGCCACGACGGTGTCGTGGTGAGCGGCACGACCGGGGAGAGCCCCACGACGAGCGTCGCCGAGACCGGCGAGATCCTGCGCGCGGTCAAGGACGCTGTCGGCGACCGGGCCGCGGTGGTGGCCGGCGTCGGCACCAACGCGACCGGCCACAGCATCGAGCTCGCCCGGCAGGCCGAGAAGCTCGGCGCGGACGCGCTGCTGCTCGTCACGCCGTACTACAGCAAGCCGAGCCAGGCCGGTGTGCTCCACCACTTCGAGCAGGTCGTCGGGGCGACCGGCACGCCGGTGATCCTGTACGACGTGCCCGGGCGCACGGCCACCCAGATCAGCATGGAGACCTACGCCCGGATCAAGAGCGACCAGGTGGTGGCGGTCAAGGACGCGGTCGGCGACTTCGCCCGCGGGGTCGAGCTGCGGCAGCTCGGCTTCGCGGTCTACTCCGGTGACGACGTGTCCAACCTCGGCTGGCTGGCGCACGGTGCCGTCGGTGTGATCAGCGTGGTCGGCCACGTGGCCGGTCGACAGATCAGGTCGATGATCGAGGACTTCCTCGACGGCAACACGAGTGCCGCGCTCAAGACCTACACCCAGCTCCTGCCCGCCACCCGGGCGATCATGGGTGTCCCCAACTACGGCGCCACCACCGCGAAGGCGGCCCTCCAGCTGCTCGGTGTGCTCGACAACCGCAACGTCCGCGGGCCACTGGTGCCCCTGACCGACGACGAGGTCGCGGCACTTCGCAGCGGCCTCGACGCCTCCCACCTGCTCTGATCCACTCATCTGAGACGAGAACCCCTTGAGTCACGCGCATCCCGAGCTCTCCGCACCGGCCGAGCTGCCGAGGGGGGGCTTACGGATCATCCCGCTCGGCGGGCTCGGCGAGGTCGGGCGCAACATGACGGTCTTCGAGTACGACGGTCGGCTGCTGATCGTCGACTGCGGCGTGCTCTTCCCGGAGGAGAACCACCCCGGTGTCGACCTGATCCTCCCCGACTTCGACGCCATCCGCGGTCGTCTCGACGACGTCGAGGCGCTGGTGCTGACCCACGGGCACGAGGACCACATCGGCGCCACGCCGTACCTCCTGCGCGAGCGCGGCAACATCCCGCTGGTCGGCTCCGAGCTCACCCTCGCGCTGCTCGACTCCAAGCTCAAGGAGCACCGGCTCAAGGAGACGATCCACCACAAGGTGAAGGCCGGCGACACCCTGGAGCTCGGGCCGTTCGCCCTGGAGTTCGTGGCCGTCAACCACTCGATCCCCGATGCGCTCGCCGTCGCGATCCGGACCGGCACCGCACTGGTGCTGCACACCGGCGACTTCAAGATGGACCAGCTCCCGCTCGACGGCCGGATCACCGATCTGCGCGCCTTCGCCCGGCTCGGCGAGGAGGGTGTCGACCTCTTCCTGACCGACTCCACCAACGCCGAGGTGCCCGGGTTCACCACCACCGAGAAGTCGATCGGGCCGGTCCTCGACCGGGTCTTCAACGAGAGCGACCAGCGGATCATCGTCGCCTGCTTCGCCTCCCACGTGCACCGCGTCCAGCAGGTGCTCGACGCGGCCGTGGCGCACGGCCGCAAGGTCGGCTACGTCGGTCGGTCGATGGTGCGCAACATGGGGATCGCCCAGGACCTCGGCTACCTCCACGTCCCGCCCGGCGTGATGGTCGAGGCCAAGGAGCTCGCCGACCTGCCGCCGGAGCGGCAGGTGCTGATCTCCACCGGCAGCCAGGGCGAGCCGATGTCGGCGCTGAGCCGGATCGCCCAGCGCAACCACCACTTCGTCCACATCGAGGAGGGCGACACCGTCATCCTGGCCAGCTCGCTGATCCCGGGCAACGAGAACGCCGTCTACAAGGTGATCAACGGCCTGACCCGCCTCGGCGCGAACGTCGTGCACAAGGGGAACGCCAACGTCCACGTCTCCGGCCACGCCAGCGCCGGGGAGCTGCTCTACTGCTACAACATCGTCAAGCCGCGCAACGTGCTGCCGGTGCACGGCGAGTACCGCCACATGAAGGCCAACGCCGCACTCGCACGCGCGACCGGTGTCGAGAACGTCGTGATCGCCGAGGACGGCGTGGTCGTCGACCTGGTCGACGGCGTCGCCACCATCGCCGGCAAGGTGGACTGTGGCTACGTCTTCGTCGACGGCTCCAACATCGGCGACATCACCGAGTCCGACCTCAAGGACCGGCGGATCCTCGGGGAGGAGGGCTTCGTCTCGGTGATCATCGTGATCGACTCGGTCAGCGGCAAGGTCTCCAGCGGGCCCGAGATCCATGCCCGCGGCTTCGCCGAGGACGACAAGACGTTCGACGCGATCAAGCAGCCGATCGTCGACGCGATCGACGCCGCGATCCGCGAGGGCGTCGACGACCCCTACCAGCTCCAGCAGACCGTACGACGGGTGATGGGCCGCTGGCTCAACCGCGAGCTGAAGCGCCGTCCGATGATCATCCCGGTGGTCATCGAGGCTTGAGGCCGCGCTAGGCCCCATTCGGATCAGGGTGTTCGGTCTCCGGGCTGGTCGTGGAGACGGATCTGGCTCGGGGCGATCCAGATCCGTTGGGCGAGTGGCCCGGAGACGCGACAGAGTGATCCAGATCCGCGCCCGGGGCGGGCCCGGAAGCCCGACAGGGTGATCCGTCTCCCGAGGTGGCTCCGGAAACGGGCTCGCTGAGCACGGTCAGCGGTCAGACGACGGTGAAGCCTGTCGGCAGGGCGCCCCGTCCCGTGAGCGCGACGAGCAGGTCCGGTCCCTTCCCGGACCGGACGGCGACCTCGGCGGCCAGGCCGGCGGCGTCCAGCAGAGCGTCCTCGCCGAGAGCCGGCCGGACCCCGCACGCGCGGCCGATGTCGAGGCCGTGCACGACCAGCTCGAAGGTGCGGGTACGGAGGTACTCCCCGAGCAGCATGCCTCCGGCGATGGTCGACAGCGCGTACGTCGCGTCGTACCCCTCGAGCTTGATGCGCACCCGCGTCGCGAGGTCGCGGACGAAGCGCGCGGGGTCGTCACCGAGAGCGGCACCCGCAACCCGGCCACGCTCGACGACGGCGTCGCCGGAGGCGGCACCGGTCGCGGCGATCTGCAGGTAGTAGTCCGCGGCGGTCGGCACCTCGACGACCTCGGCGGGCTGGTCCAGGTAGGTCTCGACGGTGACCAGCGACCGCGACGTGTGGCCGACCAGGGACCGGAGGTCCCAGTCGCCGAGCCCGGGACAGGTGAGCTCGGCGACCGGGACGGAGCCGACCTGCGCGACGAAGGACTCCAGGGAGGAGAGGTAGGCGTGGCGGCTGTCGTTCACCACGCCATCATCGCGCAGGCCGACGGCTCAGCCGGCCGGGTGCCAGGGCAGCCGGTAGGCGCGGTAGGAGTTCACGCCGGAGGGGAAGTGGGCGTCGAAGACGACCTCGCCGCTCGGGCTCGACTCGGAGAGCTCGGGCAGCGAGCCCCAGCCGGTGAACAGGTCGCCGTTGCCGAGCAGCTGGGTGTTGCCCTGGGACGATGCCAGCTGGTCCAACGGCTGGTCCGCGGAGTCGACCAGCGTGGCGGTGCGCGCCCGACGGTCGAGCTCGATCGTGACCGCGCGGCTGTACGGCAGCTCGGAGATCACCCCGGTGCCGGTGTTGGCCGCGCCCGCTGCCTCGTTGTCGAAGACCGTGTAGGTGTGGTGGCCGTGCGCCTCGGCGTCGTGCTGCCAGGCGAAGATCCGGCCGGCGCTGTTGAGCACCTGTCCGTCTGCGGCTCGCAGGGAGAAGGAGCTGTCCTTCCCGCCGAGCTTCCAGTCGATCGCGCCGCTGTGCCGGTCGACCTGGTACGCCGTCCAGGTGTTGCGCGCGTCGATGAGCAGGTGGTTCCGGCCGTCGGTCTTCACCGCGTTCACGTGGAACCAGTCCCACGGGGTGTCCGCGCTGGCCGGCAGCGGCTGCTCGCTCTCCGAGTACGGCACGTGGTCGGCGCTGTTCCACTCGAACAGCACCCTGCCGGTGCGGATGTCGATCTCCTGCACGATGCCGTCGATCACCTTCTGGTGCGCCGGTCCGCCGATGGCGGTGAGGTCGGCGGTGGCCGTGGCGTACGACAGGACCAGCGCGGTGTTCCGGCCGGTGATCTGGAACTCGTGGCCGTCGGCAGACTGGCCGTTGCCGGCCTGAACCGTTGCGATCCGGCGGTAGTGGTCGTCGTAGATGTAGTCCGTGCCGTGCGCGAGGCCGCCGAGCCCGGTGCCCTGCCAGAAGGTCAGCACCGGCTTCCCGCGGTAGGTCTGGGTGCGGAAGTCGGCGATCTCCTGACCCGCGGGCGCGGCGTGGAACCACACCACGTGCTTCCCGTCCGGGGAGAGGATCTCCGCCCCGTTGCCGTAGGTCGCGGCCTGGCCGAACGGCGAGACGAAGATGTCGCCACCGGCGGAGCCGGCCCTGTCCGTCGTGACCGTCACCGGCGGGGGAGGCAGCGCGCCGTCCGCTGCCGCGGTGGTGTTGGTGCCGGCTGTGGCCGCCAGTGCAGCGGTGACCGCCGCCAGGGCCGTCACGGCTGTGCGTGAGGGTGTTCTCATTGCGGTGCAGCTCCCGTCCGAGATAATGAAGTAAGTACACCGACATACTGCACTATGGATCAAGGAGCCACGTATCCGGGCGTCGCACACAGGTCAGGCGGCCGCGAGCACGCCGAGCACGATCAGCGCCTGGCCGACGTGGTAGGTCACCATCACCACGAGCTGCGCGCCGTCCCAGGGGCGTACGAACCGGTCGCGAGCGAGCACCGTGTCGCTGAGCGCGAAGACCGACGCCCCGACGGCGATCAACGCCTGACCGGTGGTGAAGGCGTAGATCACCATCGCGCCGATCACGACGGTGTAGAGCCCGACCGGAGCCGCCAGGGCCAGGCCACCGCGCAGGTAGGTCGACGCCGCGACCTGCCGGGTGGCCAGCAGACAGCCCCCGAGGACCAGCAGGGAGGCGTAGTTCCAGCCCTGGGGGTCGAGCCGCAGCTGGATGAACGAGACGACGAAGGCCAGGTGCCCGACCAGGAACGCGGCCAGCCCGAGCCGGAAGCGGGTGTCGCCCTTGTCGAGGAGGAACACGTCACCGGCCAGCCCGCACGCCAGCCCGACGAGCAGCCAACGCCCGGCGGCCGAGTCGGTCGCCCCGAGCGCGACGGCGGTGAGGATCAGCGCCACGAGCGTGGCCGGCTTGGCCCAGACCTCGGTACGGCGGTCACCGCGCGAGACGGCGTACCAGTCGGTGAGGGCGAAGGCCGCAGGCAGGATCCACACGAGCGAGACGGTCATCGCGGAAGCATGACAGGCCTGTCGGCGCCGGGTGCCACAGTGTTCCCATGAACGTCGACGACCTGCTCAACGACTCCCTGGACCGCGTCCACGCCCTCGTCCCGGGCATCCTGGAGGGGCTCTCGGAGGACGACCTCGCCTGGCGTCCCGACCCCGAGGCCAACACCATCGCGTGGCTGGTCTGGCACCTGACCCGGATCGAGGACGACCACGTCTGCGACGCCTCCGGCCAGGAGCAGGCCTGGACCGCTGACGGCTGGGCCGAGCGGTTCGGGCTCCCGTTCGCCGAGCACGAGCACGGCTACGGGCACACGCCCGTAGAGGTGGGTCAGGTGCGGGTGGCCGGCGACCTGCTCGCCGGCTATCTCGCCGCGGTGGGGGAGCGGACCCACGCCTGGCTCGCCACGCTCGAGCCCGACGACCTCGACCGGATCGTCGACGACCGCTGGGACCCCCCGGTCTCCTTGGGCGTGCGACTGGTCAGCGTGGTCAACGAGGTGAACCAGCACGTCGGGCAGGCCGCCTACCTCCGCGGGCTGCTCGACCGCCGCTGAGCTCCGCCGACGACCCGGCGGAGGCGCGCCGCGTGTGATCCGTGGGACTGGAGTGACGTTGGCCTAGATTCCTCACCATGGCGACCCGTACGTCTTCCCCGCCGGGTTCGCGAAGCAGGGCTGGTTCCTCGAAGACCTCGAAGAGCCGCAGCACCCCGACCTCGCGATCTCGGAGTACGACGAAGAAGAGCACCCGCACGCCCGCACGCAAGCCGGCGACCCGGCGTCCGAAGCCGCGCGCGGTCAGGTCCGGCAAGGGCCCGGTGCTGCGCGGCTTCACCGCGCTCGGCCACGGCGTCGCCGCGATCTGGCTGGGCATCGCCCACGCCGTCGGCGCGACCGCCCGCCGGGTCGGCCGCACGGCCCGCGACCTCGAGCCCGAGCACCGCCGCGACGGCGTCGGCCTCTTCCTGTGCGGGATCGCGCTGGTCTGCGCTGCCGCGGTCTGGTGGCAGCTGCCCGGCGCGATCATGGAGGGCACCCGCACCGTGGTCTCCGGCTCGGTCGGCAAGGTCGGCTGGCTGGTGCCGCTGATGCTGGTCTGGATCGGCTGGCGCAACCTGCGCGACCCCGAGACCAACGGCCCGGCCGGCCGTCAGGTGATCGGCTGGGTGGCCCTCGCGTTCGGTGTGCTGGGCGTGGTCCACATCGCGGCCGGCAACCCGCACCCCGTGGCCGGTGACGCCTCCGACCTCCAGGACGCCGGTGGCGCGATCGGCTACGTCGTCTCGAGCCTGATGCTCGACCTGCTCCGCTCGGCGTACGTCGTGGTGCCCCTGCTCGTGCTGCTCGCGGTCTTCGGGATCCTCGTGATCACCGCGACCCCGGTCTACCAGGTGCCGGTCAAGCTGGCCGCCTTCCGCGACCGGATGCTCGGCCGCACCCCGCCGACCGAGGAGGCCTCCGACCTGCCCACCCAGCCGGTGCGCAGCCGACGCCGGCCGCTCGCCGACGACATCGACCCCGACATGGGCGACCCGGCCTACGACACCCCGGTGCTCAGCGACCGCGAGCTGCGCAAGCGCAAGCGCGACCTGGGCAAGCTCGGCACCCCGGCCGGCGAGGCGGACACCGACACGCTCCCGACCGCCCCCGTCGACGACGACACCTCCACCGACCTCGTTCCGCCGCCGCACGCCCCGCTGCCGGCTCGGATGGAGCAGCTCGAGCTGTCCGGAGACGTCGTCTACAGCCTGCCCGGCAACGAGGTGCTCAAGCCCGGCTCGGTGCACAAGGCCCGCTCCAAGGCCAGCGACGACGTGGTCGGCCGCCTCACCCAGGTGCTCGACGAGTTCGACATCGACGCCCAGGTCACCGGCTACACCCGGGGCCCGACGGTCACCCGCTACGAGGTCGAGGTCGGCCCCGCGGTGAAGGTCGAGAAGGTCACCGCGCTGAGCAAGAACATCGCCTACGCCGTCGCCAGCGCCGACGTGCGGATCCTCAGCCCGATCCCCGGCAAGTCCGCGATCGGCATCGAGATCCCCAACGCCGACAAGGAGATCGTCTCCCTCGGCGACGTGCTCCGCTCCACCACCGCACGCTCCGACCACCACCCGCTGGTGGTCGGCCTCGGCAAGGACGTCGAGGGCGGCTTCGTGGTCGCCAACCTGGCGAAGATGCCGCACCTGCTGGTGGCCGGCGCCACCGGCTCCGGCAAGTCGAGCTTCATCAACTCGATGATCACCTCGCTGCTGATGCGCTCCACGCCCGACGAGGTGCGGCTGATCCTGGTCGACCCCAAGCGGGTCGAGCTGAACGCCTACGAGGGCATCCCGCACCTGATCACGCCGATCATCACCAACCCCAAGAAGGCCGCCGAGGCGCTGGCCTGGGTGGTCCGCGAGATGGACCTGCGCTACGACGACCTCGCCAACTTCGGCTTCCGGCACGTGGACGACTTCAACAAGGCGGTCCGCGCCGGCAAGGTGACGGTGCCGCCCGGCAGCGAGCGTGAGGTCGCGCCCTACCCCTATCTCGTGGTCGTCGTGGACGAGCTGGCCGACCTGATGATGGTGTCCCCGCGCGACGTCGAGGACGCCATCGTCCGGATCACCCAGCTGGCCCGGGCGGCCGGCATCCACCTGGTGCTGGCGACCCAGCGACCCAGCGTCGACGTGGTCACCGGCCTGATCAAGGCCAACGTCCCGTCTCGGCTGGCCTTCGCCACCTCCAGCCTCGCCGACAGCCGGGTGATCCTCGACCAGCCCGGGGCCGAGAAGCTGGTCGGCCAGGGCGACGGGCTGTTCCTCCCGATGGGCGCCTCCAAGGCGGTGCGGGTCCAGGGCTCGTGGGTGACCGAGGCCGAGGTGCACCAGGTCGTGGCCCACTGCAAGAAGCAGCTCCAGCCGACCTACCGCGACGACGTCACCGCTCCCCAACAGAGCAAGCGCGAGCTGGACGACGACATCGGCGACGACCTCGACCTGGTGGTCCAGGCCGTGGAGCTGGTGGTGTCGACCCAGTTCGGCTCCACCTCGATGCTCCAGCGCAAGCTCCGGGTCGGCTTCGCCAAGGCCGGCCGGTTGATGGACATCCTCGAGAGTCGCGGGGTGGTGGGCCCCTCCGAGGGCTCCAAGGCACGCGACGTACTGGTCAAACCCGACGAGATCGATGGCGTGATCGCCACCCTGCAGGGCGAGATGGGGGCCTGAGATGAGCATCGACACCGAGCCAGTGGTCGAGACGATCGGCGAGCCGGTCGAGCACCCCGACAACGTCATCGAGGTACGACGGCGGGCCGGCCTCGCGGTCGCGCTCGGCGCCGGCGCCTCGCTGGTCGCCGTCGCCTACCTGGCCCGCGCCGCTGCCGGCGGCGGGGTCGTCGACTGGGCCCTGTGCGTGGTGCTCGGCCTGATCGGCGTCGGCAACCTCGCCGCGCTGCTCGACGCCCGCACACCTCTGCTGGTCGCCGACGACTTCGGCGTCAGGCTGCGCCTGGGCCGGACCTGGGTCGGGATGCCCTGGGCCGGCCTGGAGTCCGTCGAGCACCGACCGCGCCGCGGCTGGGCGCGCGACGGACTGCTGGTCCTGCGGCCGCGTTACGTCCAGCGCGTCGTGGAGGACCTCGACCCGGCGGCCCGCCGGATGGCCCGCGTCAACCGGCGTCTGCACGGTGCCCCGCTCGCCGTACCCCTGGGCCTGGCCACCCGGGTCCTCGGAGCCGACACCGATCTCAGCGACGCCCTGGCCACCCTGGCGGCAGGACGCACCACGGTGGCGCCGGCTGTCTCGGCGCAGCCGGTGAGCGAGCCCGTCAGCGAGCCCGTGACCGACGCCGACGAGACCGGCGAGTTCGTGCCGATCTCGCTGCGGCCGCTCGTGTCGGTCTCCGACGTCCTCGCCGAGCACGGCGTCGAGCCCCGGCCCGCCACGGCGCCGGGTCGCCGCCTGCCCGACCCGCGGCCCGCCCTGGCACGCCTGATCGGCGACCTCGCGGCCCGCTTCGACCGGCCGCGCCGCGAGCCTGCGGACGACCTGCCGGTCGAGCCCGAGCCTGAGGCGAGCGCCACTCCGGAGCCGATCCGCGAGACCGCGGTCGCCGCTCGCGCCGAGATCCGCTCCGAGGCCCGCGCCGACGTGGGCGCCGCCCTCGAGGAGGACACCCAGGTCTGGGGCGAGCTGCACGCTGGCGACGAGACCTCCGTGGTCGGCCCCCTGCTGATCGACGCCTACGAGCCGGAGCCGGCTCCGGACCCCGTGATCGGGCCGCAGTTCGCCGGCGCGCGCGACCGACTCGGCCTGACCGTCGACGCGCTGGCCGACCGCACCCGGATCCGCCCGCACGTGATCGAGGCGATCGAGGTCGACGACTTCAGTGCCTGCGGCGGTGACTTCTACGCCCGCGGGCACCTGCGCACGCTGGCCCGGGTGCTCGGTGTCGAGGTGGCGCCGCTGCTCGCGACCTATGACGAGCAGTACGCCGACGCCCCGATCGACCCGCGTCGGGTCTTCGAGGCCGAGCTGGCCGGTGCCGGCTCGATCCGGGCGACCCGCGGCGGCCCGAACTGGTCGGTGCTGGTCGCCGCCGTGATGGCCCTCGTGCTCTGCTGGTCGATCGCCCGACTGGTCACCGACGGCTCCGGCCATGTGCCGGACCGGGCGGTCCTGAGCGGGTCCGGCGGTCCCAACCACGCGACGGCCATCGCGGCCAAGCCGGTCCCGGTGCTGCTCACCGCCACCGGTGGCGGGGCACGCGTGGTCGTCCGCGACGGCGTCGGCAAGGTCGTCTTCGCCGGCGACCTGGCCTACGGCCAGAGCCACCGCCTGCAGGCGTCCCCTCCGGTGCGGGTGCAGTCGACCGACGGCTCGGTCAAGGTGACGGTGGCCGGTCAGGACCGCGGGCGCATGGGGCCCGCGGGACGACCGGCCTCCGCGTCGTACGTCGTGCGGGGGTGAGCTCCCTCACCCCGAGGCGCCGTTCCAGGAATCCGGCGGCAGGGGGTGGGGACGGCATACTCGACGCTGATGACTGCCCCCACGAGTGACCCGACGCTGCACCCTGAGCCCGTCTCGGTCGCTCTGGTGACCCTCGGCTGTGCCCGCAACGACGTCGACTCCGAGGAGCTGGCCGGTCGACTGGCGGCCGACGGGTTCGTGCTGGTCGACGACCCGGAGGATGCCGACACCGTCGTCGTCAACACCTGCGGCTTCGTGGAGGCCGCGAAGAAGGACTCCGTCGACACCCTGCTGGCGGCCTCCGACCTCAAGCAGGACGGACGCCCCCGGGCCGTGGTCGCGGTCGGCTGTCTGGCCGAGCGCTACGGCAAGGACCTCGCCGAGTCGCTGCCCGAGGCCGACGCGGTGCTCGGCTTCGACGACTACCCCGATATCGCGGCGCGGCTGCGCTCGGTGCTCGCGGGCGAGGTGCTGCACCCGCACACCCCTCAGGACCGTCGCAAGCTGCTCCCGATCTCGCCGGCCGCCCGCGACGACTCGACCCTGTCGGTCCCCGGTCACGGGGTCTCGCCGGGCTCGACCGGCGATCTGGACGACCTGGGCGTCGGTGCTCCGGCCAGCGGTCCCCGCACCGTGCGGCGGCGGCTGGACGGCGGCCCGATGGCGCCCCTGAAGCTGGCCAGCGGCTGCGACCGGCGCTGCTCGTTCTGCGCGATCCCCAGCTTCCGTGGCTCCTTCGTCAGCCGGCGCCCGACCGACATCCTCGACGAGGCGCGGTGGCTGGCCGGCCAGGGCGTGCGCGAGGTCTTCCTGGTCAGCGAGAACTCCACGTCGTACGGCAAGGACCTCGGCGACCTGCGGCTCCTGGAGACGATGCTCCCCGAGCTCGCCGCGATCCAGGGCATCGAGCGGGTCCGGGTCTCCTACCTCCAGCCCGCCGAGACCCGGCCGGGCCTGATCGAGGCGATCGCGAGCACCCCTGGCGTGAGCCCCTACTTCGACCTCTCCTTCCAGCACGCGAGCGGTGACGTGCTGCGCCGGATGCGTCGCTTCGGCGACGCCGAGAGCTTCCTCGGCCTGCTCGATCGGGTGCGTGCTCTCGCCCCGCGGGCCGGGGTCCGCTCCAACGTGATCGTCGGCTTCCCGGGCGAGACCGAGGCCGACCTCGAGATCCTGTGCGACTTCCTGGTGGCCGCCCGCCTCGACGTGACCGGGGTGTTCGGCTACTCCGACGAGGACGGCACCGAGGCCGCGGGCCTGCCGGACAAGCTGGACGAGGACGACGTACGCGAGCGCGTGGAGCGGGTCACCGACCTGGTCGAGCAGCTCACCAGCCAGCGTGCAGAGGAGCGAGTCGGCGAGCAGGTCACCGTGCTGGTGGAGGCCGTCTCGGACGGCCTCGACGACCGGGCGGAGGGACGCGCCGATCACCAGGGCCCCGAGGTCGACGGTACGACGCGGCTCACCGGCCACGGCAGGCATGTGGTCGGCGACCTGGTCCCCGCGGTCGTGGTCGCCGCCGAAGGCGCCGACCTCGTCGCGGAGCCCCTGCGATGAGCGACCAGGTCGGCTCGTCCGGGAACTGGAACCTGCCCAACGTCCTGACCGGCCTGCGGATCGTGATCGTCCCGTTCTTCGGCTGGGCGCTGCTCCACGACGGTGGCGACTCGATCGTGTGGCGCACGGTCGCGGCCGTCCTCTTCGCGGCCGCGATGATCACCGACAAGATCGACGGCGACATCGCCCGCTCGCGGGGGCTGGTCACCAACTTCGGCAAGATCGCCGACCCGATCGCCGACAAGGCGCTGACCGGGATGGCGTTCGTCGGGCTCTCGATCGTCGGGGACATCTGGTGGTGGGTGACGATCCTGGTCCTGCTGCGGGAGTGGTCGGTGACCGTTCTGCGGCTCTCGATCCTGCGCCGGGTTGTGGTGGCCGCGGCCCAGAGCGGCAAGGTGAAGACGGTGCTCCAGGCGGTGGCGCTGACCGCCCTGAGCCTCCCGCTGCGCCAGGTGCACCCGCCGCTGCACGACCTCGGCGTGGTGCTCTTCTACGCCTACGAGGTGCTGCTCGGTGTCGCCGTGGCGATGACGATGTGGTCCGGTTACGAGTTCTTCCGAGACGTCTGGCGCCAGCGCAACGAGCTCCGCTCGACGCCCAGCCCGACCTGACCACGAGGGTTACCCCAGCGTTCACCGATCCGTCCCGCCCGGGTCGCCGGATCCCGACCCAGGGGGGTTAGGGTGACGCGCACCACCACCGGTCGGTAGCCCCGACCTCTCGGATCTCGGAAGGACCCCCCTCATGCGACCTCTTTCGCGCGCGCGCAGCCGCCGCCTGCTCACCGGTTCGGCGACCTTGGCGGTGGCGCTGGGCGGCCTGGCCGGGCTCACCGGCACCGCCTCGGCCAACACCGCCGGTCCGGGCCCGGTGATCAACGAGGTGTACGGCGGCGGCGGCAACAGCGGCGCCACCCTCAAGAACGACTTCGTCGAGATCCGCAACACCACCACCCACACGATCTCGCTCGGTGGCCTGAGCCTGCAGTACCGCTCGGCGACCGGGACCGGCCCGACCGGGTCCTCCAACATCGACCCGCTGCCGTCGGTCGACGTACCCGCGGGAGCCACCTACCTCGTCCAGGAGGCCGCGGGTCTCGGCGGTATGCAGGACCTGCCGACCCCCGACCACATCGGCTCCATCGGGGTGGCCGCGACCGGCGGTCAGCTGTTCCTGGCCGACAGCACGAGCGCGATCGACCCGGGTACCGGGGACATCTCGAACACGCAGGTGCTCGACTTCGTGGGCTGGGGCAGTGCCACCGCCTTCGAGGCGGCCAAGGGTCCGGCGACGACCAACACGACCTCGGTCTCCCGCGACGGCGCGGGCACCGACACCAACAGCAACGTCGCCGACTTCACCGCCGGCAGCCCCACCCCCAGCGCCTGTGGCGCCGCCTGCCCCACCACGCCGCCGCCCCCGCCCACCCCGCACACGATCGCCGAGATCCAGGGCACCGGTGACACCTCGCCGTACGCCGGGCAGCCCGTGGTCACCGAGGGTGTCGTCACCGCGGCGTACCCGACCGGCGGGTTCTTCGGCTACACGATCCAGACCGACGGCACCGGCTCCGGCCCCGACGCCACTCAGGGTGAGTCCGACGCGGTCTTCGTGCACCAGCCCAGCGGCGCGGTCGCCGCGACCGTCGGTGACCTGGTGAAGGTGACCGGCACGGTGAGTGAGTTCAACGGTCTGACCGAGCTCAACGTCGACGCCGCCGATCTCCACGACGAAGGCACGGCCCCGACCGGGGTCACCCCGCTCTCGCTGGCCTACCCGACCACCGACGCCGGCCGCGAGGCCCACGAGAGCGAGCTGGTCGCCCCCACCGACCAGTTCACGGTCACCGACAACTTCTCGACCAACCAGTACGGAGAGATCGGCCTGGCCACAGGTGACCACCAGCTGTGGCAGCCGACCGACCTGTTCAACCCGCGCATCGACCCGGCAGGGGTGGCGTCGGTCCAGGCTGACAACGCCGCCCGGGGCGTCGTGCTCAACGACGGGGCCACGGCGAACTACCTGACCACGAGCAAGAACACCGTGATGCCGTGGCTGCGGCCCGACAACCCGGTCCGGGTGGGCTCGACCGCGACCCTCCGCCAGCCGGTGATCCTCGACTTCCGCAACGGGCTCTGGGAGCTCCAGCCGACCCACCAGGTCACCGACGACGGCTCGGCCGTGGCGACCTTCAGCGACACCCGCACCCCCAACCTGCGGCCGCAGGCCGTCGGGGGCGACCTCGAGCTCGGCACCTTCAACGTCGAGAACTTCTTCCCGACCTCGGCCGCCGAGTACGACGCGCTGACCGGCAACCCCAACGCCTGCACGTCGTTCAAGGACCGTGAGGGCAACCCCATCGACGTGAACCAGTGCAGCCCGAACGGGCCGCGCGGGGCCTGGGACCAGGTCAACCTCGACCGCCAGCTGGCCAAGGAGGTCAAGGCGATCAACCTCATGAACGTCGACGTGATGTCGCTGGAGGAGATCGAGAACTCCGTGCAGTTCGGCAAGAACCGTGACGACGCGCTCGCCAAGCTCGTCGACGCGCTCAACGCCGATGCCGGGTCCACCCGGTGGGCCTTTGCACCGTCACCGAGCCCGGCCGACCTCCCGGCTCCTGCCGACCAGGACGTGATCCGGACGGCGTTCATCTACAACCCGAACACGGTGCAGCTCGTCGGCCCGTCCACGGTGCTCTCCACGGAGTCGGGGACCGGCGGCGCGTTCGAGAACGCCCGCGAGCCCCTGGCCCAGGAGTTCAAGCGCAAGGGCGCCTTCGACTCCGACGGGTTCCTGGTCGTGGTCAACCACTTCAAGTCCAAGGGCTCCGGCGTCGACGACGGCACCGGACAGGGCCTGGCCAACCCCGACCGGATCCGGCAGGCGCACGCGCTGGTCGACTTCGCCCAGGCCACGGCTCAGGCCGACGGCACCCGGAAGATCTTCCTGGTGGGTGACTTCAACTCCTACACCCAGGAGGACCCGATGCAGGTGCTCTACCAGAACGGGTTCGTCAACCAGCCCAGCGACGACAAGAGGGACACCTCCTACGAGTTCGGTGGCATGGCCGGCTCCCTCGACCACGTGCTGGCCAACACGGCGGCGGCCTCGATGGTGACCGGTCGCGACGTGTGGCAGATCAACGCCGAGGAGTCGGTGGGCTTCGAGTACAGCCGCTTCAACTACAACGCCGAGCCGCTCTACGCGCCGGACCAGTTCCGCGCCTCGGACCACAACCCCGAGCTGGTCGGCCTGAGCGCGCCGTTCACGCAGCAGGAGTCCACGACCACCGCGACGGCGAGCCCGAGCACGATCCAGAAGAAGAAGGGCACGTCCCGGATCGACGTGACGGTCAGCGGCGCCCTCGGGGCGACTCCGACCGGCACGGTCGAGCTCTGGATCGGCGGGCAGCGGGTCGCCACCGCGACCCTGGCGAACGGGACGGCGAGCACTGTCGTCGGGCCCTTCGCCGGTGCCGGCACGCAGGTCGTCGAGGTCCGCTACCTCGGGGACCAGGTGACCAAGCCCAGCTCGACCACGGTGTCGGTCACCGTCACCAACGGCCCGAAGTAGGGATCAGTCGGCAGCTTCCCGCAGCCGGAAGGCCGCCTGCACGAGAGTCAGGTGGCTGAAGGCCTGCGGGAAGTTGCCGACCATCCGCTGCCCGACGGGGTCGTACTCCTCGGAGAGCAGCCCGACGTCGTTGCACAGGCCGATCAGCCGGTCGAAGAGGGCGTGGGCGTCGTGGTGGCGCCCGGCGGCGGCGTACGCCGACACCAGCCAGAACGAGCAGGCCAGGAACGGGAACTCGTGACCGGCCAGGCCGTCGACGCCGGTCTGGGTGCGGTAGCGCATCAGCAGCCCGTCGTGCATCAGGTCCTGCTCGATCGCCTCGATCGTGCCCAGCATCCGCGGGTCGTCGCCCTCGATGAAGCCGATCAGCGGCAGCATCAGCAGCGACGCGTCGACCTCGGAGGTGGCGTAGTGCTGGGTGAAGGTGTTCCGCTCGGTGTCGAACCCCTGCGTCATGATCTCGTCGCGCACCTCGTCGCGGACCACCCGCCAGCGCTCGACGTCGCCGCCGAGGTGGTGCAGCTCCACGGCGCGGACGGCCCGGTCGAACGCCGCCCACACCATCGCCCGCGAGTGCGTGAAGTGCTGGAGCGGTCCGCGGATCTCCCAGAGCCCGTTGTCGGGCTCCTGCCAGGTCTCGGCGAGGTGGTCGACCAGCAGCCGCTGCAGGGCCCAGGCGTTGTCGCTGTCCCCGAGGCCGGACTCGCGGGCCGCCTCCAGGGCGATCATCACCTCGCCGGTCACGTCGGTCTGGCGCTGCTCGACCGCCCCGTTGCCGATCCGGACCGGACGGGAGGCCGCGTAGCCGGGCAGGTGGTCGAGGGTCATCTCGGGCAGGCGGCGCGACCCGTCGACGGTGTACATGATCTGGACGTCCTCGGGGTCGCCGGCGACGGCGCGCAGCAGCCAGTCCCGCCAGAAGCGGGCCTCGTCGGTCGCCCCCGCCTCCAGCAGCGCCATCAGGGTCAGCGAGGCGTCTCGCAGCCAGCAGTAGCGGTAGTCCCAGTTGCGCTCGCCGCCGAAGTCCTCGGGCAGCGACGTGGTCGGGGCGGCCACGATCCCCCCGGTCTCCGCGTGCGTGAGCAGGTGCAGGGTCAGCAGCGAGCGTCGTACCAGCTCGGCATGGGGTACGCCGGTCAGGTCGCAGGCCGCGACCCATTCGACGGCCTCGTCGATCGACTCGTCGACGGTGTAGCGGTGCGGGCCGGGCGTCCGCAGGTGCGACGGCAGCCAGGTCATCGAGTAGGTCAGCACCTCGCCCTGGCGCACCTCGAAGTCGTCGACGTGCTTGTGGTCGCTGGGATGGGGCAGCCGGGGCCCGCGCAGCACCAGCTTGTCCGGACCCGCGACCGCGGTGATCACCGGGTCGCCGTCCTCGACCCGGCGGCGGCGGACCCAGGGTTTGGCGCTCCCGTAGTCGAACCGGACCACCCACTCGTGGTGCATCCGTACGGTGCCCTCCACACCGGTGAGCCGTCGTACGACGTCGATCCGGTCGTCACCGGTGGGCATCACGTCGAGCAGGGTGACCACCCCGGTCGCCGTCGTGAAGGTCGTCTGCAGGGCCGCCGCGTGCTCGACGTAGGCGCGGGTGACGGTGTAGTCGCCGGCCGGGCAGAGCTGCCAGTGGCCGTTCTCCTCGTCGCCGAGCAGGGCCGCGAAACACGCAGGGGAGTCGAACCGCGGCACGCAGAGCCAGTCGATCGAGCCGTTGCTGGCGACCAGCGCGGCGGTGTGCCGGTCGCCGATCATGGCGTAGTCCTCGATCGGGCGGCTCACGCGACGCAGCGTAACCCGCACGGCTAGGGTCGACGGATGAGGCGCCGCCCCACCCCCGACGCCGTCGCCGTCGAGGCGCTCGCCCTGCTGGCCGACGCGCAGGCCACCCTGGGCACCGCCGAGTCGCTGACCGGAGGGCGGCTGGCGGCTGCCGTGACCTCCGTCCCCGGAGCCTCGGCGCACTTCCTCGGCGGCTTCGTGACCTACGCGACGGGGCTCAAGGAGTCACTGCTCGGCGTGCCCCACGCGCTGGTCGAGACCTACGGCGTGGTGTCGGCCGAGTGCGCGGGTGCGATGGCCACGGGGTGCCGGTCCGCCACCGGCGCGTCGTACGCCCTGTCGACGACGGGGGTGGCCGGGCCCGACCGCCAGGAGGGCAAGCCGGTCGGGACGGTCTTCGTCGGAATCGCCGGTCCGGACGGCGTCACCACGCTCACGATGGAGCTGGTCGGCGACCGCCACCAGGTCCAGGAGCGGGCGTGTCGGGAGGCGCTGTCGGCCCTGTGTGGGATCCTTCGTCGGGAACAACCCCCACTCGGGTAGCGTTTCGCCCACGACCACCGTTCGACGACTCAAGGAGGAGGCCGCAGATGGCGATGTTTCGTCGCTTGCTCGGTGACGTCCTCCGGGAGCGTCGCCTTGAGCAGGGGCTGACCCTGCGGCAGGTTTCCGCCGAGGCCCGGGTCAGCCTGGGCTACATCTCCGAGATCGAGCGCGGTCAGAAGGAAGCCTCCTCCGAGCTCCTCGCCTCGCTCTGCACCGCCCTGGACACTCCGTTGTCCGCGGTGCTCCACGACGTGTCGCGAGCGGTCGCGGTCGAGGAGGCCGCCACGGCCCCGACCCCGATCACCGGTCGTCGCCCGGTCGTCGCCTCCGCCGCCTGACTAGCCGCGGCTCGGCTGGCACGAGGGGCACCAGTACGTCGCACGCTCCTGGCCTTCGGGGCCCAGCTCCGCCTGCCGGATCGTGGTCCGGCAGCGCCGGCACTCCCGGCCTGCGCGCGCGTAGACCCAGAGCTGGCGACCGCGTGAGAGGTCGCCGGTGGTGCTCTGCATGGCGCGGTGCCGGTTCTGGTCGAGCAGCTGGTGGGCGCGGGTGACCATGCGGGGCAGATCGGGGACCTGGTCGACCGGGGTCTGTGGCGGGACCCCGGAGATGAAGCACAGCTCGCAGGCATACATGTTGCCGATGCCGGCCAGCCTGGTCTGGTCGAGCAGCGCCTCCTTGATGGTCCGGTCGGGCTGCTCGCGCAGCCGGCGCAGCGCCTCGTCGAGGTCCCAGTCGGGGCCGAGCAGGTCGGGCCCGAGGTGACCGACGAGGTCGGACTCGCGTTCGCGGGGCACGATCTCCACGATCCCGAGGGAGAACCCGACGGCCACGGCGTTCGCGGTGGTCAGCACCACCCGTGCGGTGTGAGCCGGGCGCGACCAGTGCTGCCCGGGCTTGAACACCCGCCAGCCGCCCTCCATCTTCAGATGGGTGTGCAGGGTCCACTGCTGCTCGCCCTCGATCCGGGTCAGCAGGTGCTTGCCCCGGGAGACCGTCTCGAGCACGCTGGCGCCGGCGAGGTCCCAGGTGGCGAACGCCGGGACCCGGACGTCGCTGGCGGTAAGCACCTGACCCTTGAGCGCCCGGTCGAGGCGCTGCGCCGTGCGCCAGACGGTGTCACCCTCAGGCACGGAGCCTCAGCCCCCTCGGGGTCGAGACGAAGCCGGCCGCGTCGAGCGCCTCGCGCAGCGGGGTGGAGCCGCCCCCGAGGATCTGCTCGCCGTCCGCGCGCTCGACGGTCATCCGGCCGAGTGCCCCGCGGCGCCCGGCCTCGGACAGCGACTGGGCAGCCGGGCCGAGCAGCGCGGCGTCGTCGGTCCAGGTGAGCAGGGTCTTGCCGCCACGCTCGACGTAGAGCGTGAGCGCGCCGTCCACGAGCACGACCAGGGCGCCGGCCTTCCGACCCGGCCGGTGGCCTCCTGCGGTGTCGCGATCGGGCCAGGGCAGGGCGGCGCCGAAGGGGTTGGCCGGGTCGGTCGCCGCGAGGGTCACCGCGGCCGGCTTCCCGTCGGAGTCGCCGGCACCCGGCAGGTCGGTGAACGTCCGCAGCCGGTCGACGGCCCCGGCGGTCCCGAACTGCGCGGCCCCCAGACCCTCCACGAAGTAGCCGCGGCGGCACCGCCCGGAGTCCTCGAAGGCCGACAGCACCTTGTAGACCGCCGCGAAGCCTCCGACGGTGCGCTCGGAGACCACGGCACCGCGGGTTACGACCCCGTGGCGCTCCAGCATCCGCTCGGCGGTCGCGTGGGCGCGGCGGGTGGGGTCCAGGTCGCGCTCGGGAAGCAGGGCCCACCGGCCCGAGGTGGGCGGAGGCGCCGAACGACCCACCGCTCGCAGGGGCCGGGAGGCGCGGGCCCGCGGTGGGGTACGGCGGGCCCGGTGGCTGCCGCCGCCCGCGCCGGTGAGCGCGCGCAGGGGAGCGAACGTGTCGTTGGTGACCCGGCCCGACCAGACCAGGTCCCACAGGGCGGTCTGGAGCAGCCGGTCGGTCGCGCCCGTGGCGGTCGCCAGCTGGCGGAAGAACCAGCCGCCGCCGGGTGCCAGGGCGTCGAGCACGGCCTGGCCGAGCTCGGAGTGCTCGAGAGGATCCAGGTGCGGCAGGGTCAGCGGGGCCTGGTCGCCGAGGTGGAGGGACACCCAGCCGTCGCTGCCGGGCAGCGCGGCGTGGCCGACCCAGGTCACCTCGCCAGAGGCCGTCAGCTCGTCGAGCAGGGCCGGCTCGTAGTCCGCGACCCGGGCCGGGAGGATCAGCGACTCCCAGGCCGAGGCCGGTGCGGGGTAGCCGGAGAGCTGGTCGACGACCTGGAGGACCCCGTCGACGCCGCGAGGTCGTCCGCGCTGGGCGCGGTGCACGTGCTGCCAGGCCAGCAGGAACCGGCCCATCGCCGCCGGCTCGACCGGCTCGACCTCCTGCCTCAGGCGCGCCAGCGACCGCCGGCGCAGCATCCGCAGCACCTCGGCGTCGCACCACTCCGCGCCGGAGCCGGACGGCCGGAACTCGCCCTCGAGCACGCGGCCCTGACCGCCCAGGCGTTGCAGGGTGTGCCGGGCGACGGCGGCGCCGAGACCGAGCCGGGCCGCGACGTCGGCGACGGTGAACGGACCGTGGGTGCGTGCGAACCGGCTGACCAGGTCGGCCAATGGGTCGTCGACGGGCTCGGTGAAGGCGTCCGGCACGCCGGGTGGGACCGGGGTGCCCAGCCCGTCGCGCAGTCGGCCGACGTCCTCGATCGCGGCCCAGCGCTGCTCGCCGGCCATCCGCACCGCGACCGCACGGCGGGCGTCGGCCAGGGTCGCGAGCGAGCCCGCGACGTCGTGGCCGTCGACGCTGCGCGCCGCGACCTCGTCGGTGCTGAGCGGGCCGAGCCAGCGCAGCAGGTCGGCCACGCCCTCGGCGTCGCGCGCACGTCGTTCGGGGTCGGTGCGCTGAAGGGTCGCCTCGATCTCGGCGAGCACGTCGGGGTCGAGCAGCTCGCGCAGCTCGGCGCGCCCCAGGAGCTCGGCCAGCAGCCCCTGGTCGAGGGCCAATGCGGCGGCGCGGCGCTCGGCGATGGGGGAGTCGCCCTCGTAGACGAACTGCGCGACATAGCCGAACAGCAGGCTCCGGGCGTACGGCGACGGCTGGTGGGTGTCGACGTCGTGGATGCCGACCTCGCGGCGCTGGACGCGCCGCATCAGGCCGACCAGCGCGGGCAGGTCGTAGACGTCCTGGAGGCACTCGCGGACCGCCTCGAGCACGATCGGGAACGAGGGGTACTTCGAGGCGACCTCGAGCAGCGCCGCGCTGCGCTGCCGCTGCTGCCACAGCGGCGAGCGGCGGCCGGGGTCGCGGCGGGGGAGCAGCAGGGCGCGAGCCGCGCACTCACGGAAGCGCGAGGCGAACAGCGCCGAACCGCCGACCTCCTGGGTGACCAGGCCCTCGATCTCGTCGGGCTCGAAGGCGATCACCTCACCGGTCGGCGGCTCGGCGTCGGTGTCGGGGATCCGGATCACGATGCCGTCGTCGGAGGCGATCGCCTGGCCGTCCACGCCGTACCTCTCGCGCAGGCGGGCGTTGATCGCCAGCGCCCACGGCGCGTGCACGGGGGTGCCGTACGGCGAGTGGACGACGAGGCGCCAGTCGCCGAGCTCGTCGCGGAACTTCTCGACGACGAGCGTGCGGTCGCTGGGCAGGACCCCGGTGGCCTCGACCTGCTCGTGGACGTAGCCGACCAGGTTGCCGGCGGCCCACGGGTCGAGACCACGCTCCTCCGCCTGCCTCATCGCAGCCTCGCGGGTGGTGGCGCCGAGCTCGCGGGTGAAGGCGCCGATCGCCTCGCCGAGCTCGGCGGGCCGCCCGAGGGCGTCGCCCTTCCAGAACGGCAGTCGCCCCGGCACGCCCGGCGCGGGGGTGACCAGCACGCGGTCGTGGGTGATGTCCTCGATCCGCCACGAGGTCGCGCCCAGCGCGAACACGTCGCCGACCCGAGACTCGTAGACCATCTCCTCGTCGAGCTCGCCGACCCGCCGGCCCGGGCCCTCGCCTCCGACCAGGAAGACCCCGAACAGACCGCGGTCGGGGATCGTTCCGCCACTGGTGACGGCGAGCCGCTGGGCGCCGGGGCGGCCGGTGAGCTGGCCGGTCACGCGGTCCCAGACGACGCGGGGTCGCAGCTCGGCGAACTCGTCGCTCGGGTAGCGCCCGGCCAGCAGGTCAAGGGTCGCGTCGAAGGCGCCCCGCGGCAGCTGGGTGTACGACGCGGAGCGGCGCGCGAGGTCGTAGAGGTCGTCGACCGACCACGCCTCCATGGCCACCATCGCCACGACCTGCTGGGCCAGCACGTCGAGCGGGTTGGTCGGGACCCGCATCGACTCGATCAGGCCCGATCGCATCCGCTCCACCGCGACGGCGGTCTGGGCCAGGTCGCCCCGATGCTTGGGGAACAGCACCCCCCTGCTGGTCTCGCCGACCTGGTGGCCGGCCCGGCCGACGCGTTGGAGCGCGCTGGCCACGCTGGGTGGGGACTCGATCTGGATCACCAGGTCGACCGCACCCATGTCGATGCCGAGCTCCAGGCTGCTGGTGGCCACCACGCAGGGCAGCCGACCGCGCTTGAGGTCGTCCTCGATCAGGGCGCGCTGCTCCTTGGAGACCGAGCCGTGGTGGGCCTTGGCGATCACCGGGGCGGCCCCCGAGGAGGCACCGGACTGCGCCATCACCTGCGCGGGCGGACCCTCCGGTGGTCGAGCGGAGTCGGGACCCTCCGGGTCGACCCCCGCCCGCTCGGCGGCGATCTCGTTGAGGCGTGCGGTCAGCCGCTCGGCCAGCCGCCGGGAGTTGGCGAAGACGATGGTCGAGCTGTGCTGCTCGACGAGGTCGACGACGTGGTTCTCCACATGGGGCCAGATCGAGGCGGCGGCGCGGTTGTCGGCGTCCTCGTCGCCGGAGTCGTCGTACGGCGCGGGTGCGGTCATGTCTTCGACCGGCACGACGACCTTCAGGTCCCACTGCTTGACCGCGGGAGGCGCCACGATCTCCACGGCCGCGCTGCCCCCGAGGAACCGGGCGACCTCGTCGAGGGGTCGTACGGTGGCCGACAGCCCGATCCGCTGGACCGGTCGCGGCAGCAGGGCGTCGAGCCGCTCGAGGCTCAGGCCGAGGTGGGCGCCGCGCTTGGTGCCGGCGACGGCGTGCACCTCGTCGACGATCACCGTCTCGACGTGCCGGAGGCTCTCGCGCGCCTGGCTGGTCAGCATCAGGAACAGCGACTCCGGGGTGGTGATCAGGATGTCGGGAGGAGTGCGGGCGAGGGTCCGTCGCTCGGCGGCCGGGGTGTCGCCCGAACGGATGCCGACGCTGACCTCGGGCAGTCGCTCGCCGAGCCGCTCACCGGTCTGGCGGATCCCGATCAGCGGCGAGCGCAGGTTGCGCTCGACGTCGACCGCCAGCGCCTTGAGCGGGGACACGTAGAGGACGCGGGTGCCACGCTCGGCCCGCGGCTCGGTGAGCAGCCGGTCGATCGCCCAGAGGAACGCCGACAGCGTCTTGCCCGACCCGGTCGGGGCGACGACGAGGGCGTGGCGGCCCTGCGCGATCGCCTGCCAAGCCCCGGTCTGGGCCGGCGTGGGCTCGGCGAACGCCGCGCCGAACCATTCCCGGGTCGGCGCACTGAACTGCTCCAGTGCGGAGGCGGGGTCCGGCGGCACCCGACCATCTTGACCTACGCCACCGACACCCGGCCCGGGAGGAATCCGGCGAGAGGTGTCGGATCCGGGTCGGGCCGTTCGTCGGAGGGGTGAGCGGCGCAGGACGGCCACCCGACACAGGAGATGATCGACAGATGAACGACGTCGACGTCCGGGAAGCGATCACCGAGGCCCACCACCAGGAGTGGGCGCGGGTGGTGGCCTCCTTGACCCGGCGGTTCCGGGACCTCGACATCGCCGAGGAGGCGGCGGCGGAGGCCTTCGCCACCGCGGTCCTGCGGTGGCCGACCGACGGCGTACCCCCCAACCCCGGCGCCTGGCTGACCACCACCGCCAACCGCAAGGCCATCGACCGGATCCGTCGCGAGAGCAAGCGCGACGACAAGCACAGGGAGGCCGTGATGTCGTACGACGACAGCCCGCCCGAGCCGCTCGGGGCGATCGAGGACGAGCGGCTGCGGCTGATCTTCACCTGCTGCCACCCGGCGCTGGCCATGGAGACCCGGGTGGCGCTGACGCTGCGCATGGTCGGTGGCCTGACCGTGCCCGAGATCTCCCGGGCGTTCCTGGTGCCGGAGACCACCATGGGGCAGCGGATCACCCGCGCGAAGGCCAAGATCAAGGCGGCCGGGATCCCCTACCGGGTGCCGTCCGCCGAGGACCTCCCGAGCCGGGTGTCGGGTGTGCTGGCCGTGCTCTTCCTGGTGTTCAACGAGGCCTACCTGGCCACCGGCCCCGACTCCGAGCCGGTCCGACGCGACCTGAGCGAGGAGGCGATCCGGCTCACCCGACTGGTCCGCAGCCTCCTCCCGGACGACGGCGAGGCGGCCGGCCTGCTCGCGCTGATGCTCCTGATCGAGGCGCGCCGCAAGGCCCGCTTCTCGGCGACCGGCGACCTGGTCACCCTCGGGGAGCAGGACCGGGGTTCCTGGGACGCCGGGCTGGTCGCCGAGGGCCACCGGCTGGTGCGCGAACGACTGGCCAGTGGCGCGCCACCGGGGCGCTACCAGATCCTGGCCGCGATCAACGCCGTCCACACCTCGACCCCCGAGGCGCGGGCCACCGACTGGGGCCAGATCGTGGCCCTCTACGACCAGCTGGTCCGCCTCGATCCGTCGCCGATCGTCGCCCTGAACCGGGCCGTGGCGGTCGCCGAGCTCGACGGCCCGCAGGTGGCCCTGGCCTCCGTGGACCGGCTCGGAGCCTCGTTGGACGGCTACCACGCCTACCACGTCACCCGGGCCGACCTCCTGCGCCGGCTGGGGCGCACCGCCGAGTCGCGGGCGGCCTACGACCGGGCCATCGAGCTGGCGGGCAACACCGCCGAGATCGCCTACCTGACCCGGCGTCGTGACGAGCTGGCCTAGTCGCAGCTGACGGGCGCTCACGTGCGTCTCAGGTGCGTCGGAGGTGCGTCTTGGGGAGGGGCCGGACCACTGGATCACGAGCCACCGGGCCGCGCCCCGGATCGGCGCGGGCCGGATGACGTCGTACCACCTGGAGAGCTGGAGGGGGCCCACAGGTTCACGGTGCTGGTCTCCCTGGACTCGCGTTCAGCAACGACCCGATGGCCTGGAGCCCAGGGGTTAACGACCCCTTCGTGACCGCTCGCCGCTCGCGTAGCCACGGGGTTATCTGCTGGGGTCCGCCACGAGTCCGTGAGGCGGCAGGCTTCTTCCGCAGCGCTCCACAACCTCTCGACACGGTCGGTGGGCGGGCGTAGAATCGAACACATGTTCGAGTCATCGACTTCCGCACGATCCCCTCGGGGGGCTCCGGAGCTCGACCCTGCCGTGGTGGAGCGATGGGTGGCCGCGGTGGCGACGGCGCCGGGCCCTGCGCAGGACGGAGCCCGGCTCGACCTGATCACCGCTCTGGAGCACCTGAAGAACGCCGCTGCGGGGCTCCAGGCCGCGCTCTCGGTGGAGGTCGACGCCTCGATGCGGGCACGGGCTGCCGAGCGTGGCGTGCCCGAGTCCCGGCAGGGCCAGGGGGTCGCTCACGAGATCGCCCTCGCGCGCTGCGAGTCGCCGCACCGCGGGCAGCAGCACCTCGGCCTCGGCAAGGTCCTGGCCACCGAGATGCCGCACACGCGGGCCGCGCTGCGAGCAGGACGGGTCAGCGAGTGGCGAGCCACCATCCTGGCTCGCGAGACAGCCTGCCTCTCGCGCGCCGACCGGCGCGAGGTGGACCGCCGGGTGGCCGGAGACGTCGGGGCGCTGGAGCTCCTGGGTGACCGTGAGCTGGGGATGCCGTACGCCGTCACGCCTACGCGCTCGACGCCGAGTCCTGGGTGACCCGGCGCCGGGTCGCCGAGGCGCAGCGTCGGGTGACCCTGCGGCCGGCTCCCGACGTGATGTCGCGGTTGTCCGCCGAGCTTCCCGCGGCGCAGGGCGTCGCCGTCCTGCGCAGCCTCGCTGAGCGCGTCGACTCCTTGCGGGCGGCGGGCGACGACCGCAGCCGCGGCCAGCTGATGGCCGACACGCTGGTCGAGCGGCTGCTCGGAACCGGACAGGTGACCGTGCCTCGGGTCCTCGCCCACGTGGTGGTGGCCGACGACGTGCTGTTCGGCACCGCGGAGGACGCCGGCCACCTCGACGGGTTCGGGCCGATCCCGGCCGAGCTGGCCCGCGAGCTCGTCACGACCGCTGCCGAGGCGGGCCTGGCCGAGCTCCGTCGCCTCTATGTGAAGCCGGAGTCCGGGGCACTGGTGGCCGCGACTCGACGTCCCGCTGCTTCACGCCGGCACTCGCGCTGCTGATCGACCTCCGGACCAGCTCTGCCGCACGCCGTGGTGCGGCGCGCCGATCCGGCACCACGACCATGTGGTCCCGGTCTCCGGCGACGGCATGACCAGCGTGGTCAACGGTCAGGGACTCTGCGAGGCGTGCAACTACGCCAAGGAGGCTCGCGGTTGGCGGGCCGGACCGTCACCCGGCGCCAGGCACACCGTCGAGGGGGTCACACCCGGCGGCAGGGCCTACCGGTCCGGAGCTCCGCCGATGCCGGGGCGGGAGGCCTTGCGGCTGGACCTGCGCTACCCCGTCGAGCTGGTCGCGTGACCCTGCCTCACCCAGCCTCACTGCACCCTCAGCCGACGATCGCGTCCAGCTCGACCTCGACGAGCCAGCGCGGGTCGAGCAGCCCGGCGATCACGATCATCGTGCTGGCGGGTCGCACGTCGCCGAACACGTCGCCGTGCACGGCCCCGACGGCGTCCGCGATGTCGGCGGTGACGACGTACTGCCGGGTGCGGATCACGTCCTCGGCCCGTCCACCGAGCTCGTCGAGCGCGGTCAGCGCGATCTCCCAGCACCGTCGCGCCTGCACCGCCGGGTCGGGGTCGACCTGCCCGTCCGGCCAGACCGGCGTCGTGCCCGCGACGGCGACGGTGTTGCCGACCCGGACCCCCCGGCTGAAGCCGATCGTGTCCTCGAACGGCGATCCGGAGCGGGCGTGGCGACGATCCATGAGCCCACCGTAGGCGTCAGGGGGTGGCCGTCCAGTGCAACGCGTCGACGCTCGAGTACAGCCGGCCCGGTCGACTGCATGCTCACACTCCCGAGGACGCACGACCGGGTCCCGAGGTTTGGCGGTGCCACAGAGGATTGTCCTCCTGTCGGTGGTCGTGCCTAGGGTCGGGCGTGTGTCCAGCGAAGCGATGATCCGGGCCCGCGACCTGCGCAAGTCGTTCACGGCCAAGTCCGGCGAGGTCGTCGAGGCGGTCAAGGGCATCGACATCGACGTACGACGGGGCGAGGCGTTCGGCTTCCTCGGCCCCAACGGCGCGGGCAAGTCCTCGACGATGCGGATGATCGCCGCGGTCTCGCCGGTCAGCGGGGGAGAGCTGCGGATCCTCGGGATGGACCCGGCCGAGCACGGCCCGGCGATCCGCTCGCGTCTCGGTGTGTGCCCGCAGGAGGACACCCTCGACAACGAGCTCAACGTCTTCGACAACCTCTACATCTACGGCCGCTACTTCGGCATCCCCAAGCGTGAGGTGCGGGAGCGGGCCGAGGAGCTGCTCGACTTCGTCCAGCTCACCGAGAAGCGCTCGTCGAAGGTCGAGGGCCTCTCCGGCGGCATGAAGCGCCGGCTCACGATCGCCCGCTCCCTGATCAACCGGCCCGAGATCCTGCTCCTCGACGAGCCCACGACGGGGCTGGACCCCCAGGCCCGGCACGTGCTCTGGGACCGCCTGTTCCGGCTCAAGCAGCAGGGCGTGACGCTGGTGATCACCACCCACTACATGGACGAGGCGGAGCAGCTCTGCGACCGGCTCGTGGTGATGGACCGCGGTGTCATCGCAGCCGAGGGCTCGCCGCTCGACTTGATCCGCGAGCACTCCACCCGCGAGGTCGCCGAGCTGCGCTTCCCGGTGGGCGACCACGACGCGACGGCCGAGAAGATCGCCGATCTCGGCGACCGGGTCGAGGTGCTGCCCGACCGGCTCCTGGTCTACAGCGACAACGGCGAGCGGGTCCTCGAGCAGGTCCACGAGCGCGGGCTCCGGCCGGTCGCCACGCTGGTGCGCCGCTCGACGCTGGAAGACGTGTTCCTGCGGCTGACCGGCCGGACGCTGGTCGACTGATGGCGACCACCGAGATCGTCCGCGACGACCGCCGGCTCTCGCCGTGGCAGGGGACCGCCCGTCAGTTCGACTACTTCTGGACGGTCTACCGGCGCACCTGGAAGTCGTCGGTGATCAGCTCGTTCGTTGCGCCGCTGCTCTACGTGCTGGCCATGGGAGTCCTCCTCGGCACGTTCGTCCACGTCTCACCCGGCCGGCTCGAGGGCGCGACGTCGTACCTCGCCTTCATCGTGCCCGGGCTGATCGCGGCCCAGGCGATGCAGACGGCGGTCTCCGAGACGACCTACCCGGTGATGGCTGCGATCAAGTGGCACAAGAGCTTCTGGGCGCAGATGGCCAGCCCGTTGGAGGTCCGCGACCTCGCCAACGCGATGCTGGTGTTCACGCTGTTCCGGGTCGGCTCGACCTGCGGCGTCTACTTCCTGGTGATGGCGCCGTTCGGGGTGTTCGCGACCTGGTGGGGTCCGGTCCTCGCCTGGCTCTCGACGATGCTCGTCGGGATGGCGTTCGGCACGTGGACTTTCGCGTTCAGCGCCTTCATCGACGGCCCCGACGCCTTCGGGCTGATCTACCGGCTGGGGCTGGTGCCGCTGTTCCTGTTCTCCGGGTCGTTCTTCCCGGTCAGCAACCTCGGCACCGTGCTCGAGGGGGTCGCGAAGGTGACGCCGCTGTGGCACGGCGTGAACCTCACCCGGATGCTCTGCCTCGACCGGGTCGACGGCTCGACCGCGCTGGTCAACGTCGTGGTGCTCGTCGTGGTGCTGGTCAGCGGCTGGTGGCTGGCGATCCGGATGCTCGAGCGGAGGATGGCCACGTGAGCGCCGCGTCCGTGCCGGCCCAGTCGCCGGCCGAGTCGTCGCCCCACTCCTCGCCGCTGCGCCCGTGGGAGGGGACCGGCCTGCTGGTCCTGCGCAACTACGTCACCTACCGGCGGCAGTGGAAGCTCTTCGTGACCGGCTTCCTGGAGCCGGTCTTCTACCTGTTCTCGATCGGGATCGGGGTCGGCAAGCTGATCCACTCCTTCGAGGTCGGCGGCCACACGATCCCCTACGCCGAGTTCGTGGCGCCCGGCATGCTCGCCGCCTCGGCGTTCAACGGCGCGCTGATGGACTCGACCTTCAACGTCTTCTTCAAGCTGAAGTACGAGAAGCTCTACGACCAGATGCTGGCCACGCCGCTGACGACCTCCGACATCGCCCGGGGCGAGATCATCTGGGGCCAGCTGCGGGGCGCGTCGTACTCCGTCGCGTTCCTGCTGGTGATGTGGGCGCTGGGTTTGGTGCACTCGTGGTGGGCGGTGCTGGCGTTCCCGGCCACGCTGCTGATCGGCTTCGCGTTCAGCGCCGTCTGCATGGGGCTGACCACCTACATGACCTCCTGGCAGGACTTCGACAAGGTGCTCCTGGTCCAGCTCCCGCTGTTCCTGTTCTCGGGCACGTTCTTCCCGGTCACGGCGTTCCACGGGGTGCTTCGCTGGGTGGTCGAGGCGACCCCGCTCTACCGCGGGGTGGTGCTCTGCAGGGAGCTGACCACCGGGGTGATCACCTGGGAGTCCGGGGTGTCGGTAGTCTACCTCGTCGCGATGGGCTTGCTCGGCCTGCTCGTCGTACGCCGTCGTCTCGAAACCCTGTTGCTGACCTAGCCGATGACCTGACCAGCGTCAGCCGACGAAGTCCTGGGTGGCGTAGGTCTGGCCGCTGGTCGCCCGCCAGCCCGCGATGCCGATCCGGTGGAAGTCCGGGCTGAGGATGTTGGCCCGGTGGCCGGCGGAGTGCATCCACGCGCTGACCAGCGCCCGCGGGGTCTCGTAGCCGTAGGCGATGTTCTCGCCGGCGGCCGAGGTGTGGGGGCACGACAGCATCGGCGTGAGGTCCTGGTGCTCCAGGACCTGCTGGGTGGCCAGGTGCCGGGTCCACGGCTCGGCGAACCCGTCGGGGCAGGCAGCCGCCTTCAGCGGCGAGCGGCCGTGCGCGGCGCGGCGGCGGTTGGTCAGCTCCAGCACCCGGGCCTCCCAGCGGTCCGAGCGCGGCGCGACCTGGGTCGCACGTGGGTGGGGAGGAGGGGCGGCGTGGGCCACGACCGGCAGGGCCAGGACCAGCGCGGCGAGGGCGGCCCACAGGCTCGAGAGGCGCATGAGATCTCCGGGGGGACGGGACTGGTGGCACTCAGCCTGACACGGCTCGCGTTAGGTTGACCGCCGTGACCCCTCGCGCAGACGTGGCCGTGATCGGCGGCAGCGGCTTCTACTCCTTCATCGACGACGCGGTGCAGGTGCCGGTCGAGACGCCGTACGGCGAGCCCTCGGCGCCGGTCGCCGTCGGAGAGGTCGGCGGGCGCCGAGTCGCGTTCCTGCCCCGGCACGGCCGGCATCACGAGCTCCCGCCGCACCTGGTCGACTACCGGGCCAACCTCTGGGCACTGCGGTCGCTAGGCGTGCGCCAGGTGCTCGCCCCGTACGCGGTCGGTGGCCTGCGGGCCGAGGTCGCGCCGGGTGACCTCGTGGTGCCCGACCAGCTGGTCGACCGCACCTCCGGTCGCGCACGCACCTACGTCGAGCACGGCGCGGTGCACCTGCCGTTCGCCGATCCCTACTGCCCGCGGCTCTCTCGGGCGCTGGCCGGCGCCGAGGGCGTGAGCCACGGGGGCACGATGGTCGTCATCGACGGCCCTCGGTTCTCGACCCGCGCCGAGTCCCAGGACTACGCCTCGCGCGGATGGTCGCTGATCAACATGACGGGTGCCCCGGAGGCCGCCCTGGCCCGGGAGCTGCGGATGTGCCTGGGCGCGATCGCGCTGGTCACCGACATGGACGCCGGCGTCGAAGGCGGCGCGGGCGTCCGGCAGGAGGAGGTGTTCGCGCTGTTCGCAGCCAACACCGAGCGGCTCAAGGCCCTGCTGGCCGGGGTGATCGCCGACCTTCCCGACCCCGACGGGTGCAGCTGCCACACCTGGGCCGACGGCATCGAGCTCACCTACGAGATCCCGTGAAGGTCCTGCTCACCGGCTCAGCCGGCTTCATCGGCTCGGCCATCGACCGCGCCCTGACCGCTCGTGGCGACGAGGTGGTCCGGGTGGACCTGATGCTCGCCGACGCGCACGGCAGCGTCGACACCCCGCCCGGCACCCACCGCCTCGACGTCCGCGACGCCCCGGCCTGGACCGAGCTGATCACCGGCGTCGACGCCGTCTGCCACCAGGCGGCCCTGGTCGGGCTGGGCGTCCGGGTGGCCGACCTCCCGTCGTACGCCTCGCACAACGACCTCGGCACCGCGGCGCTCCTCGCCGCCCTGCACGAGGCCGGCGTCGGCCGGCTGGTGCTCGCCTCCTCGATGGTGGTGTACGGCGAGGGGCGCTACTCGTGCGCCACGCACGGCCCCCAGGTGCCCGGACCGCGGGCCGAGGCGGACCTGCGGGCCGGAAGCTTCGACAACATCTGCCCGGTCGGTGGCGAGCCGCTCGGCTGGGACCTCGTCGACGAGGGTGCCCGGCTCGACCCGCGCAGCAGCTACGCGGCCAGCAAGCTCGCCCAGGAGCACTACGCGTCCGCCTGGGCCCGGCAGGCGGGGGGCTCGGTGGTCGCCCTGCGCTACCACAACGTCTACGGCCCCGGCATGCCGCGGGACACGCCGTACTCCGGGGTGGCGGCGATGTTCCGCTCCTCGCTGGAGCGGGGAGTGGCGCCGCGGGTCTTCGAGGACGGCGGCCAGATGCGCGACTTCGTGCACGTCGACGACGTCGCCCGGGCCAACCTGCTCGCCCTCGACGCGGTGGTCGCGGCACCTCCAGGTGCGGTCGCGGCGTACAACGTCTGCTCGGGGCTCCCGGTCTCGATCCTCGAGGTCGCCCGCTTGGTCGCGGCCGCGAGCAGCGGCCCCGAACCCGAGGTGACGGGGGAGTACCGCCTCGGGGACGTCCGGCACATCGTCGCCTCGCCGGCGCGGGCGGCTGCGGACCTCGGCTTCCGGGCGGCCGTGCCACCGACCGACGGACTGGCCCGGTTCGCCACCGACCCGTTGCGCGCCTGATCACCAGTTCGTGAGCACGAGGTGCTGCACCAGCAGCGCCATCACGACCTGGAGCGCGAGCATCGGCCGTCGCCAGCGCTCGGGCAGGCAGGTGGTGACCAGCAGCAGCCACGGCACGAACGGCAGCCAGATCCGCTCGACCTCGGCCTTGCTCATCCGCGAGGCGTCCGCGAGCAGGACCGACGCGGCGGCGGCCGCGACCATGATCCGCACGACGCGCGGCGAGCGCCGACCGGCCGCGAGGAGTGAGCCGAGGCCGGCACCCAGGGCGGGGCCGGCGCTGATCACCAGTGCGGCGAGGTCGCCCCAGAACCAGTACGCCGCCGGTCGGCCCGCGGCGATGCCGGCCCAGTAACGGTCGTTCAGCACCGGGTACGCGGCCCACAGCCGGAAGCCGAGAGCGGCCATGACCAGGACCGGGACGGCGGCTCCGACCGCGATCGCCGGGAGCGGCGACCAGCGTCGCGTGACGAGGAGCACCGCGAGCACCAACGGCGCGAGCAGCAGGAGGCCGTAGGACAGCAGCAGGCAGCAGCCGAGCAGCAGACCACCCACCAGGGCCCAGACCGTGGCCGGCCCGCGACGCGCCGAGGTGGCGGCGTACGCCACCGCCACCAGCCCCCAGGCGGCCACGGCCGCGAAGACCCCGTCCGCCGAGACCCCGACCCAGATCGCCGCCGGGGCCAGCACGAGGAACGGGGCGACCCGTCGTCCGACGTCCTCGGCCCCGAGCCGTCGGAGCGCGACCAGCACCGCGACCGGTGTCGTACACCCGAGCAGGGTGACCACGAGGGCGGCCGCGAAGGCGCTGCCCAGACCGAGGTGCACCAGACCGACGAACAGCAGCAGCGCGCCAGGTGGGTGCCCGGCGACGTGGGTCGGCCAGCTGCCCGGTACGCCGGCCGGGATCCGGGCCACGAAACCCGCCAGGAGCGCGGGTACGTCGTGGACCTGGCGGGCGGTCAGGAGGTATTCGTTGCGGTTCACGATCTCGCTGGTCAGCCCGGACGAGCCGTCGACGAACGCCAGCGACAGGGTCCAGGCGGCGGTGACGACGTACGTCGTGACGAGCAGCGGCCGCCAGGCCAGGCGCCGGGCGAGGCCGAACCCCCAGATCACCCCGAGCGCCGCCAGGAGCACGGCGAACGGTGTGCCGGGGCCGACGCGAGGGTCGACCCAGCCCGCGAGCGGCGCGAAGGGTCGCAGCGTGTGCAGGCTGGCCTGCACCTTCCAGTGCCCCAGCGGCGGCACCACGACCGCGGCGGCGACCAGCAGCACCGCGATCGCCAGCCCCGCCCAGGCCGCACGGGAGGAGCGGGTGGCCGGCACATGGCAAGGCTAGGGCGCTGCGGGCGCCGACACGGCGTACGGACGGGTGGACCCGGCGGACGTCAGGACTCCGTAAGGCGCCATCCGCCCCGGTCCGTGCTTCCGAACTCCTACGGTGAACCCCATGGAGGAGTCCGCTGTCTGCGACCTGGTGCTGCCCTGCCGCGACGAGGCAGGGGCGCTGCCGGCGCTGCTCGCCGAGGTCCCGCACGGCTTCGCGGTGATCGTGGTCGACAACGGCTCCACCGACGGCACCGCCGGGGTCGCCCGGGCGTGCGGCGCACGTGTGGTCACCGAGCCGAGGCCGGGGTACGGCGCCGCCGTCCACGCCGGCGTCGAGGCGGCGACCTCGGAGTGGGTCGCGGTGATGGACGGTGACGGCTCGTTCGACCCGGCCGAGCTCCCGCAGCTGCTGGCCGCAGTCACCTCCGGCCGCTGCGACCTGGCCCTGGGCCGACGCCGGCCCGTCGCCCGCGGCGTCTGGCCCTGGCACGCCCGGGCCGGCAACGCAGCCGTGGTCTGGTGGCTGCGCCGCTCGGTCGGCTTCCCGGTTCACGACCTGGCCCCGATGCGGGTGTGCCGGCGCCGGGACCTGCTCGACCTCGCGGTCGCGGACCGTCGCTTCGGCTACCCGCTCGAGCTGCTCCGCAAGGCCACGCTGGCCGGCTGGCGGCTCACGGAGTACGACGTGAGCTACCGGCCGCGGGCCGCCGGCACGACCTCCAAGGTGAGCGGCTCGCTGCGCGGGACGACGCGCACCGCCCGCGACTTCTGGAAGGTGCTGGCCACCGCCGAGGTCGAGACCTCGTGAGGGCGCTGGTGATGGCCAAGGCACCCGTGCCCGGCACCGTGAAGACCCGTCTGGGCGTCCACCTCGGCATGGAGGTCGCGGCGCGGCTGGCGGCGGCGGCGCTGCTGGACACGATGGCGGTTTGCGCCGAGGCGTTCGACGACTGCCACCTCGCGCTGGACGGCGACCTGGCGGAGGCCTGCCAGGGTGAGCTGATCCGCGCGCAGCTGGCCGGGTGGACCGTCCATCCCCAGCGCGGGTCGGGTCTCGGCGAACGGCTGGCCGCCGCGCACCTCGACGCCGCCGGCCCCGGCGCCACCCTGCAGCTGAGCATGGACACGCCGCAGGTCACCGTCGCGCACCTGCACGCCGTTCGCGACGCGGCGGCCGACGGTGACGCCGTGCTCGGACCGGCCACCGACGGTGGCTGGTGGGTGCTGGCGCTCAGCGATCCCGCCGCGGGATCCGTGCTGGCCGAGGTGCCGATGTCGCGCGACGACACCGGCCTCCGGACCCGCGAGGCGCTCGAGGCCGTGGGCCAGACGGTCCGGCTGGCGGCCGAGCTGACCGACGTCGACGAGGTCGCCGACGCCCGGCTCGTGGCCGCCGGGCTCACCGACGGCCACTTCCTGCGGACCTGGCGCGAGGTGGGTCGATGACGGTCATGCCGGAGACCTCGGCGGCGCACGTGTTCGCCTCCGCGCTGCGCGGCCACGCCTGCACGGTCTGGGAGGCCGACCGGGCGCCCCGGAGCCTGCCCGTCGAGGCGTGGCGGCGCGCCGCGGACGCCGATGACCACGCCCTGCTGGAGCACTGCACCGGCGCGACCCTCGACATCGGCTGCGGACCCGGCCGGCTCACCGAGGCCCTGGCCCGGCGCGGGGAGGCCGTGCTGGGCATCGACGTGGTCGGCGAGGCCGTCCGCCAGAGCCGCGACCGCGGAGCCCCCGCGCTGGTCCGCGACGTCTTTTGCCCGCTGCCCGGCGAGGGACGCTGGGAGACCGCCCTGCTCGCCGACGGCAACATCGGCATCGGCGGGGACCCGGTCGCCCTGCTCACCCGCGCGGCCGAGCTGATCGCCCCCCAGGGGCGGGTGGTGGTCGACGTCGCGCCGCACGGCACCGGCGTCCGCACCCGGCAGGTCCGGCTCGAGACCGTGCACGGCCGGAGCCGCTCCTTCCCGTGGACCATGGTCGGCGCCGACGCGATCGAGGCCGTGGCTGCGGCGGCCGGCCTGCGTCGCACGACGCCACACCGCTCGGGCGGCCGCTGCTTCGCGGTCCTGACGAGGGGACGATGAGCACCCGGCTGCGGCCGCGGCTGCCCGCCGAGGAGGACTTCACCTCGTGGCTGCGGAGCCCCGCGGTGACGGCGCGGATCGGCCTCTGGCTCGGCATCGCCTTCGGGCTCGCCTTCGTCACCGGTCTGGTCAGCCATTGGGCCCAGACGCCGTCGCCGTGGCTGGCGTTCCCGACCAGCCCGGCCTGGGGCTACCGCGTCACCCAAGGGCTGCACGTCGTCTCGGGGACCGCCGCCGTGCCCCTGCTGCTGGTCAAGCTCTGGACGGTCTTCCCCAAGCTGCTCGCCCGGCCGCCGCGCGACCGGCGCGACCTCGTCCTGCACGGCCTGGAGCGGGTGTCGATCGCCGTGCTGGTCGCAGCCGCGATCTTCCAGCTCGCGACAGGTCTGGCCAACGCGGCCCAGTGGTATCCCTGGACCTTCAACTTCCGGCCCACCCACTACGCGCTCGCCTGGGTCGCGATCGGCGCGCTGCTCGTGCACATCGCGGTCAAGCTGCCGGTGATCCGGGCGGCGCTCGGCGCCGACGTCGAGAGCACGACCCAGGACCGCGCCACGATGGCAGCGGGCCCCGGGGTGATGACCAGGCGCGGGCTCCTGCGCACCACCTGGGCCGCGACCGGGGTGGCGGTGCTGGCGACCGCGGGCGCCACCGTCCCGTGGCTGCGCCGGGTCTCGGTGCTCGGCGTGCGCTCCGGAGACGGTCCGGCCGGCGTGCCGATCAACCACAGTGCCGCCTACCGCAAGGTCGTCGCGGCCGCCACCAGCCCGTCGTACCGGCTGACGGTGGTGTACGGCGCCAACCAGGTCGCGCTCACCCTCGCCGACCTGCGGGCGATGCCACAGACGACGGCGTCGCTGCCGATCGCGTGCGTCGAGGGCTGGAGCGCCGGGGCGACCTGGACGGGCGTCCCCGTGCGTCACCTGCTCGACCTGGTCGGCGCACCCGGCGGCAGCCACGTGACCGTCACGTCGCTCCAGGAGTCCGGCGGCGAGCGGGTCAGCACGCTCGAGCCGAACTTCTCCGACCACCCGCACACCCTGCTCGCCCTGCGGCTCCACGGCGAGACCCTCTCGCTGGACCACGGCTTCCCCTGCCGCCTGATCGCGCCGGATCGACCCGGCGTGCTCCAGACCAAGTGGGTCGCCCGGCTGGACGTGACCACATGACCGCGTCGGTGCGGGTCGCCGCGGCCGTGGTCGGCGTCGCGATGGCGGCGTACGGCGCGCTGCGGCTGCTGGACCTCGGCTGGGCCAACACCTGGGACACGATCCAGTGGCTGGTGGGCGGGGTGGTGCTCCACGACGGGGTCTTCGCCGGGCTGACCCTGGCTGCCGCCTTCGTGGCGCTGCGGCTCGTGCCCCGCGACCGGTTGGCGCCGGTGGTGGTCGCGCTGGTCGTCCTGGTCCCGACCACCCTGCTCGCGATCCCCGAGCTCGGCCGCTTCGGCGCCCGCGCCGACAACCCCACGCTGCTCGACCGGCACTACTGGCTCGGCTGGTTCGCCCTCGTCGCCGTGGTGCTCGTGGCGGTGCTGGCCGGGATACTGCTGTCGTCGTACGCCGGTCGCGGACGACGCCGGCCGGTGGGCCGGTCAGCGGGAGGTGACGATGGCCAGGGTGCTCGTGGTCGATGACGACGTGACCGTGCGCGAGGTGGTGGTCACCTACCTCCGCGCCGCGGGGTACGACGTGGAGGAGGCTGCCGACGGCGAGGCGGCGCTGTCGCTGCTGCGGGCCGAGCCGGCCGACCTGCTGGTGCTCGACCTGATGCTGCCCGGGATCGACGGGCTGGAGGTCTGCCAGCGGATCCGGGCCGGCGGCGACGACCTGCCGGTGATCATGCTGACCGCTCTCGGCTCGGAGACCGACCGCGTGGTCGGGCTCGAGCACGGTGCCGACGACTACGTGACCAAGCCGTTCAGCCCCCGCGAGCTCGTGCTCCGTGTCGAGTCGGTGCTCCGGCGTGCCGGCGAACGCGCCGGAGGCGGTGTCCGCGGCGCGGTCAGCGACGGCGACCTCGTGGTCGACTCGACCGAGCACACGGTCAGCCTGGCCGGGGAGCGGCTGTCGCTGACGGCGCGCGAGTTCGACCTGCTGCGGTTCTTCCTGTCCCACCCCGGGCAGGCGTTCTCGCGGGAGGAGCTGCTCGCGAAGGTCTGGGGCTGGTCGTTCGGTGACCAGTCCACCGTCACCGTGCACGTACGCCGCCTGCGCGAGAAGATCGAGCGAGACCCGACCCATCCGGTGCGGCTGGCGACGGTGTGGGGCGTGGGCTACCGCTGGGAGTCCGCGACATGACCTCCGACCAGCTCACCATCATCTGGACCACGGCGGCCTGGTCCGGCGGTGTGGGTGTGGTCGGCGGCGTGCTGCTCTGGCTCGGCCGGCGCGCCTCGGTGCGCTGGCTGACCGTGGGCGTCGCCGCGGTCGCGGTGGCCGCTGTGCTGGCCGGCACGCTGGCGACCGCCCGGGCGATGTTCCTGTCGCGTCACGACCTCGGTGTCGTCGCGCTGGTCGCGACCGTCGCCGGCCTGGTCGCCCTGGTCTTCGCGCTGGCCGTCGGCAGTGCGCTCGCCGGCTGGTCGCGCAACCTCCAGGAGGAGGCACGGCGGTTCGGCGACCACGGCTCCTTCCCACCTTCGCGGAGCGGGCCGGCCGAGTTCGCCGAGCTCTCCGAGGAGCTGCGGCGCACCAGCGAACGCCTCGCGCAGTCGCGGGACCGCGAGGTGGCGCTGGAGCAGTCGCGACGCGAGCTGGTCTCCTGGGTCTCCCACGACCTGCGCACGCCGCTGGCGGGCCTCCGCGCGATGACCGAGGCGCTGGAGGACGGGCTGGCCGACGACCCGAGCCGCTACCACGCCCAGATGCGCGCCGAGGTCGAGCGGATGGTCCGGATGGTCGACGACCTCTTCGAGCTCTCGCGGATCCACGCGGGCGTGATGAAGCTCAGCCCGCAGCCCGTGGCCCTCGGCGACGTCGTGAGCGAGGCGCTGGCCAGCGCCGACTCCGTGGCCCGGGCCCAGGGGGTCCGCCTCGGCGGGATGGTCGACGAGGGCGTCCTGGTCACCGCCGACCCCGCCGGCCTGTCGCGGGTGGTGTCCAACCTGCTGATGAACGCGATCCGGCACACCCCGGCCGACGGGGTGGTCGAGGTGCACGGGCGAGCCGTGCCGGAGGGGGTGGAGCTCACGGTCACCGACGGGTGCGGCGGCATGGCACCGGAGGACATGCACCGGGTCTTCGACGTGGCCTGGCAGGGGAGTGCGGCGCGGACGCCCGGGGCGCTCGACGCCCCGATCGGCGGAGCCGGTGCGGGGCTCGGCCTGGCCATCGTGAAGGGGATCGTGGAGGCCCACCTGGGGCAGGTCGCGGTCGACAACCACGAGCCTGGCTGCCGGTTCCTGGTCACCTTGCCGGCCTGAGCCCTTGCCAACCGTCCCCGACCGTCGAACCATCTAGGTCATGGCGCGTCAGCCGGTGCGGTACCAGGAGCCGGGCTCCGACGTCATCTACGTCGGGAGCCCGCCCCCTGACCCGCGCACCCGGCGCCGGCGGCGCGCCGTGGCGCTGGCCGTCACCGGCGTCGTACTCGTGGGGGCGGCGATCGTCGTCGCGGCGGTCCGGTCGCACCCCGACCCGGCCGCGGCGCCCGGCCGACTGGGCCCCGACCGGGGCCTTCCCGGAGGAGGTACGTCGTCGACGGGAGGCGGCCGCGGTCCCGGTCTGCCGGCAGCAGACCTGCACGCCAACGGCGTACTGGTCGGGGTCGGCGGTGGGGGAGTCGCGCACGTGCGCGACCTGCACGTGCCGCCGCTGACGCCGGACTCGTCGCCGACCTGGTCGCCCGACGGGTCCCGGATCGCGGTGCTCGACCGGGGCTGGATCCGGATCACGCGGGTCGCCACCGGAGCCTCGCACCGGGTCGCCTGCCCCTCGTGCCAGCAGATCGCCTGGTCACCGGACGGCAGGTCGTTCGCAGCCGCTCCGGTCGAGGACGGCGCGCTCGGCCTGGTCGACGCGGGCAGCGGAGAGCTGACCACCTTCCCGGCTCCCCAGGCCGGAGCCGTGCTCTCGCTGACCTGGGCGCCCGACTCGAGCCGGCTGGCCTACCTCGCCAACGCCGGGCAGGGCCACTCGGGGATCTTCACGGTCAGTGCCGACGGGACCGACGCGACCGAGGTGCTCGGCCTGCAGACGCGCTACCCGGGCGGCCACTCCGGCGCGACCCGGGTGCTCCTCGTGCGCTGGTCGCCGACCGGCCGGCGGCTGGCCGTGCTGACCGCCACCCCCGACCCGCCCACCAGCCCGCCGCCGATCACCGGCTACCGCCTGCGTGTGGTGACCATGGACCCCGACGGCTCGCGCCTCCGTGCCCTGATCGGCGACGGCCGCTGCGTGTGCTCGGGATTCTCCCCGGACCTCGCCTGGTCTCCGGACGGTACGACGCTCGCGGTCCTCGCCGAGCACCACCGGGCCGCGGTGCAGCGAGCCGACGGAGGCGGGGACCCGGTGCAGATCCGCTTCGTCACGGGGCGGCCGGGTGCGGCCCTCACCTGGCAGCCGCTGCCGGGCTGAGCAATCTGCGCGGT